>JAWODI010000024.1:0-17078 GCA_046483365.1 Archaeoglobaceae archaeon | reverse complement strand
CTGGTTCACCCCGCTGTGAGCAGCCAGTAAGAGCCAGAGCAAACATAACTATAAACAGAACCTTGAATTTACTCATCTTAAAGCCTCCTCATCAAATAGGCTGCTACCACCAACCCCGCAATCGAGAATATGGACTCAAAGCCCGGCACTCTGTTCGTTTCTGATGCTTTGGCAAAGTCGAACTCTACAACGGCTTCACTATCTTCCTGGACTTCAACATTCTTTGAGAAGGTGGAATAATTATATACTGCCTTTACTTCATGTTCCCCAGTTTTTAAATCGTCGAAATTGACCCGACCGTCATCCCCAGTCACTTTTTGGCGGTCAGCTGAGAGTATGCTCACTGAAGCATTCACCGGTTTCTTATCCCCAGACAAGATACTGCCTTCCTGAACATAGGTGTAGCAAGAGATGTCACCGCAGGGGTGTGGTGTCGGTATGGGAATGGCAAAACGGTCAAGTTCATTATTTGAGAAGTTATTGTCCCTAACCTTATTGTTGTCGCCAGCACTTGCTATACCAGCCCAGTTACGGGTTATAGTGTTCTCAATTATAGCATTATTATCATATCCATCGATTTCACAGACCATAGTGAAATCAAGGTATATCCCATACCTGTTACCTGTAATATTGTTCTCCGTAATAGTATTGCCATCCGATTCAACACTTATTCCCCTGCCATCTTCAGTACTGGTTATATTAAACCCCTTAACAGTGATACTATTTGCAGAAAGAGTGAATCCAGCTCTAGCACCATCCACAATACAACCACTGGATCCGTTTTCCGATTTGATGGTTAACTGCTTATCTATAAACACGTCCTCAAGATATGTTCCATCCCTGACGATGATGGTGTCTCCTTCACTCGCATGATCTATTGCTGCCTGAATGCTTGAATAATCATCAGGGACATAGATGGTTGAGGCGGTAACTCCTTGGACACTAAAGAGTAGAGCGAATGCAGTCAAGACCAATGTTATTCTCATCGTATCCGACCCCATCTTATTAAATTTGCACATCACTTCAATTTAATTTTTTGTTATGGCAGTGGCTGGTTGCAGGTGAAGGCGTATAGGTGGTAGTGAGAGATGTCCTGTTTATCGTATTTCACATGTAGGCTGAAATTACCAGTGCCGTTCGCCTCAGCGTAGGTTGTGGTGAACCTGCACACCGGTGGGTCTATAATGTGGCCCACCTCAGCTCCAGTGGAGTTAAAGACATCACCATACACTCCAACAGTATAACCCCTATCATACTCATTCCTGATCGTTCCCTTGATCACAACACAAGTATCTCCCACCTCAGCCTTTATAGGACACACCGGAGGGCCAGTAGTCTGATTGGCCCTTACAACACCCAACTCAGCATGAGAATCAACCAGAATTAACTTACTCTCCCTATCATCCAGCACACAATCATGCAGAGTTCTTTTACCTCGAGAATAAAGATGCTCACCGGGTTTCGGAGTGAAACTGAGATTATACCAGAGGTAACCCCCAGAATCAGAGCTGAATTTACCTGGCGGAGTTCTAACCGCTGGAGTAGGAGTTGTTAACTCTTGCTGTTGCTCTTGCTGTTGATTTTGGGTTTGAATACAACCGGTCAGAGCCAGAGCAAATATAAATATAAATAAAACCCTGAGTCTACTCATTTTACAACCTCCTCATCAAGTAAGCTGATCACTCTCAATTTGCTTTAAGACCTTTTCATCGTATTCCTCTTTTATTAACTGAAGATTACAAGAGCTACGGTATGGGTTGCTCATGAATGCTGGCAGATAGTCTTATTGTGGAAATGTTCTCTTGATACCTCATAATTAATTTGAAGCTCTCTTCCTCCCCATCCTCAATATTGAAGTAATCACCTCTGGTAGGAGCAGTTCCAGGAGCTCCTTTTCCCACATATTCTGCTACTAACTCTCCAGAGGGGTTGTAACCTTTGGCTGAAAGAATTACGTATTTACTTTCATTATATCTGCTCTCAACCATCCCCTTAATCACTATCGCCTTCTCGCCGGGTTCAATAATGTAAACTGGTTCATTTGACTTATAGTAACCTACAAAGCCCTCTTCGATAGTGCTTACTTCCACGGTGTAATTGATCAGCCAGAGACTGGAGTTTTTATGCGTGCCCTCCGGAATATACGAGCCAGCAGAAGGTTTTACCTGAATATTGGCAGCATCTTGTTGCTGTTGGGTTTGGGTTTGAATACAACCAGCGAATAAAACCACAATAACTGCAATCAAAAGTATCTTCTTTACCATGAAGCATCCCTTATCCTTTTACTGACCTCAATCTTAAAAATAAAGTATTAGGTGTAGTTGTAGATTATGTGGATGTCTGCGGTTACCGTCACCTTCCCCTCCTGGATAGGTGTTGTTGGTCCGGCTGCAGTGGGAGCAGGCGTGGCAACCGGAACAGGTGTTTCTGATGCCATGGAGTAGCGGGGCTGATAGGGCTGATAGCCCGTTGAGGTCACATCGATTTTTACTGGAGAACCCAATTGGACTCCAACTTCTTGGGCCACATGCTGGGCTTCGGTTTTGGCATCCTGGACAGCCTTCTTGACCGCTTCTTCCCTCATTCCTTCTCTGGTAGAGTCCTGCAGAGTGAAAGTTACTCTATCTACATCGTTGGCTCCTTTCTGCACCGCAGTATCGATCAGGTCTGCGGCCTTATCCGTATCATTGGAAGTGATCTTGATGGTGTTCACGGCCCTGTAACCAACTACTTTACTTCTATCTTCTTCCCTTATGTAATCTCTATCGGCGTAGAGGGAGAACCTCTCAGTTTCTACCTGATCATCCGTAATCCCCACATCCTTCAGCGCATCAATCACTTGAGAAGTCCTGTTGGCGCACTCCTCCCTCGCTTCCTCGGCAGAGTCCTTGGTGATCGAGACACCCAAACTGATCACTACCTGATCCGGGTCAACATTTACTTCCCCACTTCCAGCAACATGAAGTCTGTTACTATTATTGTCGCCATCGCCGTCGTCAACGTCAGCAGTATCATCCGCAACCACCATGGATGGTGTGGCGAAGTTGGTTACGGCTGAGCCCACTAAAACTCCCAGCACAAGCACAATAACAACCAGATACCGGTTATCCATATCTTATCATCCCCCTTTCAAACTATTATTTGAATTAGAATTTACTTAGAGCTTTGCAAATCGTAAGGTTGAAAGCTGACAATTGGGAAGAAATTCTAATTTTAACGCTTATACTGCAGTTGGAGCAGAGGATAACCACTAACACTCACTTCAGACTTCCAGCTTCCGTTTATGTTTTTGATGCATTCATCTTCAGTCATACCTTTATCTATACACCTCCCAAATTTGTTGGCTTTTTGTGTACATGCTGTACCGTTAGCTTTCCCGCACTCAATGATTATACCATGCTGGACAGCTATTACTTCATCACTTCGGAGAAGCCCTACTTTATCGATAATCTCGTATTTAACTTCACTTCTTGTGAAATTGTTGCTTACTGTAGTATTTATTGTGTATCCATTCGGAAGTTTCACTACCAACGGTCTTTCACCGTCCCCTTGATACACTATACCTGTAAAATTCACTCCACCAAGCTCAAAGGACAGGTTTTTCGGATACTTGGGAGTAGGTGGTAGGATGCGACGTTGATTCTTCAATCTGTTGCTGTGAACAACCAGTGAGAACCAAGGCAAGTAAAACCATAAGAGGAAGTATTTTCCTTATAGCCATGTACTTCACTTCCTTATCCTTTATACACTCCTTTGTTTACTGTTCAAAAAAGAACATACTTAGGGATTTGCATTTCATAAGGTTAAAATTTGACAATACAGAAAAAGCTATTAGAGTTACGAAGGTTGATGGACAGTATGATTGGTGGGAGAATTTGGTGGGTAGTAGGTTTAATATTATTTTTAACGGCTGGACCCTTAATGGGATGTACTGGAAATGAGCCCGATACTTCAACCCCGACTCCAACCCACAATCATACTGATGGGTCAACTCCTGCCACTTCAAAAGTTATTGACTGTAAATCCGTCATCAAAGAAATCGCTCTAAAACTATCCAATGGCGTTGTTGCTAACATTACTGTAGAAGTTGGTCAGCAACATACAAGCATCAACAGTTTCTGGTTGTATGATGTTAGGTGGTCATTAAAGAATGAGGGAGATGAAGAGGTTAAGGTGGATAGAATCGCAGTTAATTTGGGTGAAGCCGACTTTAATAGAAGCATTAATACAACTCTTGAACCAAGTGAAACCAATAAACCAGGTCGCAATCACCTCATTTACCCCCCACACCGCATATTGCTGGAGAAGAAGGTTAGCCCACGGATTGAGGGCAGAATTGAGTTGGCCTGTGAAGACCAAAGACTGGAAAAGAATTTCGTGATTCAGCCTCCAATCGCCAGATTTGGGGATAAGCTAAAAATTGGAGATAACCAACTTGTGACTTTCACCGGGTGGAACAGAAGTAACAGCATTTCATGGAGCTGCGAGGATAAGAATTATTCCTATGAAGCTGATTCAGGCATGGATTTCATAGCTTTAAGTTACGAAGTGCGTAATGAGGATAAAGAGGAGTTAAAGCCTCCTAGTTTCAGCTGGATAGAACTTGCCACCGAGAAAGGTGAAATTTATGAGACTTGCGTTCCTTCTGACCTCCTTCAAAATGAAAAAGAGGGTCTAGATGGGAGTGCCTTGAAATGCTTAACAGGAACTAACAACGAACTGATGCCGGGGGAGGTTGTTAAAGCTTCTCAAGTCTTCGAAATTCCTCAAAACGAGAACCCAGATTTCATTAAAATCTCTTCTTGCTTGCTAGAAATCTAAAAGCCCAAGAAAAAATAACTTACCTAATTGATAAAAAATCAAGAATTATCGTTTAGGCTGGGTGAATCTCAATTGCAAGCCTCAATCTCTCTTCTGACGTATCTTTGTTTATTGTAATACAATCATCAGTTCCTTCTCGATCACCCTCCGTAGTTGTAAACTCTTCAGACGATTTCCAAATTTCCGATGTTCCATCTGGATAGTATCTTATAATCTCATCTATCCATCCTCTTTCGTAGGTTGATACCCAATTGGTATCAGTATCCTCCAGTTCAACCATCGTATACGGATTACCTGAGGCATTGATTACATCAAAAGTAACAGGGCCCCCTATCACATCATTAATATCGTTAAGTACAGTCATTACCAACTTTCTTCCGTCAGCAGATTCTTCTCTCTTCAACCTAAGGTAAATATACTTATTAAACGAGTACGTGTCGCTCTCATCAGGTTTATAATCTTCACCTTGGGGATAATGTCCAATCTCCCACCATAGCGTTCCATCAGAGTAGATGCTCACAAAAACAACACCATTAGGATCATTGTCAACACCTTCATGAATTACTACTGGGGATGTTCTCATATCATCTTGAACCACTGTAATTTTCTTGCAGTTTATTTTTACCTGAAAACCAGCTAGCTCACTAGGGGAGATATTTGGGTTCTCAAAAAATTCTTTCCACCAATAGTGGGCCATACTTTATTCACCTCTTTTACCTTCAATAAACCCTTTTTTAACTATTATTTGAACAAGAATTATACTTAGGGCTTTGCAATTCGTTAGGTTGAAAGCTGACAATCTAAAAATTCTAATTTTAACGCTTATACTGCAGTTGGAGCAGAGGATAACCACTAACACTCACTTCAGACTTCCAGCTTCCGTTGATGGCTCTGATACACTCTTCTGGAGATCTGCCCTCACCTATACACCTGCCGAATTGGTTGGCTTTTTGTGTACATGCTGTACCATTAGCTTTCTCGCACTCCAGAATTATGCCTAACTCAACAGCCATTTTTTCATCAGATCGGAACATCCATATCTCATCAATAATTGTCCTCTTAATCCTCCCCTCTGTAAGATTACTACATCCACCCCTACATGAAGTAGTATTTACTATCGTTCTCCCCTCCGGCAATTTGGCTACCAGCCGGTTTTTTCCGCCATGACTGCCATCGCTATACACTTCTGCTGTTACGTTCACCTTCCCAAACTCAATCAAATACGTTTCCAGCGGCGTTACTCTAAGGTTTGGGGTTGAAGTTTGAGTTGGATTAGGAGTAAGAGTGGAGGTGACATTAGGATGTGATGTTGACTCACTCTGTTGCTGTGCACAACCAGTTAAAACCAGAGCAAACAAAACCAAAAGAGAGAGCATTTTTCTTACGTTCATAAACTCAGCCTCGTTCTCTTTAAATAACGTTCACTGTTAACCAGTTATCGCCTGTCACCCCATCCTCAAAGTCTGTATGGATTAAAAACACGTACTTGCCAGGAGGAAGCCCAGAGGAAGACTCTATCATAATTGTTGAATTGTAATAAGCGTGAGGTTTTGCCATATAACACGAAGGTTCCAAGGCAATATCTATACCTTTAGAACTTATTCTCTCAGTCTTATAAACATCAGAAACCCTGTAAACAGTAATATTCACCTTTCCAGGACCAGCTTCTCCCGTATAGAAAACAAACGTTTTTTCAATCGTTGTTCCACTTTCCAACGTTATCGATTCATTATATTCCGTATGAGGATGAGCCATACCCATTAATGATCTACCCGGCTGGTAAACAGGCTTATCTTCTGAAGGAGGATACACGTCAACTCTCAACCAGTCATCTATTATATTATCTCCAAATTCTGCACGAACCAGAAAAACGAACTCATGTATTTTAACTCCTCCCCCGGTGTAATTTCTCCACAGTTTGGAACCAAAATCAGAACAGACATTTACAGTTATTTTCGACGTGTGCTTTCCATTAGATCCTAAGTAAAAGTCAGAGGGAGCTACAGTAACATTTACGTCCTCTGGCATGGGCAACTCATCCGTTTTAAAAACTCCAGCAACTCTTTTAATCGACAGTTCCACATTTCCTTCTCCTTTCCCTGCGTAGAAAATGTAAGATGTTTCTTTTGTCTCTCCCGGTTTTATAGTCATGTAGTTTCCAGATATGCCTCCAACCGGAGAGAAATTTTCAGAATTGCACCCAGTCTCCTCCTGCTGAGATTCAGAATTATTTTGTCCGTTCTGCCTCACTCCACCAAAATGGATTATACAGAACAGAACAGATATCAAAACCACAATTGCGCAAGCAACTCCAACCAACTTTTTCAACCCTTTCTCACCTCCAAATTTCAAAAAGTAGTTACCTCCGGCGATAGATGTAGACCAGCAAAGCCCCCAATGCGATCAAAATAATTCCGGCCAGCAAGTGGATTTCCGGTGGGAGCAGCGCAGCCTCAGGAACCGGTGTGCCAGTTGGAGTCGGAGCTGGAGTAGCAGTTGGCGTAGTTATTGGCTCTGGAGTAGTTGAAGTTGGGACTGGTGTTTCAGCAGGTGGGGCTGTTGGAACTTCCGGCGGTGTACCAGTGGGGGTGGGAGCGGGTGTTTCTGTGGCAGACGTTGGAACGGGTTCCGGTGTTCCGGTGCCAGTCGGAATCTCGGTTGGGGCGACTGTTTCAGTAGGTAGAGGAGTCGGTGAAGTTGTCTCCGCAGGCATAGGAGTTTCAGCTGGCGTGGGCGAAGGTGTAGCCTCAGGTCCTACAGGCTGTTCTGGTGGGGTAGTTGGTTGAGGAGTGGGTGTTGGCTGCTCAACAGGTGCAGGCTCTGGAGTTGGAGTCAGAGTTGGTCCCAAGGCAAATTTACTCATAATATATCTGTATAGCTCAAAGAATCCTCCCCCGATGGTGGCTATGGCTGCTGAGAGCATTAGGGTGATGGTTATCTTGCTTCCCGGATGCAAGACGTATTTTCCTTTACCGGTCAGCTCGTAATATATCCACTTCCTCCCTTCTTCAGACCTCTCCACCAAACCCGCTTCTTCCAACTTATCCAGGTGCTCCTTAACAGCAGTCTTAGAGACCTCAAGCTCTTTGGAGAGCTCAGACTGGGTCATTCTCCGCTTATCCAGCTCCTTAAGGAGGTTTATTCTGGTCTCCGATGCCAGGGTAAAAAGGGCCTTCCTGTCAATAGTGATCTTCATGAAACTCCCGCCGTCACCTCAACTACACCAACTACATCAACTACATCAACTACATCAACTGCAAGACCCTTAACTACGAGACCTATCACCTTGATTATAGTCACCAACGACCCACCAGACCGACTTAGAGAATAAAAAAGATAAAACCTTCGATATAGTAAGGTCTCAACCTTACCACATTCGACACTCGACCACAAAGTTTTTTAAGATGGATGAACAAGTATTTTCACCCCCTAGGATAAGAGATAGTTAGTTTATCTCAACCCCAACCTGTTAAACCCACCCCTACCCTCCAACCCTGTAGGCAATTATCCTGGGGGGCTATTCTATTCTACTGCCACTCAATCACTGATAAACCTGGGGTTTACGGACCGCAAATAATAATAGAAAATAAAATCAAATCGAATTGAATTAAATCAAGTACTTCAGTAGGCGTATATCTTTCCGTAGGGCCTCTTGGAGACGGGGACCAGTTTGGTGAACTTCCCTGTGAGTAGCTCGTCCGCATCAAATCCGAAATAGTCGGCGAACTGTTTAACGTCTTCTTCCAGAACTTTCCAGTCCTCTTTCTCCGGCTCGAAGACCCCTACTTCCTTACCTAACTGATAGTCCTCCACCTTGCCTCTGATGTAGATAACACCGCCGTGCATCCCCGTACCAATGTAATTTGCCCTGTGGTGCTCGTCTTTGAGGTTCATGCCCAGGAGGGTCACTCTTCCTCCTGCCATATACTCTCCAAAGAAGTCCTGGCCTGTCCCTCCGATCACCAGCGAGGGTATCCTGTTCTTATACTCTTTCATGTGGATGGCCGTCCTATAACCGACGTCATCTCTAATGAATATCTTGCCACCTCTCATGGACATGGCGGCCACATCACCGGCTCTGCCCTCGATAATTATCTCTCCACTGTCCATGGTATTTCCTACTCCGTCCTGAGCGTTCCCGTGGACCACCATCCTGTGACCGTTTAGAAAGGCGCCTACGTCATTCCCTACGGTACCGTAGACATCGATCTGAATCCTCTTGGGGTTGGAGAAAGCCAGCCTGGTTCCAATATACCTCTGACCGACGACGTTCTTTAAGACCAGCCTAGTGGCACCGTTTACCACGCAGTCCCTCATGAGGTCGTTCAATTCCTTGTGTTTGAGACCAGAAGAATCTATTTCTGCGGTATCGCCTTTGACTGTAGAATATTTTCTGAGCTCGTCGATCTTTCTTATGTCGCTCAAGAACATGTCCTTAACGTCTTTTGTCCCCATATTACCACCTTTAATTTGTGTCTATCTATTCGCCGGCTCCATTTACTCCCAGGACTTCTAGCTCCCAGTCCGCTAAGCCAACTCCTCTCAGCTGGTCCTTATTTCCTCTTGCGCTCTCAATGGCATTTATTCCCATTCCTCCGAGCATTTCCTTGATCTCCAGGCTCCAGCCTCTGAGCAGGTTGACCAGCCTCTGACTGGTTATCTCGGGATTTAATCTTTTTGTCAAGTAGGGGTCCTGAGTGCATATTCCCCAGGTGCATTTACCGGTATAGCATTTCTGGCACATAGTGCATCCCATAGCTACCAGAGCAGGACTTCCAATGTAAACGGCGTCCGCTCCCAGTATTATGGCCTTCAATACGTCAGCGCTGTTCCTGAAACCACCTGCCACGAGCACAGAGCCCTTGTGTCTTATTCCCTCTTCTCTAAGTCTTCTGTCCACTGCGGCGGTAGCCATTTCGATGGGTATTCCCACATTATCTCTGGTTATCTTGGGTGCCGCACCTGTACCGCCTCTCAAGCCGTCCAGAGCGACAATGTCTGCACCAGCCCTAATCATACCTGATGCGATGGCGGGAGCGTTGTGTACTGCGGCTATCTTAACGCTTACCGGCTTCTCGTAGTTCGTTGCCTCCTTGAGCGCGTATATGAGCATGGACAGGTCTTCAATAGAATATATATCGTGTTGAGGAGCCGGAGACAGTGCATCTGTTCCTTCGGGGATCATTCTGGTCTCCGAGATGGTTAAGCTGACCTTCTCACCCGGCAGATGCCCTCCAATTCCGGGCTTGGCTCCCTGACCGATCTTTATCTCCACAGCAGCGGCACTGTTGAGGTAATCCGGGTCGACACCGAACCTACCGCTGGCGCACTGCACGATGGCATTCTTCCCGTATTTCCTCAGCTCGGTAGGCAAACCACCTTCACCCGTATTGAACAGAGTACCATACTCTGAGGCAGCCATTGCCAGCGACTTGAACGCCTGATAGCTTATAGCCCCGTAGGACATAGCCGAGAACACTATGGGAGTCTCTATGGCCACGTTGGGAGTGAGGTCCGTGGTGATCTCCACATCATCTTCATTGATTTCCAGCTCCAGAGCGTCCGGCTTCTTGCCCAGGAAGGTCTTCAGCTCCATAGGCTCTCTGAGGGGGTCAATAGACGGATTGGTGACCTGTGAAGCGTTCAAAACGAGATGATCCCAGTAAATCCTGTAGGGTTTATCGTTACCGCTCCCCGTGAGGACTACACCACCTGTTTCTGCCTGCTTCTTGAGGTCCTGAAGTTTTTCCCTGTTCCAGTTGACGTTCTGCTTATACTGACCGGGATGTGGTCTGACGATGAGAGCATTGGTAGGGCAAAATGCCACACATCTCTGACAGCCCACACACTTGTTCTCGTCAGAGAACATCATATCCAGCTCTTCATCATAGTGGTGCCCTTCAAAGGCGCACTGCCTCACGCAGACACCACACTTAATACATCTATCTTCTCTTCTTTCTATAATGAACTCGGGAAGTTGATATGAATACATATGATCACCTATCACTATCACCTGAAAGCATTTTCCAGAATGACTTGTTCTTTCTTCTTCTTTTCTTCATCTTTCCACAACCTGCCGATTATGGGCTCTCCTCCGTGAGGGGTCCACACCCCATCCAGATCGGGAGAAACAGCTCTTATGGCTGCCTCCTCAGATGACATATAAATGAAGTCGTCCTTCTCTCCGGCGGTGATGGGCCTCAACCTTATTCTATCCGTAAGACCGAACATTTCGCCGTGGTGAGCCATCACGAAAGTGAACGGTCCGTTGACCAGTAAAGGAGCGTAAACCTGTCTGAGAGCAGTATAAAGCTTCTGCTTTTTCTCGTCCATGTGGTCGATCAGATACCACATGGGAGGACCGAATATCTTTGAAACCACTTCGATGGGGAGTTGCTGCCTCCTCATCAGGAGGTCGACAGCATAAGCTATGACCTCTGTATCCGTGTGGAGGGTGCAGTAGTATCCAAACATCTCCAGATACCTTCTGTTAGTCCCATAAGAGGAAATCTCTCCGTTATGGGCTACTGTCCAGTCCAGAATGCAGAATGGGTGGGCTCCACCCCACCATCCCTGAGTGTTGGTAGGGAATCTGGAGTGTCCGGTCCATATATATCCCTCATACATCTCATCCAGCAAGAAGAACTCTGCAATATCTTCAGGGAAACCTACACCTTTGAACACGGCCATATTCTTTCCTGAGGAGAAAACGAATGCGTCCTTTATCTGGGTGTTGATGTGCATCACTCTGGAGACCACGTAGTCGTCATCCGATATTTTACCGTCCTCTCTTCTGGGAGGGTCCACAAAATACCTCCACACAAGGGGTGGGTCATCCACAGGGGCATCAGGATTGGTGGGAACTTCTTCTTCATGAACGATGTTGAAGTTGCGCTCCAGGAACTCCTCAACCTCTTTTTTGGCCTCCTCGCTACCTTTTTCGAACATCACGTGGATGCCGTACTGGTCTGCATACTGGGGGTAGAGACCGTAAGCCGCAAAACCGCCTCCCAGTCCGTTACCTCTGACCTTCATATTCTTCATAGCATCTATTACTGTGTTACCGTCAAATCTCTTCCCGCTTCTGTCCATAACTCCAAAAAGCCCGCAGGCATCTATTTCCTTCTCAGGCTCCAACCTTCGTCTGTTGCGTCTCATTGCTACAGCACCCCAAGGACTACATCGTCGCAAAGAAGTCTCCATCTCACATCTTCCGGCATGTCTGCATAACCAAATTGATTTTCCAGCAACTTTTCCTTGAAGGCCGAGACGTCAACCCCATTTCTCATTAAATTGAGTATAATGCCGGCTCTGTCAACCTCACCAGCAAGTATCATTCCTACGATCTTTCCATTATCCAGGACAAATTTCCTGTAGATCCGGTTATCTTCATCAAATCTCTTGATAACTTCGTATTTGTCTTCATCTTCTTCAGTAACATTCAATCCGGCATTTACTATGTAATAGCCGAAGAAGTGCATGGCGTTCATGGCAGTGGCCTGATCGTATTCCCTATCGATCCCGCACATGTTGTAGGCAGCTACTCTGCCACCCTTGTAGGCGATGGGCCACAGGGGAAGAGGTCGATTATCTTCAGCCAGAAAGTCGTAAACTTCAGCACAATCTCCGCAGGCATAGACATCTTCCACTGAGGTCTGCATTCTTTTGTCCACTACAATCCCTCTGTTGACCTCGACATCAGTATCATTTACCAGCCCTGTCCTGGGTCTGACACCAATTCCTGCCACCAGCATGTCCACAGGGACTTCGGTTCCGTCCTGGAGGACTATTCCTTCTAGCTGCTCTTTGCCCTTGACCTTGTTGATGGTGTTGTTGGTCAGTATCTTGACCCCGTTCTCCCGGAAAATATCTTCAACGATCCAGGAAGTGGTCTCATCCACCACAGGAGCCAGCACTCTATCCATTAACTCCACCACAATTACTTCCAGCCCCTTTTTCTTGAGGACCTCGGCAACCATGAGACCGATAACTCCTCCTCCCAGCACCACTGCTCTTTCCACCGACTTCAAGGCGTCCTTTATTCCCAGGACATCGTCCATTTTCACGAAGGTGAACGATCTCTTCTTGTCAATACCTTCGATGGGAGGAACAAAAGGCTCACCGCCGATAGCCAGGAGCAACTTTCCGTACTGGACCTCATCTCCATCTTCGAACTGAAGGGTCTTATTATCAAAATCAATATTGGACACTCTCTTGCCCAGATAGGGAGTTACATTCATCTCCTCATAGAAATCCTGATCCCTGTAAAACATCTTATCAAATTTTATCTTGCCTTCAAGGTAATAGGGGATAAGCGCTCGAGAGTAAGTGTGATAGCCCTCATCAGATATGAGGGCGATAGATGCGTCTTTATCCAGATTCCTGAGGTTTTCCAGACAGCCAATTCCTCCTGCCGAGTTCCCTATTATGGCGAAATCAAACTTCTTCATCTGCTTCACCTGCTCCACTCTCCACTATGACCAGGGCTTCGTTGGGGCACATCTTGACGCACTGGGGATCCCCGCCACACAGATCGCACTTAACTACTTTCTGGGTTCTGTCATCGATCTTCACGCTGCCGTACGGGCAGGCCATTACGCAGCTATAGCAACCCACACACTTGGATTCATCATGAACAACATTTCCCTCTGCGTCCTTATATAGAGCGCCGCTAATACATGCAGCCATGCATTCGGGCTCGTCGCAGTTTCTGCATTGGATGGCGAAAGTCACAGGTAGTCTGTCCTCTACCCTGATCCTGGAAACGGGCCTTGGTTCCTCGTATTTATATGCCTTGATTATGTCCTTTGATTTGGAGTGGGCCACAGCACACCATATCTCACATAGATGGCATCCCATACACACTTCTGGCTTGGCAAGTATTCTCACTTTATCCACCACATATTTCCTGTTAGCTGGATTAATTTGATGCTTCGACCAAATCACTGATTATGCATAAAAAGGTTATTGTGGAGTTCTTAATTAAACTATTATTATGATATAAATCTCTTATAACGCTCCAGAAACGTTTCCAGATTCTCTCTGGATGTGGCGTAGCTCAACCTTATCCAGTAGGAAGAATCCTTCCCAAAGGCGCTCCCAGGGGTAGTGGCCACATATTCTTTCTGCAGAAACTCTTCACTGAACTGAACAGAGTCCCTGCCCACATTGACGAACATGTAAAAGGCTCCTCTGGGCGGAGCATATTCGGCTCCAATTTCATCCAGCCCTTCCATAAGCATGTCCCTGCGGGCCTTGAATTCCTGGACCATGTCCTTAACGCACTGCTGGTCACCTTTGATTGCCGCAACCCCCCCGTGCTGGGCAAAGGATGTAGCATGGCTCACTGAATGGGATTGGATCTTTGACATGGCTTTAACTATCCACGGAGGAGCTACTGCATATCCCAGCCGCCATCCCGTCATGGCATAGCTCTTGGAGAAACCATTTATCACTACAGTCCTGTCCTCCATACCATCGAAACTGGCTATACTGACATGCTCCCCATCAAAAATTATCTTCTCGTATATCTCATCCGACATCACCAGCAAGTGGTTGTCCACAGCAATATCCCTAATCTTCCGGAGGAACTCTTTAGGATATACCACACCAAGGGGGTTGCTGGGTGAGTTGAGGATGATCATTTTAGTCTTATCCGTTATGTAATCCTCTACAGGGGCATCCTGGAAATCGCTGGTGTGAGGGACCCATACCGGCATACCCTCAGCCATCAGGATACATGGCTCATAACTGACCCATGAGGGATCCAGAAGGATGACCTCGTCATCCCTATTTATGGTGGCCAATATGGACTCGAAAATAGCGTATTTGGCACCCGGAGTAGTTATAATGTTTTCAGGTCCGGCTTCAATACCATTTTCCTTCAACTTTTCCCCAATGGCTTCTACCAGCTCTGGGATACCTTTTCCGGGAGTATAGTGAGTATGACCCTCGTAGAGAGCTTTAACTGCTGCATCCACGATATGCTGGGGAGTGGGGAAGTCGGGTTCACCTACACCCATATTTACTACAGGTTTTCCTTCTCCGGCCAGCTTTTTGGCCTCTTCAGAGATCTTAAGGGTTGCAGATGGTTGAACAGCTTCAACCCTTCTACTCATCATATTCTTTAGATCTCCTGACCATCTTTACTGCAGCTTCCACTGCCCTCTTAGCATATTCGACTCTTTTATGAGCAGCTACCCGCCCCATACCTGGACCAGATATTCCCAGGGTCACGGGGATTCCGTAATCCAGACCCAGGTCCATTATCTTTCTGGCCGCGTGCTGGGCCACCAGTTCGTCATGTTCTGTCTCTCCTTCTATTACACAGCCTATGGTGGCAATAGCATCAACCTTACCTTTGGCCAGCATTTTCTTTATGCCAAAAGGAGTGTCAAAAACGCCTGGAACCTTAATGGTCTCGGTGATCTCTGCACCCAGGATTTCAGCATGCTCTCTGGCAGAAACTTCCATCATGTAAGTGATGTCCCTGTTGAACTCGGCAACCACCAAACCGATCCTTATTTTATCCATGGTAAACACCGCAGGTGGGGAAGATTAAAAGGTATATATAATGTTACCTTTTAGACTGCAAACTCACTATATAACAAAACGATTCTAGATCCGGAGTCCCAATAAACTCCAGGCAACGGTAAGGGTTATTCCCACACCGATCAGGCACCCGCTCATTTTTCCCATCGAAGAGCTTAGAGGGGTTCTTGCCTCTTCAATTCCATGTGCTCTCAGGTGTTCTGCCACTCTTCCCTCAAATATACCTGCTAGTCCGTCAGTAATGGCATCTCCAATGGCTCCACCCACAATCGCCCCCAGTACTCCCGCAAAGCTAGCGCCGATGAGAGCAGCGATTCCCAGTATTCCCGTGTCGACTGCTCCAAATACAATATCTGCGCCCGTGGATCTTATGTTTCTTCCTGACAATTTTATGGGGAGCCACGGAATCACCCCCATTAGAATGAGAAGGGGTCCGACCAATCTGTAGCTATAGATCACGTATGATATTACACTGATAACCACTACTGAAATCACCGTCAGGCTAATTAACGCTGAACCAATCCCCTGTCCCCTGGAAATGTTGTTCATGCTTAAAATAATAAAGATTTGAACAATAAAATATTCGTCTTTTGGAACCTGTTATGCCCACTACTTCGTTATGGGTCCGACGTCCTCATAACCCTGCCTCTGGCCCGTTCCGGCCTGCTTCTGCAGCTTCTTCTGGTTGGTGAGCAAGTCAATGGCGTTCTGGACGTGTTCTCTCACCCGGTTCTCTATAACATCGTATAATTCTTTTTCATCCTCGGCTTCGTCTTCATGGACAAATACTTCCACAATGTGGGTGTTGGTCATTAACTGGGTGTTTATCAGGCCCAGAGAAGCTTCATGGGCGCACTGCTTGTCGATGGGCTTGCTGCCGGGCATCCCCATGGCTATTACAATATCGCACTCATTCTCATCTATTAGCTTTTTGGATGCCACGGGTATGTCCTTGATACCGGGTACAGTGTATCTCTCATAAGGGTAAGAGGATATGTTCCTCAGCTCATCAACGGCGATCTCCCCCATATTCACCCTGGAGAATGTGGTATCCACAATACCTACCTTCATAGCTCTTCCATACCCATTTTCATAAACGTTCAATACCTGCTTTATAGCTGTTCCAGCACTTCGGTGGCAGCATTTAATGCCATGTTACTGTTCTTTCCGTGTCTTCTCAGTACGTCGGAGACCGCGCTCAGTGTGGACAGCACTTCTCTCTTCCCTATGTTCCCCATGGTCCCTATCCTGAATATCCTGCCTTTAAGCTCTGCCTGACCACCTGACACTGTTATTTTATATTCTGAAGATAAAGTGCCTCTAAGGTCCTTATCACTGACGCCATCTGGTAACCTCATGGCTGTGACAGTGTTGGAGTAATTGCTGTATTCATTAAGCTGGGGGAATAGGTCCAAACCTGCAGCCATTGCCCACTCTCTAACAGCTCTGGCAAAGGTCCTGTGTCTGTTTATCCTGTTATCCAGACCTTCTTCATTGATCATCTTTAGTGATTCCTCCAGAGCGAAGTATAATGGCTCTGCTGGAGTGAAGGGCGTCTGATACTCGGCGCACTTCTTTTTATATGCCGCCAGGTCAAGATAAAACGGACATTTCTCATTGTAGTAGTCCCAGGCCTTCTCATTCACTGCAACGGCAGCCAGACCAGGAGGAATCCCCAGGCACTTTTGGGACCCTACGATGGCAAC
>JAWODI010000032.1:0-5527 GCA_046483365.1 Archaeoglobaceae archaeon | reverse complement strand
GTCAAAAAGATAGAAATCGAGTGATCATTTTTTTCTTTAATTCTTTAATTCTTTAATTCTTTAATTCTTTAATTCTTTAATTCTTTAATTCTTTAATTCTTTAATTCTTTAATTCTTTAATTCTTTAATTCTTTAATTCTTTAATTCTTTAATTCTTGATCCAACATCTCTTTTTATACTATTTATGTTAGTTTTAAACTCGGTTTTGCGGGAGGAAAAAAGAGTTTTATAACCTAGGGGGAAAAGGTCATCCTATGGACAAGAGGATCAGAGAAAAGTGCAAGGACTGTATGATTTGTTTCAAGAAGAAGAGGAGGTAATGCCCTCTGTCTTCTCTCCATATCCTGGAGGAATTCGGTTTTTTGCCCTTCAAGAGGGTGGAGAAAGGTAAGACTAGGGTCCATTTGACATTAAGGTTTGAGACCGACCTCCATGTAGACTCTTCTTCTGGAGCTGACGGCTACAATCTTATCACTCACGCTCACACCGATCATTACGGGCAGAACAACATGAAAAATCCCCGTGCTGTCACCTCTGATCAAACAGCGTCTATTCTGGAGACCACTACCTGCAGGGATTTCTCCGGCAAGTGTTTTGAGGTGGGAGATAAAATCGATCTGGATGGTGTGAAAATCAATACCTACCCCACCGAACACATCCCTGGCTCCTGCGCGTTTCTGGTGAACTCCTCATCCAGGGTGCTGGTAACGGGGGATGTCAAGAATTATTCTCAGCTCCCTAAATGTGATGTACTGGTGACCGAAGCCACTTACGGCAGTCCCAGGGACGTATTCCAGGAAGAGCTGGAAAAGCTGGTGGGTGAAGCAGTAAAATCCACTTACGGCGTGTACCCCATCGGTAAAGCCCAGCGAGTCACCCGTATACTGAATGAAGCAGGCTACAGAGTTTGCGCTGAGGAGAAGATAGCCAGTATATGCAGCTCACTGGGTATCGAATGCACTCACAATGAAGATGGAGACGAGGATGGGGACGTAAATCTGGTATCCCCCCGCAGTCTGAAAGATGTTGATGGCAAGAAGTTCATGCTGACCGCCCAGAGGTTCTACTATCCCCGTATCGTGGTCAGCGATCATCTGGATTATGGCGGTATAAAAGCCATGATAGAACACTGCGACCCGGAGCAGGTGGTGTTCTACCACGGAAAACCCTCTGAAAAATTAATTCAGGAAATAGAGGATATGGGGAAGGGTGTCACCCTCCTCTCTCACCTGGAAAAGATCAGAGTATGAATAAACCTGCTAAAATAAACCCGCGAACCAGTAAATAGACGTATAAGCTCTTAATCATCTGAAATCTCTTTTGTGTTTCATTTTATGAATAGAGTCACTACTGCCAGCATGGCGATAGCCAGTATGGCTCCTGAATAAAAGACCGCGTTTATGCCCCATAACCCGAACGCCAGACCACCCAGAAGAGGTCCTATGGTCTGACCGAATCTGACCACTACCCAGTTGATCGACAGGAATGCAGCGCGATGCTCCATGGGAGCAAGGCCTGTGAGTAGAGCAAGTAGATTGGGCAGGTTTATTCCCTGAGCGATTCCATAAATTATCACCGGGAACAGAAGCATTCCCATATTGGGGACCATAGGAAGCACAAGCATTGATAAACAGTACAGGGCACTTCCTGCCATGAGAAGATGTCTTACGGAGAAGAATTTGACCAGCCTGCCCAGCTGAGTAGAAGTTATCGCCGTAGAAATGAAGGTGAGGGTCATAAAGAGCCCTATGGTAGAGGAACTCGCATCGAACTTCTTCATGAAAAAGGGGAAGAAAGAGTGGAATACGCCGTAGTAGATGGCGAAGGTGAGGATAATGGCTGCGAAAAGGCCTATCACTTGCAAGCTCTTGAAGCTCAGTGCAGCATTTCGGAGATATTCCTTGATACGGAGATCGTTCTCAGGTCGAGGAGCCTTCAAATAGAATAGGACCATAAAGCCAATAGGGACCGCAACTATGGGCAGGTAGAAAGGATAATACCACCCGAACATAGCTACAGAACCACCTATAAATGGGTAGATTGCTTCGCTAAAACTGATAATACTTTCGTTATATCCGACTGCTTCTGACCGCTCTTTACCAGAATAAAGGTCTCCAATGACCGTGATATTAAGGAAGGCCAGTGAAGCAGCACCTATTCCCTGAAAGAAACGCAGGACCAGTATTGTGCCGAAGTCGTGGGTGAGACCGCAGGCAGCGCCAGCGATACCGAACAGCAATAACGAGGGGACAAGCACCTCCTTCCTTCCCAGCCTATCCGCCAACACTCCCATTACAGGAGTAAACAGTACACCAGGTAAAGTGTAAAAAGTGATCAGCAGCCCTACTTCATTCCCTGAGATATTCAATCCATTAGCTATCTCGGGGAAAGCCGGAGTTATAGAACTAACCCCCAGAACCACCATCAGAGCTACCCCGAAGATTATCTGAAGATTCCTTTCCTTATACAGCGGTTCCTTAACAGTATGCGGCTTCATGAACTCAACAAAGAACGCCCCGATTATTTAACCCACAACCAACCCATAAACAACCCACAACCAACCACCACCCAACCCACAATCAGCCAGTAATTCAACTAACAACCATCAAGTAATTGGTGCGAGATCAAAGAATTGGGGAAAGGTTAATTAAATACCAGCTTGTGTCATTCTTTCCACAGCGTTTGTGGTGACTTCTTCACTCCTGGTGAGAGCGAATCTCACAAAACCGTTTCCGTGTTCTCCAAATCCTACACCGGGTGTGACCAGAACTCCTGCATCGTCCAGCAGCTTTTTGGTGAATGACATGCTGTCGTAACCCTGGGGGACCCCACACCACACATAGAAAGTGGCTCTGGGCACATTGACGTCCAGCCCCGTGTCCTTCAGACCTTCCACCAGTATATCTCTTCTCTTCCTGTAGATATCGTTATTCTTCTCGATCACTTCATCACTTCCGTTTAGGGCGGCAACTCCGGCTTCCTGCACAGCCTCGAATGTTCCGCTATCGATATTGGTCTTTATCTTCGCCAGACCGTTGAGTGCCTGGGGATTGCCTACTGCCATGCCGATCCTCCATCCGGTCATGTTATAGGTTTTGGATAGCGAATTGAATTCCATGACCACGTCCATTGCTCCTTCTACTTCCATGAAGCTCTTTACC
Source organism: Archaeoglobaceae archaeon (assembly GCA_046483365.1). Lineage (GTDB taxonomy): Archaea > Halobacteriota > Archaeoglobi > Archaeoglobales > Archaeoglobaceae > JdFR-22. The sequence goes on along the minus strand of JAWODI010000032.1, from coordinate 2,366 downwards.
CTGTAATCAAATGAGACCTCGCTGTAAGCAGCGTCCTGCGCCAGGATTATGTTATTATCTGAGCAGAAATCGATGGATTCCTTGATGAAATCCGTTTCTGCCACACCACTCGTGGGATTGTTGGGATAGTTCAAGAAAATTATTTTTGACTTCTTTGCCACATCCGATGGAATGGACTGCAGATCGGGTAAGAATCCGTTTTCCTCCTTCAACGGCATTATATGGGGTTTTCCTCCTGCGAATATGGTGGAGCTATAATATACAGGGTATCGGGGGTCAGGGACGAGAACATGATCTCCTGGATCGATAAAAGCAAGGGGAAGATGGGCTATCCCTTCTTTGGAGCCGATAAGGGCGATTATCTCTTTCTCCGGGTCCAGCTTGACGTTCTTTCTTCTTCGATAGAACTCGCTTACTGCCTCCCTGAAAGACGCCGTGCCAGCATAACCGGGATATTTCTGGTTCTCTACTTTCTCTACTGCCTTTTGCATTGCTTCCACGATGTGTGAGGGTGTTGGCAGATCGGGATCTCCCACACCGAAGTCAATGACGTCTGTTCCCTCTTCCTGCTTCTTTCTTTTCATGACATCCAGTTCTGCAAATAGGTATGGCGGTAGCTGGTTCAATCTCTCCGACAAGGGAAAATCCATCTTATCACCTATTTTCTACTTCTTCCGTCAAAAGATTGGTACTCTCTACTTTCGGCACCCACGTATTCAGCTCTTGGCCGGATAAGCTTATTGTTCTCGTATTGCTCGATCACGTGGGAAGTCCATCCAGAGATCCTGGACATGGCGAAGATATTGATGAACAGGTCTTCCGGAATGTTCAAGTTGGCATAGACACTTGCCGAATAGAAATCAACGTTGGGGAGAAGGTTCTTATACTTATAGACTGCCTCAGCAAGGGCTTCAGATAATTCATACCATTTGGGATCTTTTTCGTCGGCCAGCTTCCTGGATAGAGTTTTCAGCTCCACTGTTCTGGGATCCATTACTCCTCTATAGACCCGGTGGCCGAAGCCCATTATCTTCCCTCTTCTCTCCAGTTTCTCCTTTATGTAGTCCTCCGCTCTCCAGGGGATTGCTACTTCTCTCAACATCTCCATTACCTTTTGAGAGGCCCCACCGTGCAGAGGTCCCATGAGGGTCCCTGTTCCAGAGACTACGCAGGCATAGATATCTGCAAGAGTTGAAGCCGAAGTTCTGGCGGCAAAAGTTGAAGCGTTCAGCTCGTGGTCTGCGTGCAGGATCAGGTCCATATCAAGACTTTTCGCCTCTATTTCAGTGGGTTCTTTACCGTGAAGCATGTAAAGGAAGTTAGCAGCATGGTCCAGATCCATATTTGGTCCTACCAGATTCTGACCGGTTCTAATCCTGTGGTAGTAAGCTGTTATGGTGGGAAGCTTCGCCACCAGATTCTTTGCCTTATCAACACTCCTTTCGTAGCTCTTATGGTGAATATATTTATCCATTGAACCCAGATAAGATACAGCGGTCCTGAGTACCACCATAGGGTGTGTAAACTGTGGTAAGTGGGTCATCAATCCGATGATCTGAGGAGGTAGTTCTCTTCTCTCCTTGAGCTCTTCAGAGAATAACTCGAGTTCCTTCTTACTGGGAAGCTCTCCGAACAGAAGAAGATAGGTTATTTCCTCGAAATTGGAGTGCTTGGCCAGATCATGGATATCATAACCTCTATACTCCAGTACTCCTCTATCTTCTTCCAGAGCTATCCTGCAAATACTTGACTTGCAGGCCACTATATCCTGAAGGCCGTCCTTAAACCTTGTTTTTTCAGTCTTTTCGGTCTTTTCAGTCATATTTACCCCTCTTCATTTTCTTCATTTCATTTCTATTTCATTAATTATTTTATATTACTCTGTAAGATGGATACCTTTCCAGTATCATACTTGAAATCGTTAACGGTGGGTCCGGGGTGGCCAGTTCAACTGCGTGGTCCAGTTTCCATTCCTTTTCAGCGTAAATGGTGAACAAGGAGGTACCCGCTTTTACGTGCTGGCCTCCCTTTTTATGCAATACTATGCCTGCTCCTTTGTCCTTGGGAGCTCCTGCAGCCCTGGCGATCTCCACCAGTCTGGAATTGTCCACTACAGCCACTGCACCATCGATGGGTGCTTTCACCTCATATTTGTGGCTGCCAACTGAGATGCTTTTAGAGGTTAATTCAGGCGAGGAACACGCCAGTGACGCCACCGATAATGAAATTCGAGACGAAACCAATACAAAACAGCATTGGCGTCGTCAGGCGAACGGGCGAGCTCGTCGGGGACGTAATGCCATTCGTTGTCTCGAAACCGGGGGTAATGACCCGAAGGACGTGGGTTCTCGGGGTCGACATCTCCT
>JAWODI010000005.1:0-7512 GCA_046483365.1 Archaeoglobaceae archaeon | reverse complement strand
CGGTGCAGGGCCTCCAACGGCGCCACCTGATCCGCGTCATGATATTATTTTCTGAGACTTAAGGAGGGATCAAGTTGGGCGTAATATGGTTAAGCGATTTAGGTAAGAATGACACACCCATTGCCGGAGGCAAGGGTGCAAACCTCGGTGAACTGCTCAGAAATGAGATACCCGTTCCCAATGGATTTGTGGTCGATAGCAGAACATTTATGGAGTTTATTGAAAGAACAGGAATTAAAGATGATATAAAAAAGATCCTGGATGAGGTTGATACTGAAAATACAGATGACCTTAATTATGCTTCCCAAAAAATAAGAGAGGAAGTCGAGTCAAAAGAGATGCTCCCCGAAATCAAGAAAGAGATAAAGGATGCTTATAATCAATTATGTGAGGAAGAAGGGGAGCAAGTCTTCGTGGCGATAAGAAGTTCTGCGACAGCCGAGGACCTTCCGGAAGCCAGTTTTGCCGGACAGCAGGAGACTTTTCTTAATATTCATGGTCCGGATGATGTAGTAGAGAAGGTAAGGAAGTGCTGGAGCAGCCTCTACACTCCCAGAGCAATTTACTATAGAGTGAGGCACAGTTTCACCCACGAGGATGTGAGTATAGCAGTCGTGGTCCAGAAAATGATTAACAGTGAGAAGAGCGGAGTGATGTTCACCTCTCATCCCGTAACCGGGGAGAAAATGTGTATTGTGGAGGCTGTCTTCGGTTTGGGTGAAGCTATAGTCAGTGGTAGTGTAACTCCTGACTCCTACATCTATGACAGGAACAAGAAAGAGGTAGTGGAGACCAAAGTGGCCAAAAAGAACTTCATGCTGGTCAAAAAGGATGGAAAGACAGTTGAAGTTAAGCTGGATGACGAAAAAGCCAACGAAAGGGTTTTGACCGATGAAGAATTGAGAGAAGTTTTTACTCTGGGTGAAGTTATTGAGGACCACTACGGTTGGCCACAGGATGTTGAATGGGCCATCGAGAACGGTAAGGTTTTCATCACTCAATCAAGACCCGTAACGACCATCAAAGAAGGAACAGGAGAACCTGAAGAGGGAGAACTTGGAGAAGGAGAAGTGCTCATCAAGGGACTGGGAGCCGCTCCAGGAATCGGGGTTGGCAAAGTAAAGATAGTTCTGGAAGAAAAAGAAGTCGGAAAGGTCAAGGAAGGAGATATTCTGGTGACGACCATGACCTCTCCAGACATGGTCCCCGCTATGCAAAGAGCATCAGCAATCGTTACTGATGAGGGTGGAATGACCTGTCATGCTGCCATAGTTTCCAGAGAGCTGGGTGTTCCTGCCATTGTGGGTACAAGCAAGGGAAGTAAAGTTCTGGAAGATGGTGCAATGGTAACTGTTGACGGAGATAGAGGAGTAGTTTACTCCGGCAAGGTCAAGAAAGAGGAGAAAAAGGAAGAAGCAGTTACTACCGCAGCCGCTCCCATAATCACTGCCACAGAAGTTAAAGTGAACCTGTCAATACCCGATGCCGCAGAGAAAGCGGCCGCCACCGGAGCTGATGGTGTAGGATTGTTCAGAATAGAGCATATGGTCCTGGGATTGAACAAGCATCCCATGAAGTTCATCAAGGACGGTGAAATGGAAGAATACATCGACCTTCTGGCCGGAGAGACCAAGAAAGTTGCCAAAGCCTTCTACCCCAAACCCATATGGGTTAGAACTCTGGATGCCCCCACCGACGAGTTCAGAGGAATGGTGGGTGGTGAAGACGAGCCCATCGAAGCGAATCCCATGATGGGGTTCAGAGGAGTTAGAAGGGACCTGAAAGAAGAAGAGCACTTCAGATCTGAGCTGAGAGCCATGAAAAGACTTGCTGACGAGGGTTTCAACAATGTTGGCATAATGCTTCCCCTCGTTGGTCATCCCAGCGAAGTGAGGAGAGCCAAGCAAATACTCCATGAAGAAGGCCTGGATACAGAGACCATTGACTTCGGGGTCATGGTGGAAACCCCTGCTGCAGCCCTGGTTATCGAAGAGATAATCGAAGAAGGAATAACCTTCGTCTCCTTCGGTACCAATGATCTGACCCAGTACACTCTGGCAGTGGACAGGAACAACGAGAACGTTGCCTATCTTTACGCAGAGACCCATCCGGCTGTAATGAGGCTTATGGAGAGAGTTATCCTCATCTGCAGGGAGCATGGGGTCAAAACATCTATTTGCGGACAGGCAGGAAGCTATCCCAAAGTTGTAGATAAGCTGGTGAGATTGGGCATCGACAGCGTATCCGCAAACTCCGATGCGGTTAAGACCATAAGAGAGACTGTAGCTAAGGTAGAGAAGAGGATCATGCTCGATGAGAGCAGAAGAAAGGACTGAATTAGAGTTAGAGGTATAGGGATAATCCTGGAACAGATAGATTTTGACCAGGTTTTCGATCGACTTGAGGAGTACTCTGCCACCAGAGTAGGCATACAGTTACCAGATGGTCTAAAATTCAGATGTACAGAGATAATAGATGGGCTCGAGGGAAAAGGCTACGAAGCTATACTCTCTGGCTCGGGTAGCTACGGAGCATGTGACATCGATACTAATCTGCTGGACGCGGTTGATGTGCTCCTCCACTTCGGTCATACTCAGATACTCAAGCTGGATAGAGTTATCTATGTCCCCTATTTTATTGAATACGAAGTTAATACCGAGGATATCGATATTCCGCAAGATAGTATTGCCCTTATTGCCACAGCTCAGTATGCACACAAGCTTCCAGAAGTAAAAAAAGAGCTGGAGAGCGCGGGTTATAAGATTGAGGTGGGAGAAGGTACCCGGGTCACCATGCCGGGACAGGTTTTGGGGTGCAACTATTCCGTACTGAGGAGAAGTAACGCTGATGCCGTTCTTTTTATTGGTGACGGGCTCTTTCATCCATTAGGAGCTGCAGTTTACACTGGAAAAAGGGTTTACCGCTACAGCCCACTCAGTAGAGAATTTGAAGAAGTAGACACTGCCGATTTCGTGAGAAAGAGAATGACATTCATGGCAAAGGCCATGTACAGTGAGCACAGAGGAGCTATTATAGTAAGCAGCAAACCGGGGCAGAAAAGAACCAATCTGGCAGATACGTTGAAAAGAGAAGCATCCGATAAGGCTAAGAAAGTGGATATGGTGATGTTCGAGGAGCTGACTCCCTATAAATTAGCCAGTTTCCCCTATGGCTACTACGTTAACACCGCCTGTCCACGGATAAGTTATGATGATGCCGAATTCTATTCCGTCCCCATCCTAACTCCTCAGGAGTACGAAGCCATGCTGGGTCTGCGTGAATGGGATGAATGCTTGATAGATGAGATCGAATGATGAGTGAGAAAGTCCTGTTCACATGGAGCGGTGGTAAAGATAGTGCTTTAGCCCTCTATTTAATCCAAAAAGAGGGCAGATACAAGATCTCGGCGCTGATAACCACTATAACCCAGGATTATGATAGGGTCAGCATGCATGGGGTAATAAGAACTCTTGTGGAAGAACAGGCGAATTCATAGAGCTGGGATTCAAATCGATCATCACCTGCGTTGACTCCCGGATCTTGGGTAAAGATTTTGTGGGCAGGAGCTATGATGAGAACTTTCTGACGGACCTGCCTGAGGGCGTTGACCCCTGTGGGGAGAACGGAGATTTCCATTCCTTCGTCTTCAACGGCCCCATCTTCGATGAAGAGATCGGGTTCGCCAAAGGAGAAGTCGTGACCAGAGATTCATTCCACTTTGTCGAGTTGCTTTCTATCAGCGAGTTAGAGTGCAATTGAGAATAGGACAGTTAAAGAAAAAAACAAATTCATGTTGTTGACCAACTACCAATATGAAAATTGACCGTTACTTCATAAGAGGTCTTATCGATGGTTCCCTCTCTACCCTGGGGGTAGTGATCGGGGCTTCGGGAGCTGCACCTGTGATCGTTGTGACTGCAGGCCTGGGTGGGGGTGTAGCTAATAGTCTATCAAACCTTTTTGGAGCTTTTACGGCCGAAAGCGCTGAAGTAGAACACGAACTTTCTGATCTGGAGAAATCAATGCTTACCGATGGGCATTTAAGAGACACCACACTCCACTACGGAATGAGGAAAAGGGTCTTGTCCAGCGGGGTTTCCGACGGACTAGCTTCCCTTACAGGGGCAATAATACCCGTGATCCCTTTTTTCTTCGCCCTCGTTCTGGGGTTCACAAACCAGATAGCGCTGTTGATTTCCATTTCCATCACGGTCTCATTGCTTTTCTTCCTGGGAGTTTATCTAGGTATGGTATCTAGAAGGAACATATTCATCTACGGATCGAAGATGGCGCTAATAGGCATAATTACCGCCATAGTCAGTTCCTTGATCGAATGGGGCTTCAGAGCAAATCTAGGATGATGAGCTCAGTCACCAACAGTACACCTTTTTAAAGCTATTTTCTTCAAAAGATTCCACCTGATTGACCTAATCTTGAGACTTTATAATAATATATTAAATTTTATTTTTAATTTCATCCATTATTGAACGGAAAGGCTTAAATTTATTCCGATATCACTAGGGACATGAAATTTTTCGTAATAGGATTCGGTCAGGCAGGCGGGAAGATCCTTGATTTACTAATAGAGAACGAGAAGATTAGGGGTACTGATTCAGGATTAAAGTCACTAGCAGTTAACACCGCCCGAACAGATCTAATGGGATTGAATCACGTTCCCATGGATAATCGTCTCCTCATCGGTCAGACACACGTCAAAGGCCATGGAGTGGGGACTGACAATAAAATGGGAACAAAAGTGACCCAGGAAGAGATCGAGACCATCCTCAATATTATCGATAATAAAGGCACTCATGAAATTGATGCCTTCTTATTGATTGCCGGATTGGGAGGCGGTACAGGCAGTGGAGGAACACCAGTACTTGCTAAATACCTGTCGGAGATGTACTCTGAACCAGTATACGCCTTAGGAGTCCTCCCAGCTTCTGAAGAAGGAAAGCTGTACTCTTTTAATGCCGCAAGAAGTATTGTCTCCCTTAATAAATATGTAGATAATCTCATTCTTCTGGATAACGGTACCTGGAAATTTGAAGGGTTCAGCCTTCATGAGTCGTTTAACAAAATAAACGAAGAGGTAGTCAAGAGGCTCAGCGTCCTAACAAAAGCAGGCGAGCCTGCAGAAGGAGATACTGTAGGAGAAATGATCGTAGATAGCTCTGAGGTTATAAACACCCTTAAAGGAGAGGGTATTAGCGCTATTGGTTATGCTACAACTCTTGCAGAAGCAGAAAAGAAGTCTATGGACAAATTTTTCTCTACTTTCAAAAAAGGAAAGAAACAAGAGGAGAAACCCGTAATGGACAGTGACAGGTCAATGAAGATATCATCTCTGGTGAGAAGGGCAACCCTGGGAAGATTGACGGTTCCATGCAGTGTTAAAAGTGCTGAGAAAGCCTTAATACTGGTGGCCGGTCCTCCTGAACACCTGGATAGAAAAGGACTGGAGAAGGCAAAGTTGTGGTTAGAAGAACAGATCTCAGGTGTTGAGGTGAGGGCAGGAGATTATCCAACCAGAAGAACTAAATATGTTGCTGCGCTGGTCATCCTTGCAAACCTTACAGAGATACCGAGGGTGAAAGAGTTGCAGAGGTTGGCAGCTGATGCCAAAGAAGGAGTAGACAATATAGAACGTATGAAAATGGAGAAAACCTTTTCTCTATTTGATGAGGATATTGAACCACTAATTTGAGGTGAAGTGATGAATAAGAGAGTACCAGTGATAGCAATCCTACTGCTATTGATCATTCATCCTGTATTTGGTCTAGAAGAGATCAATAATTCTGATTTTAAAGAACCGGATGTAAGCTTATCCATAAATGGAGTTGAAGAAAAACCCTACTTGAAGGACAATGAGTTCTTGGTGGATAAGGTTATGGAGAAAGATGATTCTATTAAAATAATCTATCCAGTACAACCTATAAATGAGGAATCATCTGAAGATGCCGTTGACAGAACATACACCGTTAAGACCGACCTGAAAAATGGTCTAATAAAGTCCTCGCTATATTATAGGAAAGGTGGGGGCCAGACAATTGAGAGCACACCAGGTAAAGATTATCTGGATGTGAAGGTAGGCAACTGGGAGGATGGTTTAAGAGAGATCAATTGTACAATACAAGGAAATACACCCCAACCTTCTGCCAGATTGCAGGAAATAAAGGCTATCCACTTCGATATACAGGAAGCAGAGGATAACTGCCTGCCACCAGTTATGTTGATGGTGATAGACTATAATAAATTCCAGTCAGACATAAGCACCATGAAAGAAGAATACGACAATCTTGATTCTTTCCTTGACGATTACTCAGGCAAAACCGACACCAGTGAATTGAATGAATATCTTGGTTATGCTCAACAGAATCTATCCGTTGGAGAGAGCTACTATAAAGAAGGTGAGTATATAAGGGCCGATGAAAAGTTCAACAGTGTTGAGGAGTGGCTAAATAAAGCCGATAGTGCTGCGGAGAAGGTTGAGGCAGAGTACTCCTACGAGCAAGCTGACAAGAAGCTGGATTCAATCGGCTCAACTCTGGATAAGATCGAGCTCTATCTGGAAGAAGTAGAGGTAAAAGATATGCTGAATTCCTCTACATTACTGGATCATAAGGGTGAGTTCAAGGGGATGCAGACAGATACAACAACCCTTAAAGAGGAGCTTGCATCAGCAGAGAGCTACATGGATAATGAAAATTATGCGAAAGCCAAATCTAAAGCTGAGAACGTTCTGAACAGCAGCGTAAGCGTTGAAGGAGAAGCGAACTCCTTGCTGGGAGAACTCAAAAACGTGCTGAAAATAGGTGAAGATACACAATCCAATTCCAGCAACCCATCAGCTACCACCACTGAAGAGGCGAACGAAGAAGCAGCTGCTTTTGCTATGCCCAAGATCGATTTTAAATGGGTAGCGATTGCTATAGGGCTTGCAGTTATAATAGGCAGTGCCGGTATGGGAGCAAGGAAATACATCAGGCGCAGAAGATGGGATGAACTGAAATAAACCGAAGAATATTACGGAAGAACAATAGAATTTGAATTTCGGAATCGATTTAGCCAAAGAATCGTTGAGCAAAAGTAAAGCGTTTGTCTTCGCATCTATGCTGAAACAAGCATTTTTCACATTTATTATTATCTCTCTTCTCCGGGATGAAACCTTTCTTGATGTTCAGCACTCTCTCCACCAGTTTTAACACATTGCGCTTATCTTTCCTTTCGACCTCTTTTTGCTTCAATTTGCCGTCATAACAATAATAGACGTATCCTTTAGGGAAAGAATCTTGGTTCTTGTAAAAGAAGCTGGCGGTACTGATGGTCTTACGGTTACCTTTGAAGCTGGCGACCATTGGGCTGCTAAAGAGGTAGTAGTAGATATAACAGAAAGTCAAACCAATATGATAATGATTGAAACTGCCAAACATTTAGACAGCGACGGTAAAATTCATTGTGTTTTGACTCCTGCCAGCGGGCAGGATTTAGACACTAACCACGCTGCAGAAG
>JAWODI010000102.1:0-17156 GCA_046483365.1 Archaeoglobaceae archaeon | reverse complement strand
ACTTTTACTTTAAATTTTAAATTTTAAACTAGTTCGCTTGTGGGTTCAGTAAATTTGAACAGATTTATAGCCCACCTAGTGGATTTTCTTTCATGCAGCCCACGCGATCAATATTGTCCATAGCCGGTTTTGATACCTCTTGTGGAGCAGGGATCTGTGCAGATGTTAAGACAGCCAGCTCTTTATCCTTTTACGCGTGCACCTCAATTACTGCCGTTACCTACCAGAACACATGTGGAATACAGGGTTTCAAGTCTACGAGTAAAGAAGAACTGCAGAACCAGTTAAAAGCTGTTCTGGGAGACATCTCCGTTGATGCGGTCAAGATTGGTATGATCTCGAACGAGGATACGGCAGACGTAATAAAAAAGAACTTAAAGGGTCTCGACATGCCCAGGGTCCTGGACCCGGTCATCAAGTCCACAACGGGTTTTGAGATAGGCTCCGCAGAGTTTTATAGCCGGGTTATGGATAATTGCACTGTGGTGACACCCAATGTATACGAGGCTGGTCAGCTGACTGGCGATGGCGATGGCATTGCGGACGTCAAGTCGGCCAAAAAAACCGCGAAAGAGCTCTCAGATGGTTTCTCAGTAGTAATAACTGGAGTTAACGGTAAAGACGTTATCTTTGATGCAATTAGCGATAAACTACACGTAATAGGCGAAGAATTGAAGGTGGAAAAGGTCCACGGCACAGGATGCGTTTACAGCACATCCCTTGCATGCTATCTCTCAACTGGTTTGAACTTATTCAACGCGTGCAAAAAGGCCAGAAGACTGACCATCAGTGCTGCCAGAAAAGCGGTCAGGATCGGAAATTGTCTGCCCGTGATCAATCCCTGAAACGGGCTTGAGCTGAAAGTGAAAGATTGAAACAAGATTGGACATAGACTTTGATAAATACTAATACTTAACCGAAATAAAAACATTCAATACCTTACTGCTCACTAATTTTTACTTCCGTTGCTCTAAAGACGATCTCAGCGATGTTCTCTGGATCGAAGTAACCTGAGTTGAGTATGAGATGATAGTTGCTCCAGTCTCTGACATCTATACCGTAGAATTTCGAATATCTTCTCTCTTCATCTTTTTCTCTGTTGATGGTCTCTTCTCTTGCCAGGTATATTTCCTTATTCTCCCTCTTAGCGATCCTGGAAACCCTTGATTCCCTGTCAGCGAACAAAAAGACTTTGAAAGCTTCTTTGACCATCCAACCAGAGAGTCTTCCCTCTACTACGGCATTCTCCTTTTTCTCTGCTCTCTCTTTCTGTAGTTTATCGATGTAGAGGTCGATCTCGGAGTCTTGTTCAGCAATTTTTCCGAATTGCTCCAAAGTATATCCTCTTTTTCTCGCAAGCTCTCTAAATATTTCACCAGCAGAGATGAGAGGGTAGTCCAGTTTAGATGCGATTATTTTTGCTACTGTGGATGTACCACTTCCCGGCAAGCCCGAAATTGTGATCCTCATATTTATCTTTTACAATTTTAGTTATTTTTTATTAATTCTACCCCAGTTTGAGGACTTTCTTTTCCACCTGACTTATGAGAATGGAAGCAAGAATATACCAGAAGATCCACCAGGGGAAAGGCAGAAAGGATAGAATGGGGTCACTTACGTGAATGGGGGAAGCGTGAAACGGCACGTTGAGGGATATCACGTTGTCATTGGTCTTCATCCACAGCCACATAATGATCGGAATGGTCACGATCCCAGAGTAGAACATGGGCTTGAACTGCATCCCCATCATTTCGCCCTGAAGCTTCTGAACCTCTTCTCTCTTGGGCTCCAGTTTTTTGAGTTTTGCCTGATCGTTCTTCTTGGTGGCATCCATATACTCTTTCTGAAAGTCCATAACCTTTTTCTGGACTTCTTTGAATCTCTGGAAGTCGATGGCGTAGCGCTGTATTACCGTAGTGTAGGTTGCGGTGAATATGGCAAGTATAAAAATGACCGCGTGGATGGGGAATGTCTGGAACAGGGGGTTGAGTATGGGAGAGATCGCTTCAGCCAGACCATCTCTAAAGTCCTTACTGATGACGATCCCGATTAGAAATACGACTCCCAGACTGAGAAAGAACCTCTGGATCATGTTTTTCACTGCGGTCTTCATTTACTCTTCACCCAGGAATCTTCTCAGCATGGGATGCATTTCTGTCATCTGCTCCTTAGCAAGATCCTGATAGAACCTATAGGCTATACTAACCGCTAGCAACAGTCCTGTTCCACCGACTTGCCCTATAGTACCCATCATGTTAGCCACCAGAGCAAGTAAAGCGAGAGTAATACCACCAAGTACGGTTAATCTGGGAATATATCTTTGAAGGACTCTTTCCAGGACTGCACGATTCTTCCTGAAACCTGGGACCTGCATCCCGGACCCCATTAATTGATTAGCTACGCTTTTAGCGTCCATTCCAGCGGTCTGGACCCAGAATATAGCAAAGACAACACAACCAACGATCAAGACGGCAGCATCAGTGAACACATGACCCACGATCATCCAGGTGGGCAGATCAGCATACTGAGGGACCTCCCTCACCATAGATGGTATCCAATCCTGAGGTCCGCTTATGGGAGAGAGCATGTACATCAGGCCATTGACCGGTTGAAGTTGATCATTTATGTTGGCATAATCCCCAAATACGGTTATACCTCGACGATAGAGGACCATACCTATCACCGTTATATTGGCCTGTAAAGCCCTCACGAATATCATGGGCAAGACACTGGCGTAGATCAGCTTTATGGGGAACCGACCTCTTGCCCCCCTCACCATGGAATGAGCCAGAGGTATTTCAACTCGAGTCCCTTCTGCAAACACGACCATCAAGATAATGATCACTGTCGTGAGCAGTGCGAGGAGCCCGCCCTGTATAAGCATGAATCCGAATCCGCCGGCGGATAAAAGCTGGTCCATGGGCACATTTTGAGAGATCCATATCCAGGTGGGGATAATGCCCGGTATATTCATGGGGGCTTGTTGTCCCTCCACAGGTACCCAGTTGAAAAGACCGGATATAAGGGCCTGGGATATACTGGCCATAATGAAGAGGCTGACACCACTCCCGATACCCCACTTGGTTACTATCTCATCCATATAAACAATGAGCATACCACCAACGAACAACTGAAATAGTATGAGAAAAGAAATAACTCCGGGCGAAACACCCAAAGTAGAAGCAATCTCTAGATTGGGTTGGAGAAAACCGCCCAGGATCTGAGGTAAAGCTGTTAACACGATCATGACGATAACTAACAATCTCTGGAAGTTCTGGTAGGCTGCCCTGTCACTGGGGTCATTGAGGTCCAGCCTAATAATTCCTGCTCCTACCAGCAGCTGGAGTATAATAGAGGCAGTAACAATTGGTCCTATACCAAGGGCAAGGATAGACCCACTAGCTCCTGCCAGGAAAGCACGATATTGAGCCAGAACGTCTATTGACTCTGGAGAGAGGCCAAATACAGTTACATTAGAAAGAGCGAAATAAAGAAGCAATACTGCAGCGGTCCACGAAAGTTTTTGTTTGAATGACAGATGCCCAGTGGGTCTGGAAACACTCGGTATCCTCTCTACATATGGTTGTAGTGATCTGATTGCTTCATTGATCATTGTTACACCGTTTTGCTCAGCGTCAGCTGGTCAGTTGTCCTCCAGCCTCTTCGATCTTCCCTAAAGCCTTTTCAGTGGCTTTATCAACCTTAACATTAACCGGTTTGGAGAGCCTGCCCTTACCCAGGAGCTTCTCATAACCCAGCTCTGTAAGGTCTATGGAAAAATTGCCACCTTCCTCACTGACAAAGTCGGAGCCTTGAAGCTTTTCCACTAAAAGCTCAAGGTCACCAACATTTAGTTCAGGTTGTGATGTTAGACGAGAATAAACATCATTATCTATCTTGCCCTCCTCTCTAAGGGCTTTGAGGGTCATCTCCAATTCCCGCAGGCTTCTGTGTTTCGATTTGATTATTTCTGGTCGGGTGAATCCATATTTTCCTATCTGTTTTCCGGACTTTATAGTGCTAATATATTTGTGTTTGAGCCATCCTGCGTTACCGCTTCCTCCTCTGTGTCCTCTTCCCCTTCTCTTTTTGCGAAAGCCTCCTCCGCAAGAGCCGCTTCCTCTGTATTTCTTTACACTTTTCTTGGGCATTGAGTTCACCTCATCTTATGTAGTAAATTATTTATCTCTTCACCTTGATAACCCAGTTCTCCTTTCCTGAAATGCCATTTTATATTCTTCAACCCACCTCGAGGCGGATGGAGTCTGAAAACTGGTTTAAGGTTTAGATCATCTAAAGAGGTCTTACCCTCTACAATAGCTTGAGATAAATCTTTGAATGAATTAAACTCACTATTTTCCTTCAATAAATCATCCGTAAGGGGTTTATTTCCAACCATTCTCCCTCTTTTTTGGAGTAATGAAGCCAGAACTTCAGGATCGACTTCTCCGAACGCTACGTAGTCTTTAACTTTCTGAAGCATGCCCCTATAAGAAGGTGTATCGGGAACAAGTACACAATGGTTGATCTTGTGGAGCTTTAATAGGGATAAAGTATCCTTAATCTTTCTGTCCACGTTCACTTCTCCTCTCAACCTTACTGCAGCAAACATAATTTCACCTCTTATGTCCAATGAACACTTCTTTTTTACCTCTTGATGTACACGGTCTTCTTCAAAGCATCATACATTGCTTTGGCGAAGTTGGTGGTAGACCTGGTACTGCCAGTAGAGAAGGTCCACACATCCTTCACACCTGCCAGCTCAAGTACTTTTTTACCAACGTCACCGGAAACGAGTCCCAGACCTTTGGGTCCAGGGACCATAGTTATCCTGATACTCCCTGCAGAGCCGGTAACTTTGTAGGGGATCGAGTGGCCTTCCCCACATCCACATTCCCACGAGCCGCAGCCTCTCTGAACCTTGAAGATATTTAATTTTGCCGCACCTATTGCCTTGTGGATGGATGGAGCTACCTGGGATGCTTTTCCTATTCCCACGCCTATATAACCATTTCTGTTCCCTACTGCTGCTGTGACTCTGAATTTAGTCCTTCTACCGCTATCGGTCATTCTCTGCACCAGAGAAATTTCCAGGACCTCGTCCTCAAGGTCAGGTAGTAATACATCTATTATCTCCGGCTCTTTGATAGGTAATGAGCTGGCTACAACATCATCTATACTGGTGATCTGCTCCTCGGCCACCATTTTTCCCAGTTTCGTTTTTGGAACCCATTCCTGAACCATTCAATCACCTTGACTGTTCAATTTTGTCCTTAATCTCTTCAAAATGATGTGGTAATTCTGAAGGTTTCAATCCCTTTTTATCATATTCAGAGAACTTTTCAGGAGCCTGATCATAATATTGCGCTATATGCTCTCCCTTGATCCTTGAATCGTCAGGGAAAACCTCAGGGTCATGATAAACATGTATTCCGCTGTCGATCGCTCCCTTTAAAGCGGCGAACACTTTAGAACCTTTTACCGGGGTCGCCAGTCCAATGTCCAGCACTGCCTCTTCGATACCTTCCTTCCCTGCCTTGACACCTGCAAGATAACCTGTCAGGTAGGCTGAAGGTGTGTTCGCAGTGTGACCTTTCCACCCATAATCCTGAAGCATGGTGGAATCTGCCGTAGCCATTATATTATCTCCTTCATCCCCGTACTTTGCCAGCTGGGCAATAACTCTCCTGTTGGAGATCCTGATTATCAATCTTGGTGTCCTGGAAAGCAGGAGTTTTGTTCTTTTCTTGTAATTCGTCTTTCCTTCTCTTCTTCTTCTATATTTAACTCTATAACGTGGACCTGTTGCCATATTATCACCTTAAGTTTCTCCACCGCCGACCAATTTTCTCGCTTCGAGATAGGAGTTGAGATGGGCTACGTTCCTGAATTCTCCACCTTTTGCCTTCCTGTAAAGCATTCTGTAAGTGCTCCTGTCGATCATTTCAAAGTCTCTCAGATACTTTAACCGCCTTCTTAGAGGTCTAATTCTGATGACCCACAATCTTTTGGAGGTCATTCTTGTTCCTTTTCTCCCTTTCCTGGATCCGTCTCCCTGTCTCCTGCCCTTGGATTTTTGTTCATGTATCCTCTTAGTTCTGGTTCGGGTCTGACCCTTTACAGGCTTCTTCTGTATTGATTCACCTATCAGCTCTCTTATATCTTCCTTTGTAGCAGCAGCTGCTATGTCCTCTGCCGCTTCAGGGTCTATCCAAACCCTGTCTTCACCGCAATCCAATATCTGAGCTGCTATCTTTTTCTGTAATCGTAAATTCATTATTATCACCCTTCTTCTTCTGCTGGAACTACAGGATTCAGAATCTTCAAATCCTTCTCCTTTGCTTTTTTCTCGATCTCAAGCCTTTTCCTAACTCCAACGGTTGAGGCTATCCTGACTGCCTCTTCAGAAGCATTTACCGACTCAAGCTCATCAGGATTGTTGATCAGAACTTCCCAATAACCACTGGGATGCAAACCCCTTATCTTTCTGGGGGTGCCGTAACCGGACACAACGATCTTCCTTCCCGCTACTCTTTCTCTAAACTTGTTATGTCTCCCCCTGGGTTTTCTCCAGCTTTTATCCCTTAATTTTAATTTCTTATGGGCTTCTATTCTTCTAAAATCAGGTTTTCTTGCTTTTTGTCTTCTTCTATGATTCAATAAGCGTGAAACTTCAGTCATTTTAATCACTCCTCAACTATATAGATGCCGTCCTGAAAGACCCTCGGATCTATATTGCTAACCTTTGTTATCTGCTCCAGATTCGCAGCCGTTTGACCGCATTCTTCTTTATCGATCCCTGTAACAGTAATGTCGCTGCCCTTAACCTGGACATCAGATCTACCAACGATCTTGGCTCTTCTGGGGAACTTTTCGCCCAGGAAATTCTCGATAATTACCTCATTACCCTGCGCTTTAACTTTGATGGGGAAGTGAGAATAGGTGATCTTTAATTTATATTCAAAACCTTCAACCGTCCCTAGTACGAGATTTCTGATATGAGCTGCATAGGTCCTGACCATGGGCTTTAACTTCCTGTAAGAAGCGAATACTCTTACCTGACCATCCTGTTTTTCTATGTGCATCCCTCTGTATCTCAGCTCCTTGGAGTTCTCTCCTTTGGGGCCTTTTACCGTTACCTTAAATCCGTAAATACTGTCTCCCTCGACATTGATATCCACGTCTTCGGGGATCTCCACGTATCTTTCAGTCTTTTCAGCCATGTTAAACACCTCAGTAAATATATGCTAGCAGAACTCCACTCAATCCTTTCTCCACAGCCTCATTCTGGGACATAACTCCATCGACCGTAGAAAGGACCAGAATACCAAAGTCTCTGGCGGGAAGATACCTCTTTTCGAACTTCTCAAAATCTATCTTCTTAGCTGAGAACCTGGGCCTCACTGCACCGCAATCATTGATCCTTCCTGAAAGCTCTATCCGGTAGGTCGATCCTGTTTTACTGTCCACATATTCAAATCCTTTAATGTAACCGTAATCCTTGAGAACTCTCAATACATTCCCCATCAATTTGGACGCTTTGATCATACAGTCCCTATATCCGCTTCTTTCAGAGTTCTTCAAAGTGATCAATGCATTGGAAAGACTATCACTGACCATAATATCACCAGTTCTTCCTAAATCCTATTTCATGGGCAGTTTCTCTAAAGCACTGTCTGCACATGTAAATGCCATATCGCCTAACAAGACCAGCTCTCCTACCACATCTTCTGCATTCATTTGCTGCCCTTCCAAATTTCTTGGCCATATCACTCAACCTCCACACCGAATTCCTTCAAATAGTTCATAGTCTCTTCCTTGGTTACCTTATGTTTCGTGCCCAATTTGGTCCTCTCTACTCTTCTTCTTTCCACACGGTAACCCCTCTTCTTTAACAGAACGACTACATCCATACCATAAATACCCACATCGGGGTCGTAGCTAACTCCTGGGAGGTCTATGTGCTCTTCAATACCAAAGGCAAACTCGCCGTGGCCCACCTGCTTATTCCTCAAAGTATGCTCTATCACGGTTAAAGCTCTCTTAAGGAAATCCATTGCTTTATCCCCACGCAGGGTTACCTTAGCTCCAATTGCTTCACCTTTTCTTATTCCAAAATTCTTGACGGTCTTTTTGGCATAGGTCACAGTAGGAGTCTGGCCAGTAAGCTCTTCAAGCACGTTACTGGCTTTCTTGTGCCTTTCTCCGCTTTCTCCTATGCAGAGGTTTACCACAACTTTATCCAGTAAGACGTCTTCCATTGGATTTTGCTGTACTGCTTGCATACTTTCACACTCCCAGGTCTATCACAGGCTTATCTTTACCGATAACGAAAACATAATCCTCAATAGTAGTATACTCTTTATTCTCGCCCTCCACAGTAACCAGGTTGGAGGAAGGGCCTTTCATAACCCTATACTTCTTCAACTTACCCATTTCACCGGCATGGGTTCCACCGGTGATCATTACCAGTGCGCCTTCTTCGAATTTCAGATGATCCACTATCTTCTTCTCGGGTACCTCTGCAAGGACACTGTCCTTGACATTATAACCAGAAGCAATAAGATTTGAACCATCGAACAAATTGATCTGCTCCTTGCCACCTCTGACCATTGTCTTTCCCGTTATCTTGTAAACCTTGAGTTTGTCGTCTTCAATTTCCTTAGGAACGTACCTTCCCTGCTCATCAAAAAGGATCCTGTAACCTTTTTCCATGCTGGGTACACTTACCACATCAAAAAGACCCAGCGGGAAGCGGTGATCCTTTCGGGGAACTCCATCAACCAGAATTTCTCCTGACGTGATGGCTTTCTTTGCTTCTCTACCGGTGTCGGCGATATCCAGCAGGTCTCTGACCACCACGACCAAAGGTACTGAACTCTTTTCATGAGGTCCGGGAGACGACAATGTTACCCATTTTCTATTCTTTTTGGGAACCTTTATGGTCTTTGGGGCTGAAAGTCTTTTCTGGTGCATATCTTCACCTCTCTAAGATCCTCTTTCTATTATTATCCATTTTGAAATCAGTTATCATTAAATTCGACGGTTTTACTGGTTGCTGTATTTCCGAGCCGTCGGTCTTCTTTATAGTGGCTCCTTCTACCTTAATCAAGAGGTTCTTCATGTTCACTTCACTGACCTTTCCCTCATGACCTGAAAATATACCTCTCAATATCTTCACTTTATCTCCTTTCTTCACCCTGACGTTCCTCTTTCCATATTTCTTTCTCAGGTCAGCTGAAAGGGTAGCCTTCAAGAGCCTGTGCCTATCATGTAATTTTGAATCCTTATACAACCATTTCCTTTGTTTTCTGGGTGAAACCGATTTGGGAATCATCTTAAACACCTCACACTATTGAAGAGGCGATCGAGCCTATCTTTCCGTATCTTTCTGCTGCTTCTTTGGCCACTACGCCTCTAATCTCAGTTCCTTTAGGATTTCCTTTTTCGTCGGTGATCACAGCAGCATTATCCTCGAACTTTACCCGGGTACCGTCCGGTCTTCTGAACTCTCTTCTCTGCCTCACAATAACTGCATACCTGATCTGTTTTCTAACATCTGGAGTACCCTTCTTTACTGAGACCACCACCAGGTCTCCAAGGCCAGCCTCGGGATATCTCCTCTTAACACCTTTGAATCCTTTAACCGTGATCACTTCCAGTTGCCTGGCTCCAGTATTATCAGGACAATTCAACCTGGCGCCTTTGGGTAAACACTTGGGAATTTCAGCCTTTATCGCCCTCATGATCTATCCTCTCCACAATTACGAAACATTTTGACTTGCTGACGGGTCTACATTCAGCCATGGTAACTGTATCGCCCGGTTGAGCATTGATACAGGCCGGATTATGAGTATGAATTTTATTCTTTTTGCTCAGGTATCTCTCGTATTTGGGAACTCTCCTGAGCATCTCTTTTTCAACTACCGCAGATTTCTGATAAGTTCTGACCACTCTCCCCCTGAAAATCTGCCCTCTAACTGGTAAAGTACCATGAAATGGGCATTCATCATCTTTGCATTCTCCTTCAGGAGGTTTTACTTCTAATCCTATATCGCGCAAACTAATCACCTCTTCATTTTACTGAGAAGCATGATACCTCTTTTAATCCTATCTTCAGGCCTGAAACACAGGTAATTACCATAAACTCTCATATTTTTACCCATGAACTCTATGTGGAAGATTCGGTTTCTCTTTGCCACTGTTTTTAAGCTTTTTTCCGTTTTGAGAGTGAAGGTGTTCAAGGTCTCGTCAACAACCTCCCCGTTGAGCCCTTCTTCAAACCTATTGGGGCTGCTGCCAACAAGTACCTCTCTCCCTATCCATTCATGGGCAACTACATGTTCTGGTTTACCTTTATTCTTATTGGACATCTTGCTCATTTACTCATTCATTTAAAGCCGTCTTGATTCTGGCAATATTCTTTCTTACTTCTTTTATCCTACCCGGATTCTCTACAGCTCCACCAGATCTCACTAGAGTTCTAAGTTTCAAAAGCTCATTTTCAAATTCTTCCAGTCTTTCCAGCTTTTCTTCATTGCTCATATCTCTTATCTCATCCATCTTCATCCTTTATCACCGAATTAAGTTTCTGATTGAGCTTCAGCTTTTTCTTTCTCTTCCTCTTCCTCTCCTTCAGCTTCTCCTTCAGCTTCTCCTTCTACCGATTCCTCTTCAGATCCTGCTGCTTCTGATTCACCCGCCTCTTCTTGTTCAGCTGCTTGCGGTTCTTCTACTTTTTCCTGTTCTGCAGCTTCTTCCGTTTTTTCATCTTTGAGTCCTGCTTCTTCTGTAGAAGATTCAACTCTTTGAACGAGATTGAATTCGTCTGGAAGCGATACGTTTGATGGTATGATCCTTACGGAGACGCCAAGTACACCCAATTTCTTTACAGCTACATCAAATCCTTTATTCACCAAATTGAATGCAGGATCTCCTGTGTGAACCATTGTCCCTGCGAGGAATTTTTCTGTCCTGGCTCTCTCACTGGTGAGCTTTCCACTGATTATGATCTCACAGCCCTTGGCTCCTGCTTCAGTTATCCTGTAAAGGAATCTGTAACCGGCTTTCCTGAAGTACCATCCTCTTTCCAGTGCTCTGGCTAGAATTGATGCCATCAATTGAGCGTTGAATTCAGGTTTCACGATCTCATCGACACTCACCTGAGGGTTTTCGATATCAAAGTCATCCCTGAGTCTTTCGGTAAGGGTTCTGATCCTTCTGCCGCCTTTTCCGATTACCAGTCCTGGCCTTTCAACGAATAATGTAACTTGAGTGCCCAGAGGGGTTCTTATTATGTCAACTCCGCCGAAGCCAGCATTCCTGACTTCCTGAGTCATCCATTCCTTCACACGTAGTTTCTTTATCCTGTCTTCCACAAACTTCCTTTCAATAGCCATTATCTCACCATTACCTCGCTTCTGCCACAAACTCCACTGTGGTCAGGACCTTGAACTTGGGCGTTGCTCTTCCGAACGCTCGAGGAGTATATCTTTTTTGGACTCTACCTTTCTTTGCCTGAGCATGTACGATCACCAGATTTTCCTTGTCCAGTCCCTTGTACTCTGCATTCGAATCCAGGTTCTTCAGCACTTTTAGAATGTGTTTGGCTGCCTTTTGAGGATACCTGCCTGCAGCCCAGTTGGTCTCCAGATTTTTGTGGCCTACCTTCTTGTTGTGTTTCTTCATGGGTACTGCTTTCTTTTTTTCCATAACTTTCTCCAGGTAATCCACAGCTTCGTCTATCCCTTTACCTCTGAGCACTGTACAGATCTCTACGGCGTATTTGAAGCTAATTGCCATTTCGTAACCCATCGCTCTAGCAGCTTTTGTTTCGTCCTCAGGTTTGTAAGCGTAATCAACACTAGCCATGTTTTCACCTACTTGAGCGGCACGTATTTACTGCTCCTGGTAGCTCCCACTCCAGGTCCGCTGTGTTTAACGAATGTTCGAGTGTGCGCGAATTCTCCCAGCTTGTGCCCGATCATCTGAGGTTTTATTTCTATTCTAGCAAATTCCTTACCATTATAGATCTGAATTACTTTTCCTACCATCTCCGGCAGAACTACCATGTCCCTGCAGTGTGTTTTTACGGTCTCGTTCTTTCTGAGCTTTTTGAGGACTTTCTCTTCTTCATGCAAAAGTCCGTTCTTCAGTTTTTTCCTTGATTTAGATGGAAACAGTTTGGAGAGATCATCCAGATTCATTTTTTGGAGCTCTTCAAGTGTATAACCTCTGAACTTGAAGTCCTTAGCTCTTTTAACCTTACTCTTTAAAGCCATTTTACTTACCTCCTGTTCTTCTGGCGGCGATACTTCCTACCTTCCTACCCGGAGGCGCGTTCCTGCTGACAGTCTTGGGCTTACCAACATGCTGTCTTTTACCGCCAAAAGGATGGTCTATGGCGTTCATGGCCACACCTCTAACTTTAGGCCATTTGCCTGCTTTGCTCTTTAATTTGTAGAATTTATTTCCGGCCTTAACGAAGGGTTTCTCGGTCCTCCCCCCACCAGCGACAACACCGATGGTCGCTCTGCAATTGGGGTTGAACCACCTCATTTGTCCGGATGGCATTTGAACCAGTGATCTTTTACTTTCGTGAGCGATGACCAGGGCGAATGTACCGCTGGACCGCACGAACTTGCCACCATCACCGGGCTGGGATTCAATATTGCACACCACATTTCCTTCAGGAATATTTTTCAGATTGGTGGTGTTCCCCGGTTTGGCTGTCGCTTTGGGACCGGCCTCTACCACATCACCGATACCCATCCCTTCAGTGGCCAAAATATAGTCTTTACCTTCAGGATACTCTACCAGTGCTATAGGGGTGTTCCTGGCAGTATCGTGCTCAATATCCACTACCTTTGCCTTTACATCCTGTTTAACCTTAAGATGTTTAAGGTCAGCCTTGAACTTATGGGATGGGGCTCTATAAGTGGGAGTTCCTTTCCCTCTTACCTGACTAATTACGCGTTTACCCATATTATCACCTTAGAATACTCCTAAAGTTGAAAGTATCTCTTCCGCAGAGTAATCCGGGTCGAGCTTTATGAACGCCCTCTTCTCTCCCTTGGGAGTGACATAGGTGTTCACATCGCTTACTTTCACATCGAATTTTTCTTCGATCTCCCGTCTTATGTCCGGTTTTTTGGCGTTCAGAGATACTACTGCAGTCAATATATTCTTTTCCAGCTCCGTGGTGCTTTTTTCTGTAACTATAAAGTTCTTGACGTTCATAACCAATCCTCCAGATAATTTACAGCAGACTTGGTCCACAGAGTCAATCTACCCGGGCTCGCCCCGGGAGCCAGCAGCTCAACATTCAGATCCTTTACATTGACCGCGTCCACTCCCGGTAAATTCTTTGATGCCTTTATGATCCCGTTATCTTCACCAACTACCAGTAAAACACTTTTCTTTTTGATGTACTTTCTCCCTCTTCTCTTTCCTTTACCGGCTCTTACCCTTTTCCTCTTCTTCGCTCTTAAAACATCGGAAGAAACTCCCAACGCTTCGAACATATCGAGAACTTCTTTTGATCTAGTAATTGAATGAGCATCGTCAACAACGATCTTGGGCAGATCGCCTTCAAAAAGGTGATTCCTGTTGTTCACCAGTTCAGGGATACCTGTTGCCGAGATGGCGGACTTCAAGGCTTTCCTCCTTTCCTTTTTGTTTACCTTCTCATCCCACTTCTTTTGAACCTTGGGGGGATGAGACTGTCTGCCCTTTACTGCCTGAGGAACTCTAGCCGCTCTCCTTCCATCTTTGAGTCTGGGAACTCTAGCCGCTCCTCTTCCCGGTCCCCAGTTCTCTACCGAATAATCCATGGCTGCCTGTGGACTTACTCCATAAGACTGTCTTTTATGACTCCATAGTGAATGTACAGTCTTTCTAATAATGTCCGGTCGGTATTCTTCCTCAAATGTGACAGGAAGCTCGATTTCTTCCACAACTTTGCCGTCGAGACCCAAAACATTAGCTTTCATATGATCACCTTCCCTGTTTAGACGCAGTGCTTACGTGAAGAATGTTTATACCTTCATATTTGACACTGGGTGGTCTTATAGCATCTCTGATCCTTATCAGCCTTTTTGATGGTCCTGGAACGCTTCCAGAAATTGCCAAATATTCTCCTCTAACTTCACCGTAATTCAAAAATCCACCATTGGGTGTAACCTCTTCACCGTTCTCGCTTATCTTGATCACTCTCTTATTGTACTCTGTTCTATGATGATAACCCATCTGTCCTGCCTGAGGAACTGTTGACCTTATGTGATGAGGATGCCAGGGTCCCAGACAGCCGACCCTCCGATTTTTACTGCTTCTGGCGTGCTTTGCATCCAGGGATATAACTCCCCATCTCTTGACGACGCCCTGGAAACCTTTTCCTTTGGTGATAGAAGCAACGTCAACAACATTACCTTCATTAAAGACTTCAGCAATACTCACTTCACTACCCAGCTTTGAAATAGCGTAATCAAGGGCAGATTGTACATCTCCACCCACCTTAACTTCCAATAACTCAGGAACCTTTTTGGGAACCCCTGTGATCTTATAGGGTTGAGTATAAGAAATAACTCTTACTTCCGCAATATCCTCTATTTCTTTGAGCTTATCTACATCGGGTGCTTTTTTGGGGATTTTGACTCTTTTATCCAGTTTCTTGTCCAGCTTATCACTCCAAACTTCCCCAGCTATTTGTAAACCATATTGAGTATCCTTATATGTTCTAACCCCGGCTATTTTTACCGGAGGAGACTCTACTATGGTAACAGGCACTACTATCTCCTCCCCATAGGAGGGAGAGTTCCTCCTGTCATCTACCATAATTACGTGGGTCATTCCCACCTTATAGCCGGCAAAATCAAGTAGCTTTGGCTCTCCATCGTGTTCAGGCCAGCTTCTAAATCTGGGTGTAGGGCTGGCCGACCTTTTCCTCGGCGAATATCCCATTGAGCCTTTTCTTGGATTGTGTGTTTTCGCCATTACCAATCACCTTCTCATTCCTATCTACTCTTATGCTTATGCACGAAATTCAACACCGAAAGACCCGAAAATATCGCTTCTTCGAGCCTTACAGTTTCAGTACCCTGCTGGGGCACTAAATTCCAGCACTTATTTTTTATCTTGATGTTCAGTCTTTCTGAGATCTCAAAGACCCCTTCTTCGGGGTTACCAAATACCAAGGTCAAATCACTGTTCAGCATCTCACTGATCTCGCTAATGCCTGGATTAGGGCAATTCTTTGAGGTTATTACAGCCCCCTCTCTGTTCAGGAGCTTTTTCAATTCAATTTCGAGTACTTTATACCCCCAGTACTCTTGAGGGACTTCTTCTTCAACGACCAACGGTTTCTTCGAACAGACCCGGACGGTCAAGCGGGCACCCTTTTCCACTTCTTTTTCAAGGAGTGCCAGGGCATCTGCACCAACATCAACCCACGACCTGCCGTCAGGACCAACTTTTCTGACAACACCCTCCCTCACCTCTCCGACTTTTAAATGTTTTGGCCTATGGGAAGGGATTTGAAGGGGGGGCAACACACCTACATACTGCAACCCGCTCCTCAAAGGGAATATTTTCTTTCTCAAATACTGGGGAGCACTCAGGTACTCCAATATACCTGCCATAAAATCCGATTCGTCCTTTTGGGGATCATGATAGATTATTACCTCATCGACCCTGAAAACAGCTGCAGCTCTGGCTATCGACCCCACTTTATAAGTTTTGATCTTGGGGTCATTCTCATTTATGAGGGATGACGACGGTATAGCTATGGAGAGCATAAGGCGGATTTAAAATGGTGAGTTAATAAATGATTTTTGTCCCACTTTTAAGGTCCCACTTTTAAGATCGACATCAAAATCGAGCAGGTGTTTTTATCTCCTCTTGTTCACACGCCTCATAGGCACCTTTCACACAGAGAATAGATCAGTGCTCCGCAGTGAGGGCAGTAGCGGTGAGTATAGCATCTTGTCTTGCACTTAGCGCAAATATTGGGTTTTTCGGAAGTCCTAACATTCAAACATCTTGACCATCCATGAAACGACCTGCGGCAGGATGGGCAGATCACTGCAGGCTCGTCATTTTCTATCATTTCATAGCAGCTCTGGCACACTGACATAATTAATACCCCGTAGTTCATTGGTCCAATGGTCAAAGAGATAACATAAAGTAAATTATTTAAAAGTGAGCCTAATCCCCCCACCATGGAATCAGGTCTATATTTCAAAAAATCTATTCAAAAGATATACTCCAGCATCTACTCTATGGAAGACGAAATGGACGTTGACCAGGTGAATAACTTCTCAAGTGCTCTACACAAGACCGACGAAGCGAAAAAGCACGTCTACGTTTTTGGAGTGGGTAGATCAGGTAATGTAGGAAGGTCTTTCGTAACTAGATTGGCCAACATGAACTATCATGCCCACTTCATTGGCGAGGCTTCAACTCCCGCCATGAAGAAAGGTGATGCTCTGGTAGTGATCTCAGGTAGTGGCGAAACACCCGATGTATTGAACAGGACCAAAACCTCTAAAGAGCTGGGGGCAAAGGTTTTCGCCGTAACCTCCAAACCGAATTCAACACTAGGTCAAATGGCTGACTATATACTGTACGTGCCGGGCAGGACCAAAGCTGATGAGGACTACCCCGTTCTGGAGGATAGTTATGAGAACAGTCAATTGAGAGGTTTCAGGACCCCTTTGACCCCTATGGGTACACTATTTGAGATCAAGGCAGGTATAGCATTAGACGGTATTATTCCCGAACTGGCCTATAGAAAGGGAATTGATGAGAGCTCCATGAGAGACCTACATTTCGACTGAACCCATCATCTACCACCGAAAACAGTTATCCCCATAACCAAAATGCGAATAAGAAGAGAATAAGAAAGGGGTTAATCGATTCTAGAACTGGATTGATTATGATGTCAAAAAATTTTAAATACTTATTATTATTAAATTTGGTACTAAGTTACTGAGTTAGTCATAACTAAGTTAGTCTAAGTTTCAGATTGACTTATTTAGTCTGCAGGAGTCCCGGGGGGTGACACCTCTCCAACCGGCATATTGGGTTAATCCCTTTTTGAACGCGGGATTCCTTTTACAGCAGCACTCTATAGTGTAAAGCATTCTTTTACAAGTCCTGTG
>JAWODI010000101.1:0-44324 GCA_046483365.1 Archaeoglobaceae archaeon | reverse complement strand
AGCCTTCCCCCATTGGGTTCAGGCATCCTTATTTTCATACTCATTTTTTGGCCTCCTATAAACTACCAATCGCTAATACGGTTACTCCTCCCAAATGGCAATGGTAGGCTAAGGTCACCTCTATAAAAGCATTTCGAAATTAATTTTTTTGGATGATTAACCATAAAAATAGTTTGTTTTATAAGTATAAGCTTTTGTGTGGTTTTCTCTGGACTTTTATTTAATTTCAAACAAAAAACTTTTAAAATTAAAGTATTATAGATTGCATTACTTTTCACAAAAAGAAAAAGAAATGGTGTTTGGGCAAGGGGGATAGCATGGTAAATGGTCTAGAAAATTTTGGTTCATTCTTCAACATATTTTTCTTCCTGCTAATACTGGGATTGATCATAATACCCCAGGTAAGGTACAGATGGTTGACCTCCGCCAGAAAGAACCAGATGATGAAGATGGGGACCGAAAGAAGTTCCAATATCATCTCCATAATCCATCGACAGGAAAGCATAGGGCTTTTCGGGATACCTTTCTACAGATTCATCAACATGGAAGATTCCGAACAGGTCCTCAGAGCAATCAGAATGACCCCAGATGAAAAACCCATCGATCTTATCATGCACACCCCCGGGGGCCTTGTTCTGGCTGCGAGCCAGATCGCACAGGCAATGAAAGACCATCCCGCCAAGACCACAGTTATTGTTCCTCATTACGCCATGAGCGGAGGTACCCTTATAGCTCTTGCTGCTGACGAGATCATTATGGATCATCATGCTGTTCTTGGTCCAGTAGATCCTCAACTGATGCAATACCCTGCTCCCTCGTTATTAAGAGCAGTGGACAGGAAAAGAGCAAAGGATATTGACGATCAGACCCTGATAATGGCCGATGTTGCTGAAAAAGCCATCAATCAAGTAAGAGATTTCGTTCACTCTCTCTTAAAGGAAAGATTAGGAGATGAAAAGGCCAAAGAGCTGTCCACGATCTTAACCGAGGGAAGATGGACCCACGATTATCCCATTACATCCACTATGGCCAAAGAGCTGGGATTAAATGTGAATAACCAGGTTCCAGAAGAAGTTTATACTCTAATGGGTTACTATCCCCAGCCAATGTTCCAGAGACAGGTAGAATTCGTTCCTTCGCCCAAAAGAAGAAGAGATGAAAGGCAAAAGATACTCGATTGAAAGAAACCGATAATCCATAAACCAATTAATGGTTGAGCGTTGAAGATTAGATTTATTTCTGATCAGAAATGCCTCAGGTGCACTGCGTCGAATCCCAGATTTTTCAAGACCCATGAGATGTGCCTTCTATGGCACTTTCTCCAATCCTTTTCTTCGCATACAAGCAAGACCTCTCCATTCTTATAATAGAGGTCTATTAATTTGCACATGCCCTCCAAAAACTCCTTTGTTCTCATGTACTCCGTAAAATCTTCTCTTTCCATTAATTCCGGTATCTCCACGCAGTCGAAGGGGACATCCTCTACTTCAGCTCCCAGGTTGACACAACAGTTTATAGGGAATTTCTCTACCATCCTGTTAAATTTCTCATCCTTAAAGGAGCTGGCAGCCGCATCGTAGACCCTCATGTCCATTAGGGCATCCTTAAGGCTGGAAGAGAAGAAATCGTGGGTCAGGAATTTAACGTGATTGTCCAGGCCCTTCACCTGCCCGAACCAGTAGACCACGTAACCTTCGCCGAATAGCTCCTGGTAGCGGTGGTACTGCTTTTTGGAGTACACTTTATGTGTTCTGGGGTCGCCGAACAGGGCTTTGCTCTCTATCCATACTATTTCTCTATTACCCAACCTGATTGGCTCAGGAAAATAAAAATCAGGAGTTTTACTACTCTCTCTTCTCAATTCATGCTCATCTTTGAATTCGATGTCCTCTCTCTCCAGCCAGTGCTTGATTATATCTTCACCCAGCCTGCCGCGAGCGAATTGATGGGTCACTGCCAGGGGGGAATAGACGTAATCGGTGAAGAGAGCGTTCCAGATAACGTGCTCCAATTTCTCGTCATCAACCTTTTGTGGATTGTTCAAAGAATCCCTTATTTCGGCTTTGGAAAACCCCAGAGCCTTTAATAGAATCCTGATGCTCATCATTGGGGTCAGATTGAGCCAGTATGGTATCTTTTTCTTCTTATTCCAATACGAAGCTATCTCATCCAGATTTTTAACGGCTATCGGGTGCCTCTTTTTTACCATGTCCACTCTTTTTTGGGACAATATAGTGAATAGAGCTCCCCGACTATAAGGGAATCTATTGAGATCGTTAAGGGATTTCAGTTCTTTTCTGATTTTCTGAAAATCTCCATAATCAATAAACAAGCTTTCACCTACTTAAACAAGCAACGCCCAGTTTAATATAAACGGAAATTTTGCTTTTTTTCTCTACTTTATTTGCTTCTGTTATCGTCCTCATATTCACCAAGGTCTTCTTTTTTTCGTGTTTTACTGGAACTCTGGAGATGCATATATATCTATACCCTCTTATACGTACCAGCTTAAGATATTTTTTACTATTTTTTACTAAAGGTACTGCCCAATATTAGTGTTACCATACGATGCTAAAATTTTACCACAGCCGGTCATCACATTGGTCTTAAGAAAGCTTGGGTCAAAGGTTAAATATTCAGCGAACATATTTTTAAATATGGAGGGTATGAAAGAGACCAAAAGACTTTTGCAGCTTGAATATGACATTCAACATATAAATGTGCTCTCTAGAAAGAATAGTAAAGAGCATGCCGCGATCAGGCTCATAATATCATCACTCGCCAACACGGAAGAGGTCCAGAATCTAAGAAAGGAAAATATTGGAACTGAACCAGAAGAACCCAAGATCAGCCTGTATTCACCAGGAAAGAGTCGGATATCTCCTATCGATGAGAAGACCTACAAAGTTCTGGATAAAGTGACCAAAGAGATGCACAAAAAGGAGTATGTTTTCTCCTACTCAGGAGAAGAACTGGATGAAATTGTCAATAAGTATTCCCCTCCCAGAAGAAAATACAACGTTAAGAAATTTAGAAACGCTGTGATGGAGATATTGAACGATTGCCTCCTCTTCGGCGATAAGGACTACGTGGACGACTTCATAAAGGGTAAGTACTCTCAGGGGCTAATCGACTTTCTTTATGATTTTCACCCACTCTACACAGGGACCTGGGATATAGATAGTGATGACGATGTTGCCAGAGATTTTATAGAATCCTACTCTTCTTACACCGGGAACTACGAGCCGGAGAAGATCGCAGAGGAGATAGGTGAAAGTACGGATAGGGTTTCTAAATTTTTAGATTGAATTTTTGTAAAAGTTTTTATCCTTTATGTGTAACTTTGTGGAATGATAGAGTTACTCTTGGGAGTGCTCATTGGGGTATTCAGTGGGCTCATTCCCGGGATACATACCAACACTCTTGCCGCCCTTATCATTGCCTACTCAACTGCACTGTTAAGCATTTTCAATCCATCTCAACTTCCAGTTGTGATATTCACTGCCGCCATTACCCACACATTTGTGGATATTCTGCCCAGCGTCTTTACAGGCGTGCCCGATGAGGATACTGCCATAGCTGTCCTACCGGCCCACGATATGGTGCTGGATGGTAGAGGAGTAGAAGCGGTCTCTATTTCTGCTCTTGCCAGCTTAGGTTCTTTTCTGATATCTATTCCTATCTTCCTTGCCTTTCTCAGTGTATTGGAGCATATAGATGACTATATCAGTGCTGCAGTTCCTTATTTCCTTCTCATGACTTCGGCCTTCATCATACTGAATGAAAGTGACCCTTTCGAGACAGCAGTATCTTTGAAAAAGAAATGCTATGCCTCAGGTGTTTTTGTGACTTCGGGTCTTGTGGGAGTTGTCGCCCTCAACCATGCCCACCTCGCCCAATTGAGTTCAGCTTCTTCTGTCTTTCTACCCCTATTGACCGGGTTGTTCGCCTCTCCAGCCTTGATCATCAGTATTGCCCACAAGACAGAAATCCCCCCACAAGAACGGGGCTCAAAAATGCCCTCTCCGACCAGCATATTTGCAGGATGCTTTTCAGGTTCCTTAGTCTCCATTTTTCCTGGTGTCACCTCGGGAATTGCAACTGCTATGTCCGCTGCAGGGATGAAAAGTACTGAAGAGTACTTATCCGCTCTAAGCGCTGCAAACACTTCTAACGCTTTTTTATGTTTCGCAGTGTTCCTAGCAATAGGCAATATAAGAAGCGGCGCGGTAGATGCTATTTCCAGATTTCCTTCTCTCGACTACCACATATTGGTGATCATGGGAGTTGTCGTGGCCCTAATGGCAACGCAGTTGACCATTTTATGTGCACTGGGCATTACCAGAGTCTTACCCAAAATCAACTTCACCGCATTCTCCATTGTTATCCTTACCTTTCTGATCTTTTTTGTGGTCATGCTTACTGGCTGGTTTGGACTGCTAATATTCGCCATCGCCACACCTGTGGGTTTATCCACTCTCTTTTTGAAGGTGAGGAGAATAAACTGCATGGGATGCCTGATCTTCCCGGTGTTACTCATTTACATGCTTTAAGCCAGAAAGCTGGTTGTTGGACATAAGAGCCAGGTCCTCAGAGAACATCTCAGAGTTCCGTTAAAAAAGAAAAGGAAAAGAATGGGAAAAATAAGACAATTGAAAAGAAAAGATCAGATCATCATATCTTCTCGATTACCTCTTTGTAGTAGTTGAGTGCTTCGTCGATCTTCTCTTTTTCCAGTTTGCCATGTGGAGTTTCTGTCTCCAGAATCCTTTTTGGTATTTTCAGTTGGTCGAGGTCGAAGCCCATTTGGGTCTTTAATTTGACCTTTTCAGCGTATATTCTATCGGAGAGCTTGTCCAGGTCGTCTTCAGTAATATTTATTCCCAGTGGCTTAAAAGCCTCTACAATAATGTCAGGAGTGTACACTTTCCGGGCAAAGAAGCAGACCACCAGAGAGGAAAGAATTTGTCTCCATTTCTCCTCCTTTAAAAGCTCGTCAACCAGCTCCTTGGGTGGTAATTCCTTCTTCTGGTCCAGAGCATATCCGCCGGAATCCAGATGACTGTGCCTTATTCCGACGAGATTGTTCACGTGAGCTCCATAACCTGTATGATAGCCGGGCATCTCGTTTTTACCGAATGCCAGAGCAAACTCCTTTCCTCCGTAAATGTTCGCAGCTTCGTCAACTCCTTTGGCAAGTGCTTTGTAAAAGTCGTTGGGTTGTCTGACTATATGGCTTACCGCTTCAATGTATCTGTCGCTGTTCCCCCATTCGAGGTTAACGATCGTATCTTTATCCGATACCAGTCCCTGTTCCAGAGCTTCAGTTGCCCACGCCAGGCAAACGCCCGTGCTCATGGCATCCAGTCCTAGCTGCTCTACTCTCTGTATCAGCTTTAGCATACCTACTTTATCTCCAATCCCCAGCATAGAGCCCAGAGCGTAGATGAGCTCGTAATCATAGGATATCATGAGGGTCTTGTAGAAGAGTGGTTCAGTTTCGTAGGGTATTCTTACTACGGCAATGTGAATGCAAGCAATGGGGCAGTGATTGCAGGCAATCCTTCTCCCCAGGTCCTCTTCGGCGAACTCCTCACCACTTATCTCTTCAGCTCTCTCAAATCTGGTGGATTTCAGATTTCTGGTGGGTAAAGCCCCCATCTCATTAAGGGGGTTGACATTCACCGACGTCCCGATTAGATGGTACTTCTTCATGGTATCCGGGTCCACGGCTTTATCGAATATCTTGTCGTAAACTTCTCTAAAGCCTTCCGTGTCCTCGGGGAGCTTTCTCTCCTTCCCGCTGACTACAAGTGCTTTCAACATCTTGCTGCCGAAAACTGCTCCCAATCCCAGTCTACCAAAATGACGGTAGGTTTCGGTGGTAACTCCTGCATACCTCACCATCTCTTCGCCGGCTCCACCGATACGCATTACCGTTCTGTTGCCTCTTCCTTTTTCATTTTCTGCAATGATCCTTCCAGTGATAATCGAATCTTCAATACCCCAGATAACCCGGGCATCCCTGAAGTGAACTTCATCATTCTCCACCACAATATAGACCGGCTTTTCGCTGGCTCCCTTTATCACCACTGCGCCATATCCGGCGTTCGCTATCGCTGTCGCGGTCCTTCCTCCCGCATGGGACTCACCAAAATTGCCGGTCAAGGGACTCTTGAACAGGGCCACCGTTTTAGATGCCAGAGGATAAGCTGGAGTGAACGGTCCAACAGCGAACACAATAACATTATCCGGACCCAATGGGTCGGTTTGAGGGTCGAGCTCTTCTTTCATTAACTGCACTCCAACGCCAACGCCACCAACCCACTGGTCAAAGAGGTCCTTTCTATTCTCGATCTCATAAGTGTATTTTGATAGATCAATGGTTAAAACATGAGTGTTCATGCTTCTTCCACCTCCTCATAACTCAAAACTCCATGCGGACAGTAGTCCACGCAATATCCGCAATGAATGCACACTGCTGGTTTCCCATCGTTCCTCTCAAATATGGCACCAATAGTGCATGCTTCCATACAATTACCACAGGCTATACACGAGTTCTCCTTTACCGCTACGCCACCTCCTTTCTTGGGAACTAGAGCATCGGTAGGACATACTTGAGCGCAAGGAGGATCGGTACATGCTCTGCAAAAGATGAGGGTTGCCCCTCTCTCAAAACCACTCAAACTGATTGCAAGTATTCCTGAAGCATCCATTCCAATGTAAGGCTTAGCTTTTCTCCTTCTGGAGCATGCATACATGCAAAGTGAGCAGCCAACGCATTTTTCAATATCTTTCAAAACAAGTTGCTTGGGCATATTATACAGAGTTCATTCCACTACTTTAACTTTTCCACAGTTTGAGAGGGGCGTTTTAGAGGGATTTAAAGAACTTAAAAAACTTAAATATTTTTACTGTTATCAATTTAAGCATGCACCCACTCCTGGAGAAGAAGGGATTCATTCTGGACATCGACGGTGTCATCGGAAGAGGTGAGACCCCTATACCAGAAGGGGTCAATGCAGTCAAGAAGCTGAGAGAAGAGGGTAAAAAATTAGTTTTTGTTTCCAACAACTCCACCAGAAGCAGGAGTATTATGCTGGACCGCCTCAAGCGATTTGGGCTGGATGTCACAGAAGATGAAATGCTGCTATGCACCTTCGCCACAGCAAGATATATTTCCAGAGAAAAAGAGGGCGCAAGGATATATACTACCGGTGAAGGAGGACTTATTGAAGAGCTGGGATCAGCGGGCCATCAAATAGTTGACTATGAAGATGCTGAATACCTTGTTGTGGGCACCAACAGAAGCATAAGTTACGATATACTCACCAGAGCATTGAGATTGACCTTAAACCAGAACGTCAGGTATATTTCCACCAATCCGGACAAGATATTTCCTTCGGAGAGCGGTCCGACCCCCGGAACAGGGATGCTCATCGGCTCACTCTACTGGATGACAGAAAGAATGCCCGACGTTACAGTAGGCAAACCCTCAAAAGTAATAATGGAAGAAGCCCTGGACATACTTGGCTTAAAGGCAGATGAAGTGGCTGTTGTAGGTGATCAAATCGAGGTGGACGTTCTGGCAGGGAAAAATATTGGCTCCGACACTCTTCTGGTGCTGACAGGAGTGACCACCAGAGACAACCTTCCTAAAAAGATAGAAAGAAGTGGTTACGAGGCAGATTATGTTTTAAACGACCTAAATGAAATATTTGAATAAACTCTTTGAGTAACTCTGTCCGTTTTCAAATTTAAGTTAACAAAAACAAAAAAGAAAAGAAAATGAAATTAGTCTGTCCCGTAGGTTATCTCAGGAACCCAAGATTTGGTATCAGTACAGAGAGGAGGATTGAGGCGAATATAAGGAATGCCAGGAACCTGACCAGCTTCATGGACATTTCTTCTCCTCTTTCTCCGTATCTACTGCTCAGGATCCCTGCAAAGCTTTCGTGGAACACTCTTCCACCGTCAAGTGGAACTGCAGGAAGACAGTTGAACAGACCGACATAGAAGTTTATCCAGCCTGTCCAGTATAACATGTTCAATATGTAGAACAACAGATTTCCTGTACCTTCCCATATGCCCATAGGCTCGAAAGCATGCACATAAACTCCAGTAAACCCGCCAAATAGGGTGAATGGCATGGAGATGGCCACCAACCAACCCCTTACGGTCGTAAGCTGGGAAGGCATGGTCTTCAATGTCTGCAGCACATCGAGGACGGTAACCCCCATAAATCCGTTGTCACCGTCATGAGGGTTTTTTGTAAGGTTTAGGGTGTATTCATTCACTGCTCCTGTCTCGTTGTAGGTATGAACCCTTACCACATCACCTGGATCAGTTTTTCCCATTCTGCCCTGGAAAGATTCAAGGTCGTAAGTGTAAGTATCATTCACCTGGAAAATTATCGAGCCCGGTTCCATACCGGCCTCATGAGCTGGATAATCCTGATTAACGCTGCTGACGTATACTCCACTGGATGTGAGGCCCCCCAGCAAAATCAAGAAAAGCGCGAACACGATAGCAGCAACAATGAAATTGCTTATAACCCCTGCAGAGAAAATGCGTATCCTCTGAGCCCTATTCGTTTTGGTCTTATCCATCATTTCTTCTTCATCCGGCTCTGCAAAACCCCCAATGGGGATGAGGGCCACCAAAACACCCAGAGATTTGACCTTAACACCTTCTACCCGGCTCAAAATGGCGTGACTGAACTCATGTACAATAAGGGTTATGATGAGTCCGATCAAACCCCAAATCAGGGGTATGAACTGATTTACACCGGGTAAGAGCAGGACGTTTCGCGGTTCCGTGAGCTCTGATCGAGGAGGAGGTTGCGACATCAACACAACATCCATCAAAATGATGAGGGCGAACATGAATATCATTCCAATGAAGACCGCGGGCGTTCCCAGATTTGCCAGCCATCTCCAGAAGGTCTTCGCCTGAGATATCTTCTCCA
Source organism: Archaeoglobaceae archaeon (assembly GCA_046483365.1). Lineage (GTDB taxonomy): Archaea > Halobacteriota > Archaeoglobi > Archaeoglobales > Archaeoglobaceae > JdFR-22. The sequence goes on along the minus strand of JAWODI010000101.1, from coordinate 35,356 downwards.
GAAAATTGAGACCCCGGGACGTCCTTATCATCAAGATTGGTCCAAAAGCCGATATTCCGTACTTCTCCAGCGTTCCCTTTGACTTGAAGTGTTCTATTGCAGCATAATATATGATAAATATCGCTATTACGATAAGCCAGGTCGATACCATTACTTCCTCACTTTAGGTGATAGTTTAAATATCTAATGTCAAAAGCCTGGTTGATAATAAGTTGATCGAGGTGGATTAAATTTTTAAAACAAATTAGAGAAAGCTGATTTATGTATTTGTTTGTTTATATTACTGCCTCAGATGAAGAGGAAGCAAAAAAAGTAGGTAAACAGTTATTGGAGAAAAAACTGGTTGCTTGTGCCAATATCTTCCCTATCACATCCATGTTCTGGTGGAAAGACAGAATAGAGGAATCACCGGAATGCGTGTTAATCGTTAAGACCAAATCTGAAAGATTTAAAGAATTGAAAGAAGAAGTATTAAAAGTACACAGTTACGAAACCCCCTGTATAGTTGCGTTTGCTATTGAGGATGGTTTGAGAGACTTTTTGGAATGGATCGATGAGTCCACAAAGGAGAGATGACGGGAAAAACTGCCATTTTTGGAGATAGGAGACCTCAGGAGTATAACTCACACCACTGGAATATTTTAGCTTCTAAAAGAGAGAGGGCTAGAGAGATAATGGCAGATATGGCCAATATGTCGCCCATGGTCTATGGAAGTGTTGCCAGAGGAGATGTGAGCAATTCCAGTGACATAGATATTTTCGTACCCAATCCCATCCCATCTTACAAGCTGGAGATCATTCTGGATAGGTTCGAAGTGCTGGAGAGGAGAGTTGTTCAGGCCACACCCAACTATGCTATTAAAGGAGAGTTTTTGCTTACCGACAACACCACCGTCAGCTTTCCTCTGGTGAATATCAAAGGCAGGGAGCTCGATTTCTACAGGTTTGGGGGCGCACTCAACTATAAGGATCTGAAAAAGGATAAGCGGGTCCCGGGTGTGGATAAGAGATTGGTGTTGATAATTCCCCAAGATAATGGACATGAAGAAGTTCCCCTGACCGATATGAATCCTGACGAAACTGCCAAAACCCTTAGTATTCACATAGAAGTAGTAAAAGAGAGGAGGAGAGTTCTGGAGAGGAGGAGAGAAGTGGGGAGAACAGGAGTATTCCTAAGTGAGAGTTTACCACCTCTGGAAAGTTTCGAGTCGGCACTTAACGAGATCGCCAGCAGAAACCCTTACGTAAAAAGAAAACTTAGAGAATGACTCCATGAAAAATATCTACAATTTATCCAGAACACTCTACACATCAAAGCTCAGTAGAATAGAGCTTACCGGTTATTATAAATATCTTCATCGTCTTTGCTGTGAGGAACGGTATATAAGCACGGAGTGATAACATGATAGTTCATTGGGCAGATGTAATCGCACAGAAACTGCTGGAAAAGGATAGCAGGCACAGGATAGCGACGGGTATCACTCCATCGGGTCACATTCATCTGGGAAATTTGAGGGAGATGATGACCGCCGATGCGGTAAAGAGAGCCATTGACGATGCGGGAAAAGAGGCGGAAGTAGTGTATATCGCCGACACTTTTGACCCCTTGAGAAGGCGGTATCCTTTTCTCCCTGAAAAATATGATGAGTATATAGGAATGCCCTTGAACATCATTCCCGACCCTGAAGGGTGCCACGATAACTATGCAGAGCACTTTCTGGCTCCTTTTCTGGAATCCATAAAGGAGCTGGGCATTGACATTACGGTGGAAAGAGCAGATGAGATGTACAGGGACGGCAGGTATGTGGAAGAGATAAAGACGGCTCTGGATAAGAGGAAGGAGATCGCTAAGATACTACACGAGATCACCGGACGGGAGATCGGGGAGGACTGGTATCCCTTCATGCCATTCTGTGAGGACTGTAAGAGGATCAACGCTTCCAGGGTAACCAGATACGATGACCAGTGGATCTATTATAAGTGCGAGTGCGGTCATGAAGGTAAAGCTTCCTATAGCGGTGGTGGCAAGCTTTCGTGGCGAGTGGATTGGGCCGCGAGGTGGAAGATCCTGGGTATCACCTGCGAGCCGTTCGGAAAGGACCATGCAGCAGCAGGAGGGAGCTACGATACTGGTGAAAGGCTGGCCAGAGAGGTCTTTGGCATAGAGCCTCCGTTTCCCATCATATACGAGTGGATCCATCTCAAGGGAGTAGGAGCCATGAAGAGCTCCAAGGGAATCGTTATTCCTATTAAGGATTTGGTGGACACCTTGCCCCCGGAGTTGGTCCGGTACATCATAATCAGGTCAAAGCCGGAGAAGCACATCGAGTTCGACCCTACCAACCTCCTGGATATTATAGAAGAGTTTGAGGACGCCTACGAAAAAGACGAGCGCTCCGTCCAGCTCTCTATGGTGTCAGAGGCAGAATATTCAGATGTTCCCTTCAAGCATATTCTGGTGGTAGGTCAAATCGCCAAATGGGACCTGGATAGTGTCCTGAAAATGCTGGAAAGGACCGGCTACGAAGTCAACGATACTGTAAGAAAGGACGTGGAGAGGAAGATCGCGTTCGCCTCCAAGTGGATCGAAAAATATGCGCCGGACAAGCTCAAATTCGAGATAACAGAAGAGATCCCCGAACTGAACGAAGAAGAAAAAGAGTTCCTCCAGAGGTTCACCGCTTCTCTTCAGGAAGGGATGACCGCCGACGAGATACACACTCTAGTGTATGAGACGGCAAAAGAGAACAACATAAAGCCCAAAAAGGCATTCAGAGCGATCTACAAGACCATCCTCAACAAGAATTTCGGTCCCAGAGCAGGTTATTTCCTGAAATCATTGGGAACAAACTGGGTTAAATCAAGATTCCAGAAGGCCTATGAACAAAATTGAGATTGAAGGGGGAAGTTACTACAATTACCTTTCAGAAGGCTGCAGGCTGTGCACCAGGGGATCAAAACTGGTGTTCTTTTTGACCGGAGAGTGTATCCACTCCTGCTACTACTGCCCTATCTCTGAAGAGAGGGGAGGCAATGACGTGATCTTCGCCAATGAAAGAGAGGTCATCGGTTTTGAAGAGGTCCAACATGAACTGGAGTTGATGGATGCTGAAGGCGTCGCCATTACGGGAGGGGAGCCCTTGCTAAAGCCAGAAAGATTACTTGGCTATCTCCAACTGTTCAAAGGACTGAACCTACATATTCATCTTTACACCACCATCATACCCGAAGAGACCTTCTTGATGGAACTCAGCAAGTATCTGGATGAGATCAGATTCCATCCCATATCCCTCCAAAACCCCCAAAGATTTGAGAAACCTATCACTATGGCAAAGGACCTTGGCATGGAGGTAGGAATGGAGATCCCCGCCCTGGAGTACAGTCAGGATATTGTTGACCTGGTCAACCGGCAGGATATCTTCCTCAATGTAAATGAGGTGGAGTTCTCTTCCACCAATTATGACAAGCTGGCGGATAAGGGTTTCTCGGTGGGAGAATCCTATGGAGATACTAAAAGTGGGGAGGTGGCCCACTTATACTGGGAGAATGTGAACAAGTTCCATTATTGTACAGCGCTGTTCAAGGATAGTGTGCAGTTCAGACGCAGATTGATCAGAATGGCTCACAACTACCCTCATTTTTATCAAGCTACTGAGGAGGGTACACTCATCTGTGGAGTGATCGAGGGTGACTTGGATAAAGCAAAAGAGATTTTGAGGCAGGCTGGAGAAGACTACAAGCAAATAGAGGACCAAATCGAGGTATCTGTAGAGTTTGTTGAGGAGAGGGGTGAAACTTTAAAATGGATGGGGTTCAACATTAGTGTTATCGAAAGGTACCCTACGTGGAAAAGAATAGTAGTGGAAAAACAACCATTGTGAGGAGGGTGAGATGAGCCAGCAAAAAATCGAGCAGAGGCTAAGGCAATATCTGGAGAGAGATAAAGAAGGAGTAAGAAAGAGTCTGCTCCATATATTCCTTAAGGGAGATAAGTACACCACAGATGAGATCTTCAACATGCTTTCCAGCTCCAAGCTAAATATTCGAGGTATTTCGGCCATGGTGGGCCTCATGAGCTCCAGATTGGGGATCTTGAAGACCGAGCTGGGAAATAAGAACAGGTACTTCCTCAAACAGGACTATGCGGACCTGGTCAAGTCGGTATTAAGAGAGTTTGAAGGAGAATGAGGTTGGGATAGATCATGTTCGTCCACAAGATCTACGAGAAAAAGCTGACCAAAGAGGTAAAGGACCTGAAGATACCCAACCATGTTGCTATTATTATGGATGGTAACAGAAGGTATGCTAGAAGAAGAGGTCTGCCCACCAAAATGGGCCACATGTTCGGCTCCCGAAAAGCAGAGGAGGTCCTTAACTGGTGCTGGGAGCTGGGAGTGAAGAACGTTACCATATACGCTTTTTCAACGGAGAATTTTAGAAGAAAAATGGATGAACAGGACAGTATCTTCGACCTGGTAGAAAAAGAGCTCTACAGGCTTTCCAGAGATGATAAGATCCACAAGAACAGAATAAAGGTCAATGTAGTGGGGAAGACCGATTTGCTGCCACAAAGAGTGGTAGATGCTATAAAAAGGGTGGAACAGGTCACTCAAGATTATGAAGGATTTAATCTGAATATTGCTCTGGCCTATGGAGGCAGACAGGAGCTCATAGATTCCATACGAAAAGTGGTCTCTCTGGTCAAAAAAGGAGATGTGAGCAGCTCGGATATAGACCATAGAATGATCCAGGAGCACCTCTACAATAACGGTGATTATTCAGAAGTGGACCTTATAATACGGACCGGTGGCGAGTTGAGGCTATCAAATTTCCTTACGTGGCAGACTGCCAGCAGTGTGGCCTATTTCTGTGATGTATTCTGGCCTCAGTTCAGGAAAATAGATTTGTTGCGGGCTATAAGAACCTGGCAGAACATGCTGGAATTGAGAAAGCGAAAAAGAGCGCATCCTTTATCTGCATCCCTGGTTAACCATTAGACCCGGTTAGTTTTTCTGGGCATCATTACATTTTTAAGCCAGTCAGTTAACCATTCTACCGCTTGATAAATCTAAACGTTCAAAACATATTTAAGGCATAATTTATCCACGAGGATGTCTTATGGCGCAAAAAGGAAACTTGACCAAATACGAGTTCAAGAAAAAGCTGGAACAGCTGGAGGAAATGAAAGGAAGAGGTACTGAACTCATCACTCTTTATATTCCTCCCGATAAGAATATACCAGATATTTCCAACCAGCTTCGCACCGAGCTGAGCGAAGCAGAGAATATTAAATCAAAACAGACCAAAAAGAATGTTATGGAAGGACTGGAGGCTATCCTTCAACGCTTAAAACACTATAAGAAGCCTCCCGAATACGGAATGGTTCTGATCAGCGGCACTGTAGAGATTAACGGTAGTGAAAAACGTATTACGGAGATCATAGAGCCTCCCGAGCCCGTGCCCCTTTACAAATATCATTGTGATTCCACCTTTTATTTAGAGCCTCTTCAGGAAATGCTCCAGGAGAAAAAGGTCTATGGAATGATAGTTATAGACAGGAGAGAAGCCACTATAGGCTTGCTGAGGGGCAAGCGGGTGGAGGTCATGAACTACCTCACTTCTCTGGTCCCCGGGAAACATAGGGCAGGTGGTCAGAGCAGTGTCAGATTCGAGAGATTGAGGAACATAGCAATTCACGAGTTCTACAAAAAAGTAGGGGATAAGGCCAGCGAAGCCCTGCTTCCCTATCAGGAGTACTTGCTCGGTGTGCTCATTGGAGGGCCCAGCCCCACCAAAGAAGAATTCACCGAAGGGAACTACCTTCACCACGAGCTGCAAAAAAACGTGGTGGACATGTTCGATGTGAGCTACACCGACGAGAGCGGGCTTCACGAGCTGGTGGACAAAGCCAAAGACTCACTACAAGAGCTCGACCTGATGAGAGAGAAGAATCTCATGGACAAATTCCTATATGAGGTCTCCAGAGACGGTCTTGCATCCTACGGAGAAGATGAAATAAGAAGACACCTCCAGATGGGAGCAGTGGACACCCTACTCTTGAGCGAGGACTTGAGATGCGAGCGAATAGTATATACCTGCCCTATCTGCGGAAAACAAAAAAACGTGACAGTAAGAGAGGGGACGGAGAAAGTCCCCAAATGCGATAAGGACAAAGTAGAAATGGAAGAAGAAAAAAGGGTCGACATGGTAATGGAGTTCTCCGAACTGGCAGAAAACACCGGAGCAAATGTCGAACTCCTCTCCACTGAGTCCGAAGAAGGTGCAATGCTCCTCAACGCTTTCGGAGGGCTCGCCGCTATTTTGAGGTATAGACCCGAGTGAATCAGCTGTTTTCCCGTTACGAATATTTCTAGAGGTCTAGACCCTTGACCAATTCCTTAGATTATACCCGCAACCAAAGGAGTTATAACAGTCTCCACCACCGCAGCCACCAACAACAAAGGAAAAACAACCCTCACACACTTATAACTCGCCTGCCAGCTGCAGTCAGCTGGACCAACAAAATGGGGTATTTCGCTTCGCTCAATACCGCTTTAACATCATCTTCTAGTGTAAATCCAAAAGACTTGTCTGCACCAATGATTAAAAAAGGATTAGATAGACAATCAGCTTCATAACTCGCCTTCTGAAGGAATCCTGGTCTGATAGTTCATTCCAGCATATAAATTAGACTATACCTGCAACCAAAGGAGTTATAACAGTCTCCACCACCGCAGCCACCAACAACAAAGGAAAAACAACCCTCACACACTTATAACTCGCCTGCAGTATTGTCTCTTTGATGGAGATGGCTTCTTTTCTGAATGTTCTTCTGTAGAACTGTTTTCCTGCCCATAGGCCGTAGCTGCATGCTAACAGAATGGCTGGTATTTCGAAGATGCCGTGGGGAATGAGACGCATCATGATTTGGTACATTCCAATATTAGATCCGCTTACATAGACTACCAGACCGATAATGTAGCCGTTGAAGGTTATAAAGAATATGGGGGCCAACCCAAAGAAGAATCCGGTTGCGGTAGCTACCAGCGCTTTTATGAAGTTATTGAAGAATATAAAGAGGAGGATCAGGACTGGATGAAGGTCTGTGATAACTTCGAACTGCTGGGAGAGCATGTCAAAGCTTTCACTGGCTAGACCAGGGTTTGATTGGGCGTAATAGTAACCAGAAGCACCTGAAGAGAAGAATAAGATGGCGAACAGTATGAAATAAGGATATATTTTCTTGAAGCTGAGATCATCGGGCATGTTGGTCTTTTACCTAAAATGCATATAAGCTTTTTTTAGCCACACGCGATCTTCATACCTGAAACGTCATCCTTATAGCATCTCTCAAACCTGGAGCCAGTCCCAACACTATTAACACGAACTTGATGAAGCCCTTCATATGGTCCTCTTCCATAGAGTCCAGCACGTAAAGTATGGCTACGAAGACTATCACTTTGGTAGGGATCATGATCCATGGACCGAAGACGTCTATGAGGAACCTGGGAAGAACGTGAAGCTCCCAGTAACCCAGAAATTGTATGCCCAAAAAAGTGGCGAACCCATCTACCATGTGAGAGTAGAATATGCTGTTGCTCAATATGTTATTCATGGGGCTGTAAACCCTGGACGTTATCTGGCTGTAAGCAACAGTGAACACGGCAGCGATGAACAAAGTAACAGGAATTATCCACCAGTTAACCGGCTGAAGCTTCCAGAAAAGCAGTACCAGAGTGGCTAAAGACAGAATAAGACCTACAGAACCGTAATGCTTCCAGTAGTCCTCTCTCCTCACTTTAAGCGAGATCAAGAGAGTAGGGAACGCTATAAGGAATATAATGAGGTAGATTAAGGGGGTCATGAAGAAGTAAGAGACCGGCGGCTGCAAAAAACCGGCATCCTCCACAACCCTGACGGACGCACCTAAAAGAATGAATGGAATGTTACCGGCAGCGAATTTCCAGTCAAACTTTACATCATATCTTCTCAAAGTCCTGTACACCAGCACTACTGCAATAACCAGTATGATGGCCCAGGTGATGGTGTTCACCGGATTATAACCGGTCTTATGCACTATAGAGTCAATAAAGTATTTTTCGATGAACTGGTAGATGCCAGAGTAGATGTCCATGTCCACGGTCTCCATGAGAGCCACCCTTCAGGAATGTGTATTTAAATTTACATGCTTCCTCATTAAAAAAAGATGAGCTAAACGGATAGGTCCATTTTGGAGAAGAAGTAGGACGCGAGTATAATAGTTCCAAGACTGAACAGGAAGGGGACCGAGAAATCGATGAGGGGGTTTATGTCCGAGTAGTTCACCAGGCTCCACCTCATGCCGTCAACACAGTAAGTAAGAGGATTAATGTAGGCAATCCACTTCACCCATTGAGGGAACTCAGTGATGGGGAAGATCGCTCCTGATAGAAAGAACAGGGGGAATATGAAGAAGTTGATTACCAGAGGAAATCCATGGACGTCTCTCATAAAGGTGGCGAAAATCACGCCTACTCCTGTAAAGCCTATAGCAGTGAGAAGCATGAACACTAAAGCGAATGGAATTCCTCCCAGGGGAGGTAAAAACCCTACCAGCGTGGCAACGGCCATCAAGAGCGAGCCCTGAATGAGGGCGGTGGTGGCTCCTCCAAATATTCTTCCCAGTGCTATGGTCACCCTGCTAACCGGCGAAACCATTATTTCTCTCAGAAATCCGAATTGTCTGTCCCAAACTACAGAGATGCCGGAGAACACACTGGAGAACAGGATCACCATCGAAACTATTCCGGGAGTGAGGAAATCAACGTAGGGTAATCCGGAGAGCCCGGGAAATTCCACCCTCCTGAATCCTATACCCAGGAATGCCAGAAAGAAGAAGGGCATACCCAGAGATCCGATAACTCTGCCTCTGGCCCTGAAGTATCTCTTGAGGTCCCTCAACCATAGTATGTATATTCCTTGGGGCTCTATCATCTTGCTCTCCTCCTCATCCAGGGCTTGGCAGGCTCTCCACCCTCCCTGATCTTCCTTCCTGTCAGCTTTATGAACACATCCTCCAGGGTCGGCTTTCTCATGGACACCGAGCCTATGCTCACTCCCGTGGACTGTGATATGGATATTATTTCAGGGATCCTCTCATCACCCTTCTCCAGGTTGAGCTCGATTCCGCCATCAATACTTTCAATGCTTTTTACGCCCTGCATTTCGTTCAATTTATCCTTTAATTCATCTGCTCCTTCCTCTACTCTGAGGGAGATTATATCTCCACCTATTCTTTTCTTCAAGTTCTCAGGAGTGTCGATGGCTATTATCTTCCCCACATCTACTACAGCAACCCTATCGCACAGCTTCTCTGCCTCCTCAATGTAGTGGGTGGTCAGGATAGTGGTTATACCCTCCCTTTTGCCCATTTCTGCCATGTAGTCCCATATTCTACGTCTGGTCTGCACATCAAGGCCCAAGGTGGGCTCATCAAGGAATAGAACTGTGGGGAAGTGAATTAAACCTCTGGCTATCTCCAGTCTTCTCTGCATACCTCCACTGAAGTTCTTTACAATCTCATTAGCTCTGTCCGATAGCTCGACCAGTTCAATTACTTCTTCTATTCTCTCTTCCCTCTTGACCTTATCTATGCCATAGAGTCTGGCATGAAAATCGAGGTTCTCTTTGGCGGTAAGCTCCACATCGAGGGTGGGCTCCTGGAAAACAATGCCGATACTCTTTCTGACCAGGTGAGGGTCCTTGACCACATCATAACCTGCAACCCGCGCCTTACCACCGGTGGGCTTCATTAAGGTGACCAGAATTTTAATGGCTGTAGTTTTCCCTGCTCCATTGGGACCAAGCAACCCAAATATTTCTCCTTTATTTACTTCAAAACTTATGGAGTCCACCGCAGTGAACCCATCAAATTTCTTGGTGAGATCTTCTACCACAATAGGATCGATATCAGCATCATGTTCCATAGCGGAGAGTTCGGATATATGTTTATATCCGTTTTTCCCTCCCTTTCTAATCAGTCAAGTTCGATTTCTAACTATCTTTTTTCAGTGCTAAATCCAGTAGTGTTAAATAAAATGGGTCGCTGGAGATTAGCATGGCCGATTACGCTACCAGGCTCCAGAACTACCTGAATGAGAGCGGGATCGATGCCCACATGGTAGATGTTGAGAAGGCTACAACTGTAAACGAGGCGGTCGAAGAGCTTGGATGTACCAAAAGAGATATCATAAAGTCTATAGCATTTATGACAGACGATGGGCAGGTTTTGATAGCTATTGTTGATGGTGCTGCCTCTGTAGATAAAAAGAAGGTCAGAAAACTGATAGATAAGGACGTCAGAATTGCCAACGGAGAAGAAGTAGAGAAGCATATTGGTTTTCCTCCGGGTGGTGTACCTCCAGTAGGACACACTTGCAGGGTTTTTCTGGACGACAGGGTCCTCCAAAAGGATAAGGTCTATGGAGGGGGTGGAGATGACAGGCATCTCATACTCATCTCTACTTCAGAGGTTGCGGAGCAGTCTGAAGTAGTAAAATTGAGGAAATAACTTTTTAACAACTTTTAAGTCTTCTATTTTGCTGTAAAGCATTGTCAGATGATTACATCTTTTCCAGTGGTTCAATCCCCAGCAGCTCCAGCCCGTTCTTCAGCACTATTCTGGTAGCGTCCACTACAGCCAGTCGATGCATTCTGGTGCTCTCATCTTCCTTGAGAACGGGGTGTTTGTTGTAGTAGTCGGTAAAAGTGTTCGCCACTTCCATTATGTAGTCCGCAAATGCGCTGGGTCTCAGATCATTGACCACTTTTTCTACAACCGTGGAAAACTTGGAGAGCAAGATGACCAGCTTTCTTTCCAGAGGCGTGGTTAGCTCACCCTTGAATTCCAGGTCCGGCACCCCGCTGTCTACTGCCTTCCTCAAGATGCTGCACGCTCTTGTGTGAGAGTACTGGATGTAGCTTGCAGTCTGTCTTTCAAAATCCAGAGCTTTTCTCCAGTCAAAAGTCATGCTCTTCTCTGGAGCGATCCTGATAAAGTCATAGCGGATCGCTCCTGCTGCCACCCCTCTGGAAATTTCTTTTTTCTCCTCTCTGGTGAAATCTTTATCCTTTATTATTTTGTAGGATTCATCCAGAACCTTGTCCACCAGCTCGTCAGCAGAAATGAATTTACCCTTTCGAGTGCTCATGGATCCCTCCGGTAAAGACACGAACTCGAAGAATACTATTTCAGGAGGTCTTAAGCCCATGATTTGCAGAACGTCAGAGAGCTGTTTTCCCACCAGCTTGTGGTCCGAGCCCAGTATATTGATCGACCTCTCGAAGTTCTCGTTCTTCCACAGATGGTATGCGAGGTCTCTGGTAACGTAAAGAGTGGTTCCACTCTTCCTTTTTACATACAATTCTTTTTCATACCCATAATCACCTAAATCGATGTACCAGGCACCATCCTTTTGCAGAACACCCCTATCTTCCAGTATCCCCAGCACTTTTTCTACGTAGCTGTTCCTCACGAACTGGGACTCTTTTACGTACTGGTCATGGGTTACATTGAGCTTCTTCAGAGTCTCTTCTACACCTTCAAGAGCAGTATTGACCGTTTTCTCGAAAAGAGGTACTATATCTTTATTGCCGGCTTCGTAATCCACCATAAGCTGGCCAACTTTTTGATCCAGCTCCTCTTTTTCTTCCGGATGCTCTTCCATATACCTGTTGATATCAATATACGCTTTGGAGACCGCATGATCCGGTTTTTTGGTGCCATCTATCCCCAACTTCTGAGCACCCAGCACTGCCAGAGCTATCTGCCTGCCCATATCATTCACGTAGAAGTGGGTGGTGACCTCAATTCCCGCTTTAAGGAAGATCCGGGCCAGAGTGTCACCTATAATGGAGTTCCTCAGATGACCTATATGGAGAGGGCCATCGGGATTGGATGAGGTATGCTCGATGAGGACACTACCTCCCAGATCAAGAGAACCATAGTCCTGGTCCATATCCAGAATAAGACTTATGGTATCCTCCAGGAACTCGTAATCAGCATAAAAATTGATGTAACCGTTCACTGCCTCCACATTACCGATATATCCGCCCGGTTCAATCCGGGAGAGCAAATCTTCTGCTACCTCTGCTGGACTCTTTTTCTGCTCTTTCGCCAGTTTAAAAGATGCTGTGCACGCCATCTCGGCATGCTCGCTCTCTTTAACGAATCTTTCATCAATATCAAGTTCTTTAAGGGAGTTGATCACATCTTTTCTGAATTCACGAAACATCATAGCACCCATTCGCTCCTGATTTATATAACCAACGATACCCACTGGTTTTGGAGATTTTTGGTTAGTGGTATTGAGAAGGGATTAGTGCTACTCCTTGAAAGCTCTGGATATCAACTTGGGATATAGATGCTCGGTAACTTCTCCGTGGCTTATGAATTCTTCCGTGTCTTCTTTGTTGTCGAAAAGGGTGCTCTTGCATGAAGAACACTTATAGAAGTGCTTGACATAATCTTCTTCTATCTCTTCAGGGATATCGTAGTCCTCACTTCCGATGAACAGGGTTATCTCAAAGGTTTTGACCGGCTGACCCTCCTCTTCAAAGAAGACTTCCAGATCAAGGTGTTTTACGTCTTTCTTGCAAAAAGGACAAATAGCCATATTCTGCCTCCTACTAAGGTCCTAAGAACAAATATACTTCCTTGTATATAATTTTAGCACCGAAAAGCATCACCAAAGAAGCATCAAAAAGCATCAAAGAAAAAATAAATAACAATTTGAAAGACCGGTGGAAAGCAAAAAAATTAATAATTGGAGTTTGATGTGCTGATAAATCGGCTAAATGGTGACCAACATGGGTAAAGAAAAGTCAGGAAAACTACCGCCAAAAGAGAGTTTCTCAGAATGGTATCATGAAGTGCTGGAGAAAGCAGAAATAGTTGATGTGCGATACCCTGTCAAGGGATTGTACGTCTATTTCCCATTTGGTTTTAAACTGAAGAAATTTGTTTACCAGAAGTTGAGGGACCTCCTCGATGTGGAACACGACGAGGTCTATTTCCCTGCACTGGTCCCTGAAAGAGAGCTGATGAAAGAAGGGCAGCACATCAAGGGGTTCGAAGAAGAGGTTTACTGGATAACCCATGGTGGGAGCGATCTTCTGGACGTCAAGCTGGCATTAAGGCCCACCAGCGAGACTGCAATGTATCCCATATTCAAATTATGGATCAGGAGCCATGCCAGCCTACCCCTCAAGACCTACCAGATAGTGAACACCTTCAGGTATGAGACAAAACACACCCGACCCCTGATAAGGATGAGAGAGATAACATCTTTTAAAGAGGCTCATACTGCCCACACAACGTTTGAAGATGCTGAAGAGCAGGTTAAGACAGCTATTAAATTATATAAAGAATTCTACGACTTTCTGGCCATCCCATATCTGGTGATAAAGAGGCCCGAATGGGATAAGTTCCCCGGCTCTATCTATTCCATCGCCTTTGACACCATACTACCTGATGGCAGGACTCTTCAGGTGGGGACCGTTCACCATCTGGGGAACAACTTCGCTAAAACCTTTGATATTATGTATGAAAAGCCCGACGGGGAGCACGAGTACGCCCACCAGACATGTTATGGTATATCCGACAGATGCCTGTCATCCCTGATAAGCACTCACGGAGACAAACTGGGGCTCGTATTACCCTTTGAGGTCGCACCAATACAGATAGTACTTATTCCTGTGTTCTATAAGGGTAAAGAGCAGGAGATCATGGAGATGGTGGAGAAGCTCAAAGAAGATTTGAGGGACTATCGAGTGGTGGTCGATGATTCCGAAGAGAGACCGGGAGCCAAATACTATAAGTGGGAGCTCAAAGGCGTGCCCTTCAGGATAGAGATAGGTCCCAGAGAAGTAGATGAAGGCAAAGTGGTTTTCTCCTTCAGGAACGAGAAAAAGAAGTTCGAATTGCCCTCAGATCAGTTAAAAGATAAGATAGAAGAGTTTGCAGACGAAATGAAACATCAGATGTACAACAATGCCCTGGAGAAGATGAAAGGGTTCACGAAATACTTCCAGGACACCGAAAGCATGGCCCAATGGATGGAGGACGGCAACGGCGTAGCACTGGTCCACTTGTGTCTGTCAAATGAGTGCGGCGGATACGTAGAAGAGAAAACCAAAGCCGATGTCCTGGGTAATCTGGAGGAAATCCCCCCCTGGGTCGAGCAGGAACCCGTAGGGGAGTGCATCCACTGCGGGAAAAAAGGTTATCTTTCAGCGATAGGGAGAGCATACTGACTCAACATTACTTAATATGATTCGAATACTGGTGAATAGATGGGGGGTAACATTTAAATTTCAGTCCCTTGGAAATATGATACTGCTACCCTTATCACAGGTTTCGGTTCAAGTAGCTGTTACAAAGGCTGTACCAATGCCAACGTGCCGCCGTAGCTTAGCTGGTAGAGCGTCCGGCTGTTAACCGGACGGCCACAGGTTCGAATCCTGTCGGCGGCGCTAGTTTTTTGAAATAACGGTTAATATTTACTTGTTCACCTGTTCTAACTGAGTAGAGTAATGCATCAATTAATCGGCTATTCCTTATTTTATTATCTAACCACATAATTAATTCTCTTCGAGGACCGTTAAACGGTTATCTCCAAAGAATTAAGGGAAAGCAAAAGTATTTTAGATAGTATATTAAAAATTATTTTACAAGCCGGAAATATAAGTTATTATGGGGGTAATATGTCTTGGTTAGAACTTGTCGTTAATGTAACAGAACTCCTTAATCAAAATTCTGGAGCTATACAAGCTTTAACCACTGTTTTACTAGTTATCGTTACTATCGCATACGTATATTTGACTAAAAAAGGGTTAGATGAGTCTAGGAGAGAAAAGCAGGCTCCTAAAATGGAAGAATTAATTAATGAGATCTTGGTTAGATTAAAAACCAGTGCTGAAGCTAATGTCAAAGATCTACCTCGTAAGAAGTATAGGTATGACTTTCGGAAGAAGGTGATTAACGTCAACAGGATACTTCCTTCTAGAGAAGATATTCTATTTAGAGACTTTAAAGAAGAATATCCAGAACTTTATAAAAAAATGCAAGAGCATGATAGAATTTGCAGAGATCTTGAGAAAGAAGTGGTAAAGTTGGCAGACAAAATATTGGATATACCTGGTTTTAAAGATAGATGTTATAAAATGATTGAGGAATACAATGCCTCTGTTGAGCTTGAAGATAAATTAACTGATCAGCAATTAAAGGATTTCCCTCCGATACTCTTAAGAGATATTATAGACAAGAATGAGGAATTTCGTGAAAGAGAATTATTTAGAGGGTTCTGGGATATGCACAGAGTAGAATTAATAGGGTATCTAGACAAAGAAGAGGTTAAAGAAGAGGTTAAAGAAGTGAAAAAATTAACTGATAAACTTTTAAAAAAGGCAAAGAAAATCTATGAAGAATTGGATAAAGAAATTCTTGAACTTTCTAGAAAATATAGGATTAAAGTAGATAAAGTAGAAGACTTTGTAGTAAATTAGATGACCTAAAAATATGCTAAGGCGAGTAAAGACGGACAAACTGGTCTTGACCGATCTGGGTGGATACTGGCGTTTGGCCTCAAAGCCCCGGGATAGTGGAGCATCCGGCTCCGAAAAATTGTTGCAAACTTTTCTTCAGGTCAACCCGTTCTTTCAGAATTGTGAAGAGTTATTAATAGGGAGAGGTCATGCCCTGAAAAACCGAAAGAGTTGGGGGGTCGGAAACGAGGGGCCTGACCTTCCTCCAACTTTACGCTTATTACCAACTATTTAAATGTATTCAATAACTCAAAGAATAAATCCGACCTGTAAATAAAATTATAAAAAAACTTATTCTTTTCTTAGTACAGTTGTCAGATGTAACTTTATCTAATTTTCGAATTTCAGCTTTTTGGTGAGCTCATAAGTTTTGTTTTCTTCTCTTCTGAGGGCGTTTAGTTCTTGTTCGATCCTTTTCACCTGTTCATCTATAATTCCCATGACTTCATCCCTTCCCAGCTCGTCCTTCAGGTCCATTGAGCTGGTGATCACTGCCAGCGGATTTCTCAGTCTATCTGCCGACTTGTCGAACTGGGTTAAATTCTGTGCTAGTTGTTCGAGCGCTGCTTTCCTCTCCCTCTCTGCGTTATAAGCACTTAAGGCGAAAGCAATGTTTTCAGATAGATTTCGGAGCAAAGATATTTCGTCCTCATTGAAGTTAGAGTTGGATAAAACTACTACAACTCCACGCTGGACATTGTTCATAAGGGGCAGAGCAAGAACGTAGTTATAGGAATCTATACACTCGTTACACTCACTACCATCTATTCTTCTTGTTGATGTATAACCATTCACTGCCTCAGAAACAGATTTACAGTTTTTAATTACTTTTGTAGCCCTATCAAAGTCAATTCCCTGCCATTCTATAGGTTCCAAAACGTCGTTTTTAAAGATGAATACAGCTTCATAGACTTCGGTCAATTTCTTGCACACAGATCTTAACACTACAGCGGGGTTCTTTTCTCTAGCTACCAGCCCATTTATATCAGAAGAAGACTTGAGCAAAGAGTTGAGTTTTTTGAAGTGAGTTATATCAATTAAAGAAGCTACTGATTTGTTCGTTCCGGGGATCAGGTCCACTATGAGGAATGTGTTCAAAACATCTCCCTTCTTATCAATTGCCCTGCATTCATAACGCTTCGGTGGCTTTTGTCCCTCTCTTCTCTGGTAGTGGTATTCTTTCATCCATTCGACATCTTCAGGATGCATTATGTGGGTCCAACTCATCTTACCCTCGACCTGTTCCTTGCTGTATCCTGTTAGCTTCACGAACTCCTCATTGACCAGTGATAGAGTAGTATCTTCTTCTATTATCATCATTGCCGTCCCGGTGTGCTCAAAGGTTGTCCGGTACTTCTCTTCGTTTTCACGTATGACCTTATCTGCCCTGTACTTGTCAATTGCAACCCCAATGTCCACAGCTACTTCTTCCAGTAGTTTCATCTCCTCATCTTCGAACTTTTCCTGCTTGAAAACAGCAAGGGTTATCGTATCATTTTTAGCAGGGTAAGGTACGATCATGCAGTACTCGAATCTTCCATAAGAAGGGCATCCCTTACAACTTATACTTGAACTCCCCATGATCGCTTCTTTTGATTGGTGGGCTTTTTCAATGCAATAGGGGATCTCACCACCAAGTCCAATACCGCTTTCAGCTAATTTCTGTAGTTCACCATCGTAAAGAGTTACATTAAAGTATCCATCTGCTTTCCATAATACTTTGCATGCGTCAGAAAGCATTTTTTCTACGTCAGTTTCTCTATTTATGTTCTCATTTATTCTTCTTACAGCTCCCAGCACGCTGTTCAGTTTTTCCAGTCTGACATTTGATTCAATGAAACCGGGCAGGATCAACAGCAAAGGGGAGACCACAAGGATCAATATACCAAAATTATGTAAGATGTATAAAGGCACAGTAGAGAAAATATTCAAAGAACTGACCCTCATCACTGATACTATTAAGAACTCGGATGAAAATATTGCTATACCTAAAAGAACTATTATTCTGCGCTCATTAAGTTTAATTTTCTTTTCAGTTAAGTTCATTATGCTTTTCATGCGGCTCTCCTCATTTATTTGAATCAAATCGGATTAATCTTATAAGGGCTGCCAGAAATCAGCTGGCTCCTGTGTTCTGATTATTATAATAATGTAAAACATTTAATAAAGTGTTCTGTTCCCGCATGATTATGACATAAAGTTTTAACCATATGAAGAGTCCAATAACGGACCCTTTGGTTTACCAAACCATGATTACACCACGAACCCTATATACTACCCAGAACCAAGAACAGATCTATTGGTGGAGAGCGTTAGGTACTTGCCTTTTCTGAAGATGTAGTCCACCATATCCCTATAGGTGTGGTTTGCGGAAAGGGTTTTGCTGTCGCCAACTATCACCAATTTCTTTCTGGGTCTGGTTATAGAGACATTCAATCTCCTCTCATCTTCCAGAAACCCTATATCCCCCCTTTGATTCGATCTGACCAGAGAAAGCAGGATAACGTCCTTTTCTCTCCCCTGAAACCCGTCCACAGTCTTTATCTCCAACCCTTCATGCCTGATGTTCTTGAGCAGGAGGTCTATCTGGTCATAGTAGGGTGAAATAACTCCAATGGAGTGAGGATCCACATCCAGGTCCACCAGTTTTTTGACAATATTCTGTACAATAGTGGCTTCACCGGGATTGTGCCTGGAAGTAGAGCCTTTAGCAACTTTTTCTTCGTATACTCCTTCAGTATCCACCAAAACAATAGGGTTATAGGGGTCACATATCTCTCTCCACTGCGGCTCCAGATCATCCACATGGACCGAGAGCTTGTGGTCGGCTACTCCTTCTGCAGCTTCCAGCTGGCAACTGTAGAACTTCTGACAGGAGAAGTCCATTATAACAGCATTCATCCTGTACTGAGTGCGAAGCATTTTTCTGATTCCATAACCGTGGACCTCCAGCATTCTCTCAAAAAGAGTCTTCTCCAGACCTTTTTCCTTTGCCTCCTGATTCAGTATGGTGGGAGGCAGTTGTTTGTGGTCTCCAGCCATTATCAACTTGTTGGCGTGAACCATGGGTATCAGGCAGGAGGGCTCTGTTGCCTGTGTAGCTTCATCAATGACAGCCACATCAAATTCCGTATACCTCAGAAGCTCACTTCCAGTCATTGAGTTGGTGGCACACACTACATCGGACTCTGAAATGATCTCGTTCACAACTTCGTCCTCCAGTTTCTCTGCCTTTTCTATCAAACTGCTTATCTCCTCCTGCAGCTCGATCCATTTGGCCACCTTTTTGATCTTGCCTGGTGGGATTCCCCTGGAGCCTTGACCTTTTTTTGCCAGGTTCTTTATGGCTTCATTGCTGAGCCCTCTTCTCAGGCCTTTGGAGGGTAATGGATAATTCTCCTGCTCCTGGTTGAGCTTGCTGGCTTTAATTCTAAGGTCCTGGGCTCTCCGATGTTTTTCTCTCTTCCCGGCAAGGTACTCCAGGTTATGCTCTCGCAGGGACTCTGTTACCCGAGCAGGGTGGCCCACTCTGACCACTTTTCTGCCTATGCTGGACAGGAATTCGACCATGTTGTCCACAGCTATATTGGAGTCTGCAGTAGCCAGCACCTTATTTCCCTGCCTCAAATGCTGTTCGATCACCTCAATTAATGCTGTAGTCTTACCGGTCCCCGGAGGTCCGTGGATCAGGAAAAGGTCCTGAGCAGCAATGGAATCTTCCACTGCTTCTCTTTGAGAAGAGTTGAGCTCTTTATTAAGGAGATCGAGCCTGGAAGGCTCTAAGAATTCCGGCTCACCGTCTCCCAGGATTATATCTCGTAAACGCTTCTTTTTGCCTTCCACACTCTCCAGGATTTTCATGGCCTCCAACATTCTTTGGAAAGTGATATCGTTGACGTAAAGATCCAATCGTAGACCTTTTCCATAAACCCAGGAAGGAGGTCTGGTTTGAAAGGCAGCGGATATTGAATACTTGGTCTTCTCTGTTACCGTACCCGTTGGGTTGTCCTTATTGAGAGGGTCTCCTTTAGAGACCAAAAGCAGATCCCCCACAGAGATCTCGGAGTCTGGAAGCTCTCCTCCTCGAACAAACCTTACTATATGATAACTGCCCAGGCCAATCCCCTCATCTCTACCTTTCATCTTGAGAAAAGCTCTCCCCTTAGCTTCTCTCTCCCCAGGACTCATTTTTCTTATCTCTTTTTCGTGCTTCTCAATTTCTTCTTTCCTTTCAAGCTCCACCAACCGGGAGTATTTCTTTCTGTATTTCTGATAAGAGGAAAACATAATTGGCAGTAAATCACCATTAGAGGATTAAAAAGTTAATGAGAACTTAATCACATAATCCCCAAATTTTCCAGTTAAGCACTTAACTATGACGAACAGAATTGCTGACGAAAAGATGTAGAAGGTAAAAAGGTAATGATTAGGGTTAAAATTCACCCGATAGACAGGTTGCCACAATATCCAGAGGAGCGATCACTCCCACAATTCTATCTTTTTCTTTAACGAAAACTCTGGAGAGATTGTTTTCTTTCATTACCTTAACTACACCCCCTACCCCCATATCCCTGGTTACATAGACAACCGGTGTAGTTGCTATTTCTTTGACTTCCAGGTCCTTGGGCTCCAGCCCCTCTGATAAGCATCTAAGTATGATATCTCTAAAGGTCACTACCCCGTAATCAACATCTTTTTCAGGGTCGGGTTCTACCACCAGAGACCTGATCCTATTATCTACAAGTTTTTCTATGGCATCCAGTACGCTGGCATTGGGGCTGATAGACTCAACTTTCCTGTTCATGACATCTTCTGCATTTCCACACCAATTGAGCTCACCTTCTTGCAAATTCAACCTGTCCTTCAAATTCATTTTCTTCATAATTGATGTAATCCCTCAACAACTTTTGACAATACAAATAATTTTTAATCATTTTAAATTTTTTGCAGGTAGGCAGTAGCACTTAGGACAGTCAGGTAAAATACACTTTTGTAGAAATAAGAAAAAATAAGAAAATAGTGGATCATCCTGACCCTATGATATCACTTGGGGTTCAATCTTTTGTCCTTTCCAGCAGCCAGTGAATGTTTTCAGCGAAATTTTCCACGGTTCTTATACCTTCTTCATCTTCACTTGCATCTCTTTCTCCACTGGAACCGGCAACAGCAACATTCCAGTAGGTAGAGCCGGGCACTACAAATCCTTTGATGAAGAACCACAGCAAAAGCTGGGAGAATGTGGTATTATGACCTGCCCTGCGGGCTACAGCCACAGGTCCACCGATCTTTCTGTAAAAGGGGTTGTTCTGAGCAGTAGAGAAACCAGCTCTGGAGAGCAGGGACCATAGTTTGGAGTAAGCAGAACCAAAATGCACCGGAGAGCCAACGAGTATTGCATCCGCTTCCACCATCTTTTCCAGAACCAACTGGAGGTCATCCTCTTGAATGCACTCACCCTTCTTCCTGCAGCTGTAACAGGCATCACATGGCTGTATATCATAATCCCTAAGATGAACGGTCTCGGTATCCACATCTTTACTTTCAAGCACTTTTAAGGCTTTATTCAGCATGAATTCAGTATTGGAATTCTTCCTGGGACTTCCTATAATACCAATAGCTTTCATAACGGACCGGTCCCTCACAGGTCACTTTAAGTTTTTCAGGTAGGTAATAAAATAAATTTTCAGGGTACAAGGTTTCAGGGCAATAAAATAAAATTAGGGGTTATGGATACACAGTTTTATGGAGAAGACGATTTCCGGTAAAAAAATCGAGTGTGTGAAAGGGGATATAGCCTCCCAGGGTGATTTTACTGCCGTGGTGAACGCAGCAAATGCTCAATTAAGGATTGGGGGCGGAGTTGCAGGTGCCATTCACCGGGCTGCTGGTCCCGGGCTGGAAGAAGAGTGCGTCACTCTGGCGCCCATAAAACCGGGAGAAGCAGTTATTACTGGTGGACATAACCTCCCCAACAGATACGTTATCCACTGTCTGGGTCCCATTTACGGGGTCAATAAGCCAGAGAACGAGCTGCTTGCAAGGTGCTACCGGAAAGCTCTCGAACTGGCAGAAGAGAATAAAATAGATTCTATAGCTTTTCCCTCCATATCTACTGGCGCTTTTGGTTTCCCCATTGACGAAGCGGCACGGGTTGCGTTCAAGACAATCAAAGAGACTTTACCCTCTATGGAGTGCGTTAAGAGAGTGAGGTTCGTGCTTTATGACGATAGAGGTTTAGAAGCACACCAAAAAGCTATGGCCAACATTCTAGGATAGCTCTGGGATAGTTATTGCTCCAGAAAATAAAATAAAATAGTTCAGAAGTAGAATAATTCAGAGTTGAGAAAATAATTAATTAGTAGATTATTTACCAACGAACTTCTCCAGCTCTTTGAGGTCTTCTTCGACTTTCTTGAGCTCTTTTCTCTTTTTATCTACCAGTTCTTTTACTCTTTCTTTAAAATCGAGCGTGAGCTTATAGCTTTTTAATGGCCTGCCTTTGCCTTTCTTTTTAAGCTCTCTCTCTTTTATCCATCCCCATTCTTTCAGCTCTTTCACTACCAGACTTACTTCAGGTTGTCTAAGATCTGTGGCTCTTTCTATTTCGCTAGAAATTGCTTCACCAGCCCTAGATAGGAAAACTACTACCCTCGCGATATTTTTATTTAAACCTGCTTCAGATAATAATCTGATAACTTTTTCTTCTCTGTCGGTCAGTTCGGTCATGGTATCACATCTTTGTTTATATTTCTCGAAATACTTATCTCTATATATAAATTATTTTACATTTCTAACAGGGTGACGGTTTTTTATTGAACCTGGGCGATTTACTGTTTTATTAGAAATCTTTCCTGAAGATAAAAAAATCTATACATTGGAGACAGAGGCCTAGTGACAGACACGAACAGATTCCAATTATCAAGTCTACATCATTGTGGAATAATAGGGTTTTAAGTATGTGATCTTATAATTATCATATAGGTGTTAGAAATGGCCCAGATAGTTCATGCCCAAACTGTACTGAATGAAGATACTCTTAAAGAGCTAAAACAGAAGACTGGGGAAAATGCGACCAAAGATGCGATCGCTACAGCAGTTGATCACTTCTTAAGATGTTCCTACACTAATGAAGAACCCCTGGAAGGAAAGCTTGAAGAGATTATGAAGAGCAGAAGAAAATAGTGTATTTAGAATAATCTAGATCAACTCCAATTTGTCTCCGAATGGCACATCCATATCGATAAGATATATACAGTCTTTTATATTACTTAATTTTTGGATAAAAACCGCTAATTTTTTCTATATAAATCAACTTAGGAATGGTCCATGGTTGGTATTTTTGAACTCGATGACAAAGATAAGGTTATACTTGAAATACTGGAGGAGGATCCAGAGACTTCTCAAGATAGAATTGCCAAGCTGGCAGGGTTATCTCAACCCTCTGTTGGTGCCAGGGTAAAGAAAATGAAGGATATGGGGATCATAAACCATTCTTATGGAGTGAACATAAGGGACCCAGGTCTTTATATACTGAAAGCAGATGTAAAGTGCAGACAGCCCAGAGATCTGCTAAAACTCTTTGAAGGTTGTCCTTTCTTCTTGAATGGTTTTATTGTTGCCGGAAATAGAAATCTTACCATGATGTTCATCTGTGAAGACCTTTCTACGCTTGAGGCTATTATTGATCAGCACGTCAGACCCAGTCCCGACGTGCACGACATTGATGTTGGGATCGTCGTTAGATCTGAGAGGGATACTGTCATTCCCATGAGGATTAGAGTAGAACATTCAGATGAAGCCCCCTGTGGTTCGGATTGTGGAGATTGCGAGTACTGGAGCAGCGAAGTTTGTCTTGGCTGTCCGGTCACAGGCCATTATCGCGGCAAGATCTGGAAATGATAACTAGCTCATATCATTTAAACCAGCGGTCCAAAATTTATTATCTCTCTAAATAATCTTGGTGAAGTTTTAAGTACGCCAAAATGTACAAGTATAAATTTATAAACCAGAATAAACCAGTATTATACAGGTGTGGTACTAACCATGACCGGCTGGGATGTGTGCGTCATCGGAATTGATCTGAACAGGAGAGAAGTTCAAGATTTGATCAACGAGGATTTTTTGAGGGATTTTGACAAGGAGTACGAGGTTATAGGCTATAACTACCGCGATAGATACAGCTACACTGCCTTTCTCAAGATCAGGCGGATCAAAGGGTTTGAGGAGATCGTAGAGGAGGCGATCAACGATATAATATCCAAACCACTTAGAGACGATCTCCTTATCGAGGACATGGAAAA
This sequence comes from Archaeoglobaceae archaeon, assembly GCA_046483365.1. Taxonomy (GTDB): domain Archaea; phylum Halobacteriota; class Archaeoglobi; order Archaeoglobales; family Archaeoglobaceae; genus JdFR-22. The sequence goes on along the minus strand of JAWODI010000101.1, from coordinate 11,474 downwards.
AAACCTGAATAAGATGCCCAACACCTTCAAAGTCAAACCTGTTGCATTTAAAGATAACATAAAAGGAGAGAAATGGACCTTGGCGGAATTCAATCAGATAAGAGAATACGTTTTGGCCTGGAAGGAACTGGCAAAAATAGTGTTCTACTTCACCCAGATGGGCGAGGGAGAAGACCTTGCCTATTACTTGTGGAGAGAGCATCCAGCCATCTTCAGTGAAGTCCATTCCAGAAAAGAGTTTTTGAAGGATACTATACTTGCCGAGTTCGCAAATATAATAAGTAAGATCGAAAAAGAATTTTAGTATCGGTAAATTTGGTCTATTCCAGAATCTCAAATCTTAAGGTCAAAACCCCATTCCGGTAATCTGTTTCCACCGGGTCTTCTTTTACCTTTCTGGGCAATTTAATGTCCTTGAAATACCTTCCAGCCTCAATTTTCAGCCTGCTATCTTCCAGATATACGCTTATGTCCTCCTTTTCAACCCCCGGAAGGCCGGCAACGATTATGATCTCCTCTTTATCTTCAAAGATATCTACCAGAACTTCCTTCCCCAGTCCCACGTTCTGGGTCTTAGAGCTGGCCTTAGAGCTGGTCTTGACCTTCAAATTGTCGTCAGACTCCAATTCTCCTTTATTTTTTTCCCACAACTCTTCAAGACCGTCAAAAGTCTTTTCCATGGTCTTCTCTACTCGAGTTGCGTCCTCTTCAAGGCCCTTGTAGAATTCCCTTTCTGCCCGGGCTAACGTTCGAGCCACCTTCTTTATTACCTTATCCATGAAATCTTCAAAAGGACCAGTATTGCTCATATTCACACCTTGAATGACTTAACATATTTTAGGGACGATATCAATAATAGGTGAGGTTAGGTTTCTTAAATTTATTACTCTTTCTAAAAAATGAATGTGTGGCAGGGGAAAGACCAACCGTGCATTCCTGTTAGTGTTATTGTGGATCTAGGTAGTCGATCTTCGAAGCTCAGGCGAAATAGCTCAGGTTATCTCTCTCGAAGTCCCTTACCAGCTCGATCTCCTTTAATCCGTTTGGTCCTCTTAATCCGGCGAAGGAGAAATACTGCCCAATACCATGTCTGGCCATAAGAGTAGACGGATGGTTTTCTCCCAGGGCTTCTTTGCATATGGTATGTGTGAGGGATTGGGTTTTTTGCTCATCGATCAAGCCTAAAGAGTGTATATACTCATGGAGCAGTATGTGGAAGAGGTAAGCGTTCTTCATTTCTTTATCACTGGTTCTTTTGACCTCATTGAGCAGGATCCTGTTGACCAGAATAAAGTTGGAGCCTACCTGATACATGGCTCCAATGTGGGTAGGCAAGTCGGATAAACCCAAGATAAGTCCAGCTCTTCTCCTGCCTATGGAATTCTTCACCACTTCCTTTACTATTTCAAAGATGTCTGAATAATCATTACATTGATCTAATCTGTTAAGATAATTTTGATCGTTCATTATAAGTTAAAAGTGTTAACCAATTATTTAAATATTATCTTGGTTTGTAGTGGAGTTATCTCCATAATTAATTCAGACTAAGTTAGTATTCATAAATTATTTTTATCATTGAAATTTTAACTTGACTCAATTGAATTTCAACCTGACCGGGTCACTCTGGCTGTCCTGACTATCCATAACACGATCAAAATGAGCCCAAACACCCGGACGGACAGTACATATGTTGTTTCAGCTGAACAGAAAGTATAACAGGGAATAACCCACAAGAGGATTATAGCTATACTAACTATCAGTATCAATTCTACCAGCAATCTCCTGTACATGATGGACCTCCTTTGATCTCATTCATTTTTTAATATCCGTAAAATAGTTTGTCACCAATCCCTTCCCTAATTATTATAAAAATTAACAAATTAAATACCTATATACTTAATTTCTCACATACTATATTGCATGAAGAAATTGATCCTATTGGTCATAGTAGTGACAATTTTCATAGCAGGATGCACTCAAAATATACCTGAAAATGGTACTGAAACACCAGAAGCAGGTGAGAGCGATTTTACTACTTTTGGGTCAGTAGAAGAGGTTAGAGGTTACCTACAGTCCGCAGAAGGTTCTAATGGCAACTGGGGCGGGTTCAGAGTGGCTACAACTCGAGAAGTAGCGTTAGACATGACGGTTCAAGAAGGAGCACCAGAATCAGTAGGGAATTCGGCTCCAAAAGCCGTTGATGGGTCTATAACACCATCGACCACTCCATCCAGAGTTTCCGAGACCAATGTGCAGGTCATGGGGATAGATGAGCCCGACATAGTTAAGACCGATGGAGAACATATCTACTTTTCACATAAGTGGAAATACTATCCCTACTTATTAGAAGCCTGTCCGGATTGCAGAGAACAGGAGACCAAAGTGATCAAAGCATTCCCTCCAGAATCTCTGGAGATCGAGCATGAAATAGATAAAAGCGGTGACCTGCTTTTGAGCGGTAATAATCTAGTGGTTATAGATAACGATGAGATAACCGGGTACGACATTGCCAATGCAGAAGAAATGTGGGATGTGGACTTGGACAGCAATATGATAACTGCCAGGCTTTACAATGACAGTGTCTACTTGGTCACTCAGAACAGAATAGATAATTATGATCCATGCCCTATCAGACCACTCACCACCACCGAAGGTCCAGTAGAGGTCAGATGTCAGGATATCTATCATCCCATTCAACCTACTCCAGTGGATGTGACCTACAACTTAATGAAATTGAGCCCTCAAACCGGCAAAATAGAGGAGTCAACATCCTTTATGGGCACTTCTAGATCTTCTGTGGTCTATATGTCCACCGACGCCATTTACATCACCTACTCGCACTACGAAGATATGGTAGATTTCATCTACAATTTCTTCAAAGAGAACGATGACCTCCTGCCGCAGAGAGTTATGGACAAAATAGAGAGGCTTAGAGACTACAATATAAGCAACAGAGCCAAAATGGTGGAGCTTGACGTTATCCTGGACCAGTACTCCAGCTCACTTGATGAGGAGGAGAGAATAGAGTTCAGGAACAACTACCACAATCAGCTAGAAGATTACAGGGAAGAGCACAAAAGGGACCTGGAAAAAACGGGTATAGCCAAAATAGGTCTGGATCTGGAGTTGAAAGCAAGTGGAAAAGTTCCCGGTAGGGTTCTTAACCAGTTCTCCCTTGATGAATACGACAACCACTTGAGGATCGCCACCACGGTAGGTAGATCTTCTGAAGCTACCAACGATCTTTATGTCCTGGATGAAGAATTAGATACCGTTAGCTCTGTCAAGGGTTACGGAGAAGAAGAGAGGATATACGCAGTGAGGTTTATGGGAGATACGGGGTACATTGTGACCTTCAGGGAGACAGATCCTTTCTTTGTGGTCGATCTATCTGATCCTGTGGACCCCCAGATCAAAGGAGAGTTAAAGATTCCCGGTTACTCATCGTATCTACACCCCATTGGTGAGGATAAGATACTGGGTCTCGGCAAGGAGGATCAAGACGTTAAGATCTCTCTGTTCGACGTTTCAAATCCTTCAAATCCAGAAGAGTTGGATAAATACATCCTTGACGAGTACTGGTCCGACGTGCTGCAAACCCATCACGCATTCCTCCTGGATCAGAAGCACAGCGTGTTCTTCTTGCCCGCAGGCAACAACGGTTATATCTTCTCTTACGAAGATGAGATCGAACTAGAGAAGGCCATTAACACTCCGGCTGTAAGAGCTGTCTACATGGATGATTACATGTATATCATCGGTGCGGAAATAGTGGTCTTTAACGAGAACACATGGGAAAAAGTAAATGAACTAGACGTAGACTCCTGAATATGGGTTACAGGTTCGTTGAGCATACCGCAGATATAGCATTCGAAGTCAATGGTGACTCGCTCTCTGATCTGCTAAGGAACGCCACATTTGCCTTCAACGAGGGTTTCACCTACCCAGCAGAGCTGGGAACTACCAAAGAAGAGACAGTAGAAATAGAAACCGACGGACCAGACTACCTGCTGCACAAATGGCTCAACGAAATACTTTTTTTATTTGATACCTATTTTTTTGCCGCAAAAGAAGTGGACTTACAGGTTGATGAAGAGGAGTTCCACGCAAAAGGGACTCTTAGAGGGGACACTATTAATCCTGAGCTGGTTAAGGTGGAGCCCAAGGCCATAACCCTCCACAATTTTAAGGTAGAGAAGAGGGACGGGTGGTACGCCTTCGTTGTAATTGATATCTGATATTATATAATCAGTTCAAATCTGGTCAGAGCTGTTTGGAGTTCGATTTGATCTCTTTTGCCTTTATCAAACTGGTCAAAAGGGTGTTGTAGGGAGTTTCAACACCATATCCTTCTCCGTATGCTGCTATTGCCCCGTTCAGAGCATCTATCTCCGTGGGTTTTCCTCTCTTAATGTCCTGAAGCATGGAAGCGTGGTGTTCGGCTGTAGCAGGGACCAGTTTGGAGTAGAACTGGTCTTTATACTCCTCTGCCGTTAGGGGTTCAAAATCCACTTTCAGTTCACCGCCCACTTGATAAATCTCCTCAATCACTTTGTCCATTATCTCTGTGGTGAACTCGTTCTCCGCCAAAAAGCCATACGGGACTTCTAAAATGGTCGCCAGCGGGTTGAGGGCGCAGTTGTACAGGGCTTTGCCCCACAGGTGCTTATCGATACTGGTGGATAATCTGGCCGGAAGACCAGCCCTGCTAAAAATATCGGAGATCTCCTTTATGATCGAAGGATGAACACTGCCGATGGTCCCTAGAACTATTTCATCGGCGCTCACTGTGACCTTCACTACACCGGGCTCGATCTCTACCCCAAAAATGACTCTTCCTGTTATCAGTTTATCCTCAGGAATATAGTTCATGAGCTTTTCAGCATTTCCCAGCCCGTTCTGGAGATGTACTACCAAAGTATCCTCTTTAATTAAATCCTTAACCTCTTTGCCCGCCTTTTCGGTATCATAGGATTTTACTGTTATCAGTATGAGGTCATAACTTGAATCCTGTGGAACTTGAGTGAATTCAGTGTAAGTATCGATATCATCAACCAGGTGGTCTCCCCATATGCCGGTGATATACAAACCAGTCTCGCTAACTTTTTCCATATGCCAGGGCCTGCCCAAAAAGGATACTTTATGCCCAGCACTGGCCAGAAAACCGCCGATAACCGATCCAATAGCTCCGGCTCCATAAACCAGAATTTTCATCACGCTCTCCCCTCATTGGTGCAGTGCTGACAAGGACAATCACATTGAAAAAACATTTAAAATTTTGGCTCATAGAAGAAGCATGAGTGACAAACTCAACCAGATCGTTTCTAACTATACCTTTAATATGACCAGTGGGTGGAGAGAGCTGGACCATTTTAAATTTGGATTGAAGACCGCGCAAGAGCATCACCTTTCTATTTCAGAGATCGAGAGATTGTTCAATGACGTTCTGCACAAAGAGATAAGGGACCAGAGGGAATACTGGCTGGTGGGTTGTTTTATTTCCGGCGTGTACAGAGAAGTGCTTGACGATAAGGACACAATCACCCTGTGCACAGTGGACTACCACCCCCAGAAGGTCGCCGGTTTGGGTTATAGACATGTCAGGGGCAACTTGGAGATCATTGGAGACACTGGATGGTGGACCGGCAGATACATGCAGGGTGGGGAGATAAAAATTGAGGGGGACGCCGGCCACAGGCTGGGAGCAGGGATGAGAGGAGGTAGAATCGTAGTGGAGGGGGACGCAGAGTTCGGTGTAGGAGAGTTCATGAAAGATGGGGAGATAGTGGTAAAGGGCAATGCCCGCTGGATAGGGAACGAGATGAAAGGAGGTACGATACGCGTTATGGGGAGATGTGAAGAAGTTTCTGGGACGAGGAGGGGTGGAGAAATACTGAACTGATCTTATAGCCTCTCTTACCTTAAATTCTTTATTAAATCCACAAATCTGCTCTTCAAACTTTCCGAAACTTTCAACTCTTGTTCTCTCCCTTTATCCAGATTGTCTTTGCAAACCTGCTTTACCTCTATAGTAATCTTAAGCGAGTTGTAATCCTTAACCAGGTTTTGCTCTGTGAACTTTTTATGGGTTTATATCTTCCAGTATTTTTTTGATTTTGGGTTTGAGGGGTGGTAAACCGTTTTTTGCTGTTTCCCAAACAATTTGAAGGGCTAACTCCAAAATAACCATGAATTAATTTATCTCTCATCTTTGTCATTGCCTTCCAGTTAACATTAGGATATTTTTCTTTGAAATGATCTGGAATATTTTGGATGCTTCTCCAATGATCTCAAAATTTCTTACCACAGCGTCTATGGTTTTTCTGTCCTCCGGAAAATCTTCGTATGTCATTTCGCTAGTATAATCGTCTATTCTTTCTATTGATTCAGATACATCCACTAAGAATAGTCTGATATCTCTTTTTTCAGGCATAAACGACCTCCTTTAAAATGCGGGGTTTTATGAGGGGTTTGAGAGCATCAGAGGTTACAAGATCGACATTTAAACCAATTCTTTCGCTGAGGTAATCTTCAAGGTTCAAGAATTGGAAAAAACCTACTGGCCTCTGAAATTCAACCAGAATATCAACATCACTTTCTTCTCTCTGTTCACTTCTCACATAGGAGCCGAATATTCCAATAGATTTGACGTTATATTCTTCCTCCAGATACGGAAGTTCTTTTCTGAGGGTTTTCAGGATTACTTCTTTTGATTTCATATTCCGCCACCTTAGGTTATGTTCTAAATGGGGATTAATATCCTAAATCTTGGCTAACATTCCTGATTATTAATATTATATTTAACAACTTTTTCAAGTAAGTAATCAATAATTTTTTCTTTGACAAATTCATAATCTTTGTTAGTGGGTAAGGCCAGAGCACTTTGTGTACCTTGAGGTGCACTTTAAGTGGTCTGGGTCCACTTATTCAGCCTTCATTCTTTTTGAGGCAGCACTTCTTGTACTTTTTGCCAGAGCCACAGGGGCAAGGCTCATTTCTCCCGATCTTTTCCTTTTTCAGAGCGTCTTTCTGTGAAGAATAGGCTATGGAGTGCAGGTGCTCTATATTCTTCCTTGAGAAATGATTCAAGGGGTCTTTAGTATGCCTTTCCGATTCATCGTAAAACCTCCCACTCTCTAACCTACCATATATGTCTCTTAAAAAGAGACTCTTTATCCTGTCTTCCTCAATAGCTTTCTTTATTGTCGGAATTACAGATGGATCACCAAAGGATAAAAGGTCCATGGATACAAGACCCGTAAAAGTATCATCGTGGGTGGTATTGAGCAATTCTACCAAGAGTTCTTTTATTTCATTTTCTAGTTCAGGGTTTTTTCTGGCAAATGTGATCAGAGCCGAGGAGGCTGTTCCCCTGGCAAAAGCTTCCAGGGTTTCATCCCGAATGAATACTTTCAATCTTTCTGTGATGCCTTCTCCAAAGGCAACCAGGAGGCTGGGCACATCTTCAGTGAGCCAGTCACGCAGTTCCTCGTTTTTATACCTCACAATATCCAGAAGAAGTTCAAGAGCCTCCCCTGTTTTTATAAGAGGTAATATATGGATGGCGTGGAGAGGGGGCCAGGCATCCCCACGTATCCCTTGATACCAGTTTCTTCCATCCTGTATAAGCTTCTTCAGCCAGAAAACCGCGTCACTCCTTTGCGCTATCTCCAAGGCAAGAGTTTGGTTTACATAAAGCCCCAAGTCAATCATCAGCTCTATTAGCTCTTCCGTAGTCATCAACGGGATTTGAGCTTTTGCCCAGTACCAGTCTATCTCCCTCTCCCTCTCTACTAAATCAGCCAAATCGTCACTTTCCACCACCATTTTACCCCACGTAGAGTTTGTATAATGAAAGATATTTGTTTCTATTTCACCCTCAGTATTTTCTTTTCCATCCAGTGGCTCTACTGGAGATCTCAGAACGAGAATGACAAATACTTTATCCATATTTGGTTACAGTATGCTATGATGTCCAGTGGAGAATGTCATCTCTGCAAACAGAAGTTCAACAAAAAAGATATGGTTCAACATCTGAGATCATGTATAGAGAGAGAAAATGAGGAATCAGGAAAGAGAGCTTTTCATATCATGGTCGATGGCCTTTACCAGCCAGAATATTGGATCCACATAATAATGCCTGACGAGACAAAGCTGAACGTGCTTGACGAATTCCTCAGGGATTTCTGGCTGGAATGTTGTGGTCACGCAAGTGAATTTACCATCTTAGAAGAGAGCTACGGAATGGACATGGACATTATCCTCAACGATTTGCTCAGTCCCGGAATGGAATTCTATCATACCTACGATTTTGGCTCTCCCACAGAGCTAAGGCTCAAAGTTATTTCTGAAATAGAATGCTCAGACGAATTTGGCCCTATCCAAATCCTGGCAAGAAATGATACCCCATCTGTATTGTGCGGTTGTGGTAAAGAAGCTACATGGATTTGTTTTGAGTGTTCCCTGGATGGCGATGGATGGTTATGTGATGAATGTGCTGAAGAGCATGGGTGTGGAGAAGATATGTTCTTGCCTGTGGTCAATTCCCCTAGAGTAGGGGTTTGCGGGTACGAAGGTTGAGTTCAAAACCTGAAAGATGAGCATTTGGTTCCAGGAGTTAGCAATACTAAAAACTCTAATAGCACAATCAATGAATTAACAGTTTAACTTAGCTTATTCCCTCTCTCTTTCTCTGTATAGTCTCCCCTGCAGTCCATGAAAGTGTGAAAAACCTTCGGCATATTTCTGATCCAGTGCCTCTTTATCAAAGGATGTCAGCTCTTCTTTATACAGAGAGAACTCAGAATCTCTGGCCACGGCCATCACTGAACTCTTGAACAGCTTGAGTTTTGCCCAGCCGGTGACCCTCTTTTGGGTTTGGTCTATAAAGGCGTTGAGAGCTTCGAACAGGGGCTCGTTGACCAGTCCCTGATATGCCAGATCCGCCCATTCTTCGTCTACGAATCCCTTGAACTTGAGCTCTTTCCTGCTGAGGACCAGTTTCTCCAGATCGCGGTGTGCCGTTATCAAGATGGTAGCGGCAGGATGCTCGTAATTCTCTCTTGCCTTTAATCCCAGAACCCTGTCTTCCATAAGATCCATTCTCCCCACACCGTGCTTCCCGCCTATCTCATTAAGCTTTCTCATTAGCTCCAGAGGAGGCAGATTTTCATCGTTTATGGAGACCGGAATCCCTTCTTCAAACCATATCTTAATGATCTCGGGCTCCTGGGGAGCGTCCTTAGGATCCACGGTCCACTCATATATCTCCTCGGGAGGCATAAAAGAGGGGTCTTCCAGTCTGCCTCCTTCAATGCTCCTGCTCCACAAGTTCTCGTCAATGCTGTAGGGCTTCTCTTTGGTGGCGGGAACCTCGATACCTTTCTCTTTAGCATATTCCATCTCCCATTCTCTAGAGAGGTTCATCTCCCTCATGGGAGCTACGACCTTCAATCCATACTGATAGAATATGTTCTCGAATCTCAACTGGTCGTTGCCTTTTCCGGTGCAGCCGTGGGCTACTGCATCGGCTTTCTCTTTTTCAGCCACTTCTACAACCTTTTCAGCAATAACCGGTCTGGCCACAGCAGTACCCAGAATATAGCCCTCGTAATCACCGTTGGCCTTTATCAGTCTGAGGAGCATGTCCACATACTCAGGAATGGCATCTATAGTATAATGGTTGTCAGCATACTTTTTACCCTTTTCTTCAGCATCTTCAATCTCTTCCGCTGGCTGACCGGCGTTAACAGTGACAGTGATTACTTCATCAAACCCATACTTTTCTTTGAGTAGAGGGATACAAACCGAAGTGTCCAATCCTCCCGAATAGGATAAAACCACCTTCATAGCTCTTCTGAACTAAAACAATTTAAAAATATTTTTGGGTAGCCAGAGTAAAAATGCCGTTCAGAAAAGAATAACGAACAATAGATAACATCAATTCATTATCCATTATTCCTTGACCTTTTGCTTGATGAAAGAGTGGAGGAACATCTTGTAGAACTCAGCAAAACTTCCTGTGCCCACCATCAATCTCAAATTGTTTTCCTGTTTGAGATAAATGGCAACCTTTCGCTCGTCCAGGAGGAACATGCCATGACGGACACCCACTTGAGTGAATTCTACGTCCATTTGATGTTCTTCAGAAATATTTTTATCCTGGAAATCAGCTACATTGGGGGCAATTACCACTACTTTGCAGTGAGCATCTTTAATCACTTCGACCATTTGTTGATCCAGGCTGGCAGATGCAACAATGATCTCTTTTTGGCATTTCTCCACGCATTCCCTGAGCACGTTATAAGCCACATCCCCTGTATATAATTTGACGATTTCTTCTTTCTTCTCTTCTTCCTCAATCGCAGGTAATTCCTTTTTGAGGTAGTCCACGTTCTCCTTCAATCTTCTGGAGAAAAGGGTCATCAGGTCCTCGCTCCTGATAGATTTGAACTTCATGGGTTTTCCGCCTGCCTCCTCTACCACTCCTTTGGAGGTCAGTGACTTCACTACCTCATATACTGAAGTTCTGGGGACTCCACTGTAGGTGGCGATTTCTGCTGCTGATAGTTCACCTTTTGCCAGTAGAGTGAGAAGTACCTTTGACTCGTAGTCACTAAGTCCAAAGTCTTTTAAAGCCTCAACTAATTTGTCCACACAGAGGGTTCAACAAAAGTATTATATAATATTGTCGTAGCCCTTGCTACTACACAGGTGATAGTATATGGTTCATAGAATATCAAGTGTGTGGAAACCATTACTCGTAACACTTATCTTGCTAGCCCTGAGCAGCCAGGTATCAGCATCATTTAGCTATAAAGAAGAGCCCTATTTTACAGCATACATATATGGAGATAATCACGTCGACAGAGGCGAAGAGACCCAGCTCAATGTCATGCTCCAGAACAACGCCAAAATAGAGAGGGTCACCTATTACAACTATGAAACCTACAATTTCTTCAAGAACAGAACGGACATGCTCACCACTGCCTACAACGTGTCAGTAGAATGTGAGGGGACTGATGGAATAAAGGTCCTCACTCCCGTCCAGAAGTACCCAGCACTACCCTCCATGGAACCCAACCAACTCCCCCTGAAAATACGGGTCAATGAGAACGTAGAGGCCGGAGAATACAAGTTGAAACTAAATCTGGACTACGAGATCCTGGACGATATACTGCTAAGGTCAAGAACCGAAATGCCTTCAACCTCTACCACTACTAAAGAGGTTCAGAGCGAGCTGGAATATGATTCCACCCTGGGTACCTATGTTCCATCCAAGAAGACAGTTATAAACGAGACAAATCTTCCCCAGCTGTGGTTCAGCTGGATGGATTACGACTTTGACACCAAAGAGCAAACTATAACTTTGAAAGTGGTAATAGAGGAAGAAGCTGTAAAGCTCAAGGTCGTTGATGTCCAGACCACAAATATGGTTGCAGGAGGAAAGGGTAATCTTACTCTTGAGGTGGAGA
>JAWODI010000099.1:0-14447 GCA_046483365.1 Archaeoglobaceae archaeon | reverse complement strand
CAGGAATTAAAGAAGAAGTTGATGAAGTTCAAGCTGGAAGACGGTAACCTCTACCTTGAGGGAAACCTGGATAAGTCTATAAAAGCGTTAGAAGAGCTTACCGGTGCAGGGTACTCCAGTCTTATGATCTCCAGGACTCCCAGCGAGGATCTGAAAGCTAAATTAGATTTTGACTGTGACTTCTTGTGGATTGCTGAGAAGCTAGATGGTGTGTCCTCTCTAAAGGAATTAAGAAATGAGATTGAACGCCTACCCAAAAGAAAAGCTGTTCTACTGGATAGATTGGACTATTTTATATCTAAAGAAGGGTTTAAAGAGACCCTCAGCTTTATCCATAATCTAAGAGATTTAACTTACCTTAAAGATCTGGTCGTTATCCTGGTCCTGGACCCTTCTACACTGGACGAGAAGTCATTCGCATTGCTGGACAAAGAGACCAATAAAATTGAGACCAGAGACATTGAAAAGATCCCCGAAGACTTGCTTTCCATCCTGAAATTCGCCTACGCCCAGAATAAAATGGGGGTTAAACCCTCTTTTACTGACATATGCGACCACCTGAACGTAAGCAAACCCACTATCAGAAAGAAGATTAAAACTCTGGTGAACAAAGACTATCTCGTTGAAAAGGTAGAAGGAACACATAAAAGAGTAGAAGTCACTGACAAGACCAGAAACCTATTCTGGAAATGATTCATGATTTCCCTACCAATATTTCAACAACATTGTATAGGGCTAAAGGCAACTCCAGAGGAGGAAGCTTGTAAAGGAGCACTCTTAAAGTATGGTGACCTTAACTCAACTGAAGAGAAGGTAGATAAAATAGATGTTCGTCAACATCAGGAATAAGATCAATGTTTTCAGGTTTCCGTTGACGATTTCAACGGCTTTTTCTCTTTTGTCGGGTCTTTTAATCAGCCCCCAGACCCCCATGGAGAGGAAGGGGAGAGAGAAAAAGCCCAAAAAGTGGAAATTCAGATAACTCTGATATACAGCGGGTAACACAAAGAAGTATCCGCTGGCAATAAACAATAAGACCCCTATGGCCTCAAAGCCAAAGACCCTGCCTTTTCTGGATACTATAGTTTTCTTGTTCCCCAGGAGGTCTGCTTCCAGGTCAGGTATCTGCACGCTGATGATGAAAACAATACCGTATATTAATAGGGGTAGAAGCAGGACCGCAAACTCCCGGGTCAGATGCTCTGCCATCACTACATAACCCATAACGGGTACCAGGAAGCCGATGGTGAAGATGGTGGATAACTCCCCCAGACCCCGGTAGGCGAGCTTTAAGGGTGGTGCAGCATAAAACCATCCCAGCAGGTTCCCCATAATCACGTAGCCCATGAACCACAGAGGGTAGGAGTATATAACGGTGAAAAAGGCTGCCAGTGTAATGGAGCTCCCCATAAGGAACAGTGCAAACCATTTGGCAAAGCACCTCAACTGGGGGTTGTTCACCAGAACTCCGGTGCCCCCGGTAAATGTGGTAGGTTGACCGAATTTATCGGAGTCCACGTCAAAATAATCGTTGCTGTAGTGAACGGAAAGGTGGGCTAAAAAGAGAATAAGATAACCGATTAAAAGCTTGCTCCCCGAGAATTCAGCTCCAGAGACAAGAGCGAATGTGGCACCCATCAGGAACAGAAAGAATCCGGCCAGAATAAAATGCAGACGACCTAGCCTCAATATCTTGACTATAACCTTAGTTCTTGACACCCCATCTCCCCCAATTCCAATCAAATATTACGAACTCATTAAAGTAAAAGGTTTGCGATTGATGGGTTGATGGCTTAACATCTCAAAAAAGTCACTTCTGACTAAGGAGTTCTATAGCTCCAGTAATACGAAAAAATAAACTAGAGATTTATTCCAGCAATTGAGGAGTTACCATCCAGTGCACCGACCAGCTTCCTTCTTCATTTTCATTGGTCAGGCATACTACTCCTCCCATCTGGAAGTTTATTACGTTGCTCTCGGAGTCATCAGCGACCAGCAAGCCTGCAAGCTTTCCCATGTGGGGTAAATGACCCACGAGCATAACGTCTTCATTCCCGGTCTTCAGTTTGCTTCCCCAGAACTCCGGGTCGTCCTTCGCTTTAAGGCCCTCAACCTCTTCTACGCCACCAGAGTCGATAACACCGCTAAAGATTTCGGCTGTTTGTCTGGCGCGCAATTTACCGCTGTGCAATATCTTTCCTACCCTGATGCCTTTTCCCTTCAGGAAGCTGGTCATCTTCTTCAAGTCATCTTCTCCCTTCTCTGAGAGAGGACGCTCCGGGTCCTCGTCCTTCGGCTTGGGCTCCGCGTGTTGTACCAAATAGACCTTCACAATAAAACCCCCTTGAGTTCGCGTACAGTACTCCAGCCTAATATATCCTTTGGTAGTAGTCAGGGTCAGCGGGTAGTTTATACTAAGATGGCAATAATCCCGGAGTTTCACTAGTTTTCTTTTACTTTTCACAATCTTAAATTATACGGAAAGGACACTATTGTTTTAGGGGGTTGGGAGATCACCTGATCACTAGTGGTGAGGTATGTTTCGGGGGGTTCGATACCTCACCACGCCAATAAATCATTGTCAGGATGATCCTCGAGTTAAAAATCCCTTATCTTATCTAAGAACTGCTTTAAGCTGTTCTAAAGCTTAGAATACAGTTTTCTACATCTATAGAATACAGTTTTCTCTGATTCCAATCGAGGGTCGTTCAACCTATCTTATTTCTCTAATGAAGATGGTGATATAACCGGCGATGAGTACTATAGTGAAAACTACGGTATAGATCACAAATGATAACTGGTCAAAGATGTGGAAGACGTTCTCCCCTATCATGGAATCCACAAGATCGAAAACCCTCAGCACGAAGGTTACCACCAGCAGACTGCCAGCTGCATTCACCAATGGACCTGGCAGGTTCAGAGGGAATTTTTGCAGTGTGAACAGCTCCCCGAAGAGAAAGATGAACGTCATGTAGATGATGAGGTAAACATTATTGTTCAGGAATTGCACTATACTGTCCAGTAAAGGGTAGTCTACCGTGTCATTGAGTATGCTCAACAAGAAGAGCATAACTAAGAATAAGAACAACCCCAGCAGCCTGAGGGAGATTATTCGGACAACATTTTTAATTGCATCTTTGTTCATTGTATCACTCTTACTAGCTCTATCTTCTATTTAATCCTCATCACCCTTGCAGGAATAATATTTTTCCTCATAGGATACAAAAGGTAAATCAACATTTAGATAAAAAAGTTTTAAAAGTTGTACGACAAACCTATTCAATAGAATCAAAAAAGGGATCACATGAGAAAAATTTCAGTCAGACTGACAGAACCTCATTACGAGATGCTGGAGATGCTTGTGGCATCAGGAGAGTATGCTTCGACCAGTGAAGCCCTTAGAGACGCTATAAGACGCTTGATAACCGAAAAGAAGGAGTTGATCGAAAGCGCACAAGTAAGAAGTCAATACAAATAAGCTCCTCGCACAAGACCAGCCCTATTATCTTATTACCCAAGAACAGCCTTATTATCCTATTGTGTTTTCATGTTTTCATGTTTTCATGTTTTCAGAAGAACGAGTTGATGTTGATCAAACCATCACTTTTTCGTTCCGAATGTTGTAGAGTGATTCAAAATCTGTATCTGTGTAACTCTATCTCTTTCTTATAGAAGTCCGATATCTTATCTGCGTGTTCTTGGAACCCATTGGAAAAAAATTCCTGGTAACTCTTCCCATGTTTTATTGTATCTGAACGATGTTCGGGTAACTCCCCCAGTGGAATGCCCAGTCTATCCAGAACATTCTTCAGATCCTCTTTCAAGTTCTCAAAGCGACCTATATGATCAACAATACTGTTATCAGAAAAATCGGAGTATAACAGGTGGTTCATAGGCCATTGCCAGTAAACGGGGTCATTCATAAAATCATCAAAAGGGATCCTCTTATTGCGTTCGACACATTTATGGGAATAATGTGATAATACTTTATCCCAGGGATTCCTCTCAAAACAGAACTTAAAGTAGTTATTCCAGATATCCTTACCGACCCTGGACCTTACAATTAATGCTGGTAAATGTTGATGGTAGCGCAGTCCCCTCCTCAAGTCCAAAAGTTTCTTGAGCGTTAAAGAACTACCGTTACCGTTTTGTCCATTCCTGAGGTTGTAAATCAGGTCGAACATATCGTTTCTTCCATTTTTGAGATAAAACCTCAAATCAATTAAAGGATTGAAAAAGCCCCCGTAGTTCTGCCCTACCAGGTACTCGTGAGGAGCGACCAGGTCATTTTCACCACAAAATTGTGCCAGATAACTCTCAACACTGGTTCCTGCTGTTTTCTTTGTCTTGATGAAAATAAACTTGTGTTTGTGAGAGATGATCATGCTCTTCATTTGATTATTACGTGTATTAAATTTTATCTGAATCTTCCAATGCTACTACCAAAATTAATCCAAAAGAATGGAAGAAGAAATGGAACGAACAGCTTTATGCAGCTTTATGCAAGCTTTGTCCGTTGATGTAAAAAAGGGGAAAAATAAGGGTATTAAGGAATGTCAGGACAGGTCTATCGCGTCTTTTTCATCACCTCCATCCGTAAACTTCGTCTTTCAACCACACGAATGTTAGGGGTTTTCATATCAACTCGTCTCACTATCACCCCCTTGTCAGTACATATCAATAATGATTTATCATTAATAAAGCTTTCGTTTCAGCATGAACCTGTTTAATCAATTTTAGTGAATAAAATTTTTCAGATGGTTCTTATTTCGTTTGATCTTCAAAAGGTCCTCATCATATTAATGGTTCATGGTAAACGGGGGTCGGGTCCTATAGGACCTTACATGGAATGGAGAGAAAAATGGAGTACTGATGTGAAAGTAATTAGAAATAATTACATAGCTATTATTACTAGGAATTTTTCACTCTTTTCATTAAATCTTTCACAAATATCAATTACAAGAAAAAACCATCCTACATTACAATCTATGTTTGGGGAATTGATTGACATATCCTCATAACCAACCTGCCACCCAAAAAACCTGTAGTGGAGTGCCCTGAATGGGGGGTTGGGTATTCCGCTACACCTTTAATTTTTTATTACCGCTAAAACTCAAAAGATCAGATGAAAATTGTATTATTGTCCCACTTTGCTTCTAAATCACCAGGAAATAGAATGAACTTATCAGTACAATAAAAAAAAGAATTACTGTTTAATTTCCAGTTGACGCTCGATTCCTCTTTTGGATTGCTTCTTCAAGCCTCCTTTCCAGAGGTTCCTCATGAGTGTAAGAGCAAGTTATGTAATGATAAATTGCTTTAGTTATCGCATCTTTGGTTGTTTTTTCTCCTGTTTTCTGTTTTAACTCTTCCAGTGTCTTTTCATCCAGTACAGTCTGGGCATGAACTATCTTGACCATTTTTTATCACCTACATAATGATGACTTTGAAAACTTATAAACCTTTTCATTTATTGAGCTCAAGTTTTTCATTAAAATAAAATATGCTCCAAATGATTTTAACTTCTTTCTGAAGTTCTGGAGTCATTAAAGTTAATTACCATCTCCCCAACATATTGTATTCTTAGATTAGGAGGTGTTTTGATGGAAAACCAGGTTGAATTGAGGAAAGATATAGGGAAATACTTTGAGAAGTATACAGAGCGTATGCCAGATGTGGGAGAAGCTTACCAGCTCTCCACCGCCACCGCTTACAAAAGTGGGGAGATTTCCTCTAAAATAAAGAGATTAATGGCACTTACGGCGGCATTGACCTCTGGTTGTCGGGGGTGCATACTCTCTCAGACAGGACATGCCCTGGATCAGGGAGCTACAGTAGAAGAAATATTCGAGGCCTGCGGAGTGGCTATAAGCATAGGAGGAACCATGGCTGCCGCAGAGACCACCAGAGTTGTTAAGTATCTGGAAGAGCTGGGAAAGATTTAGTATTGATAATACAATCTCAACCATCTTTTTTTATAAGTTCATTCTGAGGATAAAAGATTATAAGAATTTACATTCTAATCCTCTCATGGACATATTACATTTGCCTCAACTGGTCGAAAGCCTTCCAGAAGATCAAAGGAAGATATTCGACCGGATCTTTGATATTTCTGTAAATAAAGGTGAGCTGGTCCTTCCGGACACGATGGAGGAGTGGGCCGAGAACAAGTTGGGCAACTGTGAGGAACAGCATATTGTCAGGGTTACCAACAAGGTCATGTGGGAAGGCACTCTTTTCAATGAACTGAGGAGCAAGAGGCCGGTAGATGTCAGGTCGGATGAAGAGCTGGATAAGATCATAGAGGAGACCAGAGGAGGGCTTTTTTGCCACCCCGAAACCCAGACCCCTGCCGACCCCTTCGGGAGGGTGAAGGGCAAGCACTGCATTACAGCAGCCAACATCGCCAAATACGACTACCTTCATGGATTGATAATATTCAACGACCACAATCCATTCATCTGTGACCAGAAAAAGATAGAAGATTATCTTCAAACGGCAGCAGAGTGGTTAAATAAGGCAAATGAGTACGACAGTAGAGCTATCTACCCCTTTTTTATGTGGAACTGTTTGTGGAGGGCTGCCGCCTCCATTGTACATGGACATGCTCAGGTATTGCTTTCGGACAAACCCTATTCTACATCAGAATTCATTAAGAATACGACTTCAACCTACTCCAGAGAATACGATAGCGAATATTTCAGCGACCTATTCACCGTCCATAAGGCTCTTGGACTGGGCAAGGAAGTAAATAGGGTTAAGGTAGTGGCCAACCTGACCCCCATTAAAGAGAAAGAGATAATAATGATATCACAGGAATTGGCTAACCTCCCCTTTTGCATAAGCAGAGCCCTGAAATGCTACTACCGGCTGGGAGTGAGAAGCTTTACCCTCGCCATTTTCATGCCCCCTATGGAAGAACTAGCTGAGGAAGAATTCCCCTATGTGGTAAGGCTGGTGGATAGGGGAGACCCCATGAGCAGGACAACGGACATAGGGGCTATGGAACTCTACGCCGGACATTCGGTGGTCTCAGACGACCCATTCAAGGTCTTTAAAGAGCTGGAAAAAGAGCTGAAGTAATAGAGAATCAGAAATAGGCGTTCAGAAGGTATTGCTGGACCATGCGGTGGGAGTTGAAGAAAGATGAGTTGAATGCTATGGCGTATCTCATTACTTTGGTCCATTCGCTCGTATTCCGGTAGAACATGGGCAGTATCAAATTCTCCAGCTTATTGTAAAGGTCCTGAGAGTCCTTGGCTCTTTCTGTCTCTTCAGAGTTTTCTGCCGTTATGGGTCCGATCCCCCAGCCGGTGACTCCTTCAATACATCCTTCCAGCCACCATCCATCCAGTATGCTTAATTGAGGCACTCCGTTGAGGGAGGCTTTCATACCGCTGGTGCCCGATGCTTCCAGAGGTCTCATGGGGGTGTTAAGCCACAGGTCCACCCCGGAAATAAGCGATTTTGCCAGCTCCATATTGTAGTTCTCCAGAAATACCATTTTTATATCATCTTTTATGTCCTCTTTCACTTCGTAGAGATACTTTAAGAGCTCTTTTCCTTCAGTATCATTGGGATGGGCTTTCCCCGCCAGAATAATCTGTAAAGGGTCCTTCCTGGAGATCTTTGCCAACTTTCGTGGTTCGCTGAAAAGCAGGTCGGGTCTCTTGTATTTGGTGATCCTTCTGGCAAAGCCCAGAGTAAGTGTATTGTAATCCATACTCACATCGTGTTTGGAGTTCACGTAATCTATCAGATTCCTTTTGGCTTCTTCATGAGCGCTGAGTATCTCTGTACGTGGTATAGAAGCCACATACCTCAGATCGAAGGGGTCCTTTCTCCAGCCGCTAATAAAGTTGTCATATAACTTGCGAAAAGAAGGAGATGTCCAGAAAACGTGGTGAACACCATTGGTGATGGAATCGACAGGATAACCAGGGTACAATGTTCTGAAAACCTCTCCATGCTTTTTAGCCACCCCATTAATATATTCACTGTGACTTAACGCCAGCAGGGTCATGTCCAGCTTGTTCCCAGAAGATATTCTCTCCAATTGCTCATCCAGATAACTCCCCAGAACGATCTTTACCAGTGAGACGGGAAAGACGTCATGACCAGCAGAGACCGGAGTGTGGGTAGTAAAGATGCATTTATTCCTCACAATGCCCAGGACCTGCTCTTCGGAGATATCGGAGGTTTTTTGCTTAATCCTTTTCATGAGCTCTATAGAGACCAGAGCAGAGTGGCCTTCGTTCATGTGGTACCTACGGATGTCGTGCCCCAGGGCATCCAGCATACGAACTCCTCCTATACCCAGGACAACTTCCTGCTTCAGCCTGTATTTTTTGTCGCCGCCGTAAAGATAATAGGTTATCTTTCTATCAGAGGGCTCATTTTCGAACATGTTGGTGTCCAGAAAATAGACCGGTACCTGAAAGCCATTGATACCCGATATCATGTACTTCCACGCCTGGATCTTAACTTCTCTATCCTCTATAGTGACAGAAACTTTAGGGGACATGAGAGAAGTGTAATTGTCCATTCTCCAGCTTTCTGACCCCTCTATCTGGTTACCTGATCCGTCTACCTCCTGATAGAGGTAGCCTTCGTTGCTGGCAAGGGTTACTGCCAGAATAGGTATATTCATATCCGCACATGATCTCAAGATGTCGCCTGCAAGTATTCCCAGTCCACCGCTGTAAGTAGGTATTTTACTGTCTATTCCTGCTTCCATGGTAAAAAGAGCGATTTGACTTTCTCTTTCTGATGATGAATTATTCTGCATTGGTCTACCTCCTCACTGGACGCAACTCAAACTAAATGACTGGTTACTTTAAAGTTACTCTAAAATACTCATTCCCTTGAACACAAGTATTGGATTAAAAACACCTAAAACACCTAAAACTAAAACTCAAAAAAAGTATCAATAATATTATAATTATATAATATGATCAGAAAAACTCTATACCTCCACCAGCTCATTGGGATCACTCTAACGCTTTTTATTCGAAGAATAAGCTGTTAGGTAAGAATAAAGGAGTTTTAAAATAAACCAAAAGTTATAAAGCATACATTGGCTAGTTTAGATATGGATATTGATAGACTTAGATGCTTCATCCCTGTGGGCGGAAAGGCCAAAAGACTGAGACCACTTACCCAGGATATCTCCAAACCCTGTATCAGGTTATTGAACAGGCCTTTGATCGAGTTCTCCATGTCCATGCTGGCGGACCAGGGGGTCAAGAACTTTATTTTTGGAGAAAGAGGTTTCACTAACTACACCAATCTTTTCGACATGTACCGGGAAGGAATTGGATTTTCCTCCACATACGGAGTCGATCCCAGAGTGCACATCAAGCACCAGCCAAATCTCGACGATCTGGGAAGTGCTGATTCTTACAGGCTCAATATGGAATACTATGATGTTAGAGACCCTGTGATGGTCATCCAGGGAGATAATCTGTTCAGTATCGACATAAACGAGTTCATAAGACAACATGAAGAGAAAAATGCGGTCATGAGCATTGCTCTTTCCAGAGTAAGTAGAGTTGAGGAATACGGTGTTGCAGAGCTGGACCAGGACATGAGAATAAACAGGTTCGTGGAAAAGCCTAAAGCAGAAGAAGCTCCCAGCAACCTGGTTAACGCTGGCATCTACCTCCTGTCCCCCCAGATTAGAGATATAGTAGAGGGTGATGGTATAAAAAAGATGATAGCGGAAAATAAAAGGCTGGACTTCGGTTTCGACCTCATACCGTATCTAGTAGATAACGACTATCCTGTTTACGGTTATGAGCTGGACGTATGGCACGATGTGGGAAGTCCAGAAAGGTATCTAAGCGCCATGCAAGCAGTACTCCATGGTGATCTGGATATAAGAATCTTGGAAGAGAGGATTTCTCCTCAAAGAAATATCTGGGTTCAGGGATACAGTGAAGAGTCTATCAAAAGGAGAGAAGAGATCGTCAGGAAGTATAAAGAAAACAAGTTATCTATAGAAGGCGCAGCCCTTATCGGCAGACACACTACCATTGGGGATCTTTCGAGGATAGTCAATTCAAATATTGATAATTTCTGTATCATAGGGAACTACGTGAGCGTCGAAAAGTCTGCCATAATGGACGCAGCCAGGATCGGGGACTATACCCGCATCTCAGATAGCATAGTAGGTAGAAAGGTTTTGATCAACTCCACCGCCGACAACAGGACCTCTATTGAGAGGAACTCGGTGATAGGCAACGGAGTAACCGTCAGAAAAGGATGTACAATAATTGGTACCAGAATCAATCCCGGACTAACAATACCACCAGGAATGACCTACGTGAACAAATTCCTGCAATCCTACGAAGACGTGGTAGAGCAGGCCTCCACTTGATACGCTTTCATTTTATATAATCGTGAAAAATTCATTTTCGAATAACCTAAAAAGAATTTAAGAAAGCCTTAGGCACATAAACATGAATTAAATAGCATATTAAGAGAACTAAAGAAGCATGGAGTGATTAGCTAAACCTATCCGAAATCTTAATAGTTATCTCCGGGTTTTTACATATGTCTTATCTGGAATTTATTTCGCTTCATTCTTTCACCCAATTACTCTCTTCATCATGGATGAATAGTTACCACAATAATGCCTTCGCATTTCCGGAAGAATGCTTGCTCTGGCGTCTCCATTTCCTGGAAGTTGAGGCTCATGTGGGCTCCTCCAACAAAATAGAGTGAATATGGTTGTTATCCACTCTCATGTTCCGCTTACGCCTGAGGTAAGCTCAATGACCGTTGCACTCCCACTGTCTTTTTCCTTGCTGCCATACTTGCTCCTTAATCCTGCATGGTTTGGATTTAGGACCAGGTTTCCTTAATACTTTTTTTCCGGTCTCTCTATACTCCTTAGCTATTTGCTGCACTCTAAGCCTACTAACACCAAATTGATCAGCAAAAAATTGATTGTCTATCCCGTATTTTACTATGCGGAGAGCAATACGACAAATATCATCATCAGTGAGCCCCATGCGGTGGTCTCTGACTCGGTTACTTAAATGTTGACGAGATTTATTGCAGATAATGACGAGATTTATTGCAGATAACACACAGTACTTGGGGAGTAAATTTTTTATAAATTCATGATTACAATTATGACAATGAGCAAAGGAACTGTGGGGTCGCTATGTCTGAACTCTTAAAACTGATAAATAGTCATGTAAGGCACGACATGTTAAATGATCTAACTACCATCAGGTCTATTCTTGAGGTATATAAGGACGCCAGAAACGATGAATTACTGGAGAACGCCCTCAAGAAGATTGACGGGTGCGCTGACTTCCTCAAAGAAATGAGAGAAGTTGAGTCAATGGTTTCAGAAGGAGAGTTAAAGCCCTTAAAACTCAATGAGGCATTAAAACCCATCAC
Source organism: Archaeoglobaceae archaeon (assembly GCA_046483365.1). GTDB lineage: Archaea > Halobacteriota > Archaeoglobi > Archaeoglobales > Archaeoglobaceae > JdFR-22. The sequence goes on along the minus strand of JAWODI010000099.1, from coordinate 3,035 downwards.
CGAGAAATATGAAGAGAATTTGAACCTCAACATTGAAGGAGATTGCAGGGTTATGGCTGACGATTCTTTAACTTCAATCTTTGACAATTTGATGAGGAACTCTATTACTCACGGCAATGCAGATAGGGTGGACATCAAGGTAGTGGACAAGGACGATGTCTGCAAGGTAGAGGTAGCCGACAACGGTGAAGGTATTCCAGATGATATTAAGGAGAGGGTTTTTGAAGAAGGTTTCAGCACCAACGGAACAGGCTTAGGACTATACATCGTTAAGAAGACAATTGAGAGATATGGGGGGAGCATCCACCTAAAAGATAATCAGTGGGGAACAACATTTGTCATGATATTCAAAACCCCAGTCACCCAAAAACAGGAGAGCAGGGACTCAGGGATAGAGGTCTTAGGTGATATAGGGTGGGGAACACACATCTGCCACTTCTATCAAACCAGAGACGACTTAACCAACGTCCTAATCCCCTACTTCAAAGCAGGACTCGACAACAACGAGTACTGCATGTGGATTACATCTAAATCCAATGAGGAGGCCCAAAAACTGGTTGAAGAACAACTGCCAGGTGTAGAGCATATTAAATACGATGAATCGTATGGGGAGCGGCAACTGATTGATTGTTTGGTTGAGAAGCTTAACCTGTCCCTAGCTGCAGGCTACGATGGGTTGAGGACTGCAGGTGATTTTGCTTGGCTTGGTAACCTCAAGGATTTCATTGGCTATGAGGAGGATGTCAATGAAACAATTGAGAGTAAGAAGATAATTGTACTCTGTTCCTACCCCTTCAATAAGTTCAAAGCTTCCGAGATAGCTGACTTAACCAGCAGACACCACTATACACTCGTGGTGAGAGAGGGTGAGTGGGAGTATATAGAGAACTTCGAGTACAGGAGAACTCAAAACATTTTACAGAAGATAGAGGATAAGTATAGGGCGTTAGTGGAGAACGCTAATGAGGGAGTTATAGTAATTCAGGATGCGATGGTAGTTTATGTTAACTTCAGGGTATTGGAGGTTTCAGGGTATTTACAGGAAGAAATGATGTTCAAACCCTTCCACGAGTTCATTCACCCAGAAGACAGAGAATTCGTGTTTAAACACTACAAGAAGAGGGTAAATAGTGCAGGAACTGATACTTACCAATTCAGGTTCATCAACAAGAGGGGGGAGACGAGGTGGGCTGAAATCAAGGTTACCTCAATCGAGTGGGACGGCAAGCCAGCCACTCTAAACTTATTAACTGATATTACTGCCCAAAAGGAAGCTAAAGAAAAGCTACAGGAGCTGAAAACGAGCTACCAGGAACTCTTCGATAAATCAGTGGATGCCATATTCATTCATGACCCAGATACAGCCGAAATTCTTGACGTCAACCAGAAAATGTGCGAATTATACGGTTATACACGTGAAGAAGCTTTAAATCTAAAGGTGGGTGATTTGAGTGGTGGAAACTACACTAATGAAAAGGCTAAAGAATTGGTTCAAAAAGCAAGGACAGAAGGACAGCAGACCTTTGAATGGCAGGGAAAGAAAAAAGACGGAACAATATTCTGGGAAGAGGTTACGCTTAAAAAAGCTACTATCGGAGGCAAGGAGAGGATTCTTGCTAGTGTACGCGATATTACTGAGCGCAAAAAATCAGAACAAGCATTGAAAGAGAGTGAAGAGAAACATCGGACTTATGTGGATAACTCTCCGGTAGCTATCTTTGTCGCCAATGAAAGGGGAGAGTACGTTGACGTAAACAACGCTGCATGCGAAATGCTGGGATACACTAAAGAAGAGCTCTTGAACATGTCTATCCCTCAAGTGGCTGAAGATAATGAAAATTCATTAAACGATTTTGAACAGCTGAAATCACTTGGTAATTATCGTGGAGAGAGAAGGCTTAAGCGCAAAGATGGGTCATTGATTAATGTTGACCTTAATGCCGTAGTCCTGGAAAACGGTGACTTTATGGCTTTCTGTTCCGATATCACTGAGAAGAGAATGGCGCAAAAAAGGCTAAAGGAGAGTGAGGCGAGATATCGCAACCTCTTCAATTACTCGAATTACGCAATACTCATACATGATTTGGAAGGTAAAATTGTTGACGCGAACCAAAAGAGTTTGGAGTTGACGGGTTATTCAAAATCTGAAATGCTCTCACTGACTGTAATGGATTTAACTCCTCTTGAAAGTATTGAAACTGTGGGACAGAAGTTCAATAAAATTTCAAGAGATGGATATGTTAATTTTGAGATAGATTATTTGGCCAAAGATGGTGGAGTTCGCACCGTTGAAATTTCTGCAAGCATCTTCGAGTCCGGAGGAAAGTCCCTAGTCCAATCGCTTGCTAGGGATATTACCGACAAGAAGAGATATGAACTGGCGTTAAAAGAGAGTGAAGAAAGATATCGCCAGCTTGTTGATAATGTGATGGACATTCCATACACCCTGGATATTGATGGAGTGATAACTTACATCGGTCCTCAAGTGGAACAATATGGGTATAATGCTCAAGAGATTGTGGGTAGAGACTTTACCGAAATTATACACTCCGAAGATGTGGGACAGGTGAGATATAACCTGCAAACGTCGCTGGAAACTGGAGAAGAACCCCCCTCCGAGTTCCGAATAAATACTCCGGCGATGGGTTTAAGGTGGTTCGAAGAGAGAGGGAGACTGGTTAAAGGTGGTGAAGGAGAGGTAAAGAGGATTTCCGGGATATTGAGGGATGTGACAGAGAGGAGGCAGGCAGAAGAGCATGTTGAGCACTTAAACTCTCTTCTCATGGCCATCCGTAACGTTAACCAACTCATTGTTCAGGAACAGGATCTGGATAAACTATTGAATGGAACCTGCAGGTTATTGCTGGAGATCCGAGGCTACCTGGGTTGCAGTATTGCATTGCTGAAAGATAATGCTATCGTTCCAGTTGCCAGAGCTGGAGCCGGAGCCGGAGCTGGAGAACCTCAATTCCTTAATTATAAGGACTTATCAATTAGGGCAGAAGAGAATACTCCTGAGTGTGTGAAGGCGGTTA
>JAWODI010000096.1:0-16915 GCA_046483365.1 Archaeoglobaceae archaeon | reverse complement strand
CAGGAATTAGAAAAGGATTGGACTTTTTCGGCCATTTTGGATAAACTTTTAGGCGGAGGCCGCTGAAAGCATTGAAACAACCAATATTTCCAAAATAAATATCCATACAATCCCCAATTTGTGCCCATATTCACCCAACACAAAATATGTGTGATAATATATAAAACTTAGGGAAGTAGGAAGTAGGAATGTAATTAAGTAATAACAGTCAGAAACTAATATAACAATAACAATTGAGCTGAGTTAGACAAACTCTAAGCCAATCATTTTATGGTTAATATTAACTTCAATTGAGATTATACAGCCACAGTTTAAAATAAGTGAAAGATATAATATCTATTTAGCACACACGAGGAATGGGGTCCGCTGCCGGGCTGGGCAATATTTTTTTGGTTCCCACCATGGTCTCCACTACCACTTCCTGGAATTCGTCTGTTGCGTAGCCCACTATCTCTGCATCCTTTTGCCCTGCTTTATGCAATACCTTCAGTACATCTTCAGCCACCTCGGAGCAGACACCCATCACCACTTTTCCTTCATTTGCCATGGCCATGGAGTCCAGCCCCAGAACATCACAGAAACCCTTGACATCTTCCCTGATGGGTATCTTCTCCTCATCGACCAGAATACCCGTGTTGCTCTTCTCCGCCATTTCATTAAGGGTACCGGCGATTCCACCTCTAGTAGGGTCCTTCATGGATGTGATACCTCCACTTTCAAGTGCTTTGCTTACAAATAGCCACACGGGGTAAACATCGGATTTAACGTCGATCTCGAACTCAAGACCTTCCCTGCTGGACATTATAGCGGCTCCATGTTCTGCAATTCCTCCGGAGATAATTATAGCGTCCCCCGGTGCAAGACCCGAGTCCCTGATCCATTTGAAAGAATAGTCCCTGTATTCCTTGACAACACCAAGATTCTTATCCAGATAACCGTTCCTCAATCCTACACCGGATGTGTTGATCAGAATACCTATATTGGACTCCACTACCTTGGTGTCACCAGTGATGACCTTGGCATTCGTTTCCTTCAGCCAGTACTCCATATCCGCCACAATCTTTTCCAGGGTATCAATGGAGAAACCGTCCTGAATAATAAGTGAGAGTGAAAGAAATGAGGGTTCAGCACCCAGGACCGACATATCGTTGCAGGTCCCGCAAATGGCCAGACTGCCTATACTCCCTCCCGGGAAAACCACGGGGTCAACAACATAAGAATCTGTGGTCAAAACGTAATCAGAATGAAAATCCGTGGAGTCATCCATATCCTCCAGAGATATTTCACCTACTCTGGAATTGAATTTGGATATAACATGCTTCCTCAAGAAATCTACCATATACTTTCCGCCAGCACCATCTTCTTTTCTAACCATCATTTTATTATCCTCCTTAATCCTCTAGATACTTGGTTATATATAGCTGACCTAGGCTTATACCATTATCTCCTGCAGCCACTTGTCTATTTAGATACAGGTTTAAATCCTGATTCTTTAAATAGTTTTCAACAATGGGAGTGAAATAGGAATTATACGCTACACCCCCACTCATGACCACGCAATCGGAATCGGCTTTCCCGGAAGCCACTTCAGCCATTCGGGCAACTCCTCTTGCCAGATAGTCTACCAGCTGGTAAGCCAGCTTTTCCCTCCTTTCTCCATTATTATATCTTTCCAGTGCATCGCACACAACCTGACCTATGTTCAACACCATTACATCCGATTCCTTTCCGGGTTCGCTGACGTAGGGGGCAGAATATAGCCCTTCCTCTCTTGAGGTCTCTATCTGCGGTTCATAGAAGGATTCAGCTGGCTCAGTGATGGTCTCCAGCTTCATCGCTGGCTCACCTTCATATGTCCTTTCCAGACATGTTTCCAGCATAGCAGAAATTGCATCAAGATATCTTCCGGCCGAGGATGCCTCCGCGAGAGCGATTCTGGAATCCAATTGCCTGGCGAACAGGTCGAACTTTTCCCCCTTTCTCAAGTATTTCTGGTAGCCGTCAAGCAAACTGTAATCTTTTTTGTGGTCATACACGATAGAGAAGAGCGTCCTCAGCGGATAATTAACGGCAAGATCTCCTCCGGGTAGTCTTATCAGCTCCAATCTTCCCGCTCTTTCGAACTTCATCTGATTAAAATCGAGGTTCAATACTTCACAGCCCCATATCTTACCGTCAAATCCATATCCAACACCATCTACAGCAATTGCCGTCACCTTATCCAGACCATTCTCGGCCATCACGGACATGGCGTGGGCGAAATGGTGCTGCACCTTGATCAGTCTGGCTCCCTTCTCCTCGGCGAATTTCTCCGCAAAGTTGGAGGTGTTGTAAAGTGGATGAGGGTCGCAAATGACCGTATCCACATCATCCAGATTCATAAAAGAGGTGAGGAATCTTGCTGCTGGCTTGAAGAACTCGTTATAGGTCTTGAAATTGGAAGTGTTGCCGATGTATTGAGAGACCACCGCTTTTTTATCCTTGAGCATGGAAATAGAGTTATACAGCTCACCACCAAAAGCTATGGCGTTCAAGTTCGAGTCCAGGGGTATGGTTTTGGGAGTGTAGCCTCTGGAACGCCTTACCATCATCTTATTCCCGTTGACGAACTTTATGACCGAGTCGTCGGTTCGATTGTTGATCTTCAAGTTGTGCCTCAGAGTTCCGTCAACAGGGAGCTGGGGGTCTTCGAGGAACATGGGCTCTCCGGGCATATTGGCGGAGGTCAGGACCATATAATCTGCTTTCAAGAACTTAAAAAGGATATGGTGTACAGGAGCATAGGGAAGCATCACTCCCAGTTTATCCAGACCGGGTGCTACAGCTTCCAGACCTTTCTTCTTCCACAGCACTGTTATAGGCCTGGTATAATCTGTCATGGCCTCCTCTTCTTCCTGACCAACATAAGCGATCTTTCTTACGGCTTCAATATCTCTGGCCATTATAGCAAACGGCTGTTGAGGCCTATTCAGAGTTTCTCTCAACTCCCATACTACATCGTCTGTGATGAGTGACGCTATGTGATATCCGCCCATGCCCCTCACTGCAACTATCTTGCCCTCATCCAGCATCTCTGCAGTCTTGATAATGCCATCAAGACCCTTGACAACGTTTTGACCATGTACCAGTTCATAATGAGGCCCGCAAGATGGACACGCGATGGATTGAGCGTAATACCTTCTATCCTCTACGTCCCAGTATTCTTCATTACATTCAGAACAAAAAGGATAATCCACAAATGTGGTGTTCTCCCTATCGTAGGGAAGTCGCTGAGCTACGGTGAAACGCATCCCGCAATCGGTACAGGAAATAAAAGGGTACATGTATCTCCTATCCTGGGGATCGAAGAGCTCATCAATGCAGTTCTGACAGGTAGCCACATCTGGAGGAGGTAAGGACAACTCCCTGCTCTTACCCCCACTCTTTTTTATTACAAATTCATCAGCTCTGCCGTTGGTTTTTTCAATTCCTACAGATTCTATTTCAGATATAGGTGGTTTTTCGGATTTCAATCTTTGAACGAACTCATCAACATCCCTATCTACGAGAATTTCAACGGTCCCATCTCCCGTATTTTTAACATAACCTTTGAGGCCCATGGATCTGGCCAATCTGTATACGAAGGGACGAAATCCTACACCTTGAACAATTCCTTTAACCAGTATAATATACATTCAACTAACACTTATTTTTAAAAAATAAAAAACTTGCTGATAAGGCTTAAGACCGATAAAATAGAAGCTAATAAATTGTCAAATCAATAATCTACATTCTCCGAAGTAGATGGGCCCGTTAGATAAAAATCCTGTTGATCGTGCTGAAAGTAAAGTATCGTCAAACTCAACCAGACGAATAACCAACAATCAGTGGTAACGTATAAGGATTAAATTATAAAGTTGAACCAGCTTGAGTGGTCAACTTTGCTCCTTTTCAGCTTCTGCACTTCCTTCTCCTTCTTCAGGTTGAGGTTCCTCTTCAGTAGACTCTTCACTGACCTCTGATGCTGCCTCTTCAGTATCCTCAGTTCCCGCTATCTCTCCAGCTCCAGTCTCTCCTGCTTCTGCTTCTGCTCCTGCTTCTGCTCCTTCAGCGGCTTCCTCTTCAGATGCTGGCTGGGCTCCCATGTCCATTTCAGCCTGCTTCTTGAATACTTCGACTAGCTCCATCTCATCAACATCCAGGTGTTTGAAGACTGCGTTGGATGCGGAGAATTTGCCCATCAGGAAGTACTGATCCAGCGCTGCTCCTTTGGGAACTTCTACTCTGACTTTCTTGTCCTCTATTTCTATTTCCACGTGCTGCCCGGTGTATATGTGGAAGATGGCGTCTATCTTTTCTTTGAGGTCCTCGATCTTTTCCTTGATATTTACCTCGAAAGTGATGTCCTTCCCGGCGAATGGATGGTTGAAGTCTACTATTACCCTCCTACCAATGATCCGCTCCACATATCCGTATTTTTGATCTACTTGAACTCTCTGCCCTATGTTCGGTCTCTCACCCAGCTGCTTGAGGCTGATGTAGTCCTTGTCCTCTGGGTCGTATGCTCCAAATGCTTTATCCGAGGGCACTTCTATTTCTCCCTGGAAGCCGACTTCTTTCCCTTCTAGTTGCTCGTCAAGTCCAGTAATGACCTGCCTTTCACCAACAACAACGGTTATATCTCCGTAGGTTGCCCTCTCGTTGAAGATATCGTTCTCTTTAGCCGTTTCCTCATCCGTAGTATCGATTACAGTGCCATCATCGAGTTTCGCTGTATATCCGATCTTGACAAAGTCACCTTTTTCAATTGCTGACATATCTTATCCTCCAATTTAAGCCCCAATGCTGAAGGATATATAAAGGTTAGGTGTCATAAAAAGAGTTCAATGATAGAAGTGGAAGTAAAATTCCGGATCGAAAACATAAGAGAGGTCGAAGAGAAGGTAGCGGATTTTGCAGAATTTATCGTAGATAAAACTGAGTCAGATGTATATTTCAACTCCCCCTGGAAGGATTTCAATGAGAGTGACGAAGCATTACGGATAAGAAAGGATGATGAAGGTGTTACTATCACCTACAAGGGTCCCAAAATAGATTCCATGACCAAAAGTAGGGAGGAAGTTAAAGTAAATATCGATGACTACCAATCCGGAATCCAGTTGCTAAAAGGTCTTGGTTTCACTCCTTTTGGAGAAGTCGTGAAGAACAGGAGGATATACCAGCTGGAAGGAGCCACATTCTCTGTAGATAGGGTAGAAGATCTGGGCGAATTCCTGGAGATAGAGCTCCAGGGCGACAGATCAGAAGTAGGAGAAAAGACCATGCAGATCTTCAGGCTGGCACAACACCTGGGTTTTCACGAGGAACAGAGCATAAGGAGATCATACCTTGAGCTGCTAAAAGAGAAGGAAGAATAGAAAGAGGAACAATAAAGAGGAAAAAGGACGAAATTGGAGAACACAAAGAATAGAACGATTTATAGACGTTTAAATAACGTAGATCTCTCCGTTGTATGGAGAGTATGCTTCAATACCCACTTCTTCTTTAACCCATCCGCAGAATCCTTCGGTGTCGTCACCGTGAACTGTGAACACTACTTCAGCTCCTTTATTTGCCACCGACTTGACCAGCTCTTTGAGCTGTTTATCATCAGCGTGAGCGGAGAAATCGTACTGCTCTACTCCCATTTTGAGGTTTACCGTGCTCATACCCAGGTCCATAACTCCATTATTCAGGGCCGATTCACCGTTGGTCCCTTCTACCTGGTAGCCGGTCAACAGTATTTTCGATTTGGGGTCGTTATACAGGCGGGATATATAGAATAATGCAGGACCGCCGTTCAACATTCCCGCGGTGGTGACGATGGGTGAAGGTTCTGAAAGTATGTCCTCTCTTTTACCCTTTTTCACCGGAATGCTCCTGTTCAAAGCTTTTTTGAGCTTTTTGGGGTTCTTGATGTATTCCGGAGAGTTTTCGATCAACTTTCCTACGTCTTTACCCATTCCGTCAACGTAGGGGGTTATACCGTATTTCTGGAGGATCATCACTATTTCCTGGGTCCTACCCACTGCAAAGACCGGGATTATCGCGTGTCCTCCATTTTCGATGGTTTCCTTAACTGATTCTACAAATGCTTTTTCCAGCTTCTCTCTAGGCGGATGCTCAATTCCGTAATACGTGCTCTCCACTATGAGAACATCGGTCTGAGGGAAATTTATGTTGGCGGCGTTCAATAATCTGGTCTCTTCCAGCCTTATATCACCTGTATACAGGATGTCCACATCCCTGGACATATGGACTGTAGCACTACCCGGAATGTGGCCCGCATTGAAGAACGTCACCTCCCATTCGTCGATGTACTCTGGTCTGTCGTAACCCACATCCACTGTATTACTCTCGAATTGCCTGAATTGCTTTTTGGAATATGGGGGGTTCTCCAGGATATTCATGGAATCTTTGAGCAGAACACCCGATAGATCTTTTGTAGGGGGTGTCATGTACACCATAGGATCATAATCCATGAGGTTTGGTGCCACACCTACATGGTCCAGATGACTGTGAGTAATGATCAGGTGAGAAGGTAAAACCCCATTAAAAGGAAATTCAGGAGGTTCAGAAGGTTTCATACCATAATCTAACATCATGGAGTCCACTGCCACTGCAGACCTTCCGACCTCCTTGCATCCTCCTAGAAATTGTATGGTGGTCATTCCATACAAGCTCCAGAGATATGAATATATATATTTCGGTGGGAAAAATGTTCTAAAATTTTTATTTCATTATAAACCCTGAAAATCGAGGAGAAAAAAGTTTAAATATCCGTCTGAAGTCAGGATGAGAACCGACAATGATACAGTAATCGCATAGAACATAGTGATATCAGTAGCAACAAAAAGCCTAAAAAGTACCAGAGTGCCTCCCATGTCTCTGAAGACGGATACTAAAGTGTGATATGGTCAAGAGCAAAAGGCTTATAAGGCAGGAAGAGATAACATATAGTTGCATCAAAAGGGCCATAATAAATCGGTGCCCAACACTAAAATATTTAAATATCAACGTAAAACCGATAAGACACGTAAGGGATAAGAATAAGTCCTGATCACGTTTCCGCGATTTCCGGCAAGTACCCCGAGACGGGCTTCGGCCCAAGATGAAGGGTAGATAATTCCTAATCGCGGTATAATAGTAGATAGTGAGGACTGCATGAAAATGCGGTCTGATATGGGCCTATTGACAGGGCATATCCAGTGTTAGTAGGGACGTTTAAGTACCGCTATGCACGTGTTTTTCCACACGTGCTCCCCCAATTCTGGTTGATCCTGCCAGAGGCCGCTGCTATCTGGCTGAGACTAAGCCATGCTAGTCGTGGGGCTTGCTTCGGCAAGCACCGGCGAAAAGCTCAGTAACACGTGGACAACCTGCCCTTAGGTGGGGGACAACCCCGGGAAACTGGGGCTAATCCCCCATAGGCCACGGATACTGGAATGTTCCGTGACCGAAAGGCTTCGGCCGCCTAAGGATGGGTCTGCGGCGGATTAGGTTGTTGGCGGGGTAACGGCCCACCAAGCCGAAGATCCGTACGGGCTGTGAGAGCAGGAGCCCGGAGATGGATCCTGAGACAAGGGTCCAGGCCCTACGGGGCGCAGCAGGCGCGAAAACTCCGCAATGCACGAAAGTGTGACGGGGTCAGCCAGAGTGTCCGTGCACCGCATGGACTGTCCAGATGTGTAAAGAGCATCTGATAGCAAGGGCTGGGCAAGGCCGGTGGCAGCCGCCGCGGTAATACCGGCAGCCCGAGTGGCGGCCACTATTATTGGGCTTAAAGCGTCCGTAGCCGGCTTGGCAAGTCCCCTGGGAAATCTGGCCGCTTAACGGTCAGACTGCTGGGGGATACTGCTAGGCTTGGGACCGGGAAAGGCTGAGGGTATTCCTGGGGTAGGGGTGAAATCCTGTAATCCCGGGAAGACCACCTGTGGCGAAGGCGCTCAGCTGGAACGGGTCCGACGGTGAGGGACGAAGGCCTGGGGAGCGAACGGGATTAGATACCCCGGTAGTCCAGGCTGTAAACCATGCGGACTAGGTGTCACTAGAGCCACGAGCTCTGGTGGTGCCGTAGGGAAACCGTTAAGTCCGCCGCCTGGGAAGTACGGTCGCAAGACTGAAACTTAAAGGAATTGGCGGGGGAGCACTACAACGGGTGGAGCCTGCGGTTTAATTGGATTCAACGCCGGAAAGCTTACCGGGGGAGACAGCTGGATGAAGGTCGGGCTGAAGACCCTACCAGACTAGCTGAGAGGTGGTGCATGGCCGCCGTCAGTTCGTACTGTGAAGCATCCTGTTAAGTCAGGCAACGAGCGAGACCCGCACCCTCAATTGCCAGCAGATCCCTACGGGGATGCTGGGCACATTGGGGGGACTGCCGGCGCTAAGTCGGAGGAAGGTGCGGGCAACGGCAGGTCCGTATGCCCCGAATCCCTCGGGCTACACGCGGGCTACAATGGCCGGGACAATGGGTACCGACTCTGAGAAGAGGAGGTAATCTCCTAAACCTGGTCGAACCTGGGATCGAGGGTTGCAACTCGCCCTCGTGAACCTGGAATCCGTAGTAATCGCGTCTCAAAATGGCGCGGTGAATACGTCCCTGCTCCTTGCACACACCGCCCGTCAAGCCACCCGAGTGGATCGTGGGTGAGGTCTTATCCCTAGGGTAAACCCGAACCTACGGTTCGTGAGGGGGGCTAAGTCGTAACAAGGTAGCCGTAGGGGAATCTGCGGCTGGATCACCTCCTGAAATAATATCATTTATTTCAGGCACTGGAGCCTAAATGTCAATAGGTCCAATGGGCTCGTAGCTCAGTTGGAAGAGCGCGGCCTTTGCGAGGCCGAGGCCTCGGGTTCAAATCCCGACGAGTCCATCCGGAAGTGTGTTCTGGAGCCGCGTGGCATCGCTTCGCGATACCACAATGATGGCAGAGGTATTAAAAAGTAAAAGTGGAAAACCTCGGTCTAATAATTCCAGCTTTTCTGAAGCTGGAATATAATGAATATAATAAAACCATAAGTCAACATGTGCACCCGGCGATGAGAATCGTCGGGGAAGGGTTGATAGCGACACGATCATCGCTAGATGAGGCCGTGCAGAGGTCTGTTCCCGGATGTACACTGAGATTGTAGTGTCCGGCGATTATCTCGGTCGGTGAATGGCTCGGCTCAAGCGCTGAAGAAGGGCGTGCCAAGCTGCGTTAAGCCTCGGGAAGGCGCAAGGAGCCTTTTAACCGAGGATGCCCGAATGGGATATCCTGTCCCGTAAGGGATGTTCCGTATAGGAACAGGAACGCGGGGGAAGGAAGCATCTGAGTACCCGCAGGAAAAGAAAGCAAACGCGATGCCGTGAGTAGGGGCGATCGAAATCGGCGCAGCCCAAACCGAATACCTGCAGAAATGCAGGTACATGTGGTGTTGTAGGACTCCGTCCAATGCCTCGAGAGGAAAGCCGAAGTTGGCTGGAAAGCCACGCCTTAGAGGGTGATAGCCCCGTAGGCGTAACTTCTCAGGCTACGAGGTGGAGTATCCTGAGTACCGTGGATCGGAAATTCCGCGGAAAGCTGGGGGGCATCAACCCCCAAGGCTAAATACGTCTTGAGTCCGATAGCGCAGTAGTACCGTGAGGGAAAACTGAAAAGAACCCCAGGAAGGGGGGTGAAAAGAGCCTGAAATCGACCGGGGATAGAGAGTAGTAGCCCGCAAGGTAACCGTTCCGAAGGAGAACACCGCGAGGTGTCAGTACGAGGAGCGGCATGCCGGGGTTACTACGTACGTTTTGAAGAACGGGCCAGGGAGTGTATACCAGTGGCGAGGTTAAGGACTGTAAGTCCGTATCCGTAGGGAAACCGATAGCCCGCAACAGCTTGCTGTGAGGGGCGAGGTGTGCTCGCCTGGAGTCACTGGTGTACGACCCGAAGCCGGGCGATCTAGGCGTGGGCAAGGTGAAGCGGCCCGAAAGGGCCGTGGAGGCCTGAAAGGATGTTGATGTGCAAATCACTCCCCTGACCTGCGTCTAGGGGTGAAAGTCCAATCAAGCCCGGGGATAGCTGGTTCCCTCCGAAACATACCGAAGCATGACCCGCCCGGAGACGGGTAGTAGGGTAGAGCACTGATTGGAGGACCCGGGGGGTGACACCCTCGACCTCCTGTCAAACTCCAAATACACTACCGTTGTAGAAGGGCGGAGTCGGGTCTAGTGGGTAAGCTACTAGTCCGAGAGGGAGACAACCCTGACCGGGGTTAAGGCCCCCAAGTGTCGGCTAAGTGTTAGTACTAAAGGGTGTCTCGGGTCGAAGACAGCTGGAAGGTAGGCTTAGAAGCAGCCACCCTTTAAAGAGTGCGTAACAGCCCACCAGCCGAGACCCGAGGCCCCGAAAATGGACGGGGCTAAAGTCGACCGCCGATACCCCGGGGCACCGAAAGGTGATCCGGTAGGAGGGCGTACTGATGGCGCAGAAGTCTGAGGCGTAAGCTCGGATGGAGCCGTTAGTAACGAGAATCCTGGCGTCAGTAGCAGCATAGTCGGGTGAGAATCCCGACCGCCGGAAGAGCAAGGTTTCCACGGCAATGTTCCTCAGCCGTGGGTTAGTCGGCCCTAAGGTGGTTCCTAAGTGGACACCATCGAAAGGGGAGCTGGTTAATATTCCAGCACCTCCTGTCCGTATCCAACGCTTCGGGATAAGTCAAGCGGGTGTTGCCAGCCCGTCCAAGCGTCGAAACCTCTGGAGATCCGTAATGGAGAGAAGGGGGTGAAGGCGTGATGGCGTAAGTTGGCTGAGTCCTGGAGCCCATGAAAAGGGGACAGGATGGGCCGTACCGAGATCCGACACTGGTGCTCTGGCTGAGAAGGCCAAGGCGTGGCGGAATATTCTGGTCGAGGGAATTCGGCAAATTGGCCCCCTATCCTTGGTATAAGGGGTGCCTGCACTCTTCATCTAATCGGTGGGGAGTGCAGGTCGCAGTGACTAGGGGGGAGCGACTGTTTAATAAAAACACAGGGGATCGCAAACTGGTAACGGTGAGTACGATCCTCGAGTCCTGCCCAGTGCGGGTACCTGAAACCCCAGTTAAATGGGAAGAAGGGCCCGTAAACGGCGGGGGTAACTATGACCCTCTTAAGGTAGCGTAATACCTTGCCGCTTAATTGGCGGCTTGCATGAACGGATTAACGACTCCCCCACTGTCCCCGACCAGAAGCCGGTGAAGCCTACATCCCAGTGAAGAGTCTGGGGACCTCCGAAGGGAAGCGAAGACCCTATGGAGCTTTACTGCAGCCTGCTGTTGCGGTATGGCTGGATGTGCGCAGCGTAGGTGGGAGGCTTCGAAACCCAGCCTCCGGGTTGGGTGGAGCCGACAATGAGACACCACCCACATCCAACCGTGCCGCTAACCGCTTAGGCGGGACATCTGCAGGTGGGCAGTTTGGGTGGGGCGCCACTCCCCCGAAAAGGTATCGGGGGAGCCCCAAGGTCAGCTCAGGCGGGTCAGAAATCCGCCGTAGAGCGCAAGGACAAAAGCTGGCCTGACGTGATTCCGCATAATAAAGAATCACGAGCCGAAAGGCGGGCCTAGCGAACCACCCTGGCTTCTTGATGAGGCCGGGTGACGACAGAAAAGCTACCCTAGGGATAACAGAGTCGTCTCGGGCGAGAGTTCATATCGACCCCGAGGCTTGCTACCTCGATGTCGGCTCTCCCCATCCTGGCCGTGCAGCAGCGGCCAAGGGTGAGGTTGTTCGCCTATTAAAGGGGATCGTGAGCTGGGTTTAGACCGTCGTGAGACAGGTCGGTTGCTATCTTTCGGAGGTGTCTGGAAGGCTGAGGGGAAGGAGGTTCTAGTACGAGAGGAACGAGCCTCCAGCACCACTGGTCGACCGGTTGTCTGGCAAGGCACTGCCGGGCAGCTACGTGCCATACGGTTAAAGGCTGAAGGCATCTAAGCCTGAAACCGCCCCCGAAAAGAGCCTTCCGTAAAGAGCGCCCGTAAAAGACGGGTTTAATAGGGCTGGAGTGTAAGCGGTAAGCTACGGCGAGCCGTTCAGCTCGCAGTCACTAAAGCTCGCGCCGGTCAGACTCTACAATCTCAGGCATAAACCTGGAACGGACCTCTACACGGCCACATCACCATTACATTACCTTCTTTTTACTATCCAACTTCAACATTTTTTTATCAGTGGTCAATAGTTGCATTAGCCTGGGCTATCATGTCAGCAGTATTTAACCAAAAGATAGAAATAGTTCTGAGTTGATTTTAATTAAACCAGCACAACCCACCATCACATCCCATGCCAGGATGGCAGAGTGGCAATGCGGTGGACTGCAGATCCACTTTACCCCGGTTCAAATCCGGGTCCTGGCTTCCGTTTTTTTAACTCGACTTGCCTTTCTAACCATTAATCCTATTCCTTAATCTTACCTTAAAGGAATAAGATAACAAGACACAATCCTGAGATAGTTTAAAATAACATTTTTCTGACAGGACACTGGAGTGATATCATGGCTGAAAAGCTGGTAGTTTTTTCGGATTACGTTTGTCCCTTCTGCTACATTGGGAAGACCATTGCCCAAAAGCTGGTGGAAGACTATGGTCTGGAAATGGAGTGGGTAGGTTACGAAATAAATCCTCGGGTTCCTCCTGAAGGGCTTGCTCTTGAGGAATTGGGTATTGACGAGGAGTATATGAAGATCGTGGAGGATCAGGTTAAAAAATATGCCAAAATGTATGATATTGATTTTAAATTCCCCGAGTTTTTGCCCAACTCTCGTTTAGCTATCATGTGTACCAAAGCCGCAGAAAAAGAGGGGTTCTTCTATGACTTTTATAATGCGGTTTTTGATGTCTACTGGGATAAAGGTCAGGACATCGGAGACAAAAAAGTATTGGAGAGGATTGCAGAAGAAATCGGGCTTTCATGGGATAAAGTAGAGAGCTATCTGCAGCATGAAGCCGAAGAAGATTATGAGAAGGCTTTGGAGAGAGTAGAGGATGAAGAGATCGTAGAAGTGCCGACGTTTATAATAGATAATAAGCGATTTCAGGGTGTTAAACCCTACAACGAGTTCCAGGAGTACTTGGAGAATAATGACTAGTAATCGCCATCATCGAAGTCGGCAAGCTTATTATAGTTCTCCTTTTACACATTGGTTTAAGTTTAGTAAGGCGGTTTAGAAAGTAAATTTAGGAGCGTTTTAGAAAGTAAATTTAGGAGCAGCACTGATTATCCTGTCTATTATCCTGTCTATTAAATTAAAATATAAGTTCAAATAGGGAAGTAGAAGAGATCCTTATTTGTTCCTGCTGATCAAATAAGCCCCCATCAGTACCGCTATAACCATTACTGCCTCAAATCCTGGTGATGCTTCATTTGAGCTTACAGGAGTCTCAGTAGATTCTGCAGTAGTCGCTCTCTCTACAGAAGAATCTGACGTAGTTGAACCTGGCACTGGAGTCGTGGTGACAGCTTCGGTCGCAGTTGCGGTTACAGTTTGTGTAACTGATGCAGTAGGGCTTGCTGTTGCGGTGGAAGTGGGAGTTGCAGTAGGAGTTGCGGTCGTCGCAATGTCTGCAGATCCTCCACCTCCAGAGCTGCTACCTCCAGAGCTGCTCTGAGATGAGCTCTCGCAGTCTATGGATACGTCGGCGTTCTCCGTGTTCAGCTGGATCTCTGCCTTGTTTTCGTTCTTGAGAGATACTTCCTGGAAACCAAGTGAATAATCTCCATCCTCAGCGTTATCATTTACCCTGAACTCAACAGTCACTAAAGTTCCTGATGCTGGAACGAAGTTGCCGGTTTTACCTGCACCAAAATGAAGGACGCCGTCATTGTCTGTATCTCCATCAAGCTCACTTAATTTGGGCTCATATAACCAATTGTTATCCAATTCCTCGGTGACATCCACTACCTTGAACGCAGTTTCGTCATAGTCTAGATCAAGAGACATTCCTCTTAAGTTTTCATCGCCTGAATCGAAATTTATGTTCACTTTAAAAGTGTCCGAAGGACACAGACGGTCTAAAGTCGATGGAGAGACTGATACCGTCTGAGCAGCAGCTGTAGATGTGGACAGCAGAACGAACACAAAACAGGTAACCACCAGAAGTTTATTCATTTCAACACACCCCGATCTCTTTTTTAATCTCATTCAACAATTCAGCAAAATTAGTATTTATAACAAAAAGAAGGATTAATAAGAAACCTAATTACGTAAGTTACCTTAGTAGTTGAGATACTTTCAATATGTTTCCGGTTTATCCGCATGTTTTAGTTCAGAAAAATAAATTCAGGATTACATTTTAAGAAAGAAGGAAAAATTAGCTTAAGAAGGTCGGATCATCAAAATGAGGGTCTCAATGTACCTAATAGTATTTTCTAGATTGTAAAAGATATTAGACACATACAGTGTTTAAATTTATGTTATAATATATTAAAAAAATGTAAGTTTGGCTGTTCCGTTTACTACTACAGAATTTTCTAGCTCATGAACAATAGTATAACCCATCTGCTGGGACTCTGTTTTGTTACCGTTAGGTACTATCCATCTATCTTGACTATCAGCCGTTACTGTTGTTATTAGGGCCAAGAAAACCATAATAGTGAAAAAACCTGCACAAATTTTTTCTTTATACGCCCATGTTCATCTATTTTTCTGGTAATGCACATGATGTTTAAGGAAGACCTTGCTTAAAATAATATTATCGGAAAGTGCATCATAACGAAAAAGAGATAACGAGAAAGGTTGAAAAATAAATATTTTAATTTAAAAAATTTTATTATAATCTATTTTTGCCTCATGTAGATTGCTAACGCAATTAAAACGAGTGCCGAAGCTGCTATTAAGACCACGAAAGTTCCTTGTTTCCAAACCTGTTGTTGATCTTGAGCTTGATCTTCCTGAATTGCATTAGCGGAAGGATCTCCGGACTTAATACCTTCATCTCCAACTTGAACATCATTTTTAGAGGTTGCAGGGGTTCCAGATTGCTGATCTACTTTTTGTTCTTGGGTCTCCTGGACCTCTTGGGCCTTATCTCCTCCATCTTGAGAGTCTGAAGAACTTGTGGTACTAACTTCTTCGATGTTCCCTTCCTGGTTTTCAGCCGAATATTCAAGGTCAAGCCTCCCTATATCTCCTGAACTCCACGAATGAGAGCCCAAATCAATCTCTTTTCCATCAACACTAACGCTAATTTCGTAGGAATTACATTCAGGGACTACTAATCTTTCGCTACTTGGTTCTCCATAGTACCCATTTTGGTCTATTTCTTCCGTAAGCGTATCTCCTTCATCTGTCTCGATCAATACAACTGCATTCGAAGGCGCTTTTTCAGAATTGTCAGTATCTATAACCTCCCCATGAATGAACATGGGCAGATTGGGAGGAGAATCTGCAATTACGCTGGGCATTACCATTAAAGTTAACAATTGTATAAGTAGGGCCAATTTCATAATATCCTTCTTTTTCATTTTCTCACCTTAAATATAAAAATAAAAAAAAATAGATCTTTACTCAATCGCTTCTAGAGTATCATTTGAAGTAACCTTGAGCCAGTACCCCATATACGGGTTCATAACAAAGTCGTCTGAGCCCATATGTTCACTTGAGATAGCTGGTGGGCAAGTATCCGTATACACATTGCAGTTGTAGCCATACCGATTGAAATCCTGTATTGAAGTGTCCCAATTCCAGACCTTGCTGTAACTGTCGTCAACTCCTGCAACCTGGAATGCCGTCTCCGCATCAACAGATCCCTTCGCTGGATTTCCTACTGCGTTCCAACCTTCACACACAGGAAGAGATGGTGGTGTTCCTACTCCACAAGTAACATTGGTTATTGTCTGAGTTGAAGATACGTATATGTGGTACCCCTGAAGAGGTTCAATGGTTGTAGGTAGATCCCAGTTCTTGGCACAACCATCATAGTAGATTATAGCATCGTAGTCGACACCTTCCAGGAAGTGCTCTACACTATCGTTGGCAAGAACACATCGTACTGACACGAGGTTCCATCCTGGAGTCAGTGTTATGCCTTCACCGACCACATCAACCATGATCTGGTCTGAACCGGTGTTTCCTGCATTATCGCCCATAGTAGCTCTAATCGTGTACATTCCTGGCTCTAAACCAGATGTATTCCACTCAGCACTCCAACCATCGCTACCATCAGTGTCATTTGCTATTTCTACCCACGTGCTAGTACCTTCAGGTGAATATTCAAAGAGGTTGTATGCTATGTCGTCCTGTCCGCTGTCATCAACTTCCGAAACAGTTACAGCATCTTGAACCTTTGCTCCATCAGCCGGGTTGGTAATGCGTGGCTCTGGTGGGTTAGATGCTAAGACGCAGATTTCATCAGAGCCAGTGGTGCCGTTTACATCGCCCATGGTGGCCTTAACTATATAACTTCCATCTGCGACTGACTTTGTATCCCACTCAGCACTCCATCCATCGCTACCGTTGGTGTCGTTACCAATTTCTTGCCATGAATTACCGTCATCAGCCACGCAATTTCCATCTTCATCGAAGTAGTACTGGAAGAGGCTGTATGTAACGTTCAGTCCGCTGTCATCAACTGCCGAAGCTGTTACTGCCCCAGAAACTTCTGCTCCATCAGCTGGTTCAGTAATGTTTGGCTCTGGAGTTGTTTCACACTCAACAACAGCAGAACCATCAGTTACAGCTACCCCAGATATAGAGTTTTTATCCGCATCACTGAGCACCACATCCACCAAGTCGAGAGCGTAACTACCATCTGCTACACCATCCTTCACCTGAAACTCCACAGTAAAGGCAGTTCCTGAACCAGACGGATAGTTATCTCCCTCTCTCGCCGCTTCATAAGTCACTTCGTCACCATCATCATCGTCAGTGATCACAAGAAAACCCGTGTCATC
>JAWODI010000093.1:0-22791 GCA_046483365.1 Archaeoglobaceae archaeon | reverse complement strand
CCCTCCTGGGTAGCAGCATCGTTTATGGTCTGAAGGGTTCTAAGCATCATGGTACCCTTACTACCGGACATAACTTCTGAAGCATCAGTCAATTTCTTGGCAGCCTGCATCTCAGCGTCAGCTCTGATGATCCTGGCTCTTCTCTCTCTTTCTGCTCTGGCCTGCATGGCCATAGCTTCCTGCATCTCGTCTGGCAGTTCAACGTCCTTGACCTCTACTGCTGTAACCTTGATACCCCAGGGGTCCGTTGCATCATCAATTATTCTTTGCAGTTGCGCATTTATTTTATCTCTTTCAGCCAGAAGCTCATCAAGCTCTGCCTGACCGATCACACTTCTCAGAGTGGTCTGTGCCATTTGTGACGTCGCATATCTATATTCCTGGACCTCGACCACAGCTTTCTCTGGGTCAACAACCCTGTAGTAAGCGACTGCATTAACGCTCACCGTCACATTGTCTGTGGTGATAACCTCCTGAGAAGGGACATCATAGGTAACGATTCGGAGGTCGATCTTATTCATATTCTCTAAAATGGGAATGACGTAGAATATTCCCGGGCCCCTTGCTCCTACCAGTCTTCCCAGCCTGAATATAACTCCTCTCTCGTATTCCTTGACAATCCTGATTCCAGAGATTATGAACAGTATTACAATAATAGCTATACCTACCAGAATCAGATTAACCATGTAACTATCAATAATTTTAAACCATAAAAAATTTTCCTAAGAAACTTCACTCAGCTAGATTAAAGAATTTTAAGAGCTTTAAACTGAAAGTGGAGCATACTCCAGGCGTTCAATTCTGTTCAAAACATATATAAATAATTTTTCAAGGAAATATTTTACCAGGTTTTTAAAATAGCTAATCATCGTCCTCAACGATCTTGGATCTTTCAGAGGGAGTTATTTTGATGCTTGCATCAGGGAAATCGATATTAAAGACCTCACCTTCTAAAACTCTATCCAGTAAAACCGCTAGAGCTGCTACTTCGCTGTGGGGCTGATTACCGATGGCGATGTTGAGGTCGCACATGTGGTAAACTTCTGGAGGGACCTTTTCCGCTCCTACGACAACCAGGACATTCTCAGAAGTCTTGATCTCCTCAATCTTCTTGGTCAGGGGGACACCGTACATGGTAAGGTGGACCTTTAACCCATCGAATTCCTTCAACACATCCTTCCAGCTTGCGTGCCGAACCCAAAAATTGCCGCCCCAATTTGTAGAGACCCTGTTTATCTTCTCGAACAGTTTAGCGTCATAGGAATCGAAATATATGCCCTCTGCACCAAAGGCTCTGGCAGTAAGAGCAACGTGAGTAGAGATCCTTTTATCTCTCTGAGGCCTGTGACCCAAACGGAGTATAATTACCTGCATCTAAACACCATAAATCAGCTAACAACACAAACCTGTTCACTTGAATCAGGCGTTAAGGAGCTTTCTTAGAAAAATATTTGTCCCCAGTTTTAAAATTTTTACTTAGTCACTTTGTTCAGTGAACAGTCAACCAAACTTGAAAAGTAACAGTGAGAGTGAGGAGTGGGAATAAAACTTTAATACTCAGCAAGATAAGAGTTTGGAAGGTGACTAACTATGGCAAAAAAACCAGCCAGTATGTTCAGAAGACTAGACAGACCATTCACAAGAAAAGAGTATATTGATGGGATCCCTGGAATAAGGCTCAGAAACATGGAAATGGGTAACAGGAAAGCATCCTTTCCCGTTAAATTGACCCTTATATCAGAAGAAGGTGTACAGATAAGGGATGTTGCTCTTGAGGCAGCCAGAATCGCCGCCAACAAATACATATCCAGCGAGATAGGCTCAAGCAATTTCTTCCTGAAGATCAGAGTTTATCCTCACCAGGTACTGAGAGAGCACAAGATGGCTGTAGGAGCAGGAGCAGACAGAATATCCCAGGGAATGAGAAAAGCCTACGGAAGACCCACAGGAAAAGCAGCAAGAGCCTATAAGGGACAAAAGATCATGACCATGTGGGTAAAACCCGAACACTACGAATTCGGCAAGGACGCACTCAGAAGAGCAGGTCACAAACTACCCACACCAGTCAAAATAAGAGTCGAAGAAGGCCAAGAATTCCTAAAAGGAAAAATCTAACCTTTTCTCATTATATTTACCAAAATAAACAGAATTACTATTCTAACTGACCTCAAACCACCTAAGATCTAACATAGCAAAGATAACTAGAAAACATTGAAGGTGGTAGAAGAGGAAATCATGATACACTAGAAGTTATGATCTACCATTGTAAATCTGAGCAATTTACCACAAAAGGGGGTTAGAAGGAAATCATAAGGTGTACTAGTGAACTTCAGAAAAATCTACTGGCAGAAGGGGGTAGAGGGGGAATCATCATGTACACTAGAAATTACGATTCCCCCCTTCAGCTTATCTACCATTCTAAATCTGTGTAATCTACTGGCAGAAGGGGGTAGAGGGGGAATCATCATGTACACTAGAAATTACGATTCCCCCCTTCACTTTCAGTTCACTCTAAAGAGATATATCCTATAAGATAGATAGTTAGTTATATGATGGTTAAAACCGTTAAGTATTCAGGGTATAGACCAAAGCTGAATCCTAATTCGCGTTATAAGAGGTCGCCCGAAGTTAGCTACCGTAAATTTTTGGAGGAGCTCAGGAAGCTTAAGTCTAAGGGTAGGGATGAGGTTGTATCCAATACTCTGGATTCGCTTATAAGGAAGCACACTGGGGGCAGGAAAGCTTATCATTTCAAGTACTTCGTTAAGAGGGCTGAGCAGTCTGGTTTCCTTGTTTTTGTTCGAACTGGTGTGTGGGAGATAACGGACAGAGTAATATTATATGGAAATGACGTGAATAAGTTCAAATTCAGTTCCTACAGCTGATTGGTTTTCAATGACCAATCGGGGCTCTTCTTTGGCAGAATTATCTCTAATTGGGCTCTCTATGTCTGGCACTTTTCTCAGTAAATCTCAAATACTTTTTTTGCTCATGGTTGGTTATGGTCAGGGAGGAGTGGGGTTCTCGGTTGGGGTTCTTACTTGCAGGTGTAGGCTCTGCCGTTGGTTTGGGTAATGTGTGGAGGTTCTCCTATATTGTGGGGCAGAATGGTGGGGGAGCATTCCTGGTACCGTATCTGGTCTCTATTATTGCTTTTGGACTCCCCTTGATGATGCTGGAGTTCTCTGTAGGGAGGCATTTCAAGGGCTCTGTAGTTTCCTGCATGAGGAAGATTAAGGACAGCTTCAGGTGGGTGGGAGTGGTCATCGTTGCGGTCAATACAGTAGTTTTAAGTTATTATCTGGTCATAACCGGGTGGACGGTTGCTTTTCTTTCTCTGACTTTATTGAGGAGTGAGATGGACTTCAATTCATTCAGTCAAACTTATTATACACCTCTTTTCTTCATTATAGTTGCCTTTATTACAGCCTTTGTGGTCATGAGGGGAGTTAAGAGTGGTATCGAAAAGACAAGCAAAATAATGATACCTTCACTGGGTATTCTCCTCATGGGGATGGTGGTTTACGCTTTGACTCTGCCCAATGCTGTGGACGGGATACTCTTCTACTTCAAACCTGATCTCTCCATGTTCAACGACTACAGTATGTGGTCTGCTGCTTTTGGTCAGGCGTTCTTTTCTCTTTCCGTGGGTTCAGGCATCCTTTTGACCTACGGCAGCTATCTGGATGATAAAGAAAGTCTGGTAAGTAATTCGGTCATAATCACTTTCTTTGATCTGATGATATCCATCGTCAGCGCGGTGATCGTATTCTCCATAGTATTCTCTTTTAGCCTTGAGCCTGCTGCTGGCCCCAACCTGGCATTCTCTACCCTGCCACACGTTTTTTCCTCAGTTCCTTATGGGATGGTGCTTGCAGCGGTATTCTATCTTTTGCTGTTTTTTGCTGCCCTCACGTCTTCCATATCCATGTTCGAGGTTACTACTGCCGCATTCATTGATGAGGCTCGCTTGAGCAGAGCGAAATCTTCGATGATCTTGCTGGCGATCCTTCTGGTGCTGGGTTTACCGTCAGCCTTAAGCTATTCAGGAATGAGCCTTCAACTGGATGGTATTCCAGTCCTGGATCATGTTGATCAGCTATTCGGTTCTGTGGCTATTTTGTTCACCGCACTGCTCATATCGGTTTCCGTAACGTGGTTCTTTGATAACAGGATAATAAAGAATCAGATAAATAAGAACGCCAGATGGAACGTGGGCAACAGCGTTTTCGTGCTGGTGAAGTACATAATTCCCATCGCGCTGTTCTACGTGCTGGCAGCAAGGATCTTCAATTTGGTTATTTAGATCAGAATTTATTACTGGTAATTTATTACTGGTTGCACCCAACTGGCAACAACAGATTTTATATTACAATCCATATACTCTAAATTTTCTAAGAGTGAAATAATTACAATTGAAATTTACTGAGGAAATAGTGATTATCATTAGTCAGTTTGATCTCACAGAAATCATTAATTTCCAATGTTAAACTAATGAGATCTTTAATTTATTCTACTTGTCATTTGACAACACATAAAGGTAAAATATTTAAATGATGGAACAAATAATTGATTATGGGCATGGAAGAACATTGTTTCATTCCTGATCCTGCACCTGAAAGGGACAAAAACTGCTGTTTTGAGGAATACTCGGGGGAATCTGCCGTTAATTGGATCAAAATCATAGGTAATCCTTATGCCCGTTTTAAGTGAACTCCAATTAGAGCCTCAGGAAGAGCACATATTGAAACGTTTGGGCTATTTTGATAATCCAAACGTAGGGTCAAAATTGGACCTCAGAGAGCGGATAAACGAGTTCTACTCAAACCTTGATGGTTTGATGACCCCTTCTGTAGCTTATAAAGTTCTGGAGATATCCAAAGTGGAATCAGAGGCAATCCAAGTCAATGGTGTGCGGATAGAGGGATTCCTGCTCCCCATGCTGTTTAAGGATTGTCAACAGTTCATGGTAGCTGCTTGCACAATAGGAACGGACCTGGAGCAAAAGGTTGACCGTCTTCTAAGCGATGGAAACCTGTTGAACGCCATGCTGCTGGACGAGATAGGTAATGCGGCAATATCCGAACTGGAAAACTACTGCTACAAAATAGCAAATGACAAAGCAGCAGAACAAGGATTGACCGCAAGCGGCTGCATAGTCCCCGGGCAAGAGGGATTCGCCCTGGATGAACAGGCCAAGATCCTGGACCTGGTCGATGCACAGGACATGGGAGTCGAACTGACCCACTACAACATAATGTATCCCCGAAAATCAACTACTCTGGTGGTAGGCATGGGAGAGAAAGTCTCTCACTGGGATAAATGCGAATACTGCGACATGAGGGACAGATGCGAATATAACTACTGATATTACCACTGACTACTGATTATACTGATCAGTTCACTTTTTTGATCATCTTTTGGCAAAACACTAAATTAACTAGTTGTAGTACGAAAGAGAGATGATAACTATATACTTCGATGGTCTGTGTCAGCCGGTGAACCCGGGCGGAGTTGCTACTTACGGCTACGTTATCTATCAGGACAGAAAGGTAGTTAAAAGGGGTCACGGAGTTGTGGGTGAAGGCACTGGAATGACGAATAATGTTGCTGAATACACTGCGTTGAAGAAAGCTCTGGAGTGGGTAAACTCTCAGGGAATTAAGGATAAGATACTGATTAAGGGAGATTCTCAGCTGGTAATAAATCAGTTAAAAGGTAAATGGAAAGTGAAGTCACAGACATCAAAAAAGTTCGTTCCCCAGATAAAGAAGTTGCTAAAGGATAGAGAAGTCGAATTGATGTGGATTTCCCGAGAGGAGAACGTAGAGGCGGATAGGCTTTGTAATATTGCTTACCAAGAACATACTGGCTCCGGTTAAAGACAGGGGTTTTAAGGGTTTCACTCCTTCAGTTTTTTCAGTGATCTAATATCGAAATCGAACCAGGTGATCACAGATATTAAGAAACAGTATAGTATGATAAGAGTATAATTTTGTATTCCTGATCTTAAAAAGCTCAATTTAAGATTGCAGTATTTAAGGGAGGTTAAGACCTAAATAGAAAGCTTTGGTAATTTCAATAAAAAATCGGAAAAAACTATATAGGAATTAATCCCTAATTAATGATTATCGTAGGGTTATAGAACCCTATGCGAGAGAAAGTACCAAAAAGTTTGGGGGGTGAACTATTATGGGATTAAAAGAAGATGTAATTAAAGAGATCGATAAGACTTGCTCGGCAGAAGGCAAACCAATGGACCAAGAGATCTCAGAGCTAGCGAAAAGCTTGAACGTAGACGAAGCAGAAATCCGAAAAGTCATAACGGACATGATCATGGACGGCCTGCTCGAAGTAAAAATGGTTAAAACAGTATGTCCAGTCGTAACTGAAGAAACAAAGTCAGTATGGGGCGACTGGGCATCCTACTGGGGCTGAAACTAAACCCAAGAAAGCTAAAACCATTTATTCAATTTTTTATTCTTCTAATTGCTTTTACATGCTCTTATTAATATGACCTTTTAGAAAAACGGAAGCAAGGGGCAAATAAAGTTGCTGCACCCTCCTTTTAGATTATGTGCGCCGGCCGGGATTTGAACCCGGGGCAGGGGCTCGGCAAGCCCCTGTGTTTCCAAACTACACCACCGGCGCTCTTGATCCTGTGGTTCAGAAGTCTTTTGTTTGAGGGGTCTTAAAAGGTTACATCAATAGAGTGTTTATGAAGTTTATGGTATATTAATTGTCTTTAGGTGTTTTTGTGTCTTAGTTTAGTCTTAATGCGTTGGTTGTAACTTCTTATCGGGTAATCTGTTGGCTTAATGTATTTGTTTTTTTCAGCGTTTTTTTCAGCGTCGGCTCTCCTCCTGTGATTGTACGATCCACATCTGGACGTGGGCTACATCGTAACCGGCGTTCTCTACGATGATGTGCATGTCGGTGGTCACTTCTTCGCTGGCAAAGTATTCGTCGTCGTTTCTGCGTGAAAGATGTTGGTAAAGATCGTATTTTCCTTCCTCGTTCAGGTAGGTATCCACGTCTTCTTCTGTGGGCATGACCCACACGTCCAGGGGCTGGTCGCTTTCTACTGTGAGGTAGGCATACTTGTAGCCCTGGACTTTATCGACGTGCAAGACATCGTATCCATCGGAGCTCACTGTAAGCTCGTATTCGTTACTGACTTGAGGTGGGTCCGTCTCCTCTGTATCCGAGCATCCAGATAATAATAATCCTAAGATTAGAATGGAGATCATTATCAGTCTTACCTTCATACCAGCCCCTTTTCTTCCGTGGATATAAGTCTTATTAACCATATAGGCAAGTAGTTGGTTATGTTATTGGTAGCTGACATAACTTTAGTGAATATATTCGAGTGCTTATTATATTGACATATTGCGTAAAGCTTATCTTAGTTCAATCCAATTAAACACAAATGTCCTGTATATTCTGTACATACTTTGCCGGCTGTGGAGGGATGGCTGAAATATGTGAGTACTTTGTGCTTAGAGATAAGACCCATTCGAGAAGTCAGAGTAGTGAAAACAAGTTCATTGAGTTGAGGGGTAAGACCATCAGTGAAGCTGCTTCCAGGTTCGATATGAGCATCTCTGAATTCCTGGAGATGCTGGGCAAATTGGAAAGGGATGGTAAAATAAAATTGGAGATCATCTAGCTGTTTGTTAGCTATTGTTTGTTTGTTATTGGTCAATCGGGTGCTATTTCTTCTTCCACCATGCTTACTGCTTTATCTATTTCTTTTTTGAGGAAGTCCGGTAATCCTTTGATCTCTATGTCCATAAATCCTCTGATAATTGCAGTGGTCGATTCGTCTCTGCTCAATCCTCTGGACATGAGGTAGAATATCTCTTCTTCGGCAATTTTGCCGATGGCAGCCTCGTGGCTGAGGTCCAGATCAGGGAATCTTCCTTCAAGCTCGGGTATTGCGTGGATCATCCCTTTTTCGGAGAGCATTAACCCTCTACATTCGAGATGGCCTCTAGCATCATGTGAGTCTCCCACAATATCTCCCCTGGCGATTATGGTCCCGCCTCTGCTGATGGTCCTGGAAATTATGTCTGCACCGCTTTTCTCTCCCCGGAGGACTGCTTTACTGCCTGAATCTATATGCGTACCTTCTAAACCTACGATCACGCTGCTGAAGATGGCTGTGGACCTATCTCCTTCGAGGTAGGCTACAGGATACATTTGAACTATCTTAACCGGATTCATGAGGATGTAGTTGCTGATGAACACCCCATCTTCCTCTACAATGGAGGCACTCCTGGGTCTGACCTCAATACCGCTTTCCCAGCTGTGTATCATAGTGAATGTCAGCTTGGCATTCTTTTTGACGTAGAACTCGGACACTCCAAGGTGCAGTCCCGAGGCCACTCCGGGATGAGAGGTGCACCCTGAGATGATGTTCAATTCTGACCCTTCTTCGGCAATAATGACGTTATGGACCTTCTGAGTTCCCCCAGCTTTTTTGAGGTAAAGACACGCTTCTACTGGGAAATCTACTTTGGCATTGGGCATCGACCTTATGAAATAGCCGTTGACGTCCTCAGTATCTACGGCTTTGGTATATTCGTCTTTCTCTCTATCGATTGCTTTCCACATGTAGTCCTTGACCCAGTCATACTTCTTCATGGCCTGCTTGATGCCCATCACTTCTACATTCTCAAAGCGAGAAGATGATCTGGTCACATCTTGATCGATCTGCAAAAAGGATGCGGATCTGTTCTCATCGTCCAGCTCCCCTCCTACACTTTTTATTCTTTTCTTTGTCTCTTCATCTAGTTCTGCATTGTGTTCGGGAACTTCAGACATTTTTTGATACACCCCTCGTAACCTTCTTTACTGATACTTTCTAGAATATTGTAAGGATTGCCAATACATCCTATTCTTCCTCTATGAAGGATCATTCCGTAATCGGCATCCACATATTTGAGTATGTGACCGGTATGAGTGATTATAAGACCTGTTTTCTTTCTATCTTCCGGTGGTTTATCTCTCTCCAGCAATTTCTTGATGGCGTTACCGATGATGGCTATATTCTCCAGATCGACCCCGCTGTCTGGTTCGTCGAGCATTACGAAATTGGGGTCCAAAAGGAGTAGCTGCAGTAGCTCAGACCTCTTTACTTCGCCACCACTGAATCCCTGATTGAGGTTTCTGTCGAGCATATCCTCCATCTTGAGCATTTTGGAGTATTCATCGATCTTGTCTTCAGTGTTACCCAGTCTGGCACAGTAGTGTAACATATCTCTGAGCTTCACTCCACTGACCTTGGGCGGGGTCTGAAATCCCAGCCCCATCCCCAATTTGACCCTTTCATCAGTGCTTGATGTAGTAATATCGTTCCCATGGAATATTATTCTACCATCGTAGATTAAGAAATTGGGGTTGCCGATAAGAGAAGATATCAGAGATGATTTACCACTTCCATTCGGTCCGAAAAGAGCAAAGTTCTGCCCTTCTTCAATGTAAATATTGATATTCTCCAGGACTCTCTTTGAATCCACTTTAACTCCTAGATTCACTATCCTCAGAACTTCCATAGAGGGACATAACCAAGAATAATTATAAACTTTGGGGTTATCACCTTTAAATGATCATTGAGGCGGTCGTTCTTTAAGCCCCAACTTCAGTCAAAATCGAGGTACGGAGCCAGCTTCTCTCTCAAATTTACTATCTCACCTATCACTATAATGGCGGGAGCCTTAGCATCTTCTTCTTCAGCCACCTGAACGATGTTGGATAGGTTAGCTACCACCACTCTCTGTTCATGAGTACACCCTCTTTCAATAATGGCCACGGGTGTTTGAGGGTCTTTACCGTGCTCGATGAGCTTTTCAGCATTATTCTTGAGATTCGCCATCCCCATCAGAATAACTATGGTGGCGTTCAACTTCGCCAGAGCTTCCCAATTGATCCGCTGTTTCTCCTTCTTTTCCTTACCGGTGAGAAAAACCACGGCAGGATCATATTTCCGGTGAGTCACTGGTATACCCGCATATGCTGGCGCTGCAATGGCAGAAGTGATCCCGGGGACGATCTCAAAGGTGATCCCATTTTCCACCAGGATCTCTGCTTCTTCACCCCCTCTACCAAAAACGAAGGGGTCTCCCCCCTTGACCCTCAGAACATTTTTTCCTTCTTTTGCGAGTTCTACAAGCAGTTTATTGGTCTCTTCCTGCTTCTTTTTATGCTGTCCAGCTCTCTTCCCCACATCAACCGCTTCCACACCACTTGATTCTATAACTTCTTTAAGCTCTCCAATAAGCTCATCGTAGAGAACGACATCAACTTCTTTTATCAGCCTTTTTGCCTTTTGTGTTACCAGATCAAGACTGCCTGGCCCAGACCCGACGAGATAGACTTTACCGTAGGGCAAGGAAATCTCCTCCCCTCTCCTTAATGTCTTTCGCTACTTTTCTTGCTTCCCCTATAGATGTGTCAAGGTTCAAGCTCTCCTCAACTCTCAGGGAGTCACTGCCGTCGAAGGCAAGGATCTCACATAGAAGCTCGATCTTATCCTTGTTCAATCTGGCAAAGATTCCTACAGGCACGGCACAACCTATTCCCAATTCCCTTACCACTTCTCTCTCAACTAAGGCTTCCATAGAAGTCTGTTCATGATTTAGGAAAGACACTAGATCCTCTTCACCTTCCCTGCTTTCAATACCGATTATTCCCTGATTTGCAGAAGGAACGAAGAGTTCAGGATTCAGGCGGCGGTAGATGACTTGGTCGTCAAGTTCCATCCTCATGAGGCCTGCTTCTGACAACAGTATGGCATCATATTGACCGTCACGCAGTTTTCTTATTCTAGTGTCTACATTGCCTCTTAGATTCTCTATCCTGAAATCCGGTCTGTACATTTTCATTTGAGCACTTCTTCTAAGACTTGAAGTACCCACAATAGCGTAATCCTTGATGGTATCTACACCACTCCCATCGCGGGTAATAAACGCGTCACATGGACTTTCTCTCTCCAGAACTGCCGCTATTGAGCCTTTGATCTTGGTAGGAATATCTTTGAGGCTGTGAACTGCAATATCGATATCACCGTCATCCAATGATTCATCCAGGACTTTAACGAAAGCCCCCACTCCCTGGAACTCGTGAAGGGGCTTATCCTTCATGATATCTCCAGAGGTCTTGATGATCTCTACTTGTGTCTCAAATCCTTTTTCATGCAATTTTTTGACGACGATTTGCGTCTGGGCAAGAGCAAGTTTGCTCCCTCTAGTCCCTACAACGATCTTAGACATTCTCCTACTGCCTCAACGGTTTTTTGGATATCCTCCTCTGTGTGAGCATAGGACATAAAGCAGGACTCGTACTGGGCAGGCGGAAGGAACACCCCGTTCTCCAGAAGCTTCCAGTAGAACTGCACGTATTTGTCTGCATCCAGTTTGAGAGCACCAACATAATCTTTGGGCTGTGCTCCGAAGTAGATGCAGAATATGGAATTAACATTATCTACCGTATAATCGGCTCCCACGTCCTGAATACTATCACTTATGCCTTTGACCAGCTTATCCGTCCTGTCATTTATCTGCTGGTGAACGTTGTTATCCAGCAAATATTTTACAGTAGTA
The DNA here is from genome assembly GCA_046483365.1 of Archaeoglobaceae archaeon. Classification (GTDB taxonomy): domain Archaea; phylum Halobacteriota; class Archaeoglobi; order Archaeoglobales; family Archaeoglobaceae; genus JdFR-22. The sequence continues at coordinate 11,188 of JAWODI010000093.1, read as the reverse complement.
TAGCCTGCCGTAAGGGTCAATGGATTGCCGCTGAAGGTTCCTGCCTGATAGACGCCTCCAGAAGGAGAGATCTTCTCCATTATGTCTTTTCTCCCACCAAAAACTCCTATGGGGAAACCACCACCAGCAACTTTGCCCAGAGTGGTTATATCCGGCTTGACGCCGTAGTACTCCTGTGCACCTCCAGGAGCAACTCTGAATCCTGTTATAACCTCATCGAATATGAGCAACACGTCATTCTCCTCTGTGATCTTCCGTATCTCCTTCAAGTAGCCCTCCTGGGGTGGGATGAGGGTGGTGTTGCCCATTACCGGCTCCAGTATAAGGGCAGCTACGTCCTTTTCCTTCTCCAGCATGTCCGCCAGAGCCTGAGTATCATTGTAGGGGACCTGTAAAGTACTCTCCACAAATTCGGGTGGCACGCCTGCGGACTTGGGTACGCCGTGAGTGGTCGCCCCACTTCCAGCCTTGACTAAAACGGAGTCGTGAGCTCCGTGAAAACTGCCTTCCACTTTTACGATCCTGTTCTTACCCGTATAACCTCTGGCCAGTCTCAGGGCAGACATGGTAGCTTCGCACCCGGTGTTGACGAATCTGAGCATGTCTATTCCATTAAATAACTTGGTGACCAGTTTCGCGTATTCTAATTCCTGTTCAATGGGCGTCCCAAACAGGAAACCATCACCCAATTTGCTTTTTACAGCCGATGTAACGTCCTCGTGAGCATGCCCCAGGATCAGCGGACCGTAGGCCATACAGTAGTCAATGTATTCATTGTCATCTACGTCAACTATCTTGGAGCCTTTACCCTTCTTAGCGTAGAATGGGAACGGTTTAACGAATCTGACCGGACTGCTTACACCACCAGGCATCAACTTAACTGCCTCTTCATAAAGGTGTCTGGAATTGTCGAAGTTCATGTAAATAACAAATATCTGGTGTTTTTAAAGTTTTCATCTATTCTCATCTATTTTCATCATGCTGACCCATATCTGGATAACCTGTGAATTGATACTCAATTTAAATATAAAACTGATTTTTTCTAATTTTGTTCGATCTTTATAGTTTCCCACCCCGTAACCTGGGGAAGTGTGTGGGTGGAGCAGATTACTGCAGTAGTAGCTTTGTGGGCTACCGAGCTGAAAAGGAAGTCGGTCTCTTCTTTATCCACATCGAAGATATCTCCATCCGTCAGGACCACAACGATATCTGTGGGCTTCATGAGGTCAAGAACTTTTTGCAGGGCAGGAGCGATAACGGTGCCTCCCCCTCCTTTGAGCATATCCTGCAGCTTACTTACCATCTGCCTGGCGTTGCTGGCCTTAACCTCTGCATAGGTGTTCACGTCCCATGGTATCACTACAACTTGAGTGTTCTTGGCGATGGTATAGACCTCGGTTACGAATTGGGAGAGCTCTTCCTCTCCTATAGAGGCGCTGGTATCCACCAGACAGTAGACCGTAGGGTATGTGAATCGCTTTATTCCGGGCATCAGCCCCGGCATTTTTCTGGAAGGTCTAGTCCATGTGGAGACAACAGTTCTTCCCAGACCGTTGTGGATGACTTCCTTTAGAAGCTCATTCCACTTGACCTTCGATTTGAAGAGATCATCGATCGTCCTCTTCAACCCTGCAGGTACTTTACCGGTGGTCTTTTGAACTAGATACGCTTTGAACAGCTCTTCTTTCCACTTTTCTTCTATATCCTCTGCACTGTAGATATCAGGGTTTCCGTCCTGTAGAAGCTCTCCATTCTCCCAACCTTTACCCTGACTTCCCTCTCCTTCTGCTAGATCTCTCTCCACATCTATTCCAAGATTACTTCTTTGCTCGCTTTCGCTTTCAAATCCTTCGCTGGCCGCAATCTCTCCATTTTCATCTGATTCATCGTCTCCCCGGGATCTGATGCTCTCCTGACCTTCTTCTCCGCCCGTCTCCTGGTTGATTTGAACCAGTTTGTTGTATATCTCTCCTGCACTCATCCTCTCCAGCTCATCATGTTCAACACTCTGGGTCTTCAGCTTCTCATGGATCTCTTTCATGGAGACTGTGAACTCTTTAAGTCTGTCGGGAGTCTTGATGAGTTCGTTTAGAAGTCTATTGGTCACGGCATCACTTGCCACATTATATAATTCCTTGTTCTCCACTCCCTGAACCATTTTGGGGTGGGAAAAAGCGATGTGCAGTGCTTCATGACCCAAAATCCAGGCCTTACCACCATAATCGAGCTGGTTAAAAAAGTCCGGGTTGATGATCAGTTCTCCTTCAGACGTTGATCTGGTAGTAGCAACATCTTTGGAGGATATAACTCTGGCATTCCTCAAGAGGGAGGCGATAAAAGGAGCTACTGAAGTAAGAGAAGCCTTAACCTTATCGAATTCTTCCCCGGTATCAGCTCTATCTTCTCTGTTATTCACTTTCAAAACCTCCCAGTCCGGAGGCGATCAGCTCCGCTGCAAACCATTCAGGTACTTCTTCCAATATCCTGTCGATCTGGGGGTCTTTGCTCAACCAGTAGATAAAATCCTCTCTGGAGAGCTTATCGGCAAATGTCCCATTCCTGATGTATTTAGGGACTTTCCTGGTGACCACAAGTTTTCCAAAGTTGTTCAGGGTCATGCAGTCCGAAAAGAAGACCATGTCACCATCTTCTTTGCGGGCTCCCAGCACATCTACATACTCCGGAAAGACACTTATCTGGGCGAACAGTATGAGCTCTCCGAACTGTAAAACGGAGTAGGTGTGTGTATCAAGAAACTCTTCCGCCTGTTTTCTATAATATTCTGTTTTCCTGGGATCCAATAACGGCATGTTCTCCTCTATTTTTTGCTCTATTTCTTGATCTGTGCCCTAGCTTCCAGGGCTACTTGACCTAAAAACTCTCTATATCTGGGATCGTAATGGAATAACTGGGTCAAGAAGCTGACCAGTTTATCTCTATCCAGACAGACACATATTGTAACCAGATACTCTCTACTCTCCGAAGCCATAGCGTCTATGAGGTCGAATACTTTACCGAAGTCATCTGAGCTGGATATCCAGGAGGAAAGCATTACTGTAGCCATATACTTACCATCTAAATTCAATCCGTGGAACTTCTCGGGCATCTCTATTAGCTCTTCGATATCTACATTGGTCATCAAGAAGATGTTGAGTTTTTCACCCACTTCACCGCCCAGCAAACCGGAAAGAGTATCCCTATCGTTTATTCCCTGATACATTAAGAGGCTCAGGTGGGTCCATGTCCTCGGTGTGGGGAAACCCTCGAGCGTCTCGGTCCTCTGGGGGGGTCTGAGGAAATAATCCTCGTTAGCGAATCTCTTGAGGAAGGCAAATACCCGTTTATCCCACTCGTCACCGTGATTCTTGTTCATATACTCCTGCCACTCTTCAAGCTTGGGGCGGGCTACATCCACCAGCAGCATCCTGTTGACCAAAGGAGACGGCAGCATATTCGCTACCGCAGATTCTTCCGGTCTGTTCCCTGCGGCGATTATTGCCACATCGTCATTGAATTTAAGAAAGCCAGCTCTCCTATCGTACACCAGCTTATAAGCAGCGGTCATGACATCCGGCCTCTGGATATTGGTGATCTCGTCCAGCATAAGAATGCCAGCACACTTAGAAAGGCATTTAGCCCACAACAACGGAGCATACCTTACAGCCCCATCGTCTCTCTGAGGAATTCCCAGCAGATCCGAGGGCTCTACTTCTGACAGCCGGAAATCGATGAAAACAAAGTAGCTATCCGGATCATCCAGAATCTTTTCAGCGGAAGTATCATCATCGTAGTCTATGAACTCTTTGCCCATTTCATGAGCCAATCTCTGAGACACTCTTCTACTGCTCTCACTTTTACCTATTCCTGTTTGACCAAGTAAGCATATGGTCCTTCTGATCCTTATCTTGCTTTCTGCTTTATACAAATTATATAAATAATCTTCAAGTCCTGCAGCTCTCATCTTTCTGAACAGATGTACATAAGTGTAAAGTTAAAGATTTTGGAGACCACTCACCTAAAATAAATTTATATCCACGGCAAAAGAAAACTCACATAGGATCGTATCCGGATCAACCTCTTAATAGTAGGAACTCTGCTTGATTGGGTTGCTTAATACTCCCGAATGGAATTTCGTTCTACGTCCTGCACCTATTGTTTATTCCTAGCCTCAATGATCAAGGATAATCTGAAAGATTAATGCCGGGAAAAAATAAAAATTTAAGTTGAGTTTTTGGTAACACCTATATTATTGAAATGGCGAAAAGGAAAAGTTCAAAAAGTTGGCACTCTAAATGATTATGGGGTATTGGTAGGTGATAGTGTGGTGGCCCACAAAAATAGGATCGAAGTAAAATGTGAATCAAGTCCGGTCCCATTTTATGAACTGGTTGAATCTCGTATTGTAAAAATAAGGATAAACCCGGTTAAGAATTCTAATGGGGGCCATACTGCCGGAATTTCAATGGTAACGGAGAGAAACGGTAATTTTTATGAAGTTACAATTGAAGGAGATGTAACCGAATGCTCCGAGAGAGAAGTTGTTACCAATGGCAACAAAAAGAATTTGGTGCCAGCCAATAATTCACTTTTTAAGAGGTTGAAGAACAGGTTATACCTCCTCAAAAATAGAGAACAACCCAAAAACAACTCCAATGAAAGAATCGAGGTTATTGAAAGGAACGAAGAAATAATCATTAAAAAAGAATAACTTACAAGTTTGTTAACTGTCAGACTGCAGTCTGCGATGAATAAAGAGTTTTCTTGCTCAATTCCACCTTGAATTAACGTTAAACGCTTACTTTAACCCCATACTCCATTGCCGGACCCTTTCAAAGACCAAAAAAACGACTCCATGATCTTTCACTACGACAATCGCCAAAACATTTATATATAATGATTATAATAATCACATAGGATGGGATTTTGGAGAGTATCTGCCTACCAATCATATTGCCACCGCCCCCTTTTGATTGAAGGCACCTCCAGATAATATAGGCGATCTGGCGTTTTCACCTCCAAACCTGAAAGCGCTTAAAAGGTCTCCCTCCCTCTCCAAATCCCATACAAATCCAGATGGCCCTAACTTACTTACTTTAAGATCTCGAAAATTTAGGACAGAAGGCAAAGTTTAGAATTATTATGAACATTTGAACGTGTCGAACAAAAGTAGCGAAATGGACCAGCAAGCTAATTATGAAATATCAGTTATAACAGAGTTAGAGCATTTCTGCGACTTCCGGGGCGTGATAAGAGATAATGAGATCTGCCCCCGCTCTTTTTATGGAAGTGAGTACCTCGTATGCGATCTTTTTTTCGTCAAGCCACCCCAGTTTTCCAGCCGCTTTGACCATACTGTACTCCCCGCTGACATTATACGCTGCCACAGGGACTTTGAACTCTTCCTTGATCCTCCTCAAAACATCGAGGTAAGGTAGGGCGGGTTTCACCATCACCATATCCGCACCCTCTTTTATGTCCAGTTCCACCTCTCTAAGGGCTTCTTCGGCGTTGTGGATGTCCATCTGGTAGGTCCTTCTATCCCCAAAGGAGTAACCACTCTCGGCTGCCTCTCTAAAAGGCCCGTAGAAAGCAGAAGCGTACTTCGCAGCGTAGCTCATGATGGGAACGTCAATGAAATCGCGGGAGTCCAGGTGCTCTCTTATGGTCTCCACCATCCCGTCCATCATACCTGAAGGAGCTACAATGTCCGTCCCAGCTTCAGCGTGGCTGACCACCGTTTTCCCCAAAAGAGGGAGGGTCTTATCGTTGATGATCTCTTCACCCTCAACGATCCCGCAATGTCCGTGAGTTGTGTATTCGCAAAGACATACGTCGGTGATAACTGCTGCGCCCTCATGCTCCTTCTTTATATTCCTGATCGTCTTCTGAACTACTCCATCGCTGTCATAAGCAGAAGAGCCTGTCTCATCCTTGTAGGAGGGTACACCGAAAATGATGAACGCTTTCAATCCTTTCTCCATAGCCCTTCCCACTTCATCGGCGGCACCGGAAACGGGTATCCTGGAATATCCGGGCATAGAGGAGATCTCTACTTCGCTGCTAATGTTCTCATCCACAAAAAGAGGCATTATAAGGTCGTCGGTTGTGAGAGCAGTCTCTTTAAGCAGTGGTCTCAGAATGTCCTTTCTTAGTCTTCTCATTCGAAGGTTTGGATACTTCATCTTTCTCACCAAATAAGTATTCTGTTGCTTCTATAATCTCGGGTTTTCCATTTCTTGCGGCGCTCCGCAGCCTTACCGTAGGTCTCCTGAGATATTTCTTGATGAGCGAGTCCGCAAAATTCTCCAGGATGGGAAGTACAGTTTCATCCACTTCATGATTTGCTGCCAGCTTGTTGTAAAGCTCCAGTACTTCCTGTTTTTTAACATCTTCGGCCAGGGCATATAGAGAGTAAATAGCCGATCCTGCTTTCAGGTCTTTAAGCATCATCTTGAGGTGATCAAGCTCTTTTTCGATAATCTTTTCCGCTTTTTGAGCTTCATCAATTCGCTTCCTGAGGTTTTCACTGCTTATCTCCCTGAGGTCATCAATGGTGTAAAGAGTTACCATAGGGATACTGGCTATTTCCTCTTCAGCGTCTCGTGGGAGAGCGATATCGATTACGAGCAGATCATCGTTCCTCACTTTCATTATATCTTTGACCATGCTCTTCCTTATGACATAATGCGGTGCTGAAGTCGCCGTTATGACAACATCGCAACCTACAACATATTTTTCCAGATTGTCGAAGCTGATGGATTTACCGGATACTTCATTGGCGAGTTCCTCACCGGTCTTGTAGGTTCTGTTGGCGATATACACCTCGCACTCTTTGTGAGCTATCGCCTTTGCCACCAGGGTGCTCATTTCTCCGGCACCAACAATAATGACCTTCTTATCCCTTAGTGTCCTCAACTTTTTCTCTGCTAGCTCAACCGCTGCAGAGCCGATGGACACGGAACCTTTACTAACATCGGTGGAATTTCGGACCTTCTTACCCACATTTATTGCCTTGGAAAATACGGTATCCAGTATATTTCCTACTCCACCGCATTCTTTGCTCATGTTGTAAAAGTTTCTTACCTGGCCCAATATCTGGTCCTCACCCACCATCATTGACTCTAAGCCAGAAGTTACTCTTAAAAGATGTTCAAGACATTTATCATCACGATGAACCTCTATAATCCTTCCAGAAACGGTCATTTTACTTGCAAACCCTTTTAAGGTCTCTTCCGTATTAAAACCGGCAACGTATACCTCGACCCGGTTGCAGGTCAACAGAACAGCACATTCCTGGATGTTAGGGAAAGAAATTATCTTCTCAATAAGTGATCGGTAATCACCATGCCAAGCTCTTTCGATCTCTTCAATTGAAGCCGTCTTATGAGATACAACAAGGTTTGCTATTTCCATTATTCCACCTTTGGGTAAGCACCCCTCTCCTATTTACTAATAGGTTAGAACCATATTAAGATTTTCCGAGATTACTTTTATGGTGAACCGTTAAGTTTTTTGTTATAATTTTCTTTATTTCGTTCAGAAGTTATAATTTTTCCGGTGGCCTCATGATGCTCGTCATATTATTCCGATTTGGTAGTTATAGATTGAACTTTATTTTTCTTCTTTAATTAGCTCCTCAATGCTGGAAGCTATTAAATCCACAACCACTGCAAGCAACCCCACTATATATATAGCATCGAACATTCCAGCACCCCCCATAGTGAATCTCAACTGCTGTCCAAAAAGGGTGCTAAGGTTGGATAAATTGGCCATATCAGCGCCGATTATAACTCCGATTGTTCCACAAACGTAGGCCAATGGCCCAGTATGTTCAGGTTTCTGGGAAGCGTAGAGAGAATAAAGTGATGTGATCAGAACAATGGTCCCTATATCCTGTACTATAACTCCCACATGGCTGGCGGTGGAGTGTACGTTCGCGATGTAGCTAATAAAGATAATTCCGGGTATGGCTCTTTTCAGAGGTGCTCTTCCAGAAGCCAGAAACCGGGTGGAGAGGGCTATGGGTATAAAAAATCCGGCAGGATCGGCATAGATCTCTACTTCATTATAATTGGCCAGAAATATATCGCCGATAACAAATTCGAGTGCTAAAGGAGCAAGTAATATTACCAGGATCTCAAATGTATCAAAACCTACTATTTTGAAAGCCTTAAATAAATAACTCAAAAGAAGAGCTGCAAAAAGAGTCCCAATTCCTATAAAAACCAGCCATTCAGAATGAAACATCAAGATTTGGTATGCTCAATCGTTTATAAAATTTTCCAAATTATTATAGTAGAATTAAATATAAACCAACCAAATATTTTTTTAGGTAATTGCTCCCTGGATCGACTTCGAAGACCTATGAAGTTTTCTTCTCTTTTTACCATTGGAAGTGTGACTCTGCTTTGGTCCCGGCTTTTTATAATTCTGTCTCCTTCCGGGAACCAACCTGGTCTGTCCTTTTCTACCCTTTATCTTTATCCATGTTGTTGTACCTGTTTTTCCCATGCTGGCCACTTTTCCCAACTCTTCTTAAAAACATTATGGTCAAGGTTATGGTTTTCCATTCTGAAAAAACTTAACCGATTAACTTCAACCTTTTATTTTCTTTTTAAGGTGTATTTATAGGAATCATGATAGATTTTTAAAGGGTAAAACTTGATTCCACAATTAACCAAAAACTTATTTACATGACTAACTTTGAAGGTAGAGATGGCAAGAAAAAGAATAGTTTTAACCTCAACCTGGATACTATTATTAATTGTATTAGCAGTCAGTGTTTCTTTGACGGGTTGCTCCCAGAACCAGCAATCCCCAAGTGAACAAAGCAATGAACTTTCAGCAGAAGAAGCAGAAACAGAGGCTATAGATTATGTAAATAATAATCTGATTATGGATGACTCGAAAGCCACTGCAGTCTCGGTTGAAGATGATGGAAGTGTGTATAAAGTAGTTGCAAGTTATCAAGGAGAGGAAGTCCCATTGTATATCTCTAAAGATGGCCAAACGTTATACCTCAGGGCATTGAACCTGTCTGAAAGTGGATCTCAGGAACAGCTTTCAACAGAAGATGCAGGGAACAGGACCATCAATTACATTAACAATAATCTAGTGGAGCCAGGAACGAAAGCTTCAGCAGTTTCCGTAGAAGAGAGAACCTATGTTTATGAAGTCCTTACTGAATATCAGGGTAAGCAACAACCAGTACACATCTCTAAAGATGGGAGGTATTTACTCTTTGAGCCCTTGAACACGTCAGAGGAACTGCAAATGGAAACCCCTGTTCCTACCGAGACGGCAACGCAACCACCCTATAGTACTGAAGAGCTCCAACAGTTCGTTGATTGTCTAGAACAGGAAGGAATGAAGATATATGGAGCCGAAACGTGCGGTTATTGTCAGGATCTGGTTAATATGCTGGGCGGCTACGATGTAGTAGACTCCATATATGTTGAGTGTACCGAGAACCAGCAGTTGTGCCAGGAGAAGGGTATAGAGGTGTATCCCACAATAATAATAGATGGTTCAGAGTATCAAGGAGCAAGAAGCTATCAAGCATTTTCACAGGCTACTGGATGCCAAGCTCCCCAACAATAAAGTAGATTATTCCTGTTGAGAAGTTCTTTCATCTTTTTTTTCATTAATCAGGGAAATAAAATCTTTGGAGGAGCTAATGCTATCCAGCTCTTCTTTAACAAGAAATATAACCGACCCAATATCCTTATCGATCGATTTATCAACTATGTAAGCAGCATCCGTGGAAAGAGTGCTGGATACTTTATCCAGAACGAACGCTCTTTTCTCTATTTCCTTAACCTGCTTGATGCCTGTTAGCACCAGCTCATCGATGGGCTTGAAGATCACATCAAATGGAGCGTGTCTTATGGGATAGACCTTAATTCCCAGGTACCTCAACTGTTCCACGATCTCTGTTTCCTCATCGCTCAGACCAATGTCCCTCTGCTCATTGACCTCTTTACCCACAAATCTCAGGATGTCTATTGCCTTGACCACATTGGTTTCCAGAATATCCTCTAACTTTAGGGCGTTCTCCACAGAAGTATCCACTCCTTCTTCATACTTCTTTACTGCTCTCCTGGAGATCCCCAACTCTTTGGCCAGAACTCCTAAGGATATACCCAGATCTTCTCTAACTTCTTTGATCCTGTCATTGTCTAATCTGACGTAGTATCCACCGGGAGCAGAATAGATCACTGGAGGTATCTTGTCCACAATGAGGTCATAGAGAGTAGCAGTATTTATCACCGGAAGCCCATATCTATTGTAGACCACGCCACGATCGAGATAACTAAATTTGAACCTCTCTCCAACGATTATAGGACTCGCCTTCAATAAAATGGATACTGACTTCATGTCCTCAGCTATTTCTGGCTTGAGGGAGTCTATATTGTATAATACTTTTACCAACATGAGATTTTCGTCTTTCTTCGCAATAATCTCAAAACATCGTGGCTTTGTCTCCACTAAATCCGCAACATTAAAACCCGACTTATCCAGTATCTTCAATACAGAATCTACGACCGAGGCTTGCATTCAATAATTAAATAAGAATGATTTACTATAAAAGATTTCTTATATCATTTAAATCGGTTATTTGGATACATATATCTTTAATATTTTGAAGCTAGCAAATCTGTTTATATACTTCATTTATTCTCGTCCTACTCTGTTCTAAACGTTATTCTCCAAATTGATCCTGCTTGCTAAATCAATTAAAAAAAGAAGGAGTACTTTTTTTCCCGTATTGTATCAAGTTTTTATAGGGCCCATCAGGCCGCCAAGTATTCCTGCAAGGATAACTGCTATCATTGTCAAGATCGTTATTGCAAGTCCTATCATGGTTTAACACCTCAATACTACTTTGAACTTCAACTTCTAATTTGAAATTTTTTACGGTGTTCTGGTTCCAACATCGGTTTTTTGTTGGAACATTTTTGGTTTAAAAAACATAGTTATGCCATATTACATTCTAATTAGGGTCTCTTTTTTCTAAATCTTTAATAAAATTGATAAACTCGTATATGCCAGTTTATTGTTTATCCAGTTATTCCAGTAAAGTGTAAAGGTTAAATACTGTTTTAAAGTTTCTGGTTAGCTAAATGAAGTGTTTAAAATCGAAATAATTAAATATGAAGCTGTACAGTTCTTTTTTATGATTGCTCAG
>JAWODI010000009.1:0-31015 GCA_046483365.1 Archaeoglobaceae archaeon | reverse complement strand
ACATCCTTTCTTTTGGCGGGGATGAACTTGATGGACCCTACTACCAGATGTCCTCCGCCCTCTACTCCGGCGTTTATCTCTTGCTGGAGCTCTCTTACCAGGCGGGGTATATCCATTTCTACGCCCTCGCTCCTGATGATGGAGAAGTCGGGCCCGTAACCGATGGTGACCAGGTTCTTGTGTTCGTCCTTCAGTCTGTCGTGGACTTCTCCTGTCAGCTTCCCTGGTGGGGGGAAAGTGAATCTGCGGGCATAGTTCTCGATGTCCAGAGCAGCCAGTGCAACTCCGTTCTCCAGCTTCTGGACCTTCACTCCATCCATCGCCGTCACTACCTGGGACTCAATATCTTTACGAGCGTACCCTGAGAGGATGTCTATCAGCTTTTTCTGTCTGTCCTTCCTGCCGAATCCCAGTATCTCGTGGATTATCTGGCTTGCCGCTCTAAACCTCAGATAGAATGCCTCGTACTCCAGTGCAAGGGCAGTCTTCTTGAGCTCCTCCAAATCCGCCCCTGACATTTCAATGCACTTCTCCACTTCTCCAGTGCTCCTATCCCCCACAACTGACACTGCGGTCATGAATTCGGGGTTGGGTAACTCATCTATCATTCTGGCTATCTCCACGCACAGGACCCCGGCATTATGGTTACTGTCTCCTCCCACCTTGTAAGGATTTACGTGGTGGATCAGGTAGGAATCTACGCTGTCGTCCGGGAAGTGATGATCAATGGTTATGACGTCAGCCCCAAAAGTGAGGAACTGGTCTATGGCAGGAATGTCCTCCATTCCGGAGCCGTTATCCGTCAGTACTACTAGGGGTATCTTATCTCCGAACTTGTCGGCGTCTTCCAGGGACTCGCTCAAGTCCTTTACCACGTCCTCCAGCTCGTAGAATGGGGCTCTGGACACCTTCCTCTTGACCAGGAACTGTATCTCGGAATAACCTATCTTCTCGATGAAGTTTTTGAGGGCTTTCTCCAGAGCCACCCCGCTGACGATCCCGTCGGCATCCCAATGATGCCGGATGATTATTGGTCGGGTCTCGAAAACGGCTTTCCTCAACTCTGTGGCCACTTCCTCCATCCCGGGCCTCAGTTTTTCCAGCACTTCGCTTTCGATAAGGAATTTGGTTCGAGTGGGTCTGCACTTCTCTTCCAGCTCCTGCTGTATTCTAGAAGCTATTTTGTGGGCTTCTTCACCCAGCAGACGGTCCATTTCAAAGACCTCTATCTGCAGGCTGGCCTGCCTCCTCTTCACTACACCCACGATCCTTACGAAGTCGCCCACATCGATCTCCGGGTAAGCTCTTTCTCCGTCCTCGAAAGCAGCAGCGTTAACTATGGAAGTTTCATCCAGAACGGTGAATATAGTGGGACCGCCGGTCACTTTCAAGTGATTGACTTTTCCCCTGATCTCTGCCAGCTTGCCCACATAATTTTCCATCTCAGATATGTCCAACACAGGAGCTTCTTTGGAGATTTCGATCACCTGATAATCGTTCAGGGGATTCAATTCCAGATCGACCTCACCATTGGGCCTTATTCTGGAGACCTTCACCACCACTTCTTCCCCATCTGATAGGTTGAGCTCACCCGAGTTCCGTTTGGGTATCAAACCCCTTACCCTCTTATTCAGGTTGACGAACACCCCTACAGGAGATAAGCTGGATACAGTACCTACATACACTTTGTTCGGCTCCAACTCCTCCATTCCGCAGCTGTTCTTGAGCTGGTAAGCATGAGGTTTCTTCCTGCAGATGGAACATAGATCCCCTCCTGTAATTTGAGCCCCGCATATCCTGCACTTTGCGGTCTTTCCGCTCCCGTTGCACGTCTTGCAGACCTCCGTCTTCAACAGCACTCCACTGCCTCTGCAGACGCCGCACAATCCCTTGGAGAACATTTCCATCTGTTCAGATGATAGCTCGGAAGTCACTTTGGGGTCAAAGCTTCTGGCCTTCCCGCTGCCGGAGCAGGTGTGGCACTGATTTTCCACCTGGATATATCCTCTACCTTCGCACTGTTCGCATTTCATGGTCATTCAATAAAAGAGGAGAAAATACGGTAAATGCTTCCGTAATAATTCACTATGTCCTGCATCCTTGACTGCAAAGCCCTCCAGGAATAATCTTCGATCTCGAATTCTATCCCTTCATACCTGACATCTTTCAAGATAAGCCCATGAGAAGGAGCAGGTTCGATCCTCTCTTTGTGTTTCTCGGGGCTGAGCATCTCTCTGAACCATTTAAGTCCTCTATGTCCTTTACCAACTGATTCCAGGGCAGAGACAATGCATCTCACCATATTCCATGTAAAGGCATTCCCCTCCATCTCGAAGATAAGGAAATCGCCTGCCAGCCGGAGCTCGGCATTGTGAATTATCCTAACGCAATTCTTACCCTCTCCGAACTTTCGGGTGAAGTTGGAAAAATCGTGGGCCCCGATCAACAGCTTGGCGGCTTTTCTCATGGTAGACATGTCCTGGTTCTTGGCAAAAAGAGCATACATGTAGATCCTGCTGGAAGCGTATCTGGGATTGAAATCATCAGCCACTTTCGCCGAAGCCCACACAATGACCTCGGGGTTAAGATGAGCGTTTATCTGTCTGGGCTGTATGTACGATTCGGCATTGATCGAGATCACCTGTCCAAAAGCGTGTACACCGGCATCAGTTCTTCCTGCACAGCCATAAGAGGCTTTTCTGGCATCAATACCCAGTTTCTCGAAAGCCTTGAACAACTCTCCTTCTACTGTAGGCTCGTCGGGCTGATATTGAAATCCTGAAAAGCGGTCTCCCAGATAAGCCAGCTTTAAAGCAACCCTCATCTCTATTTCTTTCCGATTACGGAGGAAACGAACTGGTTAACACCGTTTATCTTGGTCTTCATCACATCTTTAATGTTCTTTTGCCCCTCATAGAAGCCTACAGCCGCTCCTACTATGAACAAGAAATCAACATCATCCAGCTGATATTTCTCTTTCATATTAAGCAGGTCGTTCACTCTGTCTTCAGGTAGACCGTTAGCCGTCAACTGCTCTTCTTTATCAACGTTCTCCAGAACCCTCTCGTCCACGCTCCACTTGTTCCTTAGCTCTTCAAATACATCCCAAAGTAGAGATTTTTTTGTTTCAATATCCATGAGAACCACCTATTTGGTCCTAATTTGACCCCTATATAAATCTTAACGTTAATTACTTGGGGCTAATATACTCCCATTTTTCAAGAGCCCTGCTCAATTCAGAGTATCTATTGGCTGACTCCTTCAGGTCCTCACCTTTTATCGCTAGATCTATTGATTGCCTTAGAGCTCTGGCTCCTCCATAAGTTCCGTCAGGATGGCCGTGAACCCCTCCTCCAGCCTGGATGATCACGTCGTTGCCGAAAAGATCGATCACAGCAGGTACGAGCCCGGGATGCAGTCCACCAGAGGATACAGGGAATACTCTCTTGAGATCGTCCCACGGCTCCCTGCAGATGTCGGCGAGGTGAGTGGCCTCTTCTGCGGCACCATACATCTTGCCTACGCCGGTTCCCACATGAAAGTTGTCCACTCCCACCAGTCGGGAGAGTTTGACCAGCACATTGAGCGATACACCGTGGAGAGGATTTCTGGTGAATGTAGCATGCATAGCTCGGTGAGCATGGATCCCCAGGTTGAGGTCCTGGCATACTTCTCTCATACTCTGGACCGCGGACCATCCTGCAGTGATTACATCGATCATTATGTACTCGTTGCCGTAGTCAGCCACCTGTTCGGCTCTTTGTTCCATTTTACTGGTCTCTGCAGTTATATTCACCAGAAAGGACTTCTTTTCTCCGGTCTCCTGCTCTGCCTTATCTCTGACCTTCATCACTTTTTCCAGCCTGTCCTCGAACTTTATGAACGGCTGAGATGTCAGATTTTCATCGTCCTTGACAAAATCTATACCCCCGGCCCATGCCTGGTAGGCCACTTCTGAATACTCATCGGCATCAAAACCCAACTTTGGCTTAGGGACAGTGGCGGTAAGAGGTCTTGACTCTTTGAATATTTTCTGTACGCCTTCTATGCCCAGAATAGGTCCTTTGAAGTGTCTGGAGTAATCACGAGGAAAGAACATGTCCTCCAGACGGAGATTTTTGAGAGCTCTCATGCCGAAGATGTTGCCTGCCACGGAGCTGAGAAGCTGAGCAACATTCCCTTCTTCAAAGAGTTCGAGGGGGTATGCCACCTTTATGGTGTTCCCCTCCATTTCGTAAACTCTACCCATCAATCTCTTGATCCTGTCCGGAAGTTTGGCAAGAGTGGTCCATGTCCCCACAGAACTTTCGGAAGCCACTCTTCCTGCGGCTTCGTCCATTGAGATCCCGTCGGGGTCGACTTTAAAAACGCAGATAAGCTCGTCCTGAGGTTTATGATCCAGGTCTATAAACTCGGTATACCATTCAAAACTCATAAAAAGGAATATCAATACACAGGATATTAAATTTCTCCTAAATCCTGTGCTGAATTAATTTTATGCTGAACTAAGCTGCAGCTGCTTCTTCTTCAGTGGTTTCGGCCCCTTCTACCACACTAGGTTCCTTGAGGACCTCTATCTTCTTGATTTCCACTCTTCTTAGCGGATAAAACTTTTTAGCGTTCTTATACGTCTCGGATGGTATCTTACCGAGAATACACTCCTGAAGGAATTGCACAAAGTTCTGCTTGTTCCCGTGGTCCAGAATGATCTCTCTCATGACAGCTCTAATGGCCTTTTTCTGGGTGCTCCTGCATCTCCTGATGGTAAATGTTACAGGTTTAACTCTCAGATGATAGCCGTCCGTTGTCCTGATGTCTATCACGTCCTCTATTTTGCTGGTCCTTCTCCTGGTGAGACTGTTCATGTAATCTCTGGTAAGTTCGAATCTGTGGAATTTTGTGTAGGCGTTCTCTCCTGCAACCTTGTTGACCCTGAAGATCAATTTCTTGTAGGGATTCTGGTTGGAATAATCATTGGTCAATTCTGCCAGTGTGGTTTCCACACCTCTGTTGTACAACTTCTTTTCGTCGTCGGCTGGTGTCATTCCTACCTCAGCCATTCCGAAATATTCAGGAGCGAGTAGATTGAACCATTTCTTTAATGTCCACTTATCCTTTACTCTTGCTGCTCTTTTTCTAGCCAAATTTATCCCTCCACTTCATTTTAGCTCAACTATTCATTGATGAGGCTTTTAACATTAAGGAAGATTAGTATACCAGCACAAGTAGTCAATTAATAAACTTTTTGTCCCTATTATGGACATTCCTTATTCAGTATAGACCCATCTAATACACCCTGCACTCGCAAGCAGATTAAAGTCTGCCTTCAACTGTCTGAATACCGCTATTTCCTATCACATAGGGAATAGGTGTATCCCGGTGGGGTGTAAAAGCGAGATTATGGACCAGTATATATCTTCTCTTCACATTACCTTCGAAATTGGTTATCAGTTCAATAAAACCTGAGGTCAGATGGCGAAGGATCTTCATTAACTTTTCATCCACTGAAGAATCGGTTACCAGCAATGTATTGTAATTTGAGTTCCTGGACTCCACAATAAATGCTTCTGTAAACCTGATCAACCCCTTGTACTCCGCAGCAAAATTAAGGGCAATTGAAGCCCAAGAATCAACCACAAGCCTACCTCGTTGTCCCAGTTTTTGTTTGGCATCGGCTATAGCTTTTGATACCGAGTTCAAGTCCCTGGGATCTCTAATGACCAGTTGCTCTTGACTCTTGGACCCCAGTCTCTTACCACTCACTCCATCCACTATTACCAGCTTTCCCTTATTTTCGTAGTATTCCGGATCGATGCCCATCAAATTCATCTTGGTCCTGAGATCCCTGGGTAACATGTCCATTTCTACAAAAATGCAATTCTCACCATTCTCCAGACCTTGTTTAATGAACTGTATGGCAAAAGTAGTTTTACCACTGCCGGGTTCTCCATGGAGGACCACATCCAGCCCTCTGGGGATACCTCCAGAAATGAAATCATCTAATTTAGATACCCCTACACTTATCCTATCGATCTCCAATTAAGCCACCCCAAACTTCGCTTTTAGGCTTTCAAGCTGTATTGCCAAAGGAATCCTTTTACCAAAAATCTCTGTGTTACCACAACAAATATCGTTCAAGGCAGTTGCGGCATCTCTTGCGTTGTAGAATGAAGTGATTCCATGACCAATGGCACCACTACAGTGCGCATCGCTGCCAGCAATCGAAGATTTCTGGTATTTCGTGGCAAAGTAGTTTGCTAATCTGTTGCAAAAGCCTATATAAAATTTTGCATTAAAAACTTCTACCGCATCCACCGCATCAATTACCTTGCTCAACCGCAACACCCCATGTCTGTGTACCTGAAAAGGATGAGCTACAGCTGCAACTCCACCAGCATTTTTCACCAGCTTTGCTGTCTCCCTCATGGGCATTCCCTTCTCAAAATCTTGGGATACACCGTAGGCCAGCAGATGGCCTTCCAGGGCCGAGATCTCAACCCCGGGGAGAACGATTATAGAAAGATGCTCGGAGTCCACTATCTCTTTCGCTTCCATGGAGCCGTTGACCGTATTGTGGTCGGTTATAGAGATAATACCAAGGTTCTTATTTATAGCAGCATCCAGCAACTTCCTGACCGAATCCTTACCATCGTGGCTATGGTTCGAGTGGGCGTGCAATTCAGCTAACATCTATATCAACAACATCAACAACATCAACAACATCTACATCAATTAACATTCACATACCATGGTTGATCTATTATTCGGTTATCTATTATTGTTACTGTTGTTCGGTTATTCAAATTCTATGGTGGATGGGGGTTTGGGTGTTATATCATAAACTACTCTGGTCACTTCAGGGATCTCGGATGTTATGCGTAGGGACATTTTTCTCAACAGGTCATAATCTATTTCCAGGGGATTGGCGGTCATCCCGTCTCTTGATCCTACCGCCCTGAGGGCTATGATGTAGCCGTAGATCCTTATATCTCCTTTAACTCCCGTAGCTCTACCAACTAGAGCGGCAAAGCACTGCCATTTGTCGTAGTACTCCAGCTCTTCCTCCACTATCTTTGTGGCCCTCTTGACAGCCTTGACCTTTTCGGGGGTCACTTCACCCACCACCCTTACTGCCAGTCCAGGTCCGGGGAAAGGCATTCTTTCAGCTATTTCCTCGGGGAGATTGATGTGCTTGGCGACCTCCCTTACTTCATCCTTGTATAGCTCTCTCAGGGGCTCAACAATGTCCTTGAACTTGTATTCCAGTGGCATGCCCCCCACATTGTGGTGGCTCTTGATGCCTCCCATACTCTCGATAACATCGGGGTATATGGTCCCCTGAATGAGATACTCTGCCTGGTTCTCTTCAGCTACTTCTTCAAAAATATCCACAAAAAGCCCGCCCACGATCTTTCTTTTTTCCTCCGGGTCAGTTACCCCCCCCAGAGCTTCAAAGAATTTATCTTTAGCATCAATAAAAAGGAGGTTCATGTCCTTGAACGTCTCTCTGATCTGCTCCGTCTCCCCCTCTCTCATCAGTCCGGTGTCCACGTAAACAGGGATTAAATTATCGCCAATAGCCTCATAAGATATTTTGGTACATACAGAGCTGTCAACACCTCCCGAAAGGGCGATTACAGCCTTGCCGCCATCAATTTTATGTTTTACTTCCTTGATGGCATTCTCCACAAATTCGTCAATATCCTGCATCTCTCAGCACTAATCCATCAGTTTTTTAAGTCTTTTGATTAGAATTCAGTTAAGTTGGGATTGGACTCAAGGAGCTGAGGTGAGCAAGAAGGCGCTACCGTGGCAGATGTCATGCAACAAATTACACTGGCGCTCCTGGGGAGTAAAAATATTTTAATTCAAACCAGTAAAAGGATGGATGATGGAGGAGCTTCTTCAGGAAACCCAAAAAGCATTGAAAAATTCACAAGACAAAAATCACCGTTTCATCATCATGTTGGGAACGTCTCAACTGGATGAAACGCTATTCACCACCGTGAACAGTTTGATCGATCAAGTAAGTCCGGAGAACACCCTTATCGCCGGAAGAACCCACTTTATAGAAACAGCTCAAGCTCAGGATCTTAGAGGAGAGTTCATCCACTATAGTGACTGCTCCCGGGTTCTGGGCGAAACCTATTCTTCTCTTATCCTCGACTTGACCCAGGGCATCAATCCCAATGACCTGGGTATTTTGGTGGAGACGGTCAGTGGGGGAGGCGCGATCATCCTGATCTCTCCTCGTGTGGAAGAGTGGTATGATTTCGTAGGAAAGTGGGACGAGGATCTGGCAGACCTGTCCAACCTGACACCAAGGTTCAACCGTCGATTCATCTCCAGAACACTGGAATCGAAGGGAATAATAGTTTATGACGTTGAAGCTGACGAGATAAAGAAGACATACACCCCCGGAGAACCGGAGAAGGCTAAGGAAATAATACACTTACCACAGGAGGAAGAAGATATAAAGAAGAAGCTCTACAAGCTGTGCGCTACGCAGGACCAGGTGCGGGTTCTGAAGCTTTTTGAGACTTTTTTTGATAGAAAAGAGGAGAAGAAGTCAGTGGTAATCACTGCCAACAGGGGGAGGGGCAAGACGGCCATACTGGGAATCGTGACCCCCTACATTATATCCAGAATGAACAGGGTGCTCAAAAGACCCGTCAGAGTGATGTTGGTTGCTCCCAGACCCGAATCCATTCAAACCTATTTTGATTTCCTGAAGAAATCCCTGCTGCGGCAGGGGATGGGGGAGTTCAAGACCAAGGGCAGGAAACTGACTACTGTCCTGACCAGCAAGTTCGCCAGAGTGGAGTACGCCATTCCCCGCAGAGCATTGATCGATAAGGATTATGCGGACATCATACTGGTGGACGAAGCTGCGGGTATTGATCCTCTGGTCCTGGAGAAGATAACCTCTGATAAGAGATACACTGTCTTCTCCTCCACCATACACGGATATGAGGGTGCAGGAAGGGGCATATACAGATTTTTGGGTAAGCTGGAAAGAGAGGACATGGAGCTCCAGAAGATCCATCTGGAAGAGCCGATCCGTTACGGAGAGAACGATCCTGTGGAGAGATGGCTCTACGATGTTCTCCTTCTGGATGCCCGGCCCGCTGAATTGACAGAGGACGATATGGAGAAGATCAGGCAGGGAGAGATAGAGTTCGAAGTAGTGGATAAAGACAAGTTAATGGAAGATGATAGACAGCTGAGAGACTTTTTCGGGATCTACGTGCTGGCACACTACCGGAACAAGCCCTCGGACCTTGTCGTTCTGGCCAACCTCCATAACCATGTCCCCTTCCGTGTATTGGTGAATGGCAAGACCATTTGCTCCCTGCATGTGGCAATCGAAGGAGGGATAGACCAGGAGACTATTGACCGCATGGCGGAGGGTTTCAAACCCAGGGGGCAGATCATCCCTGACGTGGTATTGAAGCACCACTGGATTTATAAATTTCCGAGGTTGACAGGAGCCAGAGTGGTGAGGATAGCCACCCATCCAGCCGTGAACAACATGGGAGTGGGCAGCTTTGCCCTCCAGAAGGCAGTGGGATGGGCCGAGAAAGAGATGGATTGGGTGGGCTCCGGTTTCGGCATCTCCTTGGGATTGATCAAGTTCTGGAACAAGAACGGCTTCCTTCCCATCCACATAACCCCCCACCGCAAGGAGACTTCGGGAGAGCACACTGTAGTGATGCTGAAAGCCCTTGAAGAGGATCTGGACCACAAGGTGAGGGAGGTCAACTCCCATTTTACCAGAAGGCTCATAGAGTATCTGGGCGATGAGCTGAAAGATATTGACACCAGAATAGGTTCAGCTCTACTTGAACCACTCACCAGGGATGCTCCTGTTCCCCAACCCATCATAGGTGAGGGAGATACGAAGAGGCTGGAGAAGTATCTGGAAGGAGCGAGTCTATTCGAGTATGTCTCCGATATTGTCCGGCCATTGGTCAAATACCACTACTCCCGAGCCAACAGAGTATCATTGACCGAAGAGGAGACAGAGGTAGCGGTGGGAAAATGCCTTCAACACAGGATGTGGAAAGAAGTAGATAACAGATACGAAGTCCTTCAGAGTGCGGTGAGAAAGATCCGGGAAGAATTGAGCCAATATGAGCAGGAGGTGGATTAGATGGGTGATGCGGAAAATGCGGGTATGGAGATAAACTTCGATAGACAGTATGTGGAGCCCATACTCAAGGGGGAGAAGAAGACCACCATAAGGAAGGGTATAAAGCTCAACTTGCTAAAGAAAGGAAAGGACACAGGAAACATTGCCGATCTGGTGGCTAATGGAGAAGTATTCGCTCAGGCAAAGATAACCAAAGTGATAGTCAAGAGGGCAGACGAGCTTACCGACGATGACGCATTACTGGATGGCTTCCACAACCTGGAAGAGCTGATGACCACCCTCACCAACATTTATGGTGAACTGAATGAGAACGAGTTGATAACCATCATCCACTTCGATGTTGTAGATTGAATTGAATTAGCTATCTTATTGCTGGCGATCAGCTTCCTTTTTCTTTTTGCTCAGCAGGGAGAGGTATGCCAGGAAGGCGTTAAGTTGTATTCTCTCGTGGGCTCCTTCGGTGAGTCTGTAGTCTATTTCTCCCAGCTTGTCGACCAGTCTGGCTTTGGTCTTCTCGTCCAGTCCAGAGGATAGTATTTGCCTGAACAGCTGGAAGATGACGTCTTCCCCGGACATTCCGTAGTCTATCATCAGGGAATCCAGCTTGCGTCTGGCTTCCACGAACTCTCCCTCCAAAGTGGTCTTTAACAGCTCCTGCAGCTCTTCTGGGTGGGCTGTGGCGGTTATCTGGTAGATGGCTTCAGCATTCACCTGCCCTAGGGCCGATGCACCTTGAAGGGCGTTGATGGCCTTTCTAAAGTCTCCGCCGGATGTATAGAGTATGGCATCCACTCCGTCATCAGTTATATCCACCTCTTCCTTTTGAGCGATCTCCATGATCCTCTCCTTCATAGCATCGTTGGACACTGGACCGAACTTGAACACAGCGCACCTGCTCTGAATGGGCTCAATTATTCTGGACACGTAGTTGCAGCTGAGAATGAACCGGCAAATACGGGAGTACATCTCCATGGTCCTCCTCAGTGCTGCCTGCGCGTCGGGAGTTAAAGCATCCGCCTCATCCAGAAAGATGACCTTAAAGGGAGCGTTGATGGGGGATGTGCGAGCAAAATCCTTTATCTTATGACGGACCACATCAATACCTCTCTCATCACTGGCGTTCATCTCAATGAAGTTCTCCCGCCAGTCCTCACCAAAAAGGTCCTTGACCAGAGCTATAGCAGAAGCGGTCTTTCCCGTGCCAGGAGGACCAGCAAATAAGAGATGAGGAATATTATTATCCTTAACATAATTCTGCAGCCTTTGGATCGCTACTTCCTGCCCCACTACCTCAGAGAGGGTTCTTGGCCTGTATTTTTCCACCCATATTTCATCCTGTGAGACCATGGTAGATGGGGTAGAAGACAGTATAAAAAAATTGGCAAAAGACTGAAGATTAAAGACTAAAGATTGACTTAGATCACAGTCATTTCGATCGTTTTGATCAACCTTATTGATCTTTAACTGCTTTAGTCTTTCAGCTCTAGATCCTTTTCTCAGTGTTAGCTAAAGATTTCAGATAACCACAATCTATCGTTCTATCATAGAACAAGGGGCATTGACAAGGTGAATTTTCTAAAAAATGTTTCTAATCTATTTTACTAAAGAACAACTCTGATCAATGTTTCATACCATTATTTATGGATTAAGAACCCATAATCGGTTATGAAGAACGAACTAAGCTAAGCTTTCTCCTATTCCTTTTTTTTAATTATTCTTCTTTTTGAACAACTGTTGTGTGGTTTTAAAACCACAAGAAAGGGACTTTTCTGTAGGAAAAGAAAAACCATACCGCAAGAGGCACTGCTAAACCGATTACGCCTACTGCATCCAGAATGAACAAAGCTATTTCGTTGTTAAAGTATGCAGGGAAATGGACCACCAGATCGATGATATGCACCGTCAGCATTAAGACGAGACCGGTGACAAGCATCTTCATCCTCTCTCTAAGGACCAGGGGGGTTGCCACGGCCAAGGAAAGAAATGACACCAGATTAAAATTATACAGGTGAGTGTTGGTCAAGTTCAATGCAGATACCTGTTGACCTGTATAACCCATCAGGAAAATAATAGGTTTAGATAAGGCTAACACAACCTCCTGATAATACACTCCCACATACACCCATATGAAGAGGAACACCGCAGCAGCAACGAAGAACTTGGTCACAAACAGGATGAGCTGCTTATCCTTCTCCTTTAGATTCGAGAACATCTTATTCGTCTTCGTCTTATTCGTCTTGTTCGTCTTATTTGTTTTCATCTTTGATCAGCCTCAGCCACGCCAGAAAGACGATAATAACGAACACTATGAAGGTCCCCTGCCAGAAGTAAACGTGAAAGAACTCGAAAAGGGACGGGCTGTTAACTCCTACTGCGCCCAGAACAAGTAGACGTAGCATGTCGATCACATAAAGAAGGGGTACGCCTGCGATAACTCCTAAACCCTTGTTCTTTATGGTAGTGGGGTATGCAGACACACAGGAAACATAAATTATGGATGAGAATATTGCTGTACATTCATCTATTATTTTCATGGAGAAACCATCGAGAGAGACGACTGCCCCTTTTACAGCTACCTCAAAACCCAGGAATGATAAGATGGTCCCTGATATGAGGGCAGTCGAATTTCTTAACCCTGAAACTAGAAAAGTATCTTTAAGGAGATAATAAATAGAGAACAACAATATTGAAATGGCTATGAAGGACAGAACAAATTTTAAGACGTCCCTTCTGGCTTTCTTTTCTTCCAGCTCTTTTTTCATATCCTTCTTTTTTCTTTTAGCCATTTAACTTAAAACACAATAAAACGATATAGTTTTTTTTAAAATTCAATTCAAATCTGTTTTGTGTTCCACTATTCACAATATAAGAGCTTGATTGTAAGCAATCGGATCAAAAGAGGAAATAATTTCTTTAGTCCACATAACTGATTTAAAAAAGTAGTGAAAAAGTAAGTTAAACGTTCACTTATTATTACTCAAAGGTGTATTATTACCCAATTACCCACTAAGCTCGTCAACAGGTATAGCGGGCATGGTGGTGGTTTCTATGGTCCCTCTGGAGGTAAGCTCCAGCATAGCGTTCATGACCTGCTTGTTGCTTTCTGCCTCCACGACAGAAACGAAGTCATAGTTCCCCAAAAGGGCGTACTGGTCAAGGACCTTAACCCCATAGTTGTTGAGCTCTTCATTGACCTCCTTTATCCTGTTAGGTCTTTTCTTGACGGTGTTGGCACCATTTTCTGTAAGTCTGGACAATATAACAAACTTCATTTTCTATCCCCAGTAAAATTTGTGGCTATTAAATTATAAAAGTTTTAGTTTTCATTATCTCAAAGGATTGTAAACCACTATAATAGTCCTGCATTCTCTTCAAAAAACTAACTCTAGCTAAATGACCCTCAACACTTGGCTTTGCACTACAATATCAGTAGCAAGCGATCATTGGGTGGAGTAGGGAGTAATCCGGTTAGCTGCTCGAGTGCCAATGTTCCCAATGGCCTCTCATACAAGTACTGATCTCTTTTCATCAAGTGATTTTCATCAAGTGAGCGGATGAATGATCAGAAATGTATGGGAGATGCGCCAGGAGAATGTACAGGAGTGAACTCGAACAGCCATATACCGGCCACCAGGGACAGCAGTACGGCGAGAACGATGAACACGATAGAGGCAAGTATTGACGCTATAAATGCTTCCAGAAGGCTGATGTTGAGCAGAAGCTTTAAACCGTATAGATATGCCAGGTAACCGATTATGGGGAACAGTATGGCCACCAAAGGTAATTGGAGGAAGATAACGATGATCACGATAACCCCGTAAGCGATAAATCCTGCCAGCAGATTCGCCACACCTGATTCAAAGATTCCTCTCTTCTTTCCGATCAGCCTCAAACCCGCCCACAGGAAGAACCCGGAGAACAGGATAAGAATAAGCAGGGCAATGATTAAGATCAGGATGTCCAACATGCTGTTAGTTCTAACTTTGAAAAATATAAATTTATTCCTCATTAATTGTCAAAAACTTTATAATCAATTGAATGTAAATACATAAGAACACATCAATTATATGGGTTTTAAAGGGGGATTAGATGCAAATTGCTGTTGTTTCCAATCTACACGGGAATTTACCTGCTCTGGAGAGTATCATATCTGAATTACAAAGTCTAAAAGAGCATGGGAGAGAGATCGAACGTATTTACATTGTGGGGGTTCTGGGTTTCATGCCTTATCCCAGAGGAGTTTATGAGAGGATCGAAAAGTCCGATTATTTGGTCCCCGTGAAAGGAAAATATGACCATTTGATCTCCACATATCATGAACTGGATGAGAGTTCTTTAAATGAATTAAAAGACGTGCTGCCTCAATTTGTAGTTGACATGGTGGAATGGAACAGGGATGTGATCGGAAAGGAGGGCCGGAACTGGCTTCATTATGTGCCCTCCTACGTTACGGAGAAATTTGGGGAGAACGAGTTCTTCTTTGTTTACGGCGACATATTCAAGCAGGTTGAGGAACCTGGTGTATTCGAACAGGGAGAGTTGAAGGCTAAAATGCCTGGATCATACTATCAAAGCTTTTTGGAGCCTTTAAAAAAGTATGAGGTTGTGTTGGTGGGAGGGAGATCGCACTATGTGGCAGAGACCAGATATGGAAAAATCATATGTCCCGGAAGTGCCGGTCTGAAACCCACGAGGGACGGTGGCCCTCACTTTGCAGTTATAGATACAGTAAACACTGACGTTAGCTTCTTCGAGTTCAATTTCAAGAAGACGAACACTTATAAAAAGATAAAAGAATTGAAATTACCCGGAGACATTACCGACTTATTATACCACGGCTACCAGAGTTATAAGGGCCTCTAATTAAATTGATCGCTTATTGTACCTTTGCACTTTTTGGTATTTTATTAGTTTAGTATTCCAGTGCTTTGGTACTTTAGTGATCTAATACTCGGCTTCGCTTTCTGCTTTGAGGTCACGCCATGGGTAGCAATGACCTCCGCTGGTGACATTCAATTCACAGACCCAGCATTCATGGTCCATTTCCTTCATAATACCATTTTTTTCGCAGATGGTCAATCCCATAATTATTCACCCCTCACCTTCGTTATCGGCTAAACATTTAAAATAGTTTCTTTCTGGGCATTCCTCATAATAATCTTCGTAATCTTCGTTCTACCTTGAAGGAGTTGATTTAGATAGAGAATCTATTTTAATTGAAAAGTATCTTACCCGTATCAATGGAAATCTGGGTGGGACTGGACGACACGGATTCACCTCAGGGTATGTGTACCACTTACCTGGCTTTATTAATGATTGAAGAGCTTGAAAGAGAGGGTTTCGAATTAAAGGGGTTCCCCCGGCTCGTCAGGCTCAATCCTACGATCCCTTTTAAGACTCGGGGCAACGGTGCGGTTTCTTTCCTCATCGATGGCGAATTGGATACTGCAATGGATGTTGCGGACCGCATGATCCAGAAAAATTCACAAATGCACCACGAGAAAACAAATCCAGGGGTAGTGTTCGCCAACCCAGAAGATGATAAATTAACTTCTGCTCTATTCAAATTCTCCAACCAGGTCTTGAAGAGCATAGCCACCATTGATGAGGCAGACTCCATAATCAAAAAATTCAGTATCAAGCACCTGAGGTACAAGTCGGGAAGAGGTTTGATAGGGGCTCTGGCCGCTGTGGGAGTTCATTTAAGTGATTTCACTCTGGAAAGACTGGCATACAGATCCCCTGACCGGTTCGATCTGCAAAGAGAAGTTGAAGAAGCATCTTTTTATCAAACAGACTCACTGACCTACCCTCACACCTGGGATACCGTGGACCACCACAATAAAGTAGTGGTTTCCGTTCCCAACTCGCCCGACCCGGTCCTTTTCGGAATAAGAGGGGACAACATTTCTTCCATACAGCAAGCGTTCGAAACTGTTAAAACCGAACCGATAGATAAGGAGATGACCTTTGTAACCAATCAGGGTACGGATATGCATTTGATCAGGGAAGAGGGGCTTCAGGAGCTAAAGAACTATCACTCCTACAGGTTGAGAGGAGAAGTGGTCAATAGACCCTATATAGAAAAAGGAGGACATGTGTTCTTTTTTATGGAGACCAGATTTGGTGTGATCAATTGTGCGGCTTTTGAACCGACAAAACAGTTCAGGGAAGTAATTGAAAAGCTGTTGGTGGGCGATAGATTGGTGGTCTACGGTTCCATGAAGAAGGATACCATAAACCTGGAGAAAATAAGTTTAAAACCAGCGGAGATAACCATAGAAGAGAATCCCTCGTGTCCTCTGTGCGGAAAGAAAATGGAGTCAGCAGGCAGAGGGCAGGGCTTCAGATGTAAGAATTGCAAGACCAGTACGTCCCATAGAACTACCTCCAGATTAAACAGGGACATAGAAGAGGGTTTTTACGAGGTGCCCCCGGTGGCGAGAAGGCACATATCCAAACCGCTGGTAAGGATGAACGTAGACAACAAACACGTTTTCAGATAAAATAACATGAACTTCAAAATATATGAAAAAGATGGTATTGCCCGGACCGGTGTTGTAGAGACCAGAAGCGGCAGCTTTAATGTGCCTGCTTTCATTCCTGTTGCCACCTCAGGAGCAGTAAGGGCTCTGGACGGCAGTGACCTGGAGAGCATGGGTGTGGAGGTAGTGTTCGCCAACACCTACCACCTGTATCTGAGACCGGGTGATGACCTCGTTAAGAGGATGGGCGGTTTACATAAGTTCATGAACTTTGATAAGCCCATAATAACCGACTCCGGTGGGTTCCAGGTGTTCTCTCTGGGCTACGGAATGGAGCATGGAGTGGGCAAGATCGCCGATAACATATTCCTGGAAGGAATGAATGTAGAAGAGATGACAAAGGCCTCCAAGAAGGGGAACAAGTGGGCTAAAGTGGAAGAGGACGGAGTCACCTTCAAGAATCCCCTTACTGGGGAGATCGTGAGGCTTACGCCCCAGAAATCCATGGAGATCCAGTCCAATTTGGATTCTGACATAATATTTGCCTTTGACGAGTGTACATCCCCTCTCTCGGACAAGGAGTACACTGCAGAAGCACTGGAGAGGACCCACAGGTGGGAAGAAGAGTGTCTGGAGTCTTACAACAGAGAGCAGGACCTCTTCGGTATTGTTCAGGGAGGAGAATACAGGGATCTGAGAGAGAGATCTGCTCAATTCGTGGCTCAGAAAGATTTCGCCGGTATTGGAGTGGGGGGCTCTCTGGGTAAGAGCAAGACGGACATGCACAACATTCTGGAGTGGGTCATCCCCCACCTGCCGGAAGAGAAGCCCCGCCACCTGCTGGGGATAGGTGCCGTGGAAGATATATTCAATTCCGTGGAGAGAGGTATCGATATGTTCGACTGCGTGGCTCCCACCCGATGGGCCAGAAGAGGGCACTTATACGTGTCTCCTGAGGAGGGGGGTAGCTCAGAGAACAAGTTCAGGATAAACATCAGGAACGCTCAATTCAAAGAAGATGAGAAACCCATTGACAGGAGCTGCAACTGTTTTGTGTGCCACAATTATTCTCGAGGCTACCTGAGGCACCTGTTCAATGCAGAAGAGCTGACCTACTTCAGGTTGAGCTCTTACCACAACGTCAATTTCCTTCTCCGCCTGATGGAGAAAATAAGGGATTCCATAAATAAGGGATACTTCCAGGAGTTGAAGAAAGAATGGTTAGGCTACTGACCTGCTAATGACTTGACCATCAGGCTCTGTCAAGCTCTTTCCTTCATTCTGGTGCTGAGGTAGATAAAGGGAGTGTCCATTACTGAAACAATAAGTTTCATTACGTATGACGTGATGAATATCTGTACCACTACTTCCCAGGAGAACACCATGTTCCAAATAACCCCGAAGCCAACGAATGCTATCCAGGTGAACACGAAATTATCCAGGAGTTGGGAGACAGTGGTCGATAGATTGTTCCTCAGCCAAAGGTGCCTACCCTTTGCCCTCCTCTTCCAGAAGTCGAATGCCCATATGTCATGCATTTGAGCCACAAGATAAGCTGCAATGCTGGCAAAAGTGATCCTGGGAAGCACACTGAAGACCTGTTCAAGTGCAGGGCTGAGAGTGTCGCTGGAGTGGGGTTCGAACATCAGGCTGACCTGCATTATTAATGTAGTGAATATCAGGACGAATAAGCCTATCAGCACACCTTTTCTCGCCGCTTCCTTGCCGTGGTTCTCTACCAGTATATCTGTTGCCAGAAATGTTGTTCCGTAGATTATGTTTCCCATAGCGGTAACAAATCCGAAGAAGCTGATGGTCTTCATGACCTGGATGTTCGCCAGGATTACAGCCATAGCTATCCATGCATACAATCCGTATCTGCCAAAGAACCTATAAGCTAAGGTTATTCCCAGAAAGTTTATTAGAACCAGCAAAAACCATAAAGGCTCGTTTATCACTCTAACACCAAATTAAGAAAGTTATTTAAGATTTATGATAAACAGAGATAAAAGATTTATATAGTTTAAAATATAACATAATACAGTTTGGAGATAATATTGAACTTCTAATTTTTATCTAGTGGGTAAAATTTAAGTATGATTACTACTACAATAATTGTTACCATTTAGGTGATAACATGTCTGAAAATGTGGTTCCCAAATGTGTATCGATATCAATGTCCAACACACAGGCCATTGCTTCTATCAATTCTTTTGAAAAGAGAGTAAGGATCATTTCCTGCAGTAACAGTGACTCTTGCCAGCAAAGAGGGCTATTGAGAAAAGGATGTCCCCATACGTGTGAGCTCGTGGTATCGGCTAAGCGATTTTCCCAGGAAAGAAGGGTGAGAGCGAACATAAACGAGGTAAATCCAGAAAAACTGGACCAGATAGCACTCAGCACTCAATCCGGTATCAATAACGAGCCATCAGCGCCCTCCAGAATCCTGCCGTGACCCTCATAATAAAGAGAGACCGTTAGGGCGGCTATAACCGCATCGATTTCATTGTGGTTTAGATCTTCTTTAATTTCTGTATATCTGTTCAAATCTGTAACGATTGCGGCTCTGCCGCCCTTCTCCCGTTTTTTTGAGTTAGGAGCAATCTTGAGGATAGATCGTGTGGCATAAGGATAAACCTCAAAGACCTCGATCCCCTCCTCAGCCTCTAAAGCTGTGGAGAACTGCATACCCTTTTCCGCCACTTTCTTGAAGAAATCAGCTCCCGATGGAAATAATCTGATGCCCATTTTGATCAGATCCCTCTCACACTCTCTCAAAGTTCCTTCTTGGGGGAGGGACAGAGGAGCGTCAATACCCGCTGCAAAGCAAGGAGACAAATCGCTCAGTTGGTCAGCTTCTACCTTGAAGATGGAAACAACTTTCCTGTTCTCCATTATGGCAGCATGACTCTCCCTTAAACCCACATCGATCCCACAGAAACACTTATTCATGCTACTGTTCATGGCTAACCATTCTTATTCTGCTGCTCACTGGCAGTTCAGACTCAACTAATTCAGATCTCACCTTTTGATTATAGATAATTTTCAAATAATCCATATCTATATAGCCCAAATTTGAATTAAAATGTGTGCCAGGATGGAAAAATAGGTATAGCACGACGGCGACGGCGGGAATATTAATTGTATTGCCTATACTACCACCCTGGCAATATATATTTGCTTATAAATCATTATAAACTTTTCCTTTATAATTGTAATGATTAGCCCATGCTATCGTGTCGAAAAATGTTTTTGGTCTTCAGCTGCTGCACAACAATAATTACTATAAGTTATTCCGTCACAGCCACAAACCGGGTCATACAAGCAAGTACAACCACTCGGTTTTGACTGACACTGCCCTGAGTCATTGCAGTGGCCCACTGGTTTAGAGCAATAATCACCGGAAAGAGAGTCCTCATTGGTGTAACAAACCTGTATAATTAGTTCTCGGTAACGTAGTTATTTCATTTCAAGTTAAGACTGAATGATAAAATGACACTTTCATACTGCCATTTCCCGGGTTAACAACTTAAATAAATTGTCTTAACAATAAACAACATTAAGAGGTTGTTTTTTATATGGGGAGTGGCTAAGAAGTATTATGAGAGACAAACTTTTTGTCTTGTTAGGAGATGTAGTAGCTTCCAGGAAAATAAGAGAAAAAGAGAATTTCCAGAAAAAACTTATATCTGCATGCGAAAAAGTCAATTCCGATTACTTAGAAGATTTATACGCTGAATTGAAGATTTTAAAAGGAAAGGATGAGATTGGAGGCGTACTGCTCTACATGTCCAACATTTTCCACATCATTAGTACAATACAGTCAGAAATACATCCCCAGCTAATGCGTTTTGTCTTAGTTTTTGATCATTTAGATACAGCTCTAAATACTAGAGATACGGCAAAGATGGATGGCCCAGCGTTTTATAAAGCGTCAGAGATTATGGGAGACCTCAAAAAATCAAACCTAATGTTTGATATGATGGTCGGTGATACTGTTATTGATACAGCAATAAGCAACCAGATCAACTTGATATTACTGCTAAAGAAAGATTGGACACAAAGACAGCATCAAATAGTCCAAGATTATGAAAAAACTGGAAATCAATATGAGACGGCAAAGAACTTGAACATAACACAACAATCAATATCTAAAACACTCAGTCGATTAATGTGGAGCGAAATTAAGATCATTGAAGAGAAATTAAACTATATCATAAACAACTACGCCCAAAAAGGAGAGCATAGAGGTGACTTAAAGTGATTGAGAACTTAACCTGGATGGAGCTTGCAATTGTGGTGGCTGGATATTGCTGGCTGCTCCTCACCAGTGGATTAGTAGTCAATGCTTCCTTAAACATGGCACAAAAGAAAGCATAAATAAGATGATAAGCAAGGACGTGCTTGACACTGGTTTTATTGTAGGAAAATGCGAAAATATTCTGGTTGTAACTCTCATCCTTCTTAACGCCTACACTGCACTGGCCATACTGTTCGCAGCAAAAACTATTGTCCGCAAAGAAGACATAAGCAGTAACTCTCTTTATTATCTGGCCGGGACAATGGCCAATGTTACCTATTCGGTATTAATAGGATTGGTCACTAAAATATTGATATAAAATTATATGAAATGTGGAGTATGAAGAAAAATCCGGAACTGTTTGAAATAGAGATCAGAAAAATAAGAATTAGAATTCAAGGTAGAGAAATAAACAGAGAAAGCCAGAATTCGAACAAGAACGGAAATTTATGCCGAAGCGGGGGTTTGAACCCCGGACCTCTTGATTATGAGTCATGCTTTGATTCTTCTCCCTTGAATTCTCCTAAGAACAATTCTCCTGGGAATTCTCCTGGGGATGATGGTGAGGCTTTGATTGATTATCCTGTTCACAGGGATGAATTCTTTAAGTGGATGAAGGATGATGAACAGCTTTCAATGGCCAGGAGTCTGATTAATAAGTTGGATCAGGTGTTTCAGAAGGTGAATCCTAAGATAAGCCATACTCATCAATTGTATGGGGTTTTGAAGGCTGATGAAACAAAGACTTTGAGAATTGGTTTAAGGGATTTCTTCAGGTTCCTGATTCAAACAGGTAAAAGAACAGAAAGCCAGTTAATAGATTTTAAGGCTATTGTTAAGATCCAAAGATCAGGGATCAGAACAGGGGAATCAGCCTTCACAGAAACAGGGAACATTATTCAGGCCAGGGAACAGGTTCAGGATGATGAAATAAGGTCCATGTTGTTGAACATAATGGTTTATAGTGGGTTAAGGCTTCAGGAAGCTGTGGACATACTCAACAACTTCAATGAAAGCGAATTGCATGTTTTTGATGATCAGGGTTTTGCTTATTATGATTTGTTGTCCATGTATAAGCGGATTGGTTCAAAGAAGGCTGAAGCTGAGGTAACTAAAAGGGAAGTTGTGGCCTTCATGCCAATTGAAGTGGCTTTAGATCTTAGGCCAATGAAGATAAACTACAATGCTTATAAATCAGCCAGGGATCTTTCAAAAGGTTACGTTAATGCCAGCCAAATCAGGAAATGGTATTCCAGTTTTCTGGATGATCTGGAAATTGATGAAAAAATCATTAACTTCATAACAGGGAAAACACCACAGAATGTTTTACAAAAGCATTATCTGAAGCTTTTGAAGAAGGCTAAAAGAACTTATCCACAGATTCTTCCAGAACTGAAGAAGGAGTTAGTGAAAAATGAGAACACCAAGGTAAACCACAGTTTTTTATTCTTGACTAATTATCTTTAGATTTACTTTTTTATTTGCTTAGTGGGTAAAGAGTCTAACTTTATTCGAAAGCCATTTAATAGTTAAATTATGTTAAACAACGCTTTCAGTTGTTCCTGAGCGCTTTCTGGTAGGTAATAGAACACTATTAGTAAAAATAACAAAAATATGAGTATATTCAATACGTAATACAATTTAACGCTTATCTGTTTAATGAAATCTTCTATTTGTTTCCCAAAAGCAATGTTGGCAAAAATAAGGCCTACTAATATGTAAAGAACGAAAACAGCTGAAATCAATAAGAAGGGATTTGAAAAAATTGTTTGTCTGAATATTGTTGAAACTACCATCAATACAAAAAAGATGAAGAGATCAACAAGCAAGAGTGATAAGAAGATATTTGAAATAAACCTCCAGAAATGAGAAGATTTAGTTCTTCCAGATTTTAAGGAAATTTTTAGATAGGAATCAGATATTACCCAGCCATAACCGATAAACCCAGCAAAAAAAGATAAGGAGCTATACTATTAAGCTGAGTTTGAACCAAAAAAGCTCCAGCGATAAAAAAAGATGAAAACATTGGAATAACCGATGTGTAGTTTCTTAAAGTTTGGATTAACGTGTTTTGTGCGTTATCTTCAGGGAAAGTGTTTTCATTAGCTTCATTATCTGTCCCGTGGCCTTCTTCAGGTTTTTCATTCTCCTCTGGTGGACTATTCATCTAACACCTCTTCTTAAGCATGATTACATATACTATCCCAATAAATAATTTTGTCAGTCTCCCTTTCTTGGTTTGTTCTCTATTTTAACTTTACCGCATTTCTTACAAACATATCTATACTCTATAACATTAGAACTCCAAAGAAAACTGGTTTTAGGTTTTTTCCAGTCATGAAGACAAAATACTTTTCCCCCAGCTTCTGCTCCAAACCTATCCTTTTTTTCGCCAGTATACTTTCTTTTCTCATATCTCGCTTTACTTGTTCCTCCAGTCTTACCTATCAAAAGAACGAAAACCCCAATAACGATTAAGGCAACAAATAACACCATTACTTGAAGAGTCTCCATCAAAACTCCCTCAAAATAACTCGTTAGTTCAATATCCTTAAACCTTCGGCCATTTCCTGATATCTTTGGATCTCTTCTTCTGTGAAACAAGTTTTAATTGACCTGATAGAATCTTCAAAATCTTTCATTGTTAATTTAAGGTTACTTATTGGTATTTCTCCAAGTTTATTAAACTCCGAGAGTGACTTCAGGCCTTCTTGAAAAGTTGCTCTCTTTAAAGCTAAGATCCCCGCTTTTCTACAAATAGCCTTAATACCTGCTCCAGTATAGTTTTCCGTTTTATTTGCAAGTTCTTCTATATCCAAACCTTCATCAAGGGGCATTCCCTTAAGTTGGGTTCTGAATATTTCCTCTCTTTCCTCTTTATTAGGCATGGGAAAGTATATGTAATTCTCAATCCTTCCTGGCCTTAATAAAGCAGGTTCAATTAAATCAGGTTTGTTCGTTTCAGCAATAAGAATAATATTTTCGCCATTCTCGATCTCGTCCATTATCGACATTAGTTGTGATACAATCCTTCTTTCTAATTCACCAGCATCTTCTCTCCTCGGAGCTAATGCTTCAAACTCACTTATGTATATTATAGTAGGAGCATAATTCTTTGCTTCTTCAAATGTTTCTCTTAGTCTAAGTTCTGTTTCCCCCACATATCTACTCATAATTTCAGGAGCACTAAAAGCCAAAATAAAAATATCAAGCTCATTGGCAATAGCCTTCATAGTTAATGTCTTTCCAGTACCAGATAGACCATGCAATAATACACCTCTTGGAGGTTCTATGTCTATGTTGAGTTTCTGCGATATTTTAGGATAAATTATAGAGATTTCAATTATTTCTCTTAAAGAGTTAACTGCTTCTGACAACCCACCGATGTCCGCATAAGATTTTGTGTGGTGAAGATGCGCAATTTTTGCGATACCCTCTGATTCTTCCTCAACTTCTTCTGGTTGCTCCTTTAATTCTATATCAGTGTTCCTACTAACAACCACAACTCCAGAAGGTTTGGTACTGACAACATTGAAGGTGAGTGTATGGCCAAATACCTCAACTCTAATTTTTTGGCCTGTTTTTAATGGCCTTCCTTCCAAAAGCTTTAACATGTAAGATTTTCCGCCTAATAACCTAACTGGTTCTGAAGGAGCTAATTTAATCTTCTCTGCCTTATTAGCGTCAGCTCTTCTTATTACGACTTTTCCATCAATACTTGTTCTTGCATTGTCCCTAAATCCTCCATCAATTCTAATTATCTTAGTGCCTTTATCTTCAGGGTAGCTCGACCAAGCAATTCCCGGTACACTCTTAATCCCTGTAATCTCAATTATATTGCCATCTTCAAGATTTAAGTTGCTCATTACTTCTGGATCTATCCTTGCAATTCCTCTACCAACATCACGAAAAAAGGCTTCTTTGACAGTAAGGGTAACATCATCTTTTTTAAATACAAACACCCCCTGAAACTGTATGCCTATTATAAAAAATGCCATAAATTAAATTTTCTATTCAGCATTTTTCTAACCGCAAGCATATTTCCCTAAGTCTTATGATTAATAGAGACTTTCAAAACATAACATAGGTTCATCATTGTTTTTTGAACACTATTTTATAACCCTTTTACGAAAGAAAATAAAAAAGGGTCGGAAAAATGGTATATACGATTAAATCAGGAATAAAGGCCTTTTCTTGTATGATATCTCTTTTTATAGCTGTAGTTTCGCTAATCTATTTCCTGTTATCTCTAAAAGATGTTATAGCTTACGCCAACCCACCCTTTATCTTAATATTGGAGAGTATTCTTCTTCTTATAGTTTGCATTTTAATGCTTAATTATGTTACAATATCCTACTTAAGGTATCTTTCAGGGAAGATAAACGCAATGATTTTTTTGAGTGGTCTAACAGCTCTCATGTTCTTTTATATCATATATATAGAAACAGCCAAACACTTATTTCAACGTAATGAAGATTTCGTAAGGTTTTCAGCTTATCTAACAGATGAAACATTGTTTTTTATATTCTCGGCCATGATATTAGTTTCATTTATTCCTTTCATTTACCAGAAACTAAGAAAAATACCAACTAATGCTCATTTCCAAAAAGTTTGGAGATTTATTAAAAATAAGGTTAAAAAACCTAATTTTAACAAGATCAGAACAGTTCTGCGCACCGAATCTAAAAAGGAAATTAAATCAGGTGAAAATGGCTCAAATAAGGTAAGGTCATTTTTACATATTAGTGAACCACCACCGAAACCTGATAAAATAGATTATTTGATCCTTAGTAAGGTTTACGAGAATTTCAACAGAATTGAGAAAATTCAAGAGGTTTTACCCATATCAAATAAAGAAATTACCAACTCAATAGAAATATTAGAGCAAAACAACCTCATAGAAAACGAAAACGGCGAATATAAACTTACCAAAAAAGGTTTCGAGATAATTCATAAAAAGGTGGCTTATGAAAAGTCTTCAAAACCAAAAAAACCTAAGAACGTATCTAAACCCAGTCAATTAACTTTTGCTCTGAATACCATAGCTCTTTTCCTAATTTTTACTTCCTTTTTATTCCCAGTTTTTGGAAATTCGCTTTTAGGCGAAATCAATTTAGTTCAGCTAATCGGGAACAATGGGATTAACCAGATCCTGTTCTTTTTAGCATTATTATTAGCTATATTAGGGTATGTTTTCCCTTCATCCAATTTATTTGCAGGAATGCTATTTTTCGTCTTTGTAGGTATTAACGTAATTCTGATATCATCCAATCCCCCAGGATTGGTATCTTCTTACTTACCAATTGAAATTACCGACATATACAACAAAGGCTTTTATTCACTTCTTGGAGGTTCACTAATTCTTTTAATTTCAACATTCTCTCAAAAAATTGAAAAACAAATAACAGATTAACCCCCCCTGGTTTGAACGTAAAATAGTTCTAATAAAATTATTAGAATGTCTATTAGAACCCAGGTTCAGCTTTTCTTTCCTATTCCTATTCCTATTAATAATATTACCAAACTCTCTAATAGACTTAAAGATAAGGTCAATATAGGAATTCTTAAAGCATTGTTTATAAAAAAACGGAAATACATGGTATCACCTGAGATCCCATTCATGCTTAAACATTTTCTACAAACATGGTGGCCATAAGGAACAGATTTCCTACAGATCTGGCAAAACATCTTTCTCATCCTTCTGAAAATATATGTCTCATAAGATTAGCACTTCTGTGAAAACTTTCTTAGTCTATTAATCATAATAAAATAAAATTCAATGACAGATATTAAGAGGATTTAAAACCTTATTCATCTTTATCAGACGAAGTTTTCAGTCAATTCTGGGATAAAGACTTTTTGTTTATTATATCCCGAACTGTCATAAAATGATAGTTTTAATGGGTTGAATTTGAAATAAAAAAAAGCTACGTGAAAGGAAATGGTCTATTAGGGATTTTCATACATAACATTAAAGACCGAAAGGGTAGCACTGATTTAAAGGGAAAAAATCCTTTCGACAAACTTATTATTAAGGAAACAGATACACCCTTATCGAAATTATACCCTACATACAACTGGAAAAAGGATAATGGCTACGAGAACCTTGGGAAATGGGTTGAAAAAGCGGCCAGAGATGCAGGAAGGTAAATATAATAACACTTTGTTTACATCTTTTTAGAGATTAGGATTCAGAGCAGAGATTCATCTTTCACAGAAAAGATTAGTTATTCACTTGTCAAAAAATAATTATGTAACTTCATAAAAATATTTGTTTGTTAATGATGGGTTATAGCAACTTCTCCACACTCATTATGGATTTTTTTAATTATTTATTAACAAAACCTGAGTATGCAATACCAATAATTGGTGGTTTAATTATTTATTTCGGTTATTATTCAACAGTACACACGCCAGAAAGGACTAATAGACTTCTTCTTTATTTCCATGGTTTTCATTTTCTTATTGGGTATATAGGGTTTCAGCTATTTATCTTATACATACTGTTAGAGTACTTTTCTATCACACCTTCAAAGATATTTTATTGGCTTTTAATACTTCTCCTTTTTTCTTTATTAACAATTATAATACCTAAAATAAAGATCAACCCTTTCTTAAGACTGTTAACAGTTGTTCTGTTTTTATTAACAGCTATATTTATCCAAGAGAAGATACTAAACTTATTAGACTTTAAGTTGATTGCCTTTATCCTTATTTTTTATCATTCGACTGCGGTTATAAGTTCCAAAGGTACAAAAGAGAGTTTAAACCAAAATTCATATGATTACAAAGAATTCTACTCTAAGACAGCCAAAATGAGAGTTTCAGAGTATTCAGTATTTTCTTATCTTTTAAGGCTGGTGCAAAGGACTTGGTATGAGATCTTTTTCAATAATGACAACAGTGCTGAGGAAACTAATGAAGATCCATCCAAGCAGGTTGTTAAAAGATCACTGGGATATTTTGGTATGCGAATTCAACATTTAATTTTGCAATCTGAAACTTGGTTTAATTCTCTATTAATACTATTATTCTTTTATTCTTTATTTAATTATGAGAAAATATCTTGGGAGGTTGGCTTATTCTTAACCACAGTTTTGTTCATAGCATTAACTTGCGTTGCTATTGAATACAGCCTTTATAGTAATGGTTTCCACTTAATAGAATTATTTCCTAAAGATAGTGAACCTTTCAGATGCAGATTAATGAGATTAGATGAAAAAATGATTAGAGTCCTAATTAAAAAAGAGAGAAGTGGAACAGAATATAATCCTATTGAACGTTACCCAATAGAAGAAGTGTCTAAGATAAGAAATGTGTCAATGGGAGAGATGCTTGATGAATTCTAACTAAAATAAATATTTTTTCTTCTCTTCTTTTATCATTTTGTTTAATTCCTCTCTCATTGAAGTAATATTCTTGTCTAATTCTTCCTTATCGCTATTAAGTATTCCATCTATCTCCTTCTTTACATCCTCATCAATGAACTTTTCATCTTCGCCCAACAAAAGGATAGAGTGATTATGTATTTCATTGAACATCAGAGAATGTAAGATAGTAATATCTTCTTTAGATAAATCCTTGAGAGCCTGGTTTATTGCGGTAAGAACATACCCAAATCCAAATGAGATCCCAGTAAAAAGATCAATATCATCGTACTTCTTGTCAAAATTCATACCTAATGAATACGATTTAATAATTGCCCATTCTGCAAGACTCTTGTATCTCTTAAATTGGATATCAATTAAAACATAGTAAACTGCTTTATCCTGTGGATATACTTGTCTCATAACTTCTCTATTCTCTTCCATCCTTTTCAACCATTTGGAAAGAGTTGAAGGTTTTATACCAGTCTTTTTTTCAAGTTCTTTATGTGTTAACCCTTCTCTGTTTCCA
Source organism: Archaeoglobaceae archaeon (assembly GCA_046483365.1). Classification (GTDB taxonomy): domain Archaea; phylum Halobacteriota; class Archaeoglobi; order Archaeoglobales; family Archaeoglobaceae; genus JdFR-22. The sequence goes on along the minus strand of JAWODI010000009.1, from coordinate 2,181 downwards.
TACAATGTTCCTTTAATCTTGAGTATATTTGAGTCTCTTCTTATCATCGTGAACGAGTTCACGATTAGGAATACTTAACTATAACGATGTTCTCTATCAAATTGGTGGATTGCATAAAAATCCACTTTGGTGATGGAAAAATGAGTAAGAATCCAATTAGAAAAGTATGGAAACCAAAAGACGGTTCAAAAATGGTAACAATACCAGATGAAATCCCAATAGAACCATCTGACTTAATAAACTTCAAAATTGAAGATGAGAATGGACGTATTTACCTGGAAAAAGTTGAGATATAATGGGTTTAAAAAGTTACGTTAAACGATTCGAGAATCCAGAGAAAACCGTATTCAACGTCATGTTCGAAATTGAACTACCTAACGGGGAACGAGAAAAAGAATTAGTTAAGGAAACAGAATGTTACAAGATAAGGAATTACAAAAGAAGAAAGATAGAGCAAAAAGGCAAAATCAGGAATCATTAGAAGAAATACATAGAAAGACAATAGCTTAGAAAATTATGAATTTTCTTTATTTTTATTCCATAGATAAGAATAAAAGTCTACGAGGAATCCCTGGTAATAATGTTGTATTGTATTACGTATTACCTATAGAGAATACAAATTACAATACTGTACATTCCAATATGGATTCGCTGAAAACTACCACTAGTTTCTGTATTACTTGTAATACAGGGTGTAATACATGAGTAAAAATGAGGAGAAATCAGAAGTTATCACCATAAGAATTCCTAATTCAATGTTAGAAGAACTTAAAGAAAGAAGAATCTACAATAAATCAGCCTATTTTAGGGAGTTAGCACGGGAAGACTTGGAAAACAATAAATCAAACAATCCAGATAAAGCTTTAAAAGAAATCCAAAAATTAAGAGATAATATAACGCCTATACTACAAAGGTTAGATGAATTAGAAGAGGAACTTCAGAAACAACAACAAGAGCATCAGAAACAAGAAAAAGATGAAGAGCTTGAAGCGAAGATTATTCAAGAGCTTGAAAGAGAGATCCCAACTAACATGGTACCAAAGTATAGGGAAAAGGGTTTACTTGAAGGCGAGTATCAGAAGATAGGCGAACGGTTGGGGGTAACTCTCCAAAAGGTTAAAAGTAAGGCACAAGAGATTGGAAGATATTGAAAGGTTAAAGTTAGATGATTTTAGATATGAGGAATTCCTTATGACTGAAAAACTCAATGAAGAAATCAGAAAGCTTAGTTTGACCAAATTACTTCAGTATTCAGGAAAGTGGAACAGGAAAAAGAGTTCAATCTATATTGAAAAGGTTTACTTAGATATACTGGATCAGTGGAAGATTAAAAAAAGTGATTTAATCAATGATTTGCTTGAGATATACCTCAGGGAAATGGGTTTACTTGACCTCAGGGATCACTTGGAAGAATGGCAAATTGAAAGACTAAAAGATAAGTTGGATAAAGAAGAATACTAATTAATTCAAGTGGTGGTAGAAGGGTGTCATATTTACATCCATAGAGACATATACTTGTCCTTACTCACAATAGGCGTAGGATTTAATTAAGATTACCCCAGAAAACTGATTAAAAGATCTATTTTTTAAATTTCTTCCATTCTATATCTCTTTTTGGCATTACAGATTAAAATATATTTAATATGTTTTTAAACAACTGATCAAAAAGCTTTGTTAGTACCTAACCCTTCTCTCAAATTTTCTTCTTAGGCTTATAAAAAGCAAACCTAAAAGTGGGATTGATATTAGCCTTTCAACAAGTGCTATACCTCCCATATTAGAAGACAAATCAGTAAGTTGGAATGCGTTCTTAGTACTATTATAGAGACTTCCATCACACGGTTGGCAGCCTGATGAAGATTAATAGTGCCGAATTCAGATCCCTGGAAGAGCTAATAGGAGAACCTGAAAAGGCATCTTTGTCTTCTGACCTGGCACAGGATGTAGAGAGCACTTACGGCAGGGACCTGATGATAAGGTATATAAGAAACCGGACGGAAGACGGGCCGGTCCTGATGAGCCAGCTCAAGATTGACCTCTTGAGGCTTGATCCTTCTTTTTCGGAAAAGAAACTGGGGTTTTCGTCTTTCAAAAGTTTTGTCGAGTCCCTTAGCGGGGACGTTGTTTCAAAAATTGCTCTTGCTGAGAAGACGGGGCTGCCCGTGGTTTACCTGCGAAATG
>JAWODI010000018.1:0-7288 GCA_046483365.1 Archaeoglobaceae archaeon | reverse complement strand
ATCAAGTCAGGAACCGTTTTCAAGAAAGAACAGCCGGTGGAGTGGATGTGCAGGAAGTGCGGCTACATTCACTACGGAAGAGAGCCACCGGAGAAATGCCCGTCCTGTGACCACGAATACAACTACTTCATGGTGAAGTGCGAAGAGTACTAAAATTTTTATCGTTCATCTCCCAATATTTTGAACAGGTATTTGGGGGATATATGAGAGTATTTATTACAGGGGGAACGGGTTTTATAGGGACCAAGCTATCCCAGAGGCTGGTTGAAGGAGGTCATGAGATCACTGTCCTGACCCGGGATAGCAGTAAGGCCAAGAGGGCATTACCCGGAAATATAGATATTGTAGAGGGTGACCCCACCAGAGAGGGGAAGTGGCAGGAAGTGGTTGCCCAACATGATGCTGTAATCAACTTAGCGGGAGCATCTATTTTCGGCAGGTGGAGTAAGAGATACAAGCAGATCATTCGGGACAGCAGAATATCAACTACCCGGAACATTGTCAGCGCCTTAAGCTCAAGAGAAGGTAAAGAAGGTAAAGAAGGTAAAGAAGGTAAAACCCACCTGTTGAATGCCTCTGCTGTCGGCTACTACGGCTTCCACGGTGATGAGGTTCTGGATGAGAGAAATGCTGAAGGCAGCGGCTTTCTCGCTGAAGTCACGAAGGAATGGGAAAATACTGCCCTTCTGGCTGAACAGTTCAATACTAGAGTGGTTCTGTGTCGGTTTGGAATAGTTCTGGGAGAAAAAGGGGAAGGGGGAGCTATGGACAAACTGATACCTCTTTTCAGATACTATTTGGGAAGCCCTCTAGGCAGCGGAAAGCAGTGGTTCTCCTGGATACACATTGATGATCTGGTAAATGCACTGGAGTTCATCCTCAATAATAAGGATCTGGAGGGTCCGGTTAACTGCACTTCTCCTAACCCGGTGAGAAACGAAGAATTAACGCGAACTCTGGCTAAAGTGATGGGAAAACGGGTGATACTGCCATCGGTCCCCAAATTCGTTTTGAAGATAGCTTTGGGTGAGTTTGCCGACACTGTGGTCGAAGGACAAAGAGTATTACCTCGAAAACTTATGGATAGCGGGTTTGAATTTCAATATCCGGATATTAAAGAAGCTTTTGAAGATATTGTCTCTCAGTAATGACCGCCCTCTGTGATTGTTCTCTTAAAAATAAATAAACCAATATATTAAAAAAACTGGATTAGAGTATTATTTCTATTCCCAGCTTTTCAGCCAGTTCTTTGTATCTGTTCCTTATAGTAACTTCTGTAACGCCTGCAACTTCTGCCACTTCTCTCTGGGTCCTCCTTTCTCCACCCAGGATCGAGGCTATATAGATTGCGGCTGCTGCAACACCTGTAGGACCTCTTCCGCTGGTGAGCTCTCTTTCTTCTGCCTTCTTTATGATCTCTACGGCCTTCTTCTGGACCTCTCCACTCAGACCGAGGGCGGCACAGAATCTGGGTACGTAGTCTGCTGGGCTGGTGGGCATTAGTTTGAGGCTCAGTTCTCTGGCAATGAACCTGTATGTCCTGCCTATCTCTTTCCTGTCAACTCTGGAGTAAATCGCTATCTCGTCCAGTGTTCTGGGAACTCCTGCCTGTCTGCAGGCAGCGTAAAGGGCGGCTGCTACCACACCTTCGATACTTCTACCTCTAATGAGGTTCTTGTCCACAGCCTTCCTGTAAACCACAGCTGCAGTTTCTCTCACACTCTTGGGCAATCCAAGAGCTGAGGACATTCTGTCCAGCTCACTTAAAGCGAAAGCCAGGTTCCTTTCCGTAGCATTACTGATCCTTATTCTTCTCTGCCACTTTCTCAGTCTAAATAGCTGTGCTTTGTTCCTAACAGAGATGGCTTTCCCGTAAAAGTCCTTGTTACCCCAATCGATTATGGTTGAAAGTCCTTTATCGTGAATGGTGTACGTCACAGGGGCTCCAACTCTACTTCTCTTATCTTTCTGCTCACTATCGAAAGCTCTCCATTCGGGTCCTTCATCAATATATGTATCTTCCAGTACGAGACCACAATCCTGGCAAATAAATTCGCCTCTTCTGTAGTCCCTGATGAGCCTGGGGCTGCCACACTCAGGGCACGCCTCCAGCGTCTCCTCCTTCTCTACTTCCTTCTCAGTTTCTTTTCTCTCTACTTCTTTTTCTTTTTCCCTTACTTTTTCTATCTCCGGCATGAGGAATCACCACAAATAATTCTTCTTCAGTAAGACTAACAGCTCCGGACTTCTTTCCTGAAGCTTTTAATGCTTCTTTTTCCGGTTTTATGAGTGCAAAAGGAGACCTTGTCGGCCCAATTATATCTTGAACATTTCCGACCTTCTTGGCTCTATTGTTAACCACTTTAGAGCCAATCTGGGGCAAATTATTCGATTTTAGAGGAGTGACAATGAAACCGGAACGTGAAACATGGGCCACACTACCAATCTTACGCAGGTCCTTCATGATAGTCTCCAAACAGTTAAATTTTAGTTCTAGTCAACTTAACCATATTATGTCTTAAATCATCTCTAAGGGGCTGTTGCCTTACCACTACTAAGTTCATTAACTATATCGAAACTTTAAAATATCTTTAGTTCATGTTATATAAATCTTTTGTAGGTATCATTATACCTATTATTAATCGGAAAAAAGATATTTCACTTGATCGATTCTCCAAATCATGGGAGAAAAAATTATCCAGGACCCTATTCATGGTAATATCACTACTGAGGATTGGATCATTGATATTATAGATTCTCCTTCTTTCCAGAGGTTGCGAAGAATCAAGCAAATAGGGTTCGGGAATCTGGTGTATCCCGGAGCGAACCATACAAGGTTTGAGCACAGCATAGGTACCATGCATATCGCCAAACTTTTAACCCAGAAAATGGAAATAAAAGAGAAAATAAAGGATGAGATCGTTGCTGCTGCTCTTATACACGATATGGGGCACCCTCCTTTTTCTCACTCCAGCGAAAGACTGGTCAACAAGTACCTCGGATTAGACCATGAGGATCTGGTCAAGGAAACTGAAATCAAGGATATTCTGGTGGAGAAAGGGCTGAGGACAGGAGAAATCTTCCAGCATATTAAGGGGAAATCCTCGATCGGTGTAGTGAGCGGAGATATTGACGCTGACAGGATGGATTATCTGGTGAGGGACTCATATTATACCGGTGTTGCCTACGGGGTTTTTGACTTGATGAGGTTGATCAATAAGATCTATTTTGAGGACAGAAGAATGATAATTGAATCCGGTGGGTTGAGAGCAGCAGAGTCTCTGCTCATCTCCAGGTTCATGATGTATCCTACTGTTTACTTTCATCACGTATGCAGAATAGCCGAAAAGATGTACGAAAAAGCTCTGGAAAAATGCCTTGAAAACGAGCTGATCGAGCCGGAAGAACTTTTCAGAATGGATGATTACGATGTTACATCCTTTTTGAGGAACAGGGAAGGCTATCCGGGTGACATGGTCTATCGCATAGATTCCAGAAAGCTGATGAAAAGAGCGATTTACGTTAATCTATCCCGCATAGGAGTAGACATCACCAGGGTTGATCCCCGTCACGCAGAAGAAGAAATAGCAGAGATCTCCAGTATCGACCCGGACCATGTGATAGTGGACATCCCACCCCTGGAAGAAACCCGAGAGCTAGAGGCTTTAGTAGACGTGGATAGAGAGCTGATAAGGCTTGAAGAAATATCTCCATTTGTGAACGCTCTCAAGAGCGGTCAAGGCGAAGGATGGAAGATGGGAGTGTACACCCTTAGAGAGCACAGGGACGAAGTAGCCATTGCCGCTGCGGACTATTTTGAGATAGAAAAAATAAAGAGACAGAAAAGACTGGACGAAGTTCTCCCCCTGTGGTAACCTCAATTAGGGTGTAAGTAACTAAGATCAACTTAACTCACTAAAGTGTTTGAGGGGAAAGTTTTATATAAATACTTAGGTGAACTCATTTAAGTGTATCAGAGAAACGAGTACATCAGCAATAGAAGGAAAATACTTATCACCCTGTTCAAGCAACCCATGGATTTCACGGGGTTAAAGGATGAGACCAAACTGTCAGAACCCACTTTATCCAGCCATCTAAAGGACCTGTTGAACTCCAAATTCGTGGAAGTGAAAATAGAAGGAAGAAGAAAGATCTACAGCACCACTGATAGCGCCCTCAATTCGGAGCTCAGAATGTATCTAGCCGGAATCTATTCTGCATATTCAACTCTGAACAATGAGAATTTCTGGGAAACTACAGGTATAGAAGCGCTCAAAATGATGTCCGCCAGCGAAGAATCCCTGGTGTCCTTCATAAACACCATCGCCCGCCACTCTCCAGTGGAATACGCTGACGAGAGGAAAGGAAAAGAGATATTCGACGACCTCGTGTCCAAAATAAATTCCGATTCCACCCACCTGAAAAAACTGAAAGAGAACATAGAAGAAGCAGAATCAAGAGTAGGAGATGCAACAACCCTTAAAGAAGAATTCAGAGACAAAATAAACTCCCTGACATCAATTTATTATGCACTCGGACCCCCTTTCAGCTATATGTGGAAAAACATGATCGAAGACCTTGAGTAGATCCATCGGAGAACCTCAGATCGGAGTTAAAGTTGAGCGTTGGAGTTGGAGTTGAGGGTTGGAGTTGAGGGTTGGAGTTGAGGGTTGGGGGAAAGAATTATTAACAACTCAAACCGGTTATCAAGAGGGTGAATTTATAAGTAAGTTTATAAATAGATTTATAAGTAGATTTGTAAGCAGATTTGTAAGTCAACACCCTGAGAAACAGAACACAGAAACAGGCTCCGGTAGTGTAGTCAGGCCAATCATACCGGCCTTTCGAGGCGCGGTACGACAACGTGTCGAAGACAGCCGATGACCCGGGTTCAAATCCCGGCCGGAGCATGATATTACTCAACGTTCTCAAATAATCTGATACTTTTAGTTATACTAGAGGATACGTTAAAGCGGTATTGAGCGGAGCGAAATACCTCATTTTGTCATCAAAGATATTGTCACCTCAGAAAAGACTTCGATGGAGGATCTATGCTCTATGATTATCGCGGGATGTTCTCCTGTTTTTTTAAGCTCGTATCGCTCGTCTACTCCTCTGGTCCTGTAACATCCTTTAGTATCCCTGTAACATCCTTAGTACATCTGTCGGGTTCTGTTGAACCATACCTCGAGTTTGATACAGTTTACGGCCTCACAGTCGATTGTAGAACAACTAAAGCAAGGTGGAAGATTATTGAATTCACTGGTTGTTTGGGCAAGGCTTTCAAAATCTATATCTTGTGTTTTCCCCTCGATCTCAAGATGGAGTCTTTTATCCATTAGCACACCCCTTAAATTACTTTATACTCTGAAATAGTTAAACTTTGTCATTATAGTTAAAGTATTATACTGAACGGTTGTCGAGTCCTCCATCAAAAATTATGTTATGCATCAAGCATGGTGACCTATGGTGACCCATAATGGCCTATCCAATGGTGGGCTGGCTTTCCTTCTCTAATGAAACTTTAACTTTAGATTGCTGCGATGGCAGGGTAAGATTTATTTCAATTGATGTAAATAACAGGACTGAGAGGTTAGCAAGATGATTCCAGGTGCAAATGAGCTGATATTAACTGTTGTAGTCATAGCCCTTTTATTTGGAGCCACCAAAGTTCCAAGAGTAGTTAAATACTCTGGTAAAACCTTTTTCGAATACAAAAAAGGTCAAAGAGAAGGAGAAGATGGTTTGAGGCAAATAGAGAACAGGATCAAAGAAATGGAAGAACAGGATGCCGGAGAGAATTCTCCGGATTTAATTCGATCGATGAACGTAAAACTAAATGATGTAGTGAATAAAGCAGCGGATAAACAGACCGCTCTGCTGGCTTCAGGACTGTTGCTGATAGCTGTAGGAGCTATTTTGGTGTTAGGGGGAGAATTTTTAGGTGAAATGACAATTATTCTGGCAATATCGCTGTGTATTCTGGGGATTGTGTTAGCTTTCGCGAGTAAAAACCTGGATAGATCCTGAACAGGTGTACAACAGCTCGAGAACCGTTAGATTACGTGTTTCGTTATGCCAACGGAATTGCCAAATATTATATACCGGGAGGGGTCAAACTTTGTGAGGTGTGTGCTTTGATTTGTTTTTTCAAAGCCTGAAACCTCGAACGCTTAGGGTAGATGATTGAGATGGATAAGTATCTAAATCACCTTTTGAAGGATGTCCTCAGCACATCGGAGTATGATGCCCTTCTATCAAAAATGAGGAATGAAAGCTATAGCCATAAGGATTTCAACAAAGCTATGAGGAAGCTCAGGGCTATGGGCTTCAGTATATAACATACACAAGCTCGCCCTTAAGGTCCTCAAACTATATATACTGAGAAACGATTTGAGCTAGTGAGAGATATATGTACTTTTTTCTCGTTTGCATATTTTCCAGAATTTGATGAGGACGTATAAATGAATATATATGTGGGCAATCTACCATTTGGAAAAGCTTTGCACTTAAGGTCTTGACTTTAGGTGCAGATGGAATACTTTAGGTGCAATTTAGGTTAGGGTTAAATTGATTGCTAAACCTAATCTAAGGACACTTGGAGGTGAGAATCTTGAAGAAGGGGGTCCCTGTAATGGTGTTATTGGCTGTATTGCTGTTAGGTCTGCCTTCTGTTGCTGGGAAAAAAGTTGATAACGGTAACTTTTCTAACTATTCTGCATTTCCTGGGTTTGAAGTTTGGGAGCCGATAGTAGAGAATTACAATCCAGAGTTTAATTCGACAACAGACACGCTAACAATAGAGGATGTGCATGGTGCCATCCTCTGCGGGATCATAGATTACATGAAAGCACCTAAAAACGCAGATCAGAAGGAAGAAATAAAGACTCATGTTGAGTATTTGATTATGCTGTATATACATTGGAAGATGATGCTGTAGACTATCCACCGCAAGAATGTATCAATATTTTATTTAATAACCAGCAGATTTGTAACCTGTTCCACAAGACGTTAACCGTTACTCTTACTTTAGGTGCAACTTTTAGATTTTAGGTGCTAGAATTGACTTTATGTGCAAACCCATCTGGAAAGTTAAATTTTTGGTGCTGTAACAAAAGTGGTGGAAATTTTTAAGGATGGGGTTTTAACCCCACCCAGTATGTCCAAACTGGAATTAGGTGTTCCAGCAATGACTGCTACCATAGATTATCATAAAAAGGTTCCGATTACCGCTTTTGTGGGGATAGCTTTCGAGATTGGTAGGAAGGCTTTGAAGTACATGCTGGAA
>JAWODI010000031.1:0-14904 GCA_046483365.1 Archaeoglobaceae archaeon | reverse complement strand
TTTTATTATCAAATAAATAGAAGCATTATAATCAGGAAAGAAATAACTACCAACTGGTTAATGTAAATGAAGAATAATATGGGGCTCTTTAAAGAGAACACATCTTTTGTGTTCATTCTCTTCCATTCTTCCCACAAGGAGCCGAATCGCTGGGTCTCAATTATTTCATCGCCATAACCTAAGGCAGATGTCTCCAATCTTCCCTCCAAACTACCTTTCACCAGGTAAGTAACTAGATAGCTTTTATCACCGGAGACTATATTGAATAGGGTTTTCAGAAAAGTTTGTACTCTGTTTTCTTCTTCGAAGAGAAAGATAGAGTGAATATTATCTAACACTAAAAGCACATCATCACTTAATTCACTGACCAATAACTCTATAAGGTCATTAAAGCTGTCAGGGCTATCTAAATATACAGCAGATGGAATTTGGGGAAGCCCCTCCTCTTTACTTATCATATCCACATAATAGACATCTTGAAGAGTAGTATTGGATAGTTTCTCCATAGTTGCTTTAGCAGGTTGGTTGAAGGTGACGTAGATTATCTTTTTGAACTCTTTTTCTTTATTCATTTTCTCCAGTACCTCGTAAAACTTATATTGGGCTTCCTTCACATCTCCTTGGACTATGATACCGCTCATATTTTCTCCCGAACTTTTATTATACAACACCGTGTTTGCTATAGATTTTGATTCCTTCTGAGGTTATCCTGTATTCTCTTACCTCCCTGCTGTGATTTTTAAGCCTCATCTTAATTACGCTCGCCACACTACGGATTGTCTTTTTAGATTGCGTCCTGTAAAAACGTATTATACCGTCTGCGAATATCTCCGCCTCTTCAGATGGGACTTCCTCTTCAATGTTGATTAAAGCAGTTGCGTTCCTTTCTTTTATAGCGTTGTAAAGGTGGAGAACATAACCTCTTCTCTCAAGTTTGCTATCGGTTAGCAATAAAAACTCGGAGAGAGAATCTATTATTACTATTTTTGTCTCTAAATTGGCTATGTATTGAATTAAGTTCTCAATCCGCTGAGAGATAACCTCAATCTTAAATTTACTGTTAATTGCAGAGCCACCTCTCATAGTCTTTTGGAGTGGCTCAACTTCTGTAGTGATAGGGGGTTTTACTTCAAAATTCAGCAACCCCTCATTGATGTAATCCTCAAAGTTCCAACCAAAATTCTTCCCCATTTGAATAAGATAATCCTCCTCCATATTACTGGAGATGAAACTGCATGAAAGTCCCTGTTGAAGACAGGAGTGTGCAAATTGGAGAGCTGTAGTCGTTTTTCCTCCTCCAGTCGGAGCTTTAACTACTGTGATCTGTCCTCTCAGTATGCCTCCGTCAAGCATCTCATCCAGTCCACCTATTCCTGTAGAGATACTATACGTTTTTCTGTAAATAGCTGGATCCTCCCTATTGAACTCAGTCATTGAAACCTTCTCTCCTTTTTCTAATTCTTTCAAGACCAGTCTCAATCTTATTTACTTGTTCCTGTATGTTTATGAAGTTCTCGCTATTTATAATCAGTGTCTAAAGCGTAAATTAAAATTGTTACCTCTTGCTCTGCTCAATCAATTCGTGAGTGGCTGATTCCTCTTTTCTCATACATGGTCGACCCGGAACTCTTTAATTATTGTTATTATTATGAAAGTATAAAATGTTTTCTGCAAACCTTAAGTTATAAACATTAAAATTCAACTATGTTGGTAGAGCTGGCAAAACAGATCCTCTACTTTATTGGTGGTGAGCCATACAGTCTCCACATCATGGCCCAGCGTTTTTTGAAGGTTTTTGGGGGATTTTCGGGCTACAGCAAGGGTAGGAACACCTTTTTCTATTTTTTGAGCGAAAATTTCTCTAGCTTTGTCTGTATCTTCAATGAGGAAAAGGTAGATTTGCCCACTATCTTCTAAATCCTCTTCATCAGGTTGTTGAGCAGAAGTTCTTTGGGATTGCTCCACTCTCTCCATCAATTTATTTAATTCTTTATGCAACTGCTCATTTTCTTCTTCTAGCTCCCTGGAATGCTGTTTGAGGATTTCTTCAGCTCTTTTGTTCTCCGTTACGTCAACCACAACTCCTGTAACTTTCTATTTAATTCTTTTGGACTCCCAACCTAAATAACCTCATGAAATAAAACTACCATACCATAAACATTAACATAAAGCATAAAACCACATGAAGTATGCCCTTAGCACCGAGCCCGTTATTTTATTAACCTATTGGTTAACGAATAGTAACTAATTGACAACTATTTTAAAGTTTTTTCAGCATAGCAGTAAGTGAGGGATTTTCCATATGTTTGAAGATAAGGATAGATTGAATGAACTGGAAAGCTGGGAGCTTGTATCAGAATTCATGGTCAAGGAGAGAGATGCCATGAGCTTATTGAGCGATGAACATACTTACACACTTGGTGGTGAAGAATATACCATAAGAGAGCTAAAAGAAGCAATTAAGAAGTGCTGGGTGATAAGTATCGATAATTCCTTGAACGACTTTGTATCCCACATACAACAATACTACAGTTTAACGCCAGAGAAGAGCAACGAAATGCTATCAGAGCTTTCTCAGATTATAGAAAAATACACCAGAATTTTCTGAGGACAGCATTCTCACTTAAATTAAAATTTCATCCTGTACAGAGTTTAAACCACATCCTGGGTCCTCTGACCTTTATTGCACAACCTCAAAGAGACTATTACCTTTCTGTAGACAAATCCATTGGCTGTGGCGCTTTCGTTATCAAGAACTCTTCGCAGAACTCCATAGGTTTATTCACTTATATCAAAGAGTGGATCTGTTCACATGTCAAGGGCAATCATTATATATCGGTTGTCGTAGTAATCACTACTACGGTGAATATAAAATGACAAAAAGAGTTAGAATCAAAGAGAATTTGATAAAGTTCGCCTTTATAACTGTTTTGCTCATATCATTAATCTCTACTGGCACAGCACAAACAACTTATTCGTCCGTTACCATAACGGATGTGGAGCCTACTGAGCTGAATCCGGGAGATACTCAGAAGGTAACTTTTACCGTCAGCAATGAGGGTTCAAAGGAAGCTAGAAATGTAAAATTAGCATTTGAAGGAAGTCAATACGTGTCGGTAGTAGGGTCAACGATAAAGAGCATAGACTGGCTGCATGAGCGCAGCACACAAGAGATGACCATAAACGTTCATGTCAACGAAGAAGCTCCTGCCGGGAGTTACAACATACCCATAGCCTGCACCTGGTTCGAAAAAGAGACTATGATCTCCGACGGTCAATCCCAAACCGTTCTAACCCCAAAGACCAGCCAGCTGGGTATGGGGTTCAACGTTAGAGGAGAAGCCTCGGTGAACCTGGGAAATGTTGTCACCGACCCTGCCAGTATAAGACCTGGAGACCAGAATGTCAAGATCTCTGCATATATCGGAAATAGCGGAGAATCTTCGGTAGAGAACTTGGAAGCACGTTTAAGAACCACCGATGAGTTCGAGACTTCCTGGTCAGGGACAGACCGTTCCTATTTAGGTAAGCTGATCCCTGGACAACCTCCTAAGGAGGCAGTATTCCATCTTGACATAGGTGAAGGTATAGAATCAAAGAAGTACAACTTATCGCTCCTGATCAAATACGAGGACATCGATGAGGTTGAGCACCAGGTAGAGAAGTACATAGAGATACTGGTAGAGCCCAAACCTGATTTTGAGATCTCATCTTTCTATACATCACCCGCTAATATAAGCGCCGGGGAACACATCAAATTATACGTAACTGTAAAGAATACGGGTTCAGAAAAAGCCGAATCTATCAGTGCGAGGTCTATAGGAGAAGTGGAAGTCCCATTCGATTTCTCGGTGAAGAGCGATTTTGTGGGCAAATTGGAACCAGGTGAAACTGGTGAGGCAATACTTGAATTCGATGTAGAAGAAGATGCTTCGCCCAAGGTGTATCCTCAAGGTATTGAAATAAGATGCACGGGAGACAGAGATATCGGGGACTTTAATGTATACGTTTTCGATGAGCAGATAAGACTAAAAGTTGATGATGACACAGGTTCACGAGGCCTTATACCTGCTATCCCCGGCTTTGAGGGTTTCCTGTCTCTCTTAGCTCTCGCCTTCATTTTGATCATCTTCAAGGGATCGAAAAGAAGGGGAGAATAGTCGGAGGTCATTCTCCACATGTTAAAACTGAACTTGAGAGATAGAATCGGGATAGGAAAGTTACTGGGCAAATTGGCATCTATCCAGTATAGACACTACAAGAAGATAATAATCATATCTTTAGTCCTTACAGCATTTCTGGGTTATGGGGCAACAGGAGTCCACTTCCAGGGAGATCTAGAAGAGATGATGCCTTCTGACCTGCCTGTCTTCGTTCTGGAAGATAAAGTAGCCAACGAGTTCGGAGGTGAGAGTTCTATAGTCATCGCAGTGGTCCTGGAGGATGATACCTCGGCAAAGAACATAGTAAGGGACATAAGAGACCCCCAGGTAATAAGATCAGTTGTGGATCTTCATAATAGACTGGAGAACGAGCCTTCAATTGAAGATGTGCAATCCATAGCTCCCTTGTTTCAACAGGGAGTCCCTAACGACGTAGAAGATGTGAAGAGAATAATTGCCTCTTCTCCCCAGGGATTCATCAACAATGATTACAGTATTATGCTGGTTTACGCCACCCCTGTGGCCGGTATGAGTGAGGAACAAGTAAATAAGGTCGAACGGGTTATTCAGAGCGACATTGACGCCACTACCAAACCAGCGGGAGTGGACTACAGGATATCCGGTTCGGCTCCACTGATAGTTAAGGTGCTGGAGTTATTGAGGGAGGACCTGGTCTTCACCACCCTTATAGCAGCAGGCATAATACTTGCTCTGCTAATACTGCTTGAGCTCTCTCTGTCAAAGGGATTTCTAGTCTTCCTTCCTCTCACTTTTGCCGTCATATGGACCTTCGGAACAATGGGATTCTTTGGGATACCCATCTCTCCCGCCACTGTAGCAGTTGGAGCGCTCATTATCGGTCTGGGGGTTGAATACGGAATATTTGTGGTATCCAGATTTCATGAAGAGCGGGAAGAACGTTCTTCTGAAGAATCTTTGAGTATCGCCGTTTCAGAGATTGGAACATCTACTTTTGGTTCCGCAGCGACCACAACCTCAGCTTTTCTGGCTCTAACCATTTCGATAATGCCCATGATAAGGGACCTGGGATTGACTCTTGCCCTGGCAATAATATTCTGCTGGATCGCTGCTGTAGTAGTGAATCCCTGTTTCATCATTCTTGAAGACCAGCTGAACGGCAAAAAACTTTCAGGACTAATAAGTATAAGAGGGAGGACACATGAGGAATAACCGAAAAAAGGGGAGACTGAACAGGCTTTTGGAAGGTTATGCCCGGTTTGTAACCCACAACAGGTTGATTATCCTCACTCTGGTAATACTATTCACCATCTTCTCCGGTTACCAAGCATCCACCATGGAAACTACGGGCACATCACAGGAAGCCATGCTTCCAGAAGATATAGAGGTTGTGGAGACTTTCGAATTGATAATTGACCAGTTTGCTGGAAGCTTGAGCAGCTCTACAGTCGTTATAGAGAGTGAACCGAAATACGCCGGTTCCAGTGAGATCAGGGACATGCGTGATCCAGAGATCATTAGATACTCGGGTATGCTAGAAGAGAGAGCAGAGCTGATCCATGGAGTAACTAGTGCGGATAGTGCAGCAAGTGTCATAAAGCAGACGAACAACGGCAGCATACCAGCCTCTTTGAAGAGTGTAAAGACCCTTCTGAGGGAGAATGATGTAGCCCGGAATCAGGTAAGCAATTACATTAATGACGATTACTCCATAACGGTTGTAAGGCTTAGTATCGTGGAGGATGTTGAGACATTAGAAGTGGCCGGAGAGTTGAAAGAGTTGATAAAAGGAGATAAACCCCCCGGTGTGGAAGTAAGAGTTACAGGCGACCCAATTATAGAGGACACCATGAGAGAGATTGCAGAGGAGACCATGGGTACGACCTCTCTCCTCAGTTTCGCTCTGATACTTGTGATATTGATAATTGTATTTGCCTCTGTGAGATACGGGCTTATCCCCCTGTTAACCATAGTCTTCGGTATCATATGGTCCTATGGCATCCTCGCCTTTATCGGATTTAATGTAACCCCCGAGACGTCCGGAGTTATGGCTATGATCATGGGTATAGGGATAGATTTCGGTATTCAGGTCTCCAAGAGGTTCAGATATGAGTTAGGCTCTAACCACAAAGATCAGGCAATGGTGAACACCTTGACCAACGTCTTCTACCCCATGTTCATAACCACTCTGGCAGCAGTTATAGGGTTCAGGTCCCTCTCCCTGGGGCAATTGCCCATGATGGCGGATATGGGAACCATGATGGCTGTGGGAGTTGTTTTTTGCATGCTTTCAGCGATAACAGTAGTTCCAACATTCCTGCTATTGTTCGAGAGGAGTAAAGGTCAGCCAAAGACTGCAGAGCCATAGAAAGAGATCTTCAAAACATTAAAATTGGGAGCCCTAAATAACCATAAGCACCTTAAACCTTTCAGAAGCTAGTATTCACTCAGAAGCACTGAACGCTGCGAATCCAAGTGCAACCATCAATAATCCTACGATACCCGTACTTGCAGCAACGGATGTTTCGATCGACATCCATAGCCATGATATCCCCAACATAAGCAGCCCAACAGCTATCGCCGAAATAGATGCTGAATTGTGAATGCGGGATAGGTTTTTCATAACAATTATAATTTCCAAGTTATATATATATTTTACCTCAACTACTGATCTGACTCTAAAGATTGATAATGAGTGTATGTTTATTGGAATAACATTACAAAAATAGAATAAACTTACATTTAGATATTCTTACTCAAGTTCCCTAACGTTTTTAGGAGGTCATCCAGAAGTTCCTGAATGTGCGAGCTCTTTATCAATTTGACAGCCTGCTCTATCATCAAGTTCACTTCCTCACATTTGGAGAACACTCTAATGTCTGTCTTAATTCCCACCAGAGGAATCTCCAGTGCGAAGGCATAACCGACCTCAAAAGCAGTCCCTGAATCAACACATTCCCCATCGAGAACCGCCACAACGACCTCGCAATCCCTTAAAGCCTTAAGATCAGCCTCGAATACTCTTTCCTTCTCCTCCTCACTCCCTACAGCTGCCGGAAAGTTCTCCTGGGGGAGCCAAACATCATAACCATTATCCCTAAGGCTCTGGGCAATTTGATGGTTGAGAGCTCTCTCTGACTGGTTGAAAAGAGGGCCCGCCAAATAAACTTTCATTAACTCACCTCTGTATGGAGTAAAAATGAGTTCTGGTAGAATTAAACCAGCTCATTGAGGTAGACCATATGCTTCCCCAGTTTACCCTCGTAATTACCTGCAGTAATGCCCACCACCCCAGGTATCCTAGTGGCAGCAAGAATACCTGCTCTAGTAGCTTCTTTAACCGCATCAATACTGATGCCGTTGATCACGATCTCGTATACAGCGTTGACCCCTGGAGGGATCTGAGAATCCTGAACTTTATCTTTTAGGGCTGGTGAGAATTTTTCGTTTGCTGTTGCTTTTAGAAAGCTGTACTTGTTCGCTCCTACTTTAGAACCGGAGGCAATTATACCTCCTGGGAAGGGTGTGATCGCTCCTTCTACATCTCCAATTGACTCTACTGCTGTTTTGGCTGCCGTTAGAGCGGAGGGCTGGTTTTCACCCATTATAAAAAAGTTCCCTCCTGCTATCCCTTTGGTGTATCCTATCGTATCCTCGATCTCGAATTTACCCTGCATTACAGGGATCTCCCATAACTTCCTACCGTACCTCTCCACCGAAGTCTCGTATCCATCTCCAAAGTATCTCAGCTTGTTCCCTGTATCAAAATTTGTTTCCGAGTCAGTTAATCCATCGAATACGGATGCTGTGGGAGAAGTCAGAATGCATTGTCCAATTCTAGCTATCAACTGGTTCTCCAGCTTTTTATCGTCCATATGGCAGATCTGAACATAGTAGCCAGCTCTACCATCTGGTGTTTCTGAGTGCCGTGCTCTCCTCTCTATACCTGCTTCAGCGGGACACATTATAATAGATGTCCCAAATCCTGTAGCCTCTCTGGCGGCAACCAGCGCCCAATAGTAATCATAGGCTGTAACCAGAAATCTGGAGATCTTTATGTCAAAAGCCTCAGCATAAGTGTCCTCGACCTCAATTCCGTTAACATTCATCCAACCACCAAAAAAAGCAAACCGAGTGGGGCTATTAACATTTTCTCTTTATATCCAAAAAAGAATATGAGAATAGAAAAAATAAAAATCCCTCATACTGAGTAAAAAACTATAGCTAAATAAAAGTAAAAAAAACAATAGGATTGAATTTAACCACACCTGGTAAAGCCGCACATCTTGCACGTCATACAGCCTTCTCCGTACTCCAGCACGTTTCCACATTCGGGGCAAACCCCTCCGATAAGCTTGGTCTTGGGTTCTTCTTCGATAGAGGTAGTCCCACCTTCCACTTCGAACTCTCCGTTCTTATCCACGAACTCGTTAAGAGGTTTGATCCCTCTGATGTCCAGAGATACTCTGGTGTATTCTCCTTTAAGATGCTTGTCCAGGACCTTTGCTACTCCGTCCGCACAGGACGTGACGATCTCACCTTTATCAAAGCCTATGGAGGGACATCTTATCCCTTTCAACTGTCTTATAAGGGCCTCGGGTTTCAAGTAGCTTCTGAGGGCTACTGACAGCAATCTGCCGATGGCTTCTGTCTGGCTTGCTGCGCAACCACCGCTTTTTCCTAGCTGGACGAAGATTTCTGCAATACCGTGCTCATCCTCATTTATGGTCACATAGAGAGCTCCACAACCTGTTTTGGTCTCGATCGTTCTTCCTGAAGTGACCTGGGGTCTCGGTCTCGGCTCCGGGCTCATTATAGGCTTGGGAGCCTCTCTTTCCTTCCTCTCCGCTTCGGATTTTCTAGTGGACAGGACTTGCTCTTCCCTGCTCCCGTCTCTGTATACGGTCACTCCCTTGCATCCCAGATCGTATGCCAGCAAAAATGCGTCCTCTACATCCTTTCTGGTGGCGTTATTGGGCAGATTGATGGTCTTTGATACTGCATTGTCCGTATACTTCTGGAAAGCTGCCTGCATCTTCACATGCCATTCAGGTGAGATGTCGAGGGAGCACTTGAAGATCCTCTTCAGGTCCTCCGGAATCTCCTCTATATCCTGGATGGTTCCCGCTTCAGCGATCTTGGAGATGAGCTCATCGGTGTAAATGCCTTCATCTCTCAAGCAATCCTCAAGAACGCTGTTGACCTCGAAGAACTCCTCGCCATCAAGTATGTTCCTTCTCCTGAATGCCAGAGCGTAAGCCGGCTCGATGCCACTGGAGCAATTGGCGATAATGCTTATGGTCCCTGTGGGAGCAGTAGTGGTAGTGGTGGCGTTCCTCACTTTTATCCCCTCTTCTTCCCACAAGCTGCCCTTCCAGTTGGGGAACTCTCCCCGCTCTTCTGCGAGAGCAGCGGATGCTTTATGACTCTCATCCTGAATAAATGACATCAATCTTTCAGCAAACTCGATCCCTTCTTTGGTATCGTAGGGGATCCTTAATTTGAACAGCAGATCGGCAAATCCCATCACCCCCAGCCCAACCTTCCTGTTTGCCAGAGTGTTATTCTCTATTTCCATAATGGGATAGCCGTTGATATCTATGACATCATCCAGAAACCTCACTGAAGTCCATACCACATCCTTAAGATTGTCCCAGTCGACAGAGCCCTTCCTGGCCAAATTGGCTACATTGATCGATCCCAAATTGCATGACTCGTAGGGAATGAGTGGTTGTTCTCCGCAGGGGTTGGTAGATTCTATCTTACCCACATTGGGAGTGGGGTTATACTTGTTTATGGTGTCAATAAAAACGGTTCCCGGCTCTCCATTCCTCCAGGCCCCATCGATCATGAGGTCGAATATCCTTCTGGCCGATTCTTTTTTGACCAGTTCTCCTGTCTTGGGGTTGAACAGATCATAATCTTCGTTGTTCCTCAAGGCTTCCGTAAAATCACCAGTTACAGCAACACTAAGATTGAAATTCCTTAAGATTCCCTCTTCTCTTTTAGCGTTGATGAACTGCTCAATATCCGGATGGTGCACATTGAGTACACCCATATTCGCTCCTCTTCTCTTTCCACCCTGCTTTATCTGCTCAGTGGATGCATCAAAGATCTTTATAAATGATATAGGGCCGCTGGCAACACCTTTGGTGGTTTTAACAATATCTCCTTTTGGCCTCAACCTGGAAAAGCTGAATCCTGTGCCTCCGCCCGATTTCTGGACTTTGGCCATATCCCAGACCGCCTTGAATATGCCGTCAATGGAGTCGTCCACCGGAATAACAAAACATGCTGAGAGTTGATTCAGTTCTGTCCCGGCGTTCATGAGGGTTGGCGAATTGGGCATGAAGAGCTGCTGGGCCATCATATCATAGAATTTTCTGGCAGCAGAGTCCACATCCCCTCCATAATTTTCCTCGGCTCTGGCGATCGCACTGGCTACCCTCCACAACAATTCCTCGGTAGTTTCAGTAACGTTCCCATCCTCGTCCCTTGACAAATACCTCTTTTCAAGAACGGTTTCAGCTGTTTTGGTGAGTTTCATAGCAACACCTACTTCTTAATTATCACCATTGTTATTTAAAGTCTTTATGTGAAATGAAGGTGAATGAAGTTAAATGTTTTTCTAAGCCGCACTCTACTGGCCAAGAGATGCAAATGCAGTAAAGGATGCTGAGGAAAAGTAGTTGTGGTAGCTGGTATCGTCTGGAAGTATGTTTATTCACTTTAATAAAACCCCGACTAATTAACTCAATACCTTCTTCCCATAAACATCACATAAAGGGTAGAACGGCGAAAACCCTGGCATCTTCTACAATATTGTCTATTACGGTGTACTCGTTGGGCTGGTGGGCCGTACCATCTATGGTGCTCCACACTGCGGTCTGGAATCCGGCTTTTCTGAAAAATGCTCCGCATGTGTTGCCTCCGAATCCCACTTTAACGGGATTTATCCCCTTCACCTTCTTCACCGCCTCCGACAGCCTGGCGACAACTTCACTATCCTCTGAAGTGGGTGGAGAGGATTCGTTCTGTAATACATCAACTTCGATCGAGCCGTATTCTTCTTTCAACTGGTTCACGTATTTTATTATGTCAGTGGGGTCATGATCCGGTATTATTCTGCAATCCATATAGCTTATGTCCAGACCAGGGATGGTGTTGACGTTGTCCACATTCTTCTTCCTCTTGGTCGGCTCGAAAGTGGAAGTAGGGATCTTGAAAAGCGGGTTAGAGTGCCCAAATTCCTCATGAAGGTGTGTATCAAGAGCAAGTAAAAAATTCATGGCTTTCCTAGCAGCATTCTTCCCTTCAGGCCTGCTGGCGTGCCCCTGTTTGCCGTAGGTGGAGAACTTCAGCCACAATATGCTCTTTTCTGCTATCTCTATCTGATCGCCCTGAGGGCTTCCTGCATCAGGAACCACTATGAGGTCGTCCTTGTGGAAGACGTCCTGCTTTAAAAGATGCTGGATCCCGTACTTGCTGCCCACCTCTTCGTCGGCCACGAAAGCAAGTCCAAGAGAGTATTTGGGCTTCAACCCCAATTCATTTATTGCTCTGGCGGCAAAAAGAGATGCTACAACTGCGTGTCCGTTATCCTCACTCCCTCTCCCGTAGATCCTTCCGTCCTTCACCTCAGGCTCAAAGGGATCCGTGTCCCACAGAGAGAGATCCCCTTCTGGAACCACATCCAGATGAGAAATGATCCATACGGTCTTGGGCTCTTCCCCTTCGATCCTGGCTACAATGTTGGGCCTTATACCTTCTCTGGCCCTCTCATCCTCAGCATCATATCTTTCAACCACGAACCCTTCTAACAATCCGGTAAGATATTCTGCTTTGTCCAGCTCGCCATCCCCGCCGTTTTCAGGGCTAAGCGCCTTGATCCTGATCAATTCGGACAGGGTTTCAACTATCTGGTCCCTACTGGACTCTATCTTATCAACAAGATCTCGGGCCATTATGCTTTTTAATCACCCAATACGATTATTGATGTCTTTTTCAATCTCTTCAACCATTTCAAGAGTTTCGCTATCCTTTACATGCCGTTTAAGTGACTCAAGCTCCACTTTTACAGGTGCGAGGACCTTGAGTGGTTCCGCGTCTTTATTATCCAGGACATCGATCGCCTCTTTGAGCGTCGCTATTTTCTTTCTGGCAATAAAGTCCTTTTCCAGCTCCTGTTTAAGGCTTCTAAGCATCTCCGCGATCCTCTTGCCTTCCTCAGTAAACTTTACTACTCTTATTCTCCCTTTAAACTCGCTCTCAAGCAGAGCGTTGTCCTCGAACTCGCTCAAAACTTTGGATATGTAACTGTAAGGAGAACCTACATCCTTGGATATTGCCAGAGGGTATGCTTTCTCCCCACTTTCCTCTGCCTCCAGTATCCTTAACATTATGTCCACTGTTTTTTCGTGAAGGAACATCTTATACAAATTCAAGTACTTTCCCCCCTGTGGTAGGCGTTTTCAACCTTATAGTATATTTTTGTATCGCAATTAATCCCATTTCAAGTTTCTTTACATATATTTTACCTATTGAGACAATCTCTAATATTGTCTAAAAAATGCGTTTCAATAAAGGAAATAAGGTGGAGAACATCCTTAATTTGAAGGGAACCTTGCTCCTGAGGATATTTTCCATATCCTTATTGGAGACCAGCTTCATATAACGAGATATCTCATTATCGTTGGCCATCATATCCCAGCTCCCCTTAATGTAATTGCTCCTCTCCATAGCTCCCAGGAGATAAACTTTCCACATGATATCGAATTTCTCCAGTTGACCTCCGTCAAAATACTGATTAATGGCTTTCCCGGCCTGATCCCCCGCCACCATAGACGTAGGGATACCGGCTCCCACGTGACTGAGAACCATGCTTGCAGAGTCACCCACCAGCATAGTATTACCGTAAACAGTTCTCTGTAGTGGGGGGTCAACCGGAACGAACGCGCCTATTTTGCTCACAACCTCAGCACTCTTAAGGAATTTTGAACTGTAGGGATATTCCTTCACGAACCTCTCTAGAGCTTTATGGATGTCATCCCCCTGATCTGCCTGTCCTCTAATGAAACCCAGACCCACATTCGCATATCCTTTTCCCTTGGGTATTATCCAGGCGTATGCGCCGGGACAGATCTGGTTACCCACGAACATGTATATCACGTCTTCTTCACATTCCACCCCCTTCATAAGGTACTGCTTTGCCGGGACCCGCGTGTAGTTCCACACACCCAGTTTTTTGGCTATTCTGGAGTTCGCCCCATCGCAGGCCACTGTCACTTCAGGATTTATTGTTTCCCCATTATCAAGGATCAGCTCACCATCCCTAAAATCTGTGATCTTGGAGTTCAGCTTAAGCTTATGGCTCGAACTGCTGGCTATGCTCTGCAGCATTTTGTCCCTGTTCAACACGTGCATGTTAAAGTCGACCTGGAATGTTTTGCCGTTGGGGAGAATAAAATCCGTTTCCTTAGTGGCGTTGGTCTCAAATCTTTTGGGGATATCGAAAAGGGAATAATCAAGAAGGTTGGGGAGGAGCATTTCCATCTCCTCTCTGGTGGGAACGATCTCCCCACACTCAACAGGATAACCGGGTTTCTCCTTTTTATCTATCCCTATAACCTTCAGGTCCCTGGATAAGGAGTTCAGAGTGAACGTTCCCGCTACACCAACGCCAGCTACTGCTACATCTACATCCATAAAACTCCCTCTAACCCACTATATAAATGACTACCGCAAAAATATTAAGCTACCTTCTCCCCTTCAAATTGTGAGCTGGATAAACACTTGGGAGGAAATATTCAACTCTTTTGATATGCTCAAAAAAATGCTTGCAGACAGAGCAAATTGCACTGATAACTGTATCGAGGTCCTCGACCCACCATACACCATAAAGGTACTGAAAAACGAGAAAGTAATGGTCTTTCAGTTAGAGGATAAAACTGTGGCAACTCTGGACCAAAAAGGACTTCACAACAACTCCGAAGAGCATCTGGGGGTTATAAAAGAGTGGTGCACCGCCCTCACGTCACTGGGATTCAAGAGATACAGGACCAAGAGCAGGATTTGAATTCCAGGGAATTTAATCAACTTCAAAATCGAATTTATTGTTGGCTTAATATTCATAAATTAACTTGCTTGTGACACTTTTCTTGTGACACCCGCCCCCCTTCGTTTCTAGTGGAGTACACTACCCAAACATAGGCGGTCACTAATTCCTCAAAGTTGTTGTAATAGGGTTTATTTGGCCGATATCCTGGAGAATAAACGAGCTCTCGATAATCACAGGTCTCGATACCAGGTAAGTTGAGGGTCGGAAGGCTCTTCTGTCTATGAAGGCTTCATGCTCTGGATTTACCATGACTCAGGAAATTAGAAATTTTTTTATAATTTCACTATTTACTCCCCATACTTTCGAAGTTCCAAATAGAAAGAGTTTTACCATTAAAAAATAAAATATGGTCGAAAGATGCGTAGAACTGTTAAGGATTTACTGGTAGAAATAAAAGATACATCTGAGCTGATGATAGATTTGGCCTATTCTGCTGTGTTTTTTGATAATGACGATATTGCTGAGGAGGTCATCAGCCTGGAGAAGAACATGGTAGACTACCTGAAGGAGATAAGGCGGGCCCACTACAGTGAGAAGCCGCTGGGTCATTTCGGCCTGGCCACCGATCACTATACCCATTTCACCTCACCGATCCGCCGCTATTCGGACCTCGAGGTACACCGCATGCTGACTCGGGCCTTCGTG
>JAWODI010000010.1:0-31376 GCA_046483365.1 Archaeoglobaceae archaeon | reverse complement strand
ATCCACAAGAAGTCACAGTCAAAATCTAATTTAGCTTTCAGATCCTCGCTGGGAGTCCTGGAGATCATAAGACTGGAGTACCCTGCACCGGTAAGCTCTTCTAACGCTTTTATAGACTTATCCAGGTTTCCCTCAAGGTAGAGGTTACCGTCTTCCAGCTTGAACTTCATCAACTTCTTCTTTAATTCCTGTTCTGCCTCCTTTCTTTCGGAGATATCTCTGCTGACAATAAGAAAACCGATTATTTCCCCGTCATCATCCATTATGTTCATATTGCTCTCTATGGCTTCATTATCTTCTCTGGAAATGTAGAACTCTTCAGTAATACTTCTTTTTTCTTTTAATTGTGAGATGGCAAGCTTTGCTTTCTTGTGATCCTTAAGGTCAAATAGCTCAACAAAGTTTTTGCCTACAGGATTGCCATCGAATAAGGTCAGTGTGGCTTCATTGGTATAACTGATGTATCCTTCACTATCGGTCATAATAATACTATCACTGGCATTCCTCACCGCAGTGTAAAGTTGCAGTAGCTCCCTCTCTTTTTCTTTGAGCTCAGTTATATCGCTGACAGTGACCAGTAGACAGTCCTCATTTGCCTCGTGATCATAGATAGAACTCATATCCAGCCGCGCATGGAACTCCTCATCATTATCTTTCTTCATTTGCAACTCGCACGTCTGCCTGGCTCCATTGTCAAAGACATTCTTGCGGTGAGAGTAATATACTCCTAAGTCGTCTGGGTGGATAAAATGAGAGAGACCCATTTGTTCAAATTCATTCCTGTCTTTCTCCAGTAATTGGGATGCGGTTAAATTGAGACTCAATATCTGGTCCCTTTTATCAACTGTGAAATAGCCTATGGGCGCCAGATCAAAGAGTTCAAAGTAACTGTTACTCGATCGCTCAAGCTCTTCTTGGGTACTTCTTAATTCTTCGTTCTGCACTTCAAGTTCATATTGATGTATCCTGAGCTCATGGATCAATTTACGGATATCTTCTTGAGATAGTTCCTTCAGATCTACATCTGGTTCACTTAACTCTTCTTCAGCCTTGCTGCGCAGACGAGAAAACTTATTTTCACTTGGGTTTTCCTCTTTATTCACTCTCAATCCCCTCTCAACCAGGTAGGTTCAGTCGATTACTTCGAAGTTTGACTTCATATATTCATTATTTAGGTATGTTATAAAGATAATGGTTAATGATTTAAGTTGTATTTATATTTTCAGTTAACGACCCTTTCGATGGTAGCAATGGACATCAGATTTCCTTCTTCATCCCTTATGGGCGAAACAGTCAATTCCACTTCTATTACACTACCATTTTTGGTTAAGCGTTTTGTCCGCCTTCTCTCTATCAGCTTGTTCGCCTTGATCTGAGCCAAGAACTTCTGGTGTTCCCCTTGCTTTTCATGGGGCACGAGTTGGGCAATACTCTTTCCCAAAACCTCTTTCCTGGTGTAGCCGTACATTTTTTCTGCTCCCCGGTTCCACTCGGTAATAGTTCCGTCCAGGTACTGGATGGTGATAGCGTCTCTGGCGTTATACAGGGCAGTAGCTAACAAGGATAACTCTCTTTCCGTTTTCTTTCTCTCAGTAATATCTCTTTCCGTAGTAGATACTGCTATAGACTCTCCATCATCATCCACGAGTTCTGTAGCCGTAAGCCATACATCAATGATTCTACCTTCCTTTGTTACCCGCTGTGTTTCAAAGCTCTCTACCGGCTCTCCTCTCTTTACCTTCTCAATATACTTGAATGCTTCTTTTCTCTTTTCTTCAGGTACAAGCTCCTTTATGTTCATCTTCAAGGCTTCGTTTTCGCTGTATCCGTACATCTTCTCCGCTCCCCAGTTCCAGTGAGTGATGTTCCCCGTGAAATCGTGGACCGTGATGGCGTCATTCGAATCTTTTACCACTGTCGCCAACCGGCGGAGTTCCTCTTCCACCTGCTTTCTTTGGGTGATATCAATAAATGTAACCACTACACCTTCTATCACGTCATTAATGGTGTGATAGGGGAGAACTCGCACCAGAAACCAGTTGCCATTTTCTGTCTGGGCTTCTGTTTCTTTAGGAATTAGAGAGTCCAGGACTTCCCGAATATCCTGGATCATATTATCGTCTTTCAAGTTGGTGGAGATGTCCTTGATAGGACGCCCGATATCACTTTCGATCAGGTTGAGTGCTTCTTTAGTGGTGGAAGTGAAGCGTTTAATAGTCAATTCTCTGTCAACGAGGATTGTACCTACCTTAATAGAGTTCAGGAGGTTCTTGATGTCGGAGTTGGCATTTTTTAGATCTTCTATCGTTTCCTGGTGTTCCTGGTTGACGGTTTCCAGCTCCTCGTTAACAGATTTCAGCTCTTCCTGAGAGGTCTCCAACTCCTCATTGGTCGATTGAAGCTCCTCATTGGAGGATTGAAGCTCCTCATTGGTCGATTGAAGCTCCTCATTGGAAGTTTGAAGCTCTTCTATGATGGTCTGAAGGTATTCCTCCTTGCTACTTAGCTCATGTTCCAGTTCCTTGATCCGCTGATCCTTATCAGTAATAATCTCCTCCGACCCTTTGATCTCTTCTCCTTCTGGTGGAGTCACGTCGTTGAACACTACCATGATCAGGTCTTCCGTATCTTTAGTTCTCTGTACAGGCTTCACTTCCAGATTAACAGTGTTGGTTTCTCCATTGCTTTTGACCTTAACGTTGGGATAGCTTACCGGTATATTCTGATTAACGACTTTATGAACGGCTATGGTCAATGCCTCCTCCAGACCATCTCTTGCCATAGACATAATGTTCAAACTTGCTTCACCCTCTGCAGGCCGTAGGTATTTGCCAGTATTACCGTGAATATACAGGATCTCCCCTTCTTTGTTGATAATGGCACTGGGTGGGGTATGGTGTTCCAGCAAGGTATTCTTTACCACTTCAGCGATATTGGTATCTCTTTTGGGGGCGGTCATTCCGTTTGGTCTCACGTCAACTCCAGGGGCTTTTTGAGATGGGTGAGCGATCCAGGAGAAACCTTCCGGTAATTTTTTGGTGATCTTCTTGGATTTGAACAACTTCATCTTCCTGTTCACCGTCTCAAAGAGGTCTGTGAATCCGTCAATACTTTCAGAAGTACCCAGAAAGAGATAACCGTCGTGTTTCAATGAATAATGGAATAGAGGTATCAACTTCTTCTGGGGCTCCTGCCCCATGTAGATAAGCAGGTTGCGGCAGCTGATCAGATCCATGTTGGAGAAGGGAGGCTCTTCCAGGACATTTTGTATGGCAAAAACTACCATATCCCGGATGGATTTGTTGACCTGATATGTATTATCCCCTCGCTTAAAAAAACGATCTAACCTTTCTGTCGAGACGTCAGCGACTATATTGTCGGGGTAGATTCCATTGCGAGCTTTCTCAATAGATTCTTTATCAATATCAGTGGCAAAGACCTGAACATTTACATTCTTTTGCACAGACTCCATGGTCTCCTGCACCAATATGGCAATGGAGTACGCCTCCTCTCCGGTGGCACAACCAGGAACCCATATCCGCACAGAATCATCTGGATCGATATTTCTTAAGAGCGGTACGATAGCCTGCTCCCTGAGAACCTCAAAGGCTTCTGGATCACGGAAGAAGCTGGTAACAGTTATAAGCAGTTCCTTAAATAGATAGTCTATCTCTAAATGATTTTTTTGAAGATAATGAACATATCTATCGATCTTTTCAATCGAATTTAATGCCATTCTCCTTCCAATACGGCGAAGAATTGTCTTTCGCTTGTAATGCGAGAAGTCGTGACCGGTACGGTTGTACAATAAGTTGAATATTTCGTCTATATTTGTAGGATCGATCGCTTCCTCTTTGACAATACTGGGAGCGATCTTACCGAATGCGTGGTCCACGTAGGATATCAGTTGCTCTGGCATCTTTTCAGGAGACAGTACATAGTCAATCATACCCGTATTGATGGCGCTGCGGGGCATACCATCGTAATCGGCGGACTTAGGATCCTGTGCCATGGCCATGCCGCCTGCACCTTTTATCTCCTTCAATCCCAGGGTACCATCAGTGCCAGTGCCAGAGAATATGATGCAGATCGCTTGCCTTTCCTTATCCTCAGCAAGTGAGCGGAAGAAGTGGTCAATAGGCATCCACAAACCCCGCTTCCTGTCGGACTCTGTAAGATGAAGCTTTCCGTTCCTCAGAGTTATGTTCCTGTTAGGAGGTATAATATAAACTGTATTGGGTTTTACCGTTTTACCTTCAGAGCCTTCATAGACAGCCATTTCGGTATAACGCTTAATCAGGTCTGTGAGAACGCTTTTGTGCTTGGGATCCAGATGCTGAACCAGAACAAATGAAATACCACTATCGGTCTCAGGCATATTGGTAAAGAATTTCTCAATAGCTTTTAATCCACCAGCTGACGCTCCAATACCAACAACTGGAATAGATTGAGCATTCCTTACTTTTTTCTTCTGAGATTTTTTACCTTCCTTAACCTTATTCTCCTTTTTTTCATTCTTATCCGTGTCGCCCATAATATTTCCCTTCCTATTATTACAACCAATCAGTTTTCATTAAATGAATATTTGATGTTACCAACTAATGTATAAGTCCGAAGCTTTACCAGCACTCTAACACCCTCTCCGACTAATTAGACCCTACCTTCATCGTAAAAAATTAACTTAACCGACTCAATATGATTTTTTATTATGTACTATTTTTTAGCATTTTCTTACTTATTTTTTACGTTTTTTAAATTCTATTATTATTACAAAATTATGAAAAATAACCAATTTATTTCCTGTTCTACTCGATCTTTACCAACGTAAATAGCGCAAGAAACTCTTAATAACTCTCTCCCTCTCCCTCTCCCTCTTCTTCCTTCTCTTTCTCCCTCTTCTTCCTGCTACACAGCCATAACCTTCGGGATATTCATTCCGTCCAGCTCTACACCACAGGTTATCCAAAAAAAACCTTCCTGCAACAAAAACAAATATTCAGTAACCCGGAAAATCTTCTCTTAATATCATGTCCTTGTCTATCTCCATCTCTTCGAACAGAAGTTTTTCCATCGCTTTGTTGAATGCAGGAGATCCCACGATGTAGAAAAAAGTCTTTTCTTTTCCCAGGTACTTATTTATCATCTCTTTGTCGATACGGCCGGTCTCACCGTTCCACTTCTTCTTTTCTTCTTCACTTAGATCGGTCAGAGTGTGGATAAGGTTCACATTTCCAATTTTTTTGCTTAACTCGTCTAACTCTTCTCTAAACAGGATCCGTTCTTCATTCTTGTTGCTGTAGAAAATAAAGATCTCCAGACTTGTTTCCCCTGAGTCAGCGATATACTGCAGCATACTTCTCACGGCCGTAATCCCAATACCCCCCTACCAGATAACTTATTCTATCACTCTTTCTGGAATCAAGAGTAAAATCTCCCATCGGCTCGATGACCTCAATTTCAAAACCTTCTGGCAGACTATCCAGTGCCTGCTTAAAATCAGAATCACTGACGAATGTTGTTAATTGTATGTTCTCTCTGGTAGGCGAATTCGAAATGGTAAGATGCTTCCTATGATGTACTCCTTCAAAATCGAACTCGTAAAAAGCATATTGTCCTGCAGTATACTCATACCCTTCTTTCGGCGAGAAAGAAAAGGTCTTAATACCAGTTATTTCCTCCCTTTTCCCTACCAGCTTTGCCGAATAACTCCTCCCCCCCATAGATAATAAAATGGATGGAGAACTTAAAAAACTTTTACCCACAACTTCAAAGGTCGAACACCATCTTCATAAAGATGATCATCAAAGCGAGGTTCTCATTCCGTTCAACAACTCTTTAACGTATCTTATAGTGTAAAGCTAAGAGAAAAATTTGAGATTAGTTCTCCATCCGAGCACGACACATCTCGCTGAGCTCATGATAAGTTCTGAATAACTCTATAACCTTTTCAGCTATTTCTATACCATTATTGTGAAACTAAGATTAACACAATGGTTAGAGTTTATATTATCAATAATTTCTTATTAAAGAGATTAGTTTCCAGAATCGATAAATCAACAAGTCCTGAACTTCATTAGGGGGAACTGAGACCGTTCTTTAGGCAAAAGATATTTATATTTTAAATTATTATCGTATATATAAGAGGAGGTGATTGTAAATGGCTGGAATACCAACCGCACCTATTGATAGGTTGATAAGAAATGCTGGAGCACCAAGAGTTAGTGAAGCTGCCAACAAGAAAATGGTGGATGCACTCGAAGAATACACTGAAGAAGTAGCCAGAAAAGCTGTAGATATAGCCAGACACTCTGGCAGAAAGACCGTCAAAGTTGAGGACATCAAGTTAGCCCTTAAACAATAACTAAAACCTAAAACCTAAATTCATTTTTTTTATTCCTTCAAACAATTTAATGATCTGACAGTGTGTGACTTCCTCACCACTGAAATCGGAATTGGAGTGAATGGTTATTATTCCATGATGTTTCTCATGTATTAAGGGTATGGAATGGAGAGAGCATATTTATACACTCTTTCCGCACATCCTTGGCATAATTCATTATCAGTGGACATTTTCAAGGTTTTATTCTCTAATAACCCCAAGTCAGCCTCCAGCTCTTATACATCAAAATAAGCTTCTTATCCTCTTCACGGATATTGCTTTTCTCCAAAAACCTCAATTCCTGCTTAAGCTTGCATTGTAGTCGTGGACCTCCACTCATCCATGTTGGCTTCCGAAGTAAAATAGTTGTTCTTCTCATCACTTATGACCCGGTTCCTTGATCCCTAGCATCGAACCTTTAAATCAGTGCTCCGGCCGGGATTTGAACCCCGAACTTCAGAAAGTTCGATCATCAAAATGAGGTATTTCGCTCTGCTCAATACCGCTTTAACGTATCTTCTAGTGTAATCAAAGACAAAAATTTGATCAAAAATTTTTAGGTTAACATTTATGCTCCGGCCGGGATTTGAACCCGGGTCGTGGGATCGAGAGTCCCACATGATTGGCCTGACTACACCACCGGAGCTTCTAGTATTTGAGTATCACTGTTTTCCTACCAATGTTTATGAATATTTTGGTGTTGAACTTGAGGATGATTAGGTTGCATAAAGCCTTGAAACGGACTAGATGAGACCGGTGGAGTTTAGTGTTTAAAAAATAAAATAATGGTCGGGGTAGTTAAGGTGGGGGGTAATTAGCGGGAGGTAGGGTTCGGAGGTTTGGGGGTTTGAAAGGAGGTTGATTATTTAGAATAAAACTACCCCGACAATAGTATATTTGTCTTTAAACTAAATAAATTTTTCGCTGGTTTCGAATTTTTAATAAGTTTTTAAACCTCAGCCCTTATTAACTATTGGTAGGTTAACCTTTAAACCATCTAAAAATGTTCAGGGAAATAGTGGGGGGTAGTCCAGGCCTGTTCTTTCGTCCAGCCCGAACATGAGGTTCATGTTCTGGATAGCCTGTCCACTGGCACCCTTTACAAGGTTGTCCATAGCTGAGGTGACCACTATTCTTCCCTCTTCTGAGTAGGTGGCGATATCGCAGAAGTTGCTTCCTCTAACCCAGTTCAACCTCACCTGTTCCTGAAGCCTCACGAAGTAGCTATCGTTATAGAAATTCTGGTAAACCTCTTTTACGTCCAAATCCTTTTTCACGAATATGTGGGCTGTAGTGAGGATGCCTCTGGCCCCGGGGAACACTTGAGGTGTAAAGGAAACACTCACATCTTTCTGCAAGTTATCCAGCTCCTGGACCATCTCGTAGTAGTGTCTGTGGCCGGTGACCTTGTAGGGTATGACCGCTTCCTGGAGGTTGGGGTAGTGCGACAGCTCCTTGGGGTTTGCACCAGCACCGCTTATCCCGCTCTTGGAGTCGAAGACCACCCTCTCAACTACCCCTTTTGCCGTTAGGGGAGCAGCAGCAAGGATCGCTCCTGTGGGATAGCAGCCGGGGTTGGCTACCAGTTCTGCCTTTTTTACTTCCTCCTTATATAGCTCGGTCAGCCCGTAGACCGCCTCCATAAAGGCCGTATGCTCGCCGTAAGCCTTCTCATAGACTTCCTTGCTCAATCTATAGTCAGCAGAAATGTCTACCACCTTGATACCTGCTTCCATTAGTTGGGGAACGTATTTCATGGCGTCTCCGTGGGGAACAGCAGTAAAGACAATATCGCAACCCTGAAGGCTCTCCATTTGGGGGGAGGAAAATTTGAGATCATAAAAACCCCTCAAGAATGGGTGAGCATCTGTAACATTCTTATCTTCCCATTTTCTGGAGGTGGCAGCAGCTACCTCGACTTCAGGGTGATTGTATAGTATTCTCAGGAGTTCAGAGCCGGTATAACCGCTGGCGCCTATAATCCCTGCTTTGATCATAATGTTGTGTCAAATTGATGGGATTAAAAAAGTTAGCCTGTTTCAAAATATTTATATAGCGCAATGAGATGCTTCTCAAAAATGAGATAGTCCAGTGATTATATGACGGAGATCTTGAAGCAATTGGCGTTGATGGGCGCAACCAAAAATTTCGTTAAGATCAGCTCTAAAGAGCTGGCGGATAAGATTGATCAGAGCCTGCAGACCGCGGCTAGAAAGCTTAAAGAACTGGAGGAAAGGGAGCTGATCGAAAGGGTTCTGGATAAAGATGGTCAATTTATCGCCATCAACGAAAGCGGCAAGAGGATTCTCTACAGGGAGTATCTGGATTATAAGAAGATCTTTGACAGAGGTGAGAGCATTATAATAACCGGAAAGGCAATGAGTGGAGTTGGCGAAGGAAGGTATTATGTTTCACTTGAGGGTTATAAGGAGCAGTTCAGGGATAAGCTCGATTTTGATCCCTATCCTGGGACGCTCAATCTCAAGATAAGCAAGGAACAGGCTTATTTCAGGAGAAGACTGGACGAAGAGGAGGGAATAAGAATAGAGGGTTTCTCTACTGAAGACAGGACCTTTGGAGAAGTCAAAGCCTTTCCCTGCAGGATCGATAAAGTTGAAGGCGCTGTAGTAATCCCTCAGAGAACCCACTACCCCTCAGATGTGATGGAGGTAATATCTCCAGTTCACATAAGGGACAGACTGGGGATAAAGGATGGAGACATGGTCAATGTTGAGGTGATCATATGATAGAAGAAGCATTAAGAGCATTCAGAAGAGGAGAACCGGTCCTCATTTACGATTTCGATGACAGAGAAGGTGAAACAGATATAGCCATTCCCGCTGTCAGCATCACACCCAAGGGTATAGCCATGATGAGAAGGGATGGAGGAGGATTGATCTGTGTTGCTCTTCATCCAGTTGCTGCTCAAAGGTTGGACCTTCCCTTCATGCACGATGTGTTGAAAGCGGCCAGCCAAACAATGAATGAGCTTAATTCGGTTCACATGTCAAACGATATTAAATATGATTCTCGCTCATCGTTCTCTTTGTGGGTGAATCATAGAGATACCTATACCGGTATAACGGATGCAGACAGGTCTTTGACCATAAAAAGGGTCGGCGAAGTAGCGGACCAGGTCATGATGGGTTACGAATTCGACTTCGGTAGTGAGTTTCGTAGCCCCGGTCATGTGGCGTTGTTGAGGGCGGCTGAGAGTCTTACTTACGATAGAGTAGGGCAGACGGAGCTGAGCGTTGCTTTGGCTGAAATGGCGGGAATTGGACCTGCAGTAGCCATATGTGAAATGCTGGATAAGGACACTGGTAGAGCCTTACCTAAAGAAAAAGCTATAGAGTATGGAGAAGCCAACGGAATGCCATTCGTGGAAGGTAAGGATGTTGTGGACTTCTACAAAGAATTTAGGGAAGTTAAGGCCAAGCTGTTTATTTAATTCGACCAAAGATGACAATACTTATATATCGTTGAACGGTCATTCTGCTGGTGGATTTCAATGGAAAGCATGAATACCAGGAAAAAGATAAAAAACATTGTTGTTGAAGAAATTGTTGGTACCCCGATTGAGAAGCAAAGAATCGAAATCGTCGAAAGGAAAGGAATTGGTCATCCCGACAGCCTGGCAGATGGGATGGCAGAAGCAATAAGTAAGAATTTGTGTAAAGAATACCTGAAAAAATTTGATAACGTTCTGCACCATAATACTGATGAATGCCAGATAGTTGCTGGCAGTTCTGTTTCTGATTACGGAAGTAACAAGATAGACGTTCCCATGTATGTCCTTCTCGTGGGGAGGGCAACTGATGAATTCGATGGACAAAAGGTTGCAGTAGATGATATTGCAGCCAGAGCAGCCAAAGAATATATCGATAAGAGCATGAACAACCTCAACCCTGAAACCGACATGAACTTTGACATCAAGCTCGGAAAGGGAAGCACATCCCTGACAGACGTTTTTGAGAGAGGTGTGGCATTTGCCAACGACACCTCGTTCGGAATTGGATATGCACCATTCTCCGAGACCGAGAGTCTGGTCTATAATATGGAAAAAAAGATGTACAACAACTTCAGGAACGAGAACAAGGCTATCGGAGAGGATGTCAAGGTTATGGGAGTAAGAGAAGATGACAGGATCGCTCTTACTATCGCCTGTGCATTCGTTAGCCAACACGTTCACAAACTCGACGACTACATCTCAGCCAAAGAAGAGCTGACAGAGAAGATAAAGGATGCAGCTAAGGACTACACCGACAAAGATGTGGACGTATATGTCAACACAGCCGATGACTATGATAGGGACTCAGTATACCTGACTGTCACAGGCACATCAGCGGACAGTGGAGATGACGGAAGTGTAGGCAGAGGAAATAGATGCAACGGAATAATCACTCCCAGCAGACCCATGAGCATGGAAGCCACAAGCGGAAAGAACCCCGTAAACCACGTGGGTAAGCTTTACAACCTGATGTCGAACTTGATCGCGGATGGCTGCTATAGGGAAGTGGAAGGAACAAAAGAAGTCTACGTCAAACTGATCTCCCAGATAGGAAAGCCGGTCAGCGAACCCAGAGTATGCAGCATACAGGTCATACCGGAGAAAGGCTACGACATCTCCAAACTAGAACCAAAGGCTCAAGAAGTAGCCGCCGAATGGCTGGACAACGTGCCCAAAGTAACCGACATGGTCATCAAGGGCGAACTGGAGACCTTTTAAAGGTCTTTTTAACTTATTTAGTTTTAAACCAAGAATCATTTTCTTTTATCCAATTTTCGTTTCGTTTACCAATTTTATTCTCCATTTTATTCTCCATTTTATTCATCTCCATTTTCGTACCAATCAAAATAGTTTTTTAGTCCTTAATTGAACTTAGGATAGTTGTGTCTCTGTGTGCTAGATGTAAAGGGAACCTTCTGTGCGGGAAAGTAAAGTGTCCCCTACTGGAAAGATTCAATTTTCTGTCCACTCACTCTGATCTATCGGGTGAGATCGAAAAACCTACACCTCCTTCTGTCTTTGTGGGGAGGATGGGCTATCCCAAGGTCTATATCGGCCCTCTTATGACCCTTGAAAATTGGGAGCAGCCGGAGTACGTGGACTCTCCCTGGATGTGGACCGGAAAGAACATTGACGATGTTATCAATCTTCGCTCATCCCTCCTGAGGGGTGTGAAGAGAGTAGAAGTTCAGGCAAACAGCGACACCAACAGTAGCGACTATTATCTGGTCAATCTGCAGGAAGCTGCTGCATCCACTCACCATATGGACCTTGAAACTGAAGTGCAGAAAGTGGTTAAACGGCCTACATTTGATGATGTATTACAGCCTATGGGAGTTACGGGACACATAGATAACTTCAAGTTCTTGCAGAACCCCAAGATACCCCACAAAGTAGAGAAACTCTATTATGATGACTTGAATGCTACCAGTTCGGTTAAGCAGCTTTTCAATTCCGGCTTCAATACCTACTACCTGCAGAGGATCTTCTCCGTGGGAATGATGGGCGAACAATCTAGGAGGAAACTGGTACCCACCAGGTGGAGCATAACCGCGGTCCATGACATACTGGGTGAGGAGTTGAAGAAGGAAGTGCAGGACTTTCCCTCTATTGACAGCTCCATGCTCTTCAGGTTCGAGCACCTCGGCAACCACTTTGAAGTTATCCTGACCCCCGGGAACTACTCATTTGAGCTGGCAGAGATATGGATGGGCAAGAGCTTCTGGAACCCTGAATCAACCTACGTGGGTTTCGATAGGGAGGACGTAATGAAGAAAAAGGACTACTCCACCCTCTCGGGAGGCTATTATGCTGCCAGACTGCCAGTGCTGGAGTACATGATGAAAGAGAGGAGGAAAGCCTCTATCACTATGCTGAGAGAGATAAGGCCAGAGTATTACGCTCCCCTCGGGGTCTGGGTGGTCGAAGAAGGAGCTAGAGGAGCAATGAACTCCCTGCCAGAAACTTTCGAATCATATGAAAATGCTTTGGAAAAAGCTGCCCAAAGTCTGAGGACACCCAGAGAGAGGTGGGAGCATTACCTAAAGTCGGGTTACCAATCCTCACTGGCTCAATTCGTTTAGTTCATGTTGGACTGGTCTGTATTTGTATTCAGGTTAAATTTCTGGATGGAGAAATTCACATCCCTCCTTCAAATCATATTATGACAAACTAATGGCACTGAATACAAAGTAAGGTTGGTGCAAAACAGATTTTGTTTTGTCCTTAGGCAGAATTGAAGAATAGTGCTAAAACAGAGTTGAAGAATAATTAAAATAATTAAATAGGAGATCAAATCTCCAGGATGGCGTTCATTTCTTCTGCGCTTTCTTTCATCATCTCGAGGGCTTCTTTGAGAGCTGTTTTTATGGGCAGTGAGCCTACTCCTTCAACAGTGAACAGGAAATTGTTGGTCTCTTCTATGGATATGGCTCCATCTTGACAGGTTTTAACGCATTCCATACAGAGAGTACAGTCTTTCTCATCTCTGACCACCAGTTTTCCCTCTTTTTCTTCCAGGACTTGCTTAGGGCAGGACTCAATACAATCGTTACAGTTACTGCATTTCTTTTCGTCGATAACGATCTGGGGTATAATTCGATAAGAACAAACTGAAACCGGCTGGAACTTGGCATGCTCTTTTCCGGTTCCCAGTCTGGCAGTAGCTTCCATCATTATCTGCTGTCCTTCGAATAGTTCTACCAGAGGTATATTGTCGTACGCTGGAACCACATCAGGGTCGTCAGAAACGAAATCTCCTGAATAAACCATTCTTTTACCCTCAACATTCAGTCTGAAAGATATCTGGCAGTTGGGGCAACCTTCACCATCACAGGTACAGGTCTCTGGAGTGTTGAATTTTCCATAGTCGGTCTTTATAGGAACGAGCCCGATCCTGTGCGCCAGCATCTCGTCGTAGAGGTATGAAGTATTGAGATAGAAATCAACGTAGTCTACGGCCATGGAGGGGACCATGGTCTTTATTAACCTTCTGAGCGAGTTTGCAAAAGCCAGACTCGAGTCGTGAACGACGAATTTGGCTTTGAAGTTGTTATCTTCCAGAAATTCAATATTCATAATCTTCCTCTCGGGGTATTAAATTAGACCCTTCTTCCTCTCTTTCCTCCGGGAGGTCTGGTTCCGTCGTGTGGTATGGGGGTCACGTCCTCTATTCTGCCGATCTTAAGTCCGGCTCTGGCAAGGGCTCTGATAGCAGCCTGAGTGCCCGGTCCTGGCGCAGTGGTCATGTTGCCCCCGGGAGCTCTGACCTTTATGTGAACTCCTTCGATGCCCTTTTCTTTTGCGGTCTCAGCGGCTCTAATGGCAGCCTGCATTGCCGTGTAAGGGTTACCCTCATCTCTGGCTGCTTTAACTACCATTCCGCCACTTAATCTAACAATAGTCTCACTACTGGTGATATCTGTTATAGTTATAATAGTATTGTTAAAGGATGAAAATATGTGAGCTATCCCCCATATTCCTTTCTTCTCGCCCTTCTTTTCCGCCATCAGGTTTCACCTCCACCTGCTTCCTCTGTCGCAGTTGCTGGTTCCGGTTCTGCTACTGTTTCTTCTCTTTCTCTCAACGGTGAGTTTTGATAATATGATATTGAGCTTTCTTCATCTTTTCTGACCAGATAGCTGGGAACAGTGACCTTTCTTCCGTCAACGGCAATGTGACCGTGAATGATCAGCTGTCTGGAGTGGAGCAGAGTGTTGGCAAGACCCTGCCTGTAGACCATGGTCTGCAATCTTCTCTCCATAAACCCTTCTACGGTGAGATTCAATATATCGTCCAGAGTAGCGTCTGCCGGAAGAACTCCGATCTTCTGCAATCTCCTGATAACTCTCTGAGCTTCTGCTTTGGCGTACTCTCCTCCTCTACCGGGGATGTTTATCTTCGCCAGCAGATCCCTGGCAACTTGTCTGTATTTCCTCAGAAGGTTCTGGAACCTCCAAAGCTCTCTCTTGTTCCTTAAACCGTATTTGACGATTTCCTTTGTTTCTCTGTCCAGCCTGGTCTTGTCCCAGGGTCTGGTGGGGGTCACATATTTTCTTCTATGCCTCTTAGGATCTCCCATCTCTTCACCTCCTTCTTCTGACGACTCCTACAGTCCTTCCTCTTCTGCCCATCGATCTGGTTCGCTGACCTCTCGCTTTCTTGCCTTTGGCGTGCCTGTCTCCTCTGTAGGACTTCATTCTAATAAGCCTCTCCACATCAACCATGGTTGCAAAGTCCACGTCCTTACTGATTATGTGCAGGTCCTGACCGGAATATAAGTCCTTCCTTCTGTTCAGCATCCAGGAAGGTTGGTTCTCGATGTCTTCTTCAATGAATTTGGTCAACTTCTCCACTGATCCATCATCCAGCTCTCCCATCTTCTGGTTGATATCAATATCGAGCTGGTTAGTAATTGCTCTTGCCATTCTAATTCCAATTCCCTTTATACCAGTTAAAGCATAGATTACCTTCTTATTTCCATCTAAATCAGCATCGGCAATTCTGACCATGTGTTTAAATTTATCAGCATCACTCATCGAAAGAACCAGATGAGAACGATATTTAAAAGTTATCCATGACTTACCTACTTATCTCACCAGAAGTGCTCAAACTTTCATATATGTCTATCTCAAAGCCAATTCCTTTTTTGGGTTAATTGATACGTTCAAGCTCGATGTTTTAATCTTTGAACCGGTTTTATTTCCTCACAAAATAAATTCCAGATGGTGACTTGGGAGATGTAAATAAATGGAACTGCTGGTTTATTTATAAGCTGGGGGAAAATCTTTTTTTATTGATAATTTCTGTAAATTAATTATTAAGTCAAGAGATATTTGAAGCATTTGTAGAAATTTTGTCTATAGGGAGGGGTTAAATTGGGTAGAATTGGTAAAAATGAAAAATCTTTTCTCCAGAACAAATTTGGAGATAGGGTAAATTTTTATAAGACTGAAAGAAAGCTTTACGGGCATGATATAGCCGTTATGCCCTCGCTGGTCAAGCCCATGATCGGGGATACTACTCCGGAAGCTGTTGTACAGCCTCAAAGTGAACAGGAGTTGATCGAGCTGGTCAGGTGGGCAGACCAGAAGAGGATCCCTCTCACTCCCAGAGGTAAAGCATCCTCCGGTTACGGAGGTGTCCTGCCCGTCAAGAATGGGGTAGTGGTCGATTTTTATTGGATGAACAGGATTCTGGACGTTGACCCGGAGAACATGACCGTTACTGTCGAGCCGGGTATCATATGGGAGAAGCTGGATAGAGAGCTGAAGAAACAGGGCTTAACTCTAAGGCTCTACCCCACGAGCTATCCTGCGTCTACGGCTGGCGGCTGGCTGTCTCAGGGTGGAGCTGGCATAGGCTCCTTTGAATACGGGTGGTTCAAGGAAAATGTGGTGAATGCCAGGGTGGTGTTACCCAATGGCGACACCATGGATTTTGACGGTGACGGTCTGGATGTGGTATCCGATGCGGAAGGAATCACTGGCTTTATAAGCAGGATGACCGTTAGGGTCCAGCCGGATGAGGATCTTGAAGTCATTGCTATCGGCTGTCCCGACGCATACAATTTACAGAGCTTTTACCAGTTGCTGGTCGAGGAGGAACTCCCCGTATGGTCCTTGATATTCATCAACCCCCGCAACGCTGAACTAAAGAATTTAGCCCCTCTCAGAGAGCATCACGACCACCCAGTAGAGGAGAGAGTGCTGTTACCGGCCTCATATGTGACCACCATCGCCTACAGGAAAAAGGACCATGAAGAGGTTATGGAGAAACTGCCCAGGATCCTCAGGCCATGTGAAGCAGAAATACTCAGCGATAGGATCGCCAACCACGAATGGAAGAACAGGTTCAAAGTCACCATTGTCAAGCGGTTAGGACCCAGCCTGGTCCCCTCGGAGATCGTGATACCCCTGGAGTCTATGGGAGATGTGTTGACGGAGATCGAGCGAAAGGTACAGCAACCGGTAGTCAAAGAAGGTATTCTGATCAAGAAGGGGCCCAACGGCAAGCCTGAAGTGGTGATACTGGGATTCATCCCCAGCGACCAGAGGAAATTCAGCTACAACTTTGTTTTCGGCCTGGTATTGACCATAATGAAGATCGCCGAGAAGTATGGGGGCAGGCCTTACTCCACCGGTCTCTACTTCGGCAGCAAAATTAACGAAGTATTGGGTGAAGAGCGGGCGAAGAAGATCCAGGAATACAAGAACCACGTGGACCCCAGAGGGGTTCTCAATCCGGGGAAGGTGACGGGGAACGCCCTGATCGGAAGGGCTCTTGGAATTACGGGGTTTGTTGAACCTCTTATCAGGCCATTCGGGAACTACATTATCACCAAGATAGGTGAAAGGCCCACAGAGCCGGTAAAGGATATACCCTCAGATGTGGCATGGTACGCA
Organism: Archaeoglobaceae archaeon; assembly: GCA_046483365.1. Lineage (GTDB taxonomy): Archaea > Halobacteriota > Archaeoglobi > Archaeoglobales > Archaeoglobaceae > JdFR-22. Next base: position 14,584 of record JAWODI010000010.1, on the reverse strand, counting down.
TATAGTTGCTCTCAGTGCGGTTACTGTGTGGAAGAATGCGACCAGTTCTACGGTAGAGGCTGGGAAAGTCAGAGTCCCAGAGGTAAGTGGTATTGGCTGAGAGAGTACATGGAAGGCAGAGAGAAATGGGACCAGTTCATGATAGACACTTTTCTGGTGTGCACTACCTGTGAGCTGTGCAACATCAGATGCTCTGCAAGCCTACCTATAGAGCCTTCCTGGATGAAGATGAGGGGTTTGCTGATAAACGAAGAGAAGAAGATGACTTTCCCGCCCTTCGAGATAATGGGGGGTTCGCTGGAAAAGGAAGGAGATATATGGGCTGGCTACAGGAAGAACCGTATCGACTGGTTCCCTCAGGATTTGCTGGAGGAACATGGACCGGAAAAACAGTCTAAGAACGTTTACTTTGCAGGATGCACGGCAAGCTATGTGGAGCATGATATAGCTATGGCCAGCGTGAGACTGCTGGATGAAGCAGGAGTGGACTTCGCCCACCTCGGAACAAAGGAAAATTGTTGCGGAACTCCCATGCTGGTCGCCGGAAAGTGGGACTTGTTCGAAAAGATAATGAGGGACAATATCAATGCAGTCAAGGAGAAAGGAGCGGACACGGTGATAACCTCCTGTCCCGCCTGCGACCTAATGTGGCGTTATTACTACCCCAAATGGGCAGAACAGCTGGGCATAGAGTATGGAATAACTACCAAGCACTACAGCGAAATTGTGGCAGAGAAGATAAGGTCCGGAGAGTTCAAGTTCCCTTCCAACAGGCTTAAACCTACGAAGGTCACCTGGCACGACTCATGTCATATCGGAAGAGCATCCGGAGTTTTTGAGGAGCCCAGGGAGATAATAAAGGCCATACCCAACGTCAATTTCGAAGAAATGGATTACAACCATGAGCAGGCCCACTGTTGTGCAAGCGTCCTGAACCTGCTTTATGACCCCCCGGTTGCCGCAGATATTGGCAAAACCAGGCTTGATGAAGCAATAGAGATCGATGCAGAGAAAGTTTTGGCTCTCTGCCCGTGCTGTGAGTTCCAGTTCAGGGTCACTGTGGATAAGAAGAATTTGCCTCTGGAGATAGTGGACCTGGCGAGATTTGCCTGCAGTGCTCTGGGTTACGAGTTCCCTGAGCCGGAACCTGAGGTCCAGAAGCAGTGGGCTGTTTTCGAGTCCATGATCTACATGATGACCCCCAGAGGATTCGCAGACCTCATGGACACCATGTGGCCCGAGATCATCGATTCTATGCCCTATAAGATGGGGCCCATGATGAAGGCCATGGGAAAGATGCCGGGCGCTCTGAGCGTTATGAAGCCCATGTTCCCCATACTGTTCCCCCGACTGATGCCCAAGATGCTGCCTCAGCTGATGCCCACCATGCTGCAAAGAGTAAAGGATAAGATCCCCATGCCCGATTACATGGCCGAGCAGATGCCCGAGCTAATGCCCCAGGTCATGAGGAACTTGATGCCCCACATGATAGACGATGTGGTTCCGCTGGTCACCCAACCAATGATAGACCACCTGAAAGGCAAAAAGAGATAACTGAAATGATAAGAAATATAATTTATCTTATTTTTACATTGACAATTCATGTCCGTGAGGGATTTTGATAGTTATACAATAGAATTGGTTGAGGTTGAGCCTTATCCAGAATCATCTCAGGGGATAGATCCCTCAGAATACACTGTTGAACTCAAAGTATCCAGGAATTAATATGTGGTTCAAAATCGGCCTATCTGCTATCAACTATCTATCTACTGTAACAGAACAGCTAGAAGAGGATGTCCAGCTCCGGCTTTTTGATTAAACCTTTTTCCTCGCCCATGGTGTAGAGTCTATCCAGGGCTTTGACCACGCTCTCCGGCATCTCGTAGGTGTAATCGTTGACGTACATGGTGGCGAATTTTTTGGTGGTCTTTTTATCCAATCCTCTGGAGTACCTCATGGCGTAATCGATGGCCTCATCCGGGTTATCTATGGCGAATTTTATGCTGGCCTTCATGAGACCCAAGAACTCCTTTTGAGTTCCTTCAGGGATTTGTCTGCTTATCACGTTGATGCCCAGTGGCAGCGGGAGCTTGTTTGTCTTGTTGATGCCGCTCCACCACTCCCACATATCAAGGGCTTTGTGTAAGCCATGGGATTCGTATGTTATCTGCCCTTCGTGTATCAGCAATCCTGCGTCCACTTCACCACTTTTGACCGCATCGATTATCTTGTCAAAGCTCATCTCTACAGGCTTGAACCCCTCGATTGCCAGGTTCAAGAGCAGGTTTGCAGAGGTATATCTACCGGGGATGGCTACTTTCTTGCCCTCCAGCTCCTGGGGAGCCATCTTACTTTTGGATACTACAATAGGTCCATAACCGTCTCCCACACTCACACCGGCGGAAAGAATCCTGTATTTTTGATGGAGGAAAGCGTATGCGTGGGCAGAGATGGCAGTAACATCAAGTGTTTCATTAAATGCTCTCTTGTTGAGGCTTTCAATGTCCTCAATAAGGTGCTCTATTTCCAAATCTAAACCTGCGCCGATCTTCCCGTGTGTTAGACCGTAGAACATGAATGCATCGTCTGCATCTGGCGTGTGGGCTACAACCAACTTCATGAAATGGAGTTAAGGAAAGGTTAGAAATATGTTGTTCTTTTTTGTTTTTACTCAGGGATATTGAAAGGAAAGTTTTTTTAGTTTTATTGTTAAATCATCTATGGTGCACGGGCATGAGCGAAAAGGTAAACGTAAGAATAGAGCTACCGGATGATATAATAAGTATTCTTGGAGTTAAAAATTTAAATAACGAAGCAAGACTACTTATCGCAATTGAGCTTTATCGTGAGGGAAAAATAAGCCTTGGTAAGGCTGCTGAAATTGCCAACTTAAATATTAGGGAGTTTTTATATGAATTAAGAAAGAGAGAGATCCCCATAAATTACGACTCGGATGAGTTCACCAAAGACATGGAAGTTATTGGGGGATTTATTTGATTGCAGTCTCAAATACCAGCCCGTTAATTGCTTTATCTAACATTAAAGAGCTTGGACTCTTCAATTTTCTATTCGAGAAGGTCATCATTCCTGTAGCCGTTTCGGAGGAATTTGCTGAAAAACTTCCTGAATGGTTAGAAGTAAAGGAAGTTCAAAACGAGTTCTCAGTTGATTTACTTAGGGAAAAACTTCAAAAGGGGGAATCCGAGGCTATAGCTTTGGCCCATGAGTTAAAATCAGATCTGGTTATAATTGATGATAAACAAGCAAGAAGATTAGCTTCTTACCTTGGATTGAATGTAGTAGGAACTGTCGGTCTAATCTTTCTGGCAAAGAAAAAAGGTTATTACAAAGAAATTGGATGGGTAATAGAAAAACTTGTAGAGAAAGGATTTAGGCTGGATAAACAATTGGTAGATCGAGTTTTGAAAGAAGCTGGAGAATTGTAGTTTCTTTTAAAACCAAAAGTATTTCAATATTTCGTAATTAATGTTCCTCTGAGCAACCTGCCTGTCGACACTTTTTGCAGCCCAGCTGCAGTCAGCTGGACCAACAAACTGAGGTATCTCCTTCGTCGATACCTCTCTAACGTATCTACTAGTGTAAATATGAAGAATCTACTGGCAGAAGAGGAGAGGAAAATCAGAAGTACCTCAATACTTCATAATTCGTATTCCTCTGAGCAACCTGCCTTCCCACATCTTTAGCAGCACTGATAATACCCTCCATAGTAGCGGGCAGTATCTCCTTTCCGGTTGCTCTGACCACATTCTCTTCCACCATGGTGCCGCTGAAGTCATTTGCCCCAAAAAACAGAGATAGCTTGGCTATATCCACATTCTGGGTCAGCCAGGAGGTCTGAAAGTTCTTTATGTTGTGGAGTACAATCCGGGAAATGGCCAGTACCTGGAGAAATCTGGTGGGGGAAGCTACTTTCTTGACCCTGTGGAAAAGCTCGGTCCTCTCCGCCTCAAAGGTCCAGGGAATGAAGGCAGTAAAACCACCCGTCTCAGCTTGAAGGTCCTTTATCTTGAACAGGTGCTCCACAATATCCTCATCTTCCTCGATGTGCCCGAACATCATGGTGGCCGTTGTCTTCATCCCCAGTTTGTGAGCTGTCTTCATCACTTCAAGCCACCCGTCAGCATTTACTTTGTGGGGGCTTAAATCGCTCCGAACCCTGTCGGTCAGTATCTCTGCTCCTCCACCGGGTAGGGAGTCCAGACCCGCATCATTCAGCCTCTTCAAAACTTCCTTAACGCTGGTCTTCTCTATCTTTGCCAGATAATGGATTTCCGGTGCGGACAGGCTGTGAACCTGCACACCTTCAAATTTCTCCTTTATGGAGGTAAAGAGGTCTTCGAACCACTCTATTCTCAACTGGGGGTTCAGACCTCCCTGGATCATGATCTGAGTAGTACTGAGCCTGACAGCATCCTCTATCTTCTCCAGTATATCTTCCTTGCTCAGCACATAGGCTTCGTCATTGTTACGGGCGTAAAAAGCACAGAACTTGCATTTGGAGGTGCATTTGTTGGTGTAATTGATTATCCTATCCCCTACAAAGGTGACCACGTCTCCGCACCTCTCCTTCCTGATCTCATCTGCGATCATCCCCAATTGAGGTAAGGAGAGTTCAAAGAGCTGTAGAGCTTCTTCAAAGCTTATTTCTTCATTGTTGAGATTTCTGGTAAGGTAATAGTCCATGTTCATGGCACAGCACCTCAAAAAGATCCAATCCTTTCTTTTCCTTATTCCCCATCTTGTAGGACAGGGTCTTAAAGTACTCCTCCAGAAATTCTCCCGGCATCTTGAATTTGGATTCAGCAGCGCTGACAACTTCATCCAGGTTCTCCCAGCCCCAGTCAATGGACTCCATCACCAGCTCATCGATTGCAGATCCATCAAAACCCTTAAGGGAGGCTGAGATACCGAAGACCATTGGTTTTCCGGTCAGCTCATACCATTCTTCACCCAGGTCCATGACCACCCTGTAGAGCATTCTGGCTTTTATGGCCTCATCACCAATGACAAGTGCATAATCGCTGTTATCCAGCAATTGGTTGGGTTTGCTGTTATGAGGGGCTACAAGTTTATTCTGCATCCCTTTTTCCCTCAGTATGATCTTCAGCAGATTTACAGAGGTCATTGAGTGATCAGTTATGGCTATGCTCCCCTTGTCCAGGCTCTTATTGTTTCTGGAGACGACTAAAACGCTTATAACCCTGTCTGTAGAGGCAATACAGAAATCATAACTTCTCAATTTTTCCTTGTTCAGTAAATAATAGTAAGCAGGAACAGGAGCAAAATCAATTGAACTGCCCAGCAATTCGGTCATCTCTCTGGGGTTGGATTCCACCACATCCACATCGTATCCCTGCTTTTCCAGCCAGTAATACGGCAAGTAATTGTTCAGATAACCGAATTTACCGATTCTCATGAGTACACCTTCAATATATTACAAAAAGTATCTCTCTGGACAGGAACTTTACCCGCACCCCTTATCAGCTCCTGGATCCTGGATATCTGGAGATTGACAGGAGTTCTCGCTCCAGCAGCGTGCGATATCTTCTCTTCAATTAAAGTGCCGTCGATATCGTTGGCCCCATAGTTCAAAGCGATTTGAGACAAATCCTCCCCCAGCATTACCCAGTAAGCCCGTATGCTCCTGAAATTATCCAGAACGATCCTGGAAACGGCAATTGTTTTTAATATCTCCACCGGATTCTCCCTCTCTTTTACCAGCTTGTCTTCCTTTAGTTTGGTGTTCTCGGGATGGAAAACCAGGGGGATTAGAGAGACAAAACCCCCAGTTTCCTCCTGCAATTTCCTCAATTCGTATAAGTGCTTTGCCCTGTGTTTGGCCTTCTCTATGTGGCCGAACAGCATGGTGGCATTGCTCTTGAGCCCTAGCTTGTGGGCAGTTCTCATGGTCTTCAGCCACTCGCTGCTAGTATCTTTGTTAGGACAGATAACTTTCCTGATCTCGTCATCCAGTATTTCAGCTCCGCCTCCGGGCAGCACCTGTAGCCCTGAAGCCTTAAGCCTGTCCAGAACTTCTCTAACGCTCATCTTCTCCTTTTTGGCCAAAAAATTGATCTCAGTGGCGGTCAAGGCCTTCAAAACCACTTGAGGGTATTTGCTCTTAATCCCCTGGAACAGATCTTCAAAATATTCTATGGTCACATCAGGATTATGAGAGCCCACGATGTGGAGCTCTGTAACCCCCAGGTTTACGGCTTCATCTACTTTGTCCATAACCTCTTCTTTTGACATGAAATAAGCATCTTCATCGCCCTTATCCCTGTAGTAGGCGCAGAGAGGACATTTGGAAGCGCAAATGTTACTGTAGTTGAGGTGCCTGTTTATGACGAACATCCCCAGATCATCATTTAAAGAATTGGCCCTTACCCCCAATCCGTGCAAATCGTGATCGAACAAGTCTTTTATCTCTTCCACTTTCACACTTTCCTCTCCACAAATGCTGTATTAAAGTTTTTGAATTGAAGATTGAAGAGATGTTGGATTTCATATCAATCATTCTGGCAGAGATTTATTTATACATTGATAAATGTCAATATGTCAATATGACTCTACGGGCGGGGATCTTGAAATGCTATAAGGGAACAGCAATTCGGGTGGTCCTGTGAGCAATAAATTACCCACTTTGAGCAAGTACCTCACTTTATGGATCTTTTTAGCCATGGCAATAGGTGTTGGATTGGGATATGTTTATCCTGAGATCGCCGATCTGATAGACTCTTTAAGCATTGGAACCACTTCTATTCCCATAGCTGTGGGATTGATATGGATGATGTATCCCCCACTGGCCAAGGTGAGGTTCGAGGACCTGGGAAAGATCTCAAAGGCTGAGGGTGCAAGGACCATGTTCAGCCTTTCTGCCGTACAGAACTGGATAATCGGTCCGATCGTTATGTTCGCTCTGGCCTGGATATTTCTGGCCGATTTCCCGGCATACAGGAATGGTATAATACTGGTTGGACTGGCACGATGTATAGCAATGGTCATTGTCTGGAATGACCTTGCTGATGGTGATAGGGAGTGGGCGGCAATTCTTGTGGCTTTAAATTCTATATTCCAGATAGTATTCTACTCATTCCTCGCCTACATCTTCATAACCCTTGCCACTAACTGGATAACTGGTGCAGAAGTTACTGTAGATGTCTCTATTCTTGAGATCGCGGAATCGGTGTTGATATATCTTGGAATCCCCTTCTTTGGGGGAGTGATAACAAGGTTTTATTTCCTCAGGACTAAAGGGAAAAGGTGGTATGAGGACAGATTTCTACCTAAAATCGGTCCAACATCCCTTATAGCCTTACTATTCACAATAATTGTCATGTTCTCCCTGAAGGGAGAGTACATTGTCTCAATACCTTTTGACGTTGTGAGGGTAGCCGTTCCATTGCTCTTCTACTTCGTTCTAATGTTCTTCGTCTCGTTCGGCATTGGATACTATGCAAAACTCGACTATGGTAGGACTACAAGCCTGGCTTTCACCTCTGCCAGCAATAATTTCGAACTTGCTATTGCAGTTGCCATCGCCACTTTTGGGCTTGGCTCTGGAGAGGCATTCGCGGCAGTTATAGGTCCACTTATAGAAGTTCCCGTCCTCATAAGTCTGGTGGGAGTGGCAAGGAGAGCAAGTATCAGATATTTTGATGAGAAAGGAGGTTCAAAGAGAAATAAAAGAGTTGAGGTGTAGATATGTTCGAGAAGGTCTTATTTCCTACCGATTTTTCTTCGTATGCAAACAGAATCTCTGAATATATACAGAGTATGCCTGTCAGGGAAGTGGTTCTACTTCATGTGGTCGATACAAAAAAGATAGCTTATGAAGAAGAAACCAGAGACACGGCATCTGGTAAAGCAGAGATACAGCTTCAGGAGCGTGAGGAATTCCTCAGGTCCAAATTGGGGGTGAAAGTCAGGTCCGAAGTTAGAGTAGGCATACCATCCCACGAGATAATCAAAGTGGCTGGAGAAGAGAAGGTCTCACTGATAGTAATGGGTGCCAGGGGAAAGAGTATGGTCGAAGGAGTTCTAATGGGCAGTGTTACCTCGGATGTGTTGAAGTATGGTAATTCCAGCGTTCTGATCATAAAACACGGGCAAGAAAGTTGGGAGATATCCCGTCATCATGAACATATATTTTCCAGGGTTATTATACCCGTCGATTTTTCGAAAGAATCCATTAGCATCATCTCAGCTGTAAAGATGATCAAGGGGTTGCAAGGGATCGAACTGGTGCACGTGGTTAGTAAAGCCGAAACTAGAGAAGAATTAGACTTGTTGGTGTCAGAGGCAAGGAGAGAGCTTAATGAGATCGTTAAAGAAGTAAAGAAGGACGTCAATGTTGAAGTGAATATTCATGTTCACGTGGGCGATCCCGTTGACGAGATCGATAAAGCGGCTGAGGAATCAGACGTGTCATTAATTGCAATGGGGATCATTGGAAAGGATAGGGAAAGGCTTGCCGGACATGGAAAGTTGAGGAGTATCTTCGAGGAGAAATTTCTGGGAGTGGGAACTGTAACTGAAAGGGTTGCAAGAAGGTCTAAAAGACCGGTACTGGTGTTGAAGAACTTTTAGTCCGTTGATATCAAGTTTTGAGCTATTGGCGCTAAAGTTCAGGAGATGTGTTTCGGTGTTTCTCCAGCAGGAATGGTTTCGGACAGTAGGTAAGGATAGACAGCAAGATTAATATACATTGACAAATGTCAATATATCAATATGTCAGAATGGCTTAACATCTTCAAGGCACTGAGCGATGAAACCAGATTCAAGATCGTGAAGCTCCTGCTCGACGGGGAAAAGTGTGTATGTGAGATCATCCCAGAGACAGGGAGAACTCAGTCCACTGTATCTACCCAGCTGAATAAACTGGAGACTATGGACATCTTAACCTCCAGAAGAGAGGGTAAATCAGTATATTATAGAATATCCAACCCCAGAGTGAGCAAGTTGCTGGATCACTCCCACTGGATGGGTCTGGAAAGAAAAAAGATCGAATGGTATCCACAAATCGATGAGGAAAAGTGTGATGGATGCGGATTGTGTATTGAGGGTTGTGAGAGAGAAGTTATGGATTTAGAACCCGGGCAGGACAAGGCTGTGGTGGCGAACCCCTACAACTGCAAGGTGGGGTGCACCACCTGTGGTGTTTACTGTTTGCGGGATGCGATCTCCTTCCCCCACAAGGAGTATGTTAGAGAGTTGATACGGGAATATGGACTGACAGAAAGGTCCAAAGTCAAAAAACAAAAGATCTGAACTTAGGAGGTGTTGTGAAATGAAAATAACCGTTGTAGGAGCCGGATGTCCTTCTTGTGAGGCCCTTTACGATAGAGTGAAGAAGTTGAAGGAAGAGAAAGGCATTCAAGCTGAAGTAGAGTATAAGGATGATATGAACGAGCTGATACAGAGAGGAATAATGAGCAGCCCTGCCCTGCTGATCGATGATGAGCCGGTGTACGTGGGCATGCCCAAGAATGATGAGGAGCTGCTCAAGCTGATAAAAAAGTAGCAAAAGAAGAAACTAAGGTAAATGGTGTTAAATGAAGGATAAACAAATTTTTTTATTGATCCTGATTCTTTTTGGGGCATTTTATTTTATGCCCGTAAATTCGCCATTATTTTCTGAAGCAGTTCTCAGTGGATTTGAGCTCCTACACGAATATGCTAACCAGCACATTCTCACCTGCCTGGTTCCCGCTTTCTTTATTGCAGGTGCCATCAGCGTTTTCATGAAAAAGGACGTCATAATGGAGTACCTGGGGGACAGAGGGAAACGCTCCATTTCGTATCCTATTGCATCCATTTCCGGTTCAGTGCTGGCAGTTTGTTCCTGCACCATCCTGCCGTTGTTCGCGGGGATCAGGAGTAGGGGGGCGGGACTGGGACCTGCTACCACATTCCTTTTCTCTGGACCGGCAATCAACATCGCTGCCGTATTCCTCACCCTGAGTGTTTTGGGGGCGGAGATAGGGGTAGCTAGAATAGTCTTTGCTGTATTTCTGGCCATTCTGGTGGGTTTATCCATGGAGCTGGTATTCAGAGAGAGAAGCCAGGAAGGACAGCTCTATTACCAGCACGAAGAGGGAGTTGATGCCGGAAAACCCGTCCTCCTTGCGTTCTTCCTGTCCATGTTGGCTATTATTGTTGTAGGCGGACTGCAAATTGGGGTTCTGAAATATGGGTTGATGCTGGCACTTGTTCTACTGATAGCCTTGATAGCAATGACTTCTTTTGACATGAATAAAAATAAAAGCTGGTTGAGCGAAACCTGGTATTTCTCCAAGCTGTTGATACCCTACCTGTTCATAGGCGTTTTCGTGGCAGGGTTCATCACTCCTATACTTCCTCAAGAGCTGATAGAGGACTATGTGGGCAGCAATACCGTTACAGGTAATTTGATCGCATCTGTGCTGGGTGCATTCATGTATTTCTCCACATTGACGGAGATACCCATTCTGCAGGCATTCATGGCTAAGGGGATGTCCAAGGGTCCGGCTCTGGCCCTCCTGCTGGCAGGACCCAGCCTCAGCCTCCCCAATATGCTGGTAGTGAGAAAAGTTCTGGGTAACCAGAAAACAGCAGTTTACGTAGCTCTAGTAGTATTTTACTCCACCATAGCGGGACTGATCTTCGGCTCTCTATAGGGCTCTCCCCACCTTTTTATACTTAAAATCTAGATGAATTAAAGCTTGTTCATTATCCTGGTCAGTATGTCCTTGTCTTCCAGCACTCCGGCTGGAGGATCGACCACTTTTTTCAGTCTGAGAGGAACGCAATCCATCCTATAGGCAGCACCACCTGTTTCCACTCCTGTGACTGCAGAAGGGATATACACTCTTGCTATTTGTGAGGTCAGGCATTCGTAGGGGTCGATGACGATAACAGGTATTTTAGATAGGTAATTGACTGATGATATGGGGAAATGAGCGACAGGATCGGACGAAATAATGAGAGCTGCATCCACTTCTTCATGCTGCAACACTGAATTGGCGTCTGTCTCTCCGGGATTGTACCATGGGTAGCCTTTGGAGAAGTCCACGGCATAGGGATACCCTGTTTGCCATGCAGCGACCTCATTAAATCCGGTGACGTTGTAGTGCCCTCTCATGGGCATGATGCTGAATTTGGTGAACCTGTTCAGGTCTCTGGTGAGACTTATGGCCTCGGATATGTTCTTGTGCTTTCCATAGCTCATGGCAAGACCCACTCCAAAGAATATGATGCCGAATTGACAGGACTTGATCTTCTCCACGAGGTCCATCAGTGTCCGCTTGTCCACACCGCCAACCCTTTCTTGAGAAATGTCGCCAGAGTTCAAAAGGGTTCTCAAAGCGTTTAGAACTTCATAATCCCTATTGGGCTCAACTTTAATGAACTGGTCCGCAATGTTTGCGGATTCAGTTTCTCTCACGTCGATCACTATCATTTCCCTGTCCAGCTTACCTCGTTCTCTGAACCTACCTCTGGGGTAGTGAGTGTATCTGGAAGCGTGTCGAGGGTGAGCGTGCATTAAATTGGAACCCCAATATATTAACAGATCGGCCCTGTTCTTAACTTCACCCAGGGTTACGGAGGGAAAACCTACGTCCTGGACAGCGATAATGCTGGGGCCATGGCAGACCGAGGAAGTACAGTCCACCACTCCACCCAACCTCTCTGCCATCTCAATTCCCACTTCCTGAGCTTTGCAGTTGGTGGAAGAGAAACCATACAAAAGAGGTCTTTTGGATTCCCGCAAAATCCTGGCTGCTTCTTCTGTAGCTTTCTCCATATCAACGTCTTTTACTTCTTTGTTACGGATGAAAGGACTGGTTGGTCTTTTATGGGTGATACCCATGAATTTGTGAACGCCCAGACTGCATGCCTCTTCTATGCCCTCTATTTGATTATTTTCTACGTTGATCACAATATCGTCACATAGGGCTCCGCAAAAAGGGCAGGTAACATCATCAAACCTCATTAAGCATCCTCCTGATAAGCTGTTTGGCATCCAGGACTTGTTCATCCGTCTTCTCCACCCTGCTTTCAAACCCTTTAAACGCTGGCATGCCGGTAGAATCCGTTCCTTCAGGAACAATAGCGTTGACCCACGGACCCAGAGGGATAAATGCGATGCCCTTGTCTATACTCGAGGACCTGGCGTAAACCACTACCTCACCTTCCTCAGTGGAAACCTTGACCGTATCACCATCTTTGGCTCCCAGAGCTTCCATATCCTCTCTGTTCATCTCACATATTGCCGTATAGCCCATATATTCACTGGACAGCTTGGACTCAATAGTCTCTCCCTGACCTATCGTCCTACCGGTTACCAGAGTTATTTCTAACCTATGTTTCCGGTTACTCATTTCTCCTCCATTAGGGTTTTCTTGATCCAGTCCCTCATTGTCTCCTGCAATAACTCTACTTCATTGTCTTCACTGATTATTGTGCGGTGAGGGTTATCTATTTCATCTTTAACTAGGACTTTCTCAGGGTCCATACCTAATGATCTTACCATTTCCTTCAACATATCCACCTTGCTTGCCTTGGTTTGTGGCTTGATTGATAGGCCTGACTTAGCATATATAAGTCTTAGTTTATCTACCCCTAAACTCTTGATATCATGGTAAGTTGAGATTTTGTGGCCCATCATGAATTCAATGTAATCTGATTGAACTCCGTTGGCGGTTAATTGAGTTTTAAAGTATTTCCTTAGGCTATGGACTCTTAAATCATACATGGGTTTATCGTTGTCTTTAGGAATTATTCCTGCTCTCTTCATTGCTCTGTTGAGGTAGTTATTGATGGCTCTTGGGGTAACAGGTTTAATGGTATTGTATTTGATATCAATTATTAGTGGTGACTCGTCATTAATCTCTTCTGGTGGCATGGTTTTTCTGAGGGTTCCGCTTCTCCTCGCTTCTATGTAGAGTTTCAAGTATTCTGCGGCTTCTTTACCTATGAATGTCCAGTAGTCAGCGTATTTCCCTTTAGTGTCTTCTGAGCTAACTTGGATGCAAATAGGTGTGTTACCGTTCTCGAGGTCTTCTTTAATGTGTTTATACTTGAGTTTTAGTAGTGTCCCTATTCTAAGGCCTGATAACGCTAGCATTGAGACCACTACTTTACCTCTCAGGTCTAAGACATCTATGAGTTTCTGGAGCTCTTCAGGTTTAGGGGATCTGTCCTGGTATTTAACGTAGTTCTGGGGTTTAGGTAGTTTACCGATCTCTATCTCATTTACTTCTAGCCAGCTCTTAATGTTCGCTGTCATCACCCTAATTGATCCTGGAGCGTAATCCTGTGATTTAAGGTAAAGCTGATAAGCCTCTATATCCTTTCTTAGCTTCTTAATTGCTTTTGGGATACTTCTGTCTTCTTGATCTGTTAGGTTCATGATTAACTCGTCCGGCTCGATCATGAGAAAACCTGTAAAATCCGCTATTGTTACAGCGACTCTCCTTATAGTGGCTAGTGAACCGGTTTTGTAGAGCCAGTAATACCTTACCACCTCTTTGAGGGATTCATTATTCCATATGTAGTTTATGAATTTGCTTCTATCACCTATGAAGGCTTCGATAATGTAGTTAAGTAAGCTGATGTCGGCTTTATTGAATTTGGGTTGTAAGACTATGTTCACAGGTTCTTTGAGCTTCTTTCCACTCTTACCCTTATCTATGGTTAGGATGGCGCCTTGGCCAGTGAAATCGCTTATATCGCTCCAATTGATTGGTGGTTCTATTGGGATGATTGAGTGCTTATTTAATTGGTTTGATTCGGTTTCTAACATATTCACCTCCTCCTAATTATTTTTCTCCTATTTTCACGACACTAACATCTATTTCCAGGTATGCGACCTTATCCTTGATGTCTAGGGCTTCTCTCAATTCGATTGGTAATGTTATTCTGCCGTTTTTGTCGCATTTTACTGTTGTCCTCATATCCATGTTTAACCACTCCAATGTTTATAAAAGTTTTCATAACCGTTACCTACCAATTTCAACCATATTTTTAATATCAGATTTTAAAATAACAAATCCTGAAGGCTTAAGCTTAGATATTTCTTCAGTATTGTCAGTTGCGGCTTTCTCAGAGAGGACGATGACGTATTCGTGAGTCTCTTTTATAATCCAACCAACAACCTCCCTCAACAATGGCTCTAACTCTTCCGTTCTGCTGCTGCTCCTGAACTCAACATGATCAAAATATTGAATAAGAACGAATCTCAAATCTCCACCTCCTGAGTATGGCCAATTAATTCAGCACAACCATTGTCCAATAAGATTTTAGCGTTCAAGTAAGGAAGTGTTACAATTTCTCCATTTGTTATTTTATAGGTTATGCCGTCCACACCGGCGATCTCTGTTGGCTTGACATCCTCATTAATCTTGATTTTAAGGTATCTCATGATTCCACCTCCAGTATATCCGGAATCTGATTATTTTCTATCAGCTCTTTAATAATCGGCTTTGCATCCTCAAAACTGGTTTTTGCTTCTACATCATCCGGAAACTTGGTTTTCAAGAGATCTAAAAGAGCATTGCAGTGAGCATAATCTTCTGTGGTT
>JAWODI010000084.1:0-10649 GCA_046483365.1 Archaeoglobaceae archaeon | reverse complement strand
GCAAGAGATATTTGAGTATGGGAATGGAAGACTGGCTTACCACTTCGTCAAGGATGTGGAAGAGCAGCTTAAACACTACACTCCTCATTACAGGGAGCTTGTTGCGGCAGCAATCGTTAGGGCTGTAGACCCTAAACCCCTGAGACTCCTCAACTCTAGGTGTGAGAAGCTCTACCTCCAAAAGAAGGTTCCTGCGAGGTTGTCTCCTAAACATGTTTCTTCTGTGCTTAAGGAGACTGGTAGGAATGTTAGGTGGTGGTATCAGTTGTTTGAGGGTCTTGCTGGCGATAAATTGCTGTTATATGATCTCACTACTGTTTTCACTTACTCCAAGAACATTAGGATGGCTGAGAAAGGGTACAACAGTGAGAGGAAGTATAATGATCAGATAGGGGTGGTTATGGCTTTCTCCACTGAAGATTTTCTTCCGGTGGGGATGGAGGTTTTCTGGGGTTCGATGAAGGATATTACCACCATAAAGGATTTTCTTGCCAGGTTTAAGGCGGACATTGGGTTTATTCTGGATAGGGGATTCTGGTCCGAGGAACTGGTTAAAGACTTCATAAGTGAGGGAATAAGTTATGTTGCTCCCCTCAGGAAGAACTCTCACTTTATGGATATGAGGTGGGTGAGGTGGAGGAAGCCCTTCACCTACAGGGAGAGAACAATTCAGTGGGGTAAGAAGAAGACGGAGTTGGGAGACCTCTACTTCTTCTACGATCCACAACTCAGGGGTGAGGAGGAAACAGCTCTCCTGAGGAGGGTCGAACAGGGGAAAATGACCATGGAAGAATTCGAGAAGGAGAAGAGAGTTGCTGGAGTCATTGGATTGCTCACCAACCTGGATAGGAGTGGGATGGAGGTCTTTGAGCTCTATAAGAGTAGGCAGGATGTTGAGTCTGCCTTCGATGCCATGAAGAACTGCCTCGACTCAGATAAAACCTACATGCACACAGATGAAGCAGTAAGAGGATACTTCTTCATCACATTCCTAGCGCTAAGAATCTACTTCCACGTCCTCAGAAGGCTCAAAGAGAAGGAATTGAGCAGCAAAATATCTGTTAATGAGGTGTTCTTTGAACTATCCAAAGTACAGAAGATTGTGGAGCCAACCGGAAGAGAATACTACGCCAAAATCCCTAAAAAGGCCCGCAAAATACTAGAAGTATTCCCCGAAGCACTACATATGGGTTAATTATGCGGAGTTACGGTTAGAATGTAACAGAAATTTGATCTCGTTACCTTACCATTCTTCTAGCTGTAAAGAGAACGCAAAAAGTCATGTTAGCTAAACACTTTCTTCACAAATCATTTGTAGAACATCTAATTAAACTTCAAATACTTCCACTATATACAATGGGTAATCGGTGATCTTTATGAGGAACATCAAAAAGATGCTTGATCCCCAGATAGTCTCCTTGATCGGTGCTTCAGACAAGGAGGGTTCTGTAGGGAGAACTATAATGGAAAATCTGTTATCACCCCAGTCACCCCAGTCACCCCAGTCACCCCAGTCACCCCAGTCACCCCGGTCTTCTCAGCCATCACAGTCTTCACAGGAGAGGAAGATTTTTCCGGTTAATCCCAACAGAGAGAAGGTTTTCGAGCTGGACTGCTATTCCAGTATCCGGGAAGTTCCGGAAAAGGTGGATTTGGCGGTGATTGCCACTCCTGCAAAGACTGTTCCAGGTATCGTGGAGGAGTGCGGTGAAGCAGGTGTCGAGGGAGTGATAATAATCTCTTCTGGTTTTAAAGAAGTGGGAGAAGAAGGGAAAGAGCTGGAAGAGCAGATAAAGTCCATCAGAAAGAAATATGGTATACGGATCATAGGACCTAACTGTCTGGGGGTCATCAGACCCAGTGTGGGTTTGAATGCATCTTTTCTTAAAGCTGATCCTCGACCTGGGAAAATCGCTTTTGTGTCTCAGAGCGGTGCTATGGGGAGTGCCATGCTTGATTGGGCGGTTGATCGGCACATCGGGTTCAGCATGTTCGTCTCTCTTGGTTCAATGATAGACATCGACTTTGGTGACCTCATCGACCTGCTGGGGGAAGATTACTACACTAGAAGCATCATGATCTACATGGAGGGCGTGGGCAACGCGAAAAAGTTCATGAGCGCTGCCCGGGGATTTGCCCGCAACAAGCCCATTGTGGTCCTAAAAGCTGGTAGATGTTCTGAAAGCTCTCAAGCCGCTATCTCTCATACTGGTTCGATGGCAGGAGATGATGACGTTTATCGGGCTGTCTTCAGGAGGACTGGAGTGGTCAGAGTGAACGAAATAGCTGATCTATTCAATGCGGCAGAGGTACTTGACTCCAAGCACATACCCAAAGGACCCAACCTGTGCATTATTACCAATGCAGGCGGACCGGGCATTCTGGCTACCGATACCCTCATAGAGCTGGGTGGCCAGCTAGCAAAACTTTCTGATGAGACATTAACCAGGATAGACCCACTGCTGCCATCGCACTGGAGCAAGAGAAATCCGGTGGATGTCTTGGGAGATGCAGGGGTTGATAGGTACATGGAGGCGATCAATGCCTGCCTGGAAGATAGAAACGTGCACGGCATTATGGCGATCTATACTCCCCAAGGTGCTGCCTCACCGGAGGAGCTGGCAAAAGCGCTAGCCGATATAGCCATGAACACCAGAAGACCGGTAATAACTGTGCTTATGGGAGGAGAGGACGTGCGAAAGGCCAGCAAGATAATCTCTCAGCACAACTTACCAGTATTTGAGAAGCCTGAGGAAGCGGTCAAAGCCTATCAATACATGTACAAATATAGTCGGAATCTGGAGCTGCTCTACGAAACACCTGAAGAGCTGCCAGTGGATCAGATCCCCCCAAAAAATAATCTAAGGGCTCTTATCAAGAGAATAATCAAAGAGGGGAGGGATGTTTTAACCCTGGAAGAGTCAAAGAAATTCCTTATCGCTTATGGTATCCCTGTGATCGAGTCGCAGGTGGCCAAGGATGTTGAGGATGCAGTGCGGAAAGCGAACAACATGGGATACCCTGTAGCACTCAAGGTTCTGTCCACTCAGATAACTCACAAGAGCGATGTAGGTGGTATAGCCCTGGGTATAGGCTCTGAAGAAAGGTTAAGAGAAGAATATGGCCACATGGTCAACAAGATCAAACAAGAAGTGCCGGAAGCGAATATAGAAGGCATGACCCTCCAGAAAATGCTTAAGAACATTGATTACGAAATAATAATGGGCTCGAAGAAAGATAAGGACTTCGGCTCGATCATACTCTTCGGCTCAGGAGGAGTGGGAACTGAAGTGTTCAAGGACTATACTGTTGGGATACCTCCTCTTAACCAGACTTTAGCCCGTAGACTGATGGAGGAGACCAAAGTTTACAGTTTCATGCTGGGGCATAGAGGCGCAGAAGTGGATATGAGGCAGTTGGAGAAAGTGGTGATGAATTTCTCCAATCTCATAGTTGACTTCCCGGAAATAGCCGAAATGGATATTAATCCAGTTGCCATCTCCAACGGCAAACCTTTTGCTCTTGATGGGAGGATTGTCATCGATAAAGAGGCTTTGAGCCATATGGAGCAGCATGGTGAATACTTACTCCAGCACCACTATCCCCACATGGTCATAACACCCTACCCCACGAGATACATATCTCCATGGAGATTGCTTGACGGAACTGAAGTACTGTTGAGGCCCATCAGGCCTGAAGACGAGCCTCTGGAGTACGAGATGCTGACCACACTATCCGAGGACTCCTTAAGAGGGAGGTTCTTTCAGGTGATTCGCAACATTGACCATCAAATGCTCACCAGATTCACCAACATCGACTATGATCGAGAGATGGCCATCGTGGCCGAAGTCAAAGAAGGACAGAAGAGGAGGATAATCGGCATAGGTAGATTGATCATTGAATCCGATTTTGAGAAGGGAGAATTTGCGGTAGTAGTTCATGACGACTATCAGGGAAGAGGACTGGGATACAAGCTGGTGGACTTATTGATAGGGATAGCACAGGAAAAAGGGCTGGAAAAGATCTACGGAACAGTTCTAAAGGACAATTACAGAATGCTAAAGATGTGCGAGGGACTAGGGTTTGATATAAAGGATTATACTGAAGACTCTAAATGGGTAGAGCTTCCACTCAGATAAGAGATCTTTTCTATTATCGCTCTAAAGCTATTGCTCCCAGAGCTGCCACTGCTGAAATAATCTTTTCCTCTGACTCCCTCATAAAAGAACCTTCCATTTATTAAGATCAGCTTTTCGATATCTTTTTTTGAAATAGTTATCTATTCGTATTCGATCTTGAGATTTATTTATAGATAAAAGTAGCAAACTCACAATAAAATTTGCTAGGGTGGATTATACTCATGAATATGGAGGTAGGATAATTCTCACAGGTAAGAAAACTACAACACACTTACCACCCTAGCAGTATAGACTAAAAATTCTAACCTAATTAATCTTTTCCATTTGTTTCATGAGGTTAACATGAGCATGAGGAAAAAGCATTAGGGTCATAAAAGTGGAACTCTTAAAGGGCTGAAAGTAGTTATATATACCTGGTTGAGAGCATTTTTTACCAAGATGCCCGGGGAAGAATGAAATTGAGTTTCGGGCAATTTACCAAACTAGAGGACGTTCATGACGGCTATAGGAGTACCTTACGGCAAAACTACCATGAAGGTTGAGATAGGAGATAATGTGGAAGTAGAGTACCTCAAGCCAGAGGATCTCCCTCCTGTGGATATAAAAGCTGAGTTGTCCACGGCTTTAGAGAACCCCATCTCTAACAACGGATTGGAAGATTTTAGAGGTGCAGATGTAGCTATAGTTGTCAGTGACCAGACCCGCCCCGTACCTTCTAAGACCATTTTGGAAGTCTTAATACCCCAATTGAAGGAAAATGGTGTAAATGAGCAGGATATAACGATTATCGTGGGTGGGGGACTCCACAGGAGAACAGGCAGTCTAAAAGAGATCTTGGGTAAAGATATTGTGGAGCGTGTAGGTAAAGCGATTATTCATGACGCCAGGAGAGAAGATAAACTGGTTTATCTGGGTGACACCTCGAGAGGAACTCCTATCTGGATAAATAAGCAGTTCATTGAAGCTCAAAAGAAGATCGTAGTCGGTATGATAGACCCTCATCATTTTATGGGGTACACCGGTGGTGCGAAAGGTGCCGCTATAGGTCTTGCCGGTAAAAAGACCGTTGAAGCAAATCATTCTCTTTTGATGGCTGAAGGCTCAAGATTAGGGGCTATGAAAGGAAATCCCTGTAGAGAGGATCTAGAAGAAATGGGCAGCGAATTGGGAATTGATCTAATAATCAATGCTGTGCTGAACCTCGATAAGCAGGTCGCCAGAATATTGACGGGCCACTGGTTGCAAGCCCATCGAGAGGGAGTGAAATTCGCCCGGAAAATGGTAGAAGCAAAATACCCCTATCATGCGGACGTAGTGATCTCCTCTCCAGGAGGCTTCCCCAAGGACCTTAATATATACCAGTCTCAGAAGGCTCTGTCATCTGCAGAGATGGTCTGCAAGCCACAGGGGGTCATTATTCTGGTTGCTGAATGCCCCCATGGACTGGGGAATGAGTTTTTCGAAGAAACTATGAACAAATTCGGTACGCATGAAGAAGTGATCAGTTATTTCCAGAGTTTATCCTTCCGAATGGGGATCCACAAAGCATACATGTGGTCCAGACAGCTGACCAGCAGGAAGATCATACTTGTTTCCCATAGACTATCTCCTGAAGAGATTAAAGCCCTGAAGGTCGATCATGCTCCAGACCTGGAAAGTGCATTAAGAAAAACTAGAGAATTTACGGCAATGGAAAAAGTATTGGTCATGCCACTCGCTTCGTCAACAGTACCAACAGAATCAGGTCCATGATCAGGTACAGAATTAGGGTATACTCTTATTCTTTCTGTGTTCTATGATAGGGAATTAAGCGAATAAATGAAAATGAAAACTATTTTAAGTTGTTCTTGTATTCTGCTGCAAGTTTGACGTATTCTTCAGCGGAACTTTGGATCATTTGAACTTCTGATTGACCAGCCACTTTTTTCTTAACTCCAGGAACGCCCATTATTATACTGTTCTGAGAGAACTTCTTTTCAGGAGGTATCAGAGCGTTCGCCGCTACAATAGAGTTCTTACCGATTTCAGCTCCGTTCAATACTGTGGCATTCATACCAATGATAACATTTTTCTCTATTTTACATCCGTGGACCACCGAGCCATGTCCTATCGTCACTGCATCTCCGATCTCTACTTCGAGGCCCGGATCTGAGTGTACCACCGCACAATCCTGGATATTGGTTCTGCTGCCGATCTTGATTTCTTCCATATCCCCTCGGATTACGGAATTGAACCACACGCTAGAAGAATCACATATTCCAACATTACCGATCACAACCGCAGAATCAGCAATAAAACAATCTTCAGAGATCCTGGGTTTTTTATCTTTGAATCCTCTAATCATAGTCACGTTTACCGTATGGTTATATAAAGAGATTTAGCTCTTAATTTCTTATACTCATATCTTATCCACAAGCATGGTCTCATTACGGCTTCAATAACGGATCAAAAATAGAAGCTGCCTGTTTTAAAAATTAAAAAAAGATATAAAAAATAGGAAGATAAAAGAGATTGGTATCCTCAGGTAATATGATTCCTTTCTTGTTCCCTTTCCCTCTCTTTTTCTCTGATACCTTTTAAGCTTACTGTGTCATTGCCTTCAAAATCTGCGTAACCTCCATTATGGAATACCTCTCCTTCAACGACCAGACGAATTTCATTTCCGACTGTAGTGTTCAGTTCCTCTTTTTCAAATTTGGCTACGGTGGCGTTGCACTCAGTCGTGTTCACCCAATTGGCTGTGTTATTGTTACATGTTATTGAATCAGGATCGACTTGAGAGATATTGTATTCTTCTGGAAACCCGATAAAGGCTGTAAACTTCCCTTTGCTCTTTGGATTAATTACTTCGGGCTTGATAGTAATGTTTACCGGTATGGGGTTCACGATAACTTTTGTAGAATCTTTCCCTACACCCCCGTCATCGTCCTCGACTGTGAGATTAACGTCGTAAGAGCCTTTTTGATAGAATGTATGAACAGTCTCCAGACTTGTAGAGTTACACCAATCTTCGAAATTCCAGCTGATAGTGTGCTCATCCAACCATCCGGGATCTGAAAAGCTGCCGTTGAAATAAGCCGCATCTCCAGCAGTAACCTCCTGAGAAGCTCCAGCTTCTACTGTGGGTGCCACATTATCAACAACCACTCTCGTGCTAATCGAATCTGTTCCACCGGAGTCGTCCTTTACATGGAGGCTGACATTTCCTGAATAATCGTCTCCCCAGGTGTGGTTTGTTATACCTTTCTTCTCGGTGGCATTCTTCTCCGGAATACTGTCATCATCTAAATTCCAGGACCAGCTCGTGATCTCATCGTAAAGGTCATAGGAGCCAGATCCATTAAGTTGTATCCTATGACCTTCTAACCCCTTGTAAGGTCCACCTGGATCTGCAATGGGATTATGAACGAAAACGTAATTGATGGCTTTCCCTGTACTCCCGAGACTGTCGTTTGCGACCAGCTCAATACGGTGGTATCCGTTACTATACTCGCTCGTATCCCAAAGATAGGGTATAGAACCCGATACGAACTTGTCATCTATTTTTAGAGATACATTTTCGATGTTTGAACCGGTTATGCTCCCATTTATAACTGCAGTGCCACTTGGAAAATCTGTTACATTTATGTTAGCCTGAGGTCTTTTGTTAAGAACTTCCAAATGGGCTGTTGCTGTGGAGTTGTAATACGAGTCGCTTCCATTGAACACACATTCAACCTTATGTGCTCCAATGCCAGCATCATGTGGAACACTGTAATCCAGTATTGCTTCACCCTCATTGTTCGTTACGTTAGAACCAATTGTTTCACCATCAAGGGTGAAGATTACGGTCTCATTGCTAATGGACTTATTTAAAGAATTCAGTTGGGCATTGAGTGTGACTTTTTCACCATTGTATGAGACAACATCTTCGGAGTGTAATGAAGACGGCAATTTGGTAGCATTTTTAACTCCAACTATGAGATCAGATCCACCCTCAACAGCTGCATCGATATTCAACCCCTGTCCAACCATTTCATTAATTCTCCGTTCGATTTGTATAAAGTCGATATTGTAATAATCTTCCTTGCCTATAAAAGTTGAGACATCATTTATTCCGTAATCAACTCCTTTTATGGTTGTGTTACCATTTTCAGTTTCTATCATTACTGGTCTGGAGATATTCAGAGTATAATCTCCGTTATCGGTACCATTGAGGAATAAAGTAAATTTGCCGACTTCTGTGGGAAATCTAATGGTCTTGGTACCATTTCGTTCAATGTATGTGGAGTTCGGGATATTCAGTTCGACTTTTCCAGAACCATTTGATCCCACATGTCTACCCAATGAGTCATATAGATGGAGTTCTACAGGAGAGTGGACTGTTACTTCAGTGAAACCCCAGTAGTGCTGCCAGGGATCAATATGAAATAGTGACCCATCGTAGAGACGTATGTTGCATGGTGGACTAAAAGGTAACGACTTACCGCAAGGAATGCCCATCTCGTTTAGATCGATGTTCATATCATATTCAACATCTATTTCTGAAGTAGCGACTCTAAATACCGGATTCAGATTATCCAGGTCTTTATACGTCACATAACTGCCATCCGGATTGGAGTATAATGATCTCAATTTATCATCGGATGCAAACTCTTCATTGGGAATTACTGCCTCGCCAGTAAATTCAGCTATACTGGTTGAGGGTATGGGCAGGGAAGATTCAATGTCATAGCATCTTGAAGCTAAACATAGTTTACCCTGTGCCTTAGCATCTAAACCAAAGTCAGCTTGAATACTTCCTGCTGGCACTAAACACTGGGGATCAAGACTTAAGCGTGATCCTCCACTTGCAGTTGGCGATAGTTTAGCTCCGGCCTTTACTTCTCCATCAAATTTGAACAGCCCAAATGAGCAACTAACATTCTTCCCCAATCCTGCTTCTGTGGATGGTATATCTAGGTCTACGTTACAGGACAGGTCCTCGAGGTCGTCACCAAATTGGTTCATGTCGACATCATAGTATTTATCGAATTCTGCCTGACAATCCCCACCCTCAATAAGACCACCAGGTTTCGCAAACCTTCCAGAGAACTTGGTTGTCACTATTGATCTATTTGTATCTTCATTATAAGTGATATTGCCCTGAGAGTAAACGCCATCAGATTCAAACCCGCATTTATTGGCTTCTAACAAATGCCACAAAAAGTTTTCCGCATTTTTATTTTCGCCTGCAAATGGTGTATTGTGAACCCAATCATCGATGATCTCCAGTTCGAGTTCAGGATAGTAGAAGCCCCTAACTGGTGTCCCCCCGTCATACCAGTTGTTGGTATCTACGCCTATTTTAGGGCCGAAGAGATATGCAGAACAAGGGTAGAATCCTCGAGAATCTGAGGAAAGATAATTAATCCAGATATCATCATCTTCCAATTCCGTATAGCAAGTTTTAAGTGAGTCCCTTTTTGAAGCATTATCGTTGAAGTTGTAATATTCTTCATAGAAATCATATCCATGGCCCGAAAATTCAGAATTTAGTGCACTAAACAGCTTTTGTTGAGGATTCGAAGGACACACAGGAACAATCACTGATTTAAAAGCTACGTTATTGCTCTCACTCTGCTCAGAGATTACGTTATGCGGATCCACTATGACATACAAATCCTGGGCCCCACTACCATCCAATGTCCAGTTGGCTTTGGCTATTTCTTCACCACCAGCTGCAATGGAAGTTAGTACTTGTTCTCCAATTAAAGGACCACTTAATGGACTACCCTCAAAGAACTGTACAGAAACATTAGTCGCATTAATTTCCCCCGTATTTTTTACACTAGCAGTAACTGATATACTTTTGTTCAATACCAGCCCACTCGAGAATTCGATGTCCCCTGATGAAACAGAAAGATTCGGTAAACTAGAGGTCATAGTTCCATTTCCAACTTCGACAGAAGGTTCAGGTGACGCGTATTTTCTCAGGATAATATTATCTATTTTTGAATTACCAAGATTATCCCCAGTTCTCTGTTCCCACGTCAACTTTAAATTGTGCAAGCCTTTATAACCTATTAAATCAACGCTGCAAGTCTTTTTTTGTCCATTGGTTACATATCCACAGTTCTTGATTAAATTATCGTCAACGAAAATCTTGTGGTTAGACCTATACGGGTAACCGTATGAAGGACCAAGAATATCAAGGGTTAATTTCATTGATTGAAACATTTCGGTATCTTGAGAGATATGAGCTCTGTTATTAAATGAGTTTCCAGTCCATTTGATGCCCCATGAGTATTTACCTTGAGATACTGGCTCTTCAACAATTCTTAGCCACCCATCACTAGAATAACTTGTTGATGCATCATCAAAATCCCAAAATGAAGCCCTGTCGCATGTACCATCATCATAGATTTCCTCAAAACTTGGATTTAAGATTGAGAAAACTGTAGTTGAATTACTCCTTGAAACAGCTGTGGGGTTTCCGTAGTACATGTATATGTTAGTTTCGGTATTGTTTTCCAGTTGTGGCATTTTGAC
>JAWODI010000085.1:0-4454 GCA_046483365.1 Archaeoglobaceae archaeon | reverse complement strand
GTTGACATGGGTTATAGAGTCATTCCCATTAAGGTCGACCCCTATATCAACATTGATGCTGGGACCATGAATCCCTTCCAGCACGGTGAGGTGTTCGTTTTAAAGGACGGAACCGAAGTCGACCTTGATTTGGGTCATTATGAGCGTTTTATTGGAGAAGAAGTTACCGGAGAGCACAATATCACTACCGGTAAGGTTTATCAGTCGGTCATAGAAAAAGAGAGAAGAGGAGATTATTTAGGACAGACCGTGCAGATCATTCCCCACGTTACGGATGAGATAAAAGCCTGGATAAGAAGGATCGCCAAAGAGACCAATGCAGACGTCTGCCTTGTAGAGATCGGGGGAACAGTAGGTGACATAGAGAGCATGCCCTTCCTTGAGGCAGTGAGGCAAATGCAGAATGAAGAGAAAGAAGATGAGTTCGCTCTCATACACGTTACCCTCGTTCCAGTGGATTCTTGTGGTGAGCAAAAGACCAAGCCCACCCAGCACAGCGTTAAAGAACTCCGCAGTCTGGGGCTACATCCGGACGTCATTGTGGGCAGATGCAAGGAGAGACTTAAGGATTCCACCAAAAAGAAGATATCCCTGTTCTGTGATGTTCCCGTAGCTGCAGTGGTCAGTGCAGATGATGCATCGGACATCTATGAAGTGCCCTTGAAGTTTAAAGAAGAGAGGCTGGACAACTACCTCAAGGAGAAATTGAATCTCACCGAGAAAGTAGAGCTAAGCAAGTGGATGGAAACAGTAGAGAAGATGAGGAATGTAACCGGTGAGGTCAGGATCGCCATTGTGGGCAAGTATATTGATATCAAGGATTCTTATATGAGTATCCTGGAAGCATTCAAGCATGCAGGGATAGCCAACGGCTGTAAAGTGAAAGTGGTGTGGATCGACAGTGAAGACTTTGAGAGAACAGGAGGCGAGCTTGATGTGGATGGGGTCCTGGTGCCCGGTGGTTTTGGAGGAAGAGGGGCTGAAGGCAAGATCAAAGCCATTCAATACGCCAGAGAGAACAATATCCCTTACCTGGGTATCTGTTTTGGTTTTCAGCTCGCCGTAATAGAGTTCGCCAGAAATGTGGTCGGTTGGGCAGACGCGAACAGCAGCGAGTTCGGAAGGACGGAGCATTCGGTGATAGATATTCTCCCTGAACAGCACGATATAGATGACATGGGCGGGACCATGAGACTGGGTGAGATCGAGCTGGCTGTAGTTCCCAACACAGGCGCTTATGAACTCTATGGTAGGGAAGCAGTTAAGGAGAGGCATAGGCACAGATATGAAGTGAATCCCCAGTTCATTGAGGATTTCAAAGAGCACGGAATGGTCTTCTCCGGATACTCCGACAGGGGTAGAAGAATGGAGATCCTGGAGATACCCAAACATAGGTTCTTCTTTGCCACTCAGTTCCATCCAGAGTTCAAATCACGACCCTACGACCCATCACCACCGTTTATGGGTTTCATAAAAGCAGCCCTGGATAGAAGCGAGAGCAAGAGTTAGCCAACCTTTAATTTTTATTGTTTTGATTCCATTGCTTTCCATTAAGGCTATTGAGTTTAATAAATAATAGGGTTCATGACCAATTGATTGATAAATTATAAGTTCCTTTATTTACATAAAAATATCTATATTCTCAATGATAATCAAGAGCTGATTTATTTCCCCACAAAAGCGAATAAACTTCAAAAAATTAATTTAAAACCATCTAAGCAGGGCAACATCATAAAGATTTTATACGATTCAATATTGAAAGAGTCCGGGGTGAAAATTATGGTAAAGGCAGTTATAATCAGTTGTAACGAAATAAGGGACAGCCTGTGTATCGGTTGTGAAAGATGCTTAAAAGCAGCAAGAGAAGGACTGGGGAGCTTCGAGAAATACGATAACGTGGAGATCGTGGGAATGCCGAGCTGTGGAGGATGCCCGGGGAACGTAATACCCAAACTAAAATTGTTCAACAAATGGATCGAAGGATTCGACGACTACGACGTTATCTTTCTGGGCAACTGCATAAGTGCAGCAAGCAACATGGCAGGATGTCCACTGGACCCCGAAAAGCTCGCAGAGACCATCAAAGAAAAATTCGGTAAGGAAGTGGTCATAGGAACCCATCCCTGGTAATCTATAACCATTTTACAATCATTTTTTGAACCTATAACCTACAAAGCAGCTATTTCCCCAGTTCTACATTTAATATGTTAGATTATAACACAACAAATTTATTTCTGGCTCAGAAGGTATTGATATGAACATCTTCACTCTGGATGTGGGGGCAGGTACTCAGGACTTCTTTCTCTACAACCCCAGAGAAAATTTGAGGAACTGTATCAAGATGGTCCTGCCTTCTCCCACCAAACTTGTGGCCCATAAGGTCAGGAGATGCACGACGAGTGGGGAGGACATACTTTACACCGGATTCACCATGGGTGGTGGGCCTGTAACCAAGGCGGCCAAAGATCACCTTGGAGCCGGGCTGAACGCTTATGCTGAGGAGAAGGCCGCTTTAACCTTCTCCGACGATGTGGATAAGGTCAGGAATATGGGAATTCAGCTGGTGGATTCAGCACGGGATGTTGATGCCCACCAAATAGAGTTGATGGATTTTGATTTCAAATTTTACAGCCGTTTGCTTCATGAGGTGGGTGCAGGAGCTGATGTTTATGTGGTGGCGGTTCAGGACCACGGATTCTCCCCCCACGAGAGCAACAGAAAGTTCAGGTTCAAGAAGTTTGAAGAGATCATGAGCAAAAGCGGATATATCCATTCATTCCTTTTTCCTTCTCCTCAAGTGCCACAGTATTTCAACCGGATGAAAAGCGTATCTGACAGTTTAGAGGGCAGGATCGAGCCAGAGAACCTATTCATTATTGATACGGTCTTTGCTGCCATTGCAGGATGCATGCTTGACATTAAAGATTTCCCTGCCCTGCTGATAAACTTGGGGAACTCCCACACCGTTGGGGCTGTAGTTGACAGAGATGGTTTAATCCACTCATTTTTCGAGCACCATACAGGAATCCTGAGGGGCAGAGGGCATGATGGGGTTGAAAAGTTCATTAACTCCTTCTTAAAAGGAGAAGTATCTAATGAGGATGTCTTCAACGATGGAGGTCACGGAGCCTACATACGGGACGTCGTTGACGTGAAGGACTCGGCCATAACCGGTCCCAACATGCACCTCTCCTCCAGACGAGTGGCAAACCCCGCCGGTGATGTGATGGTCACAGGGAACCTGGGGATGATAAAAGCCTACCTGGGAGACGAATTCGATCTCAACTTCTTTAAAAGCATTTGGACCTAATCGCATGAGATCTGTACATGTAACCCTATGAGTGTGTAAGCCAGACTATTCACATTCTTTACAATAAAAAACTTTAATAGGGTTTTTCATTTATTTCATAGTATGCCGGTCTATATATTTGATAAACAGGCGTTTCTGGACTTTATTGAGAAGCACTTTGAAGAGGATACTGTGGCGGTGGTTTCCAGTGATTTCGATGATTGCGAGAAGAAGGAGGTAGATTCCCCATTGGGTCTTAAGGATTATTTCTGTACCACAGGACATGTTGCCGCAGATATTTTCTCCGAAGATGAGCCTGACGACTTCGACGGCCTGATGAGATATATCACCGTTTTCTGCGACAAAGATGAGCTTACTGAGGAGGCTCTAGAGAAAATTAGAACTAAATGAAGTGGCAGGAGTTCGAGGAGTTTGTAAAGAGTGTTTTTGACAGCCACGACTTTCAAACCAGCTTTAGGGTGGTGTTCAAAGACGATGAAGGGAAGAGCGAGATCGATGTCGTTGCCCACAAATTCGGGCTGGTCATAGCCATAGACGCCAAAAAATATTCTGAGTGGTGGCACAGGAGCTCAGCCCTCAAAAGGCAGGCTGAGAAGCATGTAGATAGATGTGATAGATACTCACATATTATAGAAGAGGATGTTATCCCCATCATTGTCTCTTTCATTGATGACGAAATATTCGACCACTGGGGATGCATTGTGGTTCCCATAGAAAAGTTGAACGATTTTCTCCTCAATATCCACGCTTATCTGGATGAATTCAGACATCCTACATAACCAAGGCTAAGGATTAAGTAGTCCTGGCTTTCAGCCTTCACTGATGTTTATTGCAGGAGGTTTTAGATGTACTGGATCTATTTGGTTCTGGCAATAATTCTGGAAGTGGCGGGTACCACCAACATGAAGCTGTCACAGGGTTTTACCAACATGGTGCCTTCCATACTTATCTTCGTGTTCTATGGGTTCAGCTTCATTTGTCTGACCCTGGCTTTAAAGAGGATCGATGTAAGCGTAGCATACGCTATATGGGCTGGTTTAGGCACCGCTTTGATAGCTGCCATAGGGTTCATTTACTTCAAAGAAGCAGTAACAGGGATCAAGCTGATCTCCATAGCGCTAATAGTTATGGGGGTGGTGGGACT
>JAWODI010000049.1:0-19551 GCA_046483365.1 Archaeoglobaceae archaeon | reverse complement strand
AGTGGAAGTTAAGAAAAGTACCTTAAAATTAACCGATGAAGAAATAGAATGCATTCTAGAGAGAGTAGTCAACCCCATAGGAACCTCAGCCAAAGCAGACATCCCCAAAAAATACCTCAACAGAAGAGTTTACGTGATAGTCACCAAAGACGAAGTGAAATAAGTATCACTGACTTTTGTCCCAAAGCCGACTTCGAGGAAAATTATTTAATTGATGGGTTTAGAATTTAATTAGGGTCTCTTTTTTCTGAATCTTTAATAAAATTGAATGCCTTACACAAGTGTATATTAATTTGTTTGGTTGCTCCGGTGGAGTGTGAAGGTTATTGATAGGTTTATAATATTTGGTTAACTGAAAGAGAAAGGAGAGATACAAGATAAAGCTCTTCTTCAAAGTAGCTAAAAACTCTTCGGATTAAGGGACCTGCACTGCTACTAACGCAAATACGCCATAACAGACGTCAAAATTATCTTATACTCAGCACAAATAGTCTGCCAATCTAAGATTACTGCTACTTGTTTGTGCAAAATCCTTAATATTTTAGTTTCTAACTTTTACTAAGTAGGTAAGGTCGGGCAAAAGCCCCCTCCTATCCGAAAACAATGATACCTCCTTGAGGAGGGTGAGAGGAGTAGGATAGGGGCTACCTGAACTCTTTCAGTTCCAATATCTTAGGCTGTATTATATCTTAAAGCCGTTAAGAGGACAATTGTCTCATTTTAAACCAAAGTATTTCATCAAGACCTTCTTCTGCCCCCTCCTCAGGATCTCCGATAGGGTGGAGGATGCCATACCCAGGTTCTTGGCCATCTCGTCCAGCCTTATTCTCTTGGGGAAATCAAAATAGCCTTTCTCCAGCGCCATTCTAAGTATCTCTTCTTCTCTGTAGGTCACGCTGGACTTTCTGTCCGGTCTTCCTTTGTACAGTATCTCGAACTCGATTTGACTTCTTTCCATGTCCTTCATGAGGTCCAGGAAAGACTGCTCGTCGCAGATGATATTCCAGATTACTTCGTCTTCGTCCAGCTCGGCGTTGGTGATGAGGCAGCCCGACTCCAGAATCGCTAAGGCGAGGAAACAGGTGTGCTCCCTTATAAGGACCGTAGCCTCTTGTGACGATGAGACGAATCCTTCGCAAAAAGAGGGTAACGAGTCCAGAATGTTCTCCACTTCCTCGGTCTTGATGCTCAACAACCCCTTGATGCTTTCATCGCTTCTGGTCAAACCTTCTATTTTGGCAACAGAAGTCTTGAGCACTTCCTTGATTCCTCCCAAGCAGCAGGATTCAGGTAAAGGGGTCTTGATCTGGACCTCGAACATATGATTGGTCTTTGAGAGTGGGACATAAACCTTCCGAACATATTAATATCTGAGTAAATTATTAAATATTCAAATAAATACATAAAACAAATAAAATCCTTATGGGATGAAGGACTTAAAGTTGCAATTAGTTCGTTTGAAAAAATGATTTGATTTAAGATTCTATGTATTTAAGGATTGCTTTGATTATGAAGCGGGCTAGTAGGTAGATGAAGATCAGTGATAGGATCACCATTGAAACGATGTAGATTAGAGATAATTCGTTTACGTTGAGGTTGGTGTATGAGGTTAGTGGGTTGAATACCTCTGGAGCTATCGCTGCATATTGAGCGGATGCTGTAAAGAATATTAAAAAAATAAGGATTATTATGGTTTTTTTCATGGTTAAGTTATTGTGTTTAGGTGTTTAGCTTCCTTATTCTTTGGGCTCTTTTAGCTCGTCAACTCTCTGAGATAGTTCTCCTGTTTTCTTTTCGATGTCTTCGGAGAACATTCCACCTGCTTTGAACAACATCAGTATTGCCCAGACCAAGAGTATGACCAGTACTATTCCAGCTAACGTGGGGTGTAGACCAGCTATTATGGGCAGGAAGAACAGATAAGCAACCACTCCAACAATAACGTATCCGATCCACTTGAATCCAGACCTATATTTTTCTAATACACCTTCAGATACCGCTCCTCTCTTGAAAGAGAGAGTAGCTAAGCCAGCGACCCCGTAAGTTAAATCACCGACTTCCTTAACTATTCTCAATAGTATTATAGCCAACGCTATCAATACTATGCCAGATATCAGTGAGTTCATCCCGATTAAACCGAATATGAATGGGTCTCCCAAAGTATTTGCCAACGGCTGGAACACTAGTACAGCAAACAACCATATTAGGGCAGCTATCACCAGATTCGTTATAATTGTCGGAACACTGGTCTTAATCTCCTGCTTCGACTCATAATGGATTTCATCTCTTGTTGCCAAAATATCAAACCTCCTAAATATTTAGTGGTGGGGATCCCCCCAAATCCCCACCACTTCTTAATATTGGAAGGCGGCGTTAATTGAGGGGGAAATTAATGCTTTGTTTTTCAGTCTATTAAGAATTATGAAAAATATATTAAAAATAGTGAAAGACTCATAATGTGTTTAACAAAATTTATTTTGGTAGTTCTTAGAAAAAATCCTGGTGTTCAACAAAACTTGCAGAGTTCATTCTTAATGAGGGACTCTCCTAAGAGTTCCAACCCATAAATTACAAACCATGGTAAATACCCATGGGTCAACTCTACGAAACGGCCTTTGTTCCATCTTCAACCAGAAATACGTTCTGGAACACCATATTCAGAACCCTTACTATAGTGGCTTGCAAGCTGGTTAGTGCTATAAAATAACCTTATTAACCTTATTGATCCGAACATATTAGGGTAAACGGAGATATGGACCCAGATTTAACCATAGCCCATGAATGAAGAAAAGGTTAGCTACCACCAGAGTATTAATGAAATGTATGAAAAAGTGAAAGAAGATGGATTATCCAATATTGTTGACAGATTCAAGGGACAGGATGAGACCAGATGCCCTCACTGCGAGAAAGGGTTAAGCTGCACCCTGTGCTCTATGGGACCTTGCAGAATTGGTAAGAAGAATCCCACGGGTGCCTGCGGTATTGATGCCGCAGGAATGGCCACCAGGAATTTTGTCCATCTCAACAAATTCGGAACGGAAGCATACACCTACCACGCCATTGACGCCGCAAAGACATTGAAGGCAACGGCAGAAGGAAAAACACCCTACGAGATCAAGGATGTGGATAAGTTAAAGCAATTCGCTTCCCAGCTGGGAATCGATAGCTCAGACACCAATGATATGGCCTTAAAAGTGGCCGACTTCGTCGTATCTGACCTCAATTCGGTGGATAAGAGCAAGCTGGTAGAGATCCTTGCCCCCGAGAAAAGGAAAGATGTGTGGAGCAACATGGGGATAAACCCTACTGGGGTCTTTCAGGAGCTGTTGACTGTGGGAAGCTCCAGCATGACCAACGTGGACTCCAACTACGTCTCGTTGGCGAAGAAGAGTATGAGCATGGGCATATCTACGTGTCTGGCAGCTCAGTACGCTCTGGAGACCATACAGGACGTATTGTTCGGGACACCCATGCCCCACGAGAGCTATGCGGACCTGGGTGTTCTGGATCCTCAATACGTGAACATCGCTGTTGACGGGCATGAGCCCTTTGTGGGCGCAGCCCTCATAAAAATGGCCGAACAGGAAGAAGTTCAGAACAGGGCGAAAGAGACTGGTGCCAAAGGACTGCGAGTGGTCGGTTTTATTGAGACCGGTCAGGAACTCCTCCAGAGGTTTGATAGCCCTGTATTCTCCGGAATAGTGGGGAACTGGATAGTTCAGGAGTTCGCTCTGGCCACTGGAGCTGTGGATGTCTTCGCCGCAGACATGAATTGTGCATTACCAACTCTGCCCGATTACCAGCAGTATGGGTTCAAACTGGTGCCCGTGAGCAAACTGGTGAGATTCAAGGGCATGGATGACGGGGATAGTATGGATTATGAGCCGGAGAAGGTGGAAGAGATCTCCAAGAAACTCATAGATACCGCCATCGACAATTTCAAGCAAAGAGAGAAAAATCCTTCTGGACATAAGATCGACAGAAAGCAGAAGATCACCGTGGGTTTCTCTCCAGAAGCCATCCTGAATGCGTTGAACGGTGACCTCAATGTCCTGCTGGATGCCATCAAGAGCGGAGATATCAAGGGTGTGGTGGCTCTGGTCAGTTGCACCAGCCTGAAGAACGGTCCTCACGACAGCAGCACTGTAGAGATGGCTGAAGAATTGATTAAGAACAACATTCTGGTGTTGTCTATGGGCTGCGGCAACGCAGGATTACAGGTAGCTGGTTTTACGTCCACAGAAGCAACTGAAATGGCCGGGGATAAGCTCAAGGCAGTATGCAATAGTCTGGGAATACCTCCTGTCCTCAGCTTCGGCACCTGCACAGATACAGGCAGATGCGCTTACCTGGTGAGACTGATAGCAGATGAGCTGGGTGCGGATATCCCTCAACTTCCGGTTGCGGTCACAGCACCAGAGTATATGGAGCAGAAGGCCACCATCGACGCCATATTCGCGGTGGCATACGGTTTGACCACCCACGTCTCTCCAGTTCCCAATATTACGGGGAGTGACGAAGCGGTCAAGCTGTTCACTGAAGACGTGGAGCATCTCACTGGAGGAAAGGTCCTGGTAGAAGAGGACCCTGTAAAGGCCGCTGGTATGCTGGATAAAGTGATCGAAGATAAGCGAAAGGGTCTGGGGATATAACTAATTTTTTAAAGTAGTGAATCAGTAAGAGATAGAGGTGGTAGTATGGGAGCAAAAGCATATGTGGATCCTGAACTATGCAGTGCTTGCGGGACATGTGAGGAGCTGTGCCCGGAAGTCTTCGAGCTGGGGGATGATGAGATAGCCCACGTGATCGGTGATTGCGAAGAGCACAGGGACTGCTGTGAAGAAGCCATGATCAGCTGTCCTGAAGAAGCCATAAGCATTGAAGAAGAATAATCTTCACCACTTTAATTTACTAATTCTTTTTTATTTTTTACTGTAATATAACTATAAACAGCTTGGTGGGTATACCTCACTTAATGATTGACTGGTCAACAGGCAAAGACTAAAGTAGCTTGAATGTTATTTTATATAATATTAAATGTGGTATCGCGAAGCGATGCCACGCGGCTGAACTTCAGAAAGTTCAATCATCAAAATGGGGTATTTCGCTCCGCTCAATACCGCTTTAATGTATCCGCTAGTTTAAATCTGTAAAATCTACTAGCAAAAGG
Organism: Archaeoglobaceae archaeon; assembly: GCA_046483365.1. GTDB lineage: Archaea > Halobacteriota > Archaeoglobi > Archaeoglobales > Archaeoglobaceae > JdFR-22. The sequence goes on along the minus strand of JAWODI010000049.1, from coordinate 14,381 downwards.
GGTTGGAAGGGGAATCATGAGGTGCATTAGTAATATGATTACCCTCCTCAGAACGCATTTCTGGTTAGGAACCGAATAAAAAGTGGAAGGTGGGTGGAATTATGAAGGTCAGATTTGATCCTGAAGCAGATATACTTTACATCCTCATCAAAGAAGGTGAAATCTCTGATACTGATGAAATCGATGATGATCTGTGGATAGAGTACGATAAAGAGGGAAGTATAGTCGGTATTGAGATATGGAATGCTGGTGAGAAAGTTATTATGGAGGCTCTAAAGAAAATAGAGGCCAAAACGGGGAAAGCTACAGTATAACTTTATTCAAGCTATTTTTTCCAAGAATATTTTTAAAAAACAAATAGAATTAGTAAAAATCACAGTAGAAGCCATATTTGGGAAAACTGTCTCTCATTTGATTAGTCAAGAGATTAAATTCCAAAATACAGATAATGGGAAGATGTTTATTCGTTAACGATTATTCAGCATCAAAGGTTAGAATAGGGATTCAAAGATCTGTTCGGCCCAAGTTCCCATGTTCCTGTCCCTGAAAGAGAGGCCCAGCACCTTGTGAGGGTCCGGCCCCCCCTCCTCCGTTATTGAGGGTAGTATGGCCAGAAGAGTGGTCCAGTCGAACCAGATTGCCCACACTTTGGGGGCGAAAGGTATGATCTTCACCATCATGTAATCCGAAAGACCTTCCACACCCATACCCATATCCAGATCGTCCCTCATCAAGATTTTTACATCGACATTGGTTTTTCTGGCTCTCAGTAAAAAGTCGTTGGTGTATTCAGGATGGCGAAAGCCAATCATGGAGGCTATGCTCCATTCTACATCATAGAGATTGTCCCTCATGGCAGATAAAATGCTCTTCCAGTCCCTTAGAACCAGGACCTCAACTTTCTGGGTCTCCACCTGGGAAGTTTTAATGGTCTTAATATCCTTCATGACCTTCTCAGATTTCTGTACCAGATTCTCCTTTAGCCCTCCAATCGCGTGCTCCTCGTGTCTGGCTTTGAATACTACAGGTTTTTCTTCAGTTCTTAGTATCCAATCTCTTGTTTCCAGCTCTCCCAGGATATCATAGATCCTGCTGTAAGGTACACCAGATGCTTTGCTCACTTGTTGAGCTGTAGAAGGTCCTCTCTGGATGAGCGTGACGTAGACCTTGGCCTCGTATTCCTTCATCCCCAGGTCTTTGAGGTTCTCAATTATCTCGTCTTTCATACTTAATACATATGTTGAGTTACATAACTTATAAATACTTTTTTCAAGATAGTATATTTAGATGCTCCAAAAAGTCGTTGACGCTGGAAGACTATCAGGTGAAGGACAGATGATTGAAAAAGCACTTCTACCAATTAATGTCAAATTCTCCCAGAAAGAGCTTAACGCAATGATGCATTTCCTTCAAAGCTCCAACATAAAAACTGTACATCTTCTGCATGTTATTTCAGAGGGGCTGGAGAGCAAGGACAGAATCCAAAAATATCTGGAAGAGGTTGCTCAAACGCTCCCAACCGATATAAAGATAAATCTAGAAGTTCGTGAAGGCCATATCGCAACAAAAATCGCTCAAACGGCAAATGACATTGATACTGATCTTGTTTATATTATGTCAAACCGCAGGGGTTTTATGTATCAGACTTTTTTGGGAAGTACGTCACGGGACTTGCTCCGTCTCACAGATAAACCCGTTCTTGTTCATAAAACCCGTCCGTCATTACTGAGTGGTGAAACTATCGACAAAATACTTTACGCTACTGATTTTGGTCCCACTGCTCAAAAGGCCCTACAATACATCAAAAAAGCGGCACAATTCGCTGGTGAACTCTATGTTCTTCACGTTGGAAGTAGAGCGCCTGACCCATTTGAAGAGAAAAAGAGACAGCAGGAAGTAAACGAGAAATTGGAGAATATTGAAAAAGAACTTGAGAACTATTTTGGATATATAGAACCTATTTCGACAGTGGGAACACCTCACAAAGCAATACAAAAAACCTCCGAAGAGAAGAAAGTAGATGTTATAGTTTTAGGTCGATTAAGCAGAGCTGGCCCTGAAAACATCCTGGGTACTACTTCAGAAAGAGTTTCCGGCTGTGCTCGCTCCTCAATCCTGCTTATCCCCTGACAGCAAATATTTGTATATTATAATAAATTACAAAAGTTGGATCTTTGTATAAAGGTATAGGTGATCTGTGTTGGGTCTACCAGACCAAATAGTAAAAAGAAGACGGATAATAATATTAACATTCATCATAGCAATCTTATTAGCCATCTCTGGCTTACAAACCCTACAGTTCTCCCCAGGACCTTCTGAGAACACTTTACCCAGTGATATGGACATAGTAAAGGATAACGATATAGTAGAAAACGAATTTGGTTCGAAGGATCAAATACTCTTATTGGTTGAGATAAGCGATATATCAGAGGGTATTACCGATATTAGGGATCCCAGGGTATTCGAAGCTATTCAAAAATTCTCAGGTGAGCTTGAGGAATACGATTTTATAAAAAGTGTTAAATCGTACCCTGATGGGGTCAACGAAGTTAACAGGGGCAATATAAACATACAGGATAAAAGCCAAATTAAAAGGATAATTGAGAGATCACCTCAAATTAGAGGATTTATAAATTCTGACTACACCTCAACTATAATACAGGTTCAAGCAGATGTAGAGGATAATAAAGCCGACATAGACTCTTCTATGGATGATATAAAGGAGACAATCGATAATGCTGGTTTCCCTGCTGGAGTTGAAGTTTCTTTGACAGGCAGTGTACCAATGGACCACGAGTTAATAACTTTGTTACAATCGGACATGCAGAAGATGGTTATACTGGCATTTTCTTTAGTGCTTGGAGCTTTATTGTATTTCTATCGGGATCTGGCGAGGGCTATCGTTCCATTAGTCCCCCTACTGATCTCTGTTATAATAACCATAGGTGTTCTCTCGATAATTGGAATGAAGATCAATCCAGCCACGGTAGCAGTAGCCGCAATGTTGATAGGTATGGGAATAGATTATGGAGCACATATCACTAATCGTTATTACGAAGAAAGAGGAAAAGGAAAGGGGTTGGAGGAGTCAGCTTCAATATCAATTAGCAAAGTGGGGAAAGCCATAATAGGGACATCAGCCACCACTACCGTAGGATTTGCATCAATATACATATCAAGAATTTCTTTCATGAAGGACTTATCAATAGCACTGGTTCTGGGTATACTGATAGCAGTGATTACTGCCTTAACTCTACTACCGATAGCAATTATCTACGAAGAGAAGATCAGGAGGAAGATCACTGGATCCCTCGATAATCCTGAAATAGCGGTCCACAAAGGAAGAATAAGACAACTATTCGTTAAGGTCACCAGTATAACTGAGAAACACTACAAAAAATTGACCATATTCTTCATAATTGCTACGCTATTCATGGCATATGGAGGGACCAAGATAATAATGCAGGCAGGTACAGAAGATATCCTACCGGAAGACTCGAATGTGGTACAAAACCTCAACCGCATTGAAAGCCAATTCGGCTCGTCAGACACTGCTACTATACTCATTAAAGCAGAGAACGGGAGAGACGTTAGAGAACCTGATCTTTTAAAATCCTCAAAAGCAATGCAGAACCTGATCCTGGCCAACACTCATAACACGAAAGTTGACAACATAGATTCCTTCTCCAGCTTAATTAAAGAAATACCAGACCACGAATCAGAAGTAAAAGAACTGATCGAAAATAATCCTCGAGCCCGGGAGTACTTCAACAACGATTATTCTATCATGGTGATAAACCTCCAGGGAACCTTTTCAGGCAACCAGGTGGAGATGACGGAGAATATAGGAAGCATTGAAGAGAACATGGAGGCTGTTTCTATACCTGCTGGATATGAAGCGTCTTTAACGGGTAACACCCCTATAAACCATAAGGTGCTCGAGATAGCAGGGGAGGACATGACTATAATGTCAACTATAGGCTCTATTGGTATACTAATTGTAATCCTATTGATCTTCAGGTCGATCACAGATAGCGTGATAATGGGAGCTCCCATGATAGTGGGAGCTCTGTGGACTTTTGGATTCGTTGGTTATATGGGAATAGAGATCAATCAATTCCTGATCGGATTCCTATCCATAATCCTTGGTCTCGCCATCGACTTCGGAATGCATATCACCCACAGATTCCGGGAAGCTAACTCGATCCACGAAACTCTGACCAGTGTAGGTCCAGGAATACTTGCTGGAGGGCTAACAACCATATTCGGATACACAGCCTTATCCATGGCCTCCCTGCCGATGGTAAAGAACCTGGGAATAATACTGGTTTTCGGAATAGCAGCTTCTATGTTCGCAGCTTTCTTTCTCTCCCCATCCTTAATAAAAACACGAGAAGCTCTTAGACAAAAACGTAAGAGTAGAGGAGATAATAATGATGTTAGTTGATTATGGTGGACTCTGGAAAGTAATCGAGGTGAAGATGTTATGTGCATAACATATTTTTTGAGGTGGTAATAATGAATGAAGAAGGGTTTTGTGTAACCAAAAATTATAGAAGTAAGAATAATAAAATGAAGATAGTAAGAATTAGCTTGATAGCAGCTCTAGTATTAGTAATATCCAGTCTGGGAGTGAACACAGTACAAGCTCAAGCTCAACAGCAAAAAAACGTCTCAGAAACAATAATAATAGTCAAAGAAACTGTCCCCTCAAAAACGGAAGAAATCCATACAGGCGTCATCCAACTAGAAGACATGAACATCGAACCAAAAAATATTGAACCAGGACAGACATTTGAATTATCATTCGATCTGGAAAACCATGGAAGGAGATTAGCCGAAGACTTGGTGATCTCCATGGAAACCCAAGAAAGCACCAGTTACGTAAAAGAGACATCGACAACCAGCTCCCAGTTGCCAACTGAAACTCAATCAACCTCAAATATATATCAAACCAGTCAACCCGATATATTTCAAAAGACTAATCATACCCAAACACAGACTAGTCCTACCCAATCACAAACCCAGCAAACGAATACTGGCATCATGCCACTTAACCAGGGCACCAAACAATTCATAATGTACTTAAGACCTTACGAATCCGAAGAAATTACTTACACTCTAAGAGCTCCATCTGGAATTGATTCTGGGGTACACATTATTGATTTTTCATTAAAATACGAATACAATGATCGTCAATTATCCAGCGATTTACAGGTCGGGATACTGGTCGAGGGAGAGGAAGATCTTGGAGTTGTTGACACGAGCTACCTAGAAATCAACCCAGGAGATGAAGATGTAGAAGTAAACACAGTTATTCAGAACCTTGGCACAAGAGAAGCAAGAAGCATCGTGGTAGAACCAGTAATCGAATACCCATTCAACACCAAAACTGATCAAGGAAAACAATTGGGGAGCCTTGATCAAGACGAGAAAGGTTCATTAAGTTTAGACTTAGACATAGATGAGGACATTACTTCTGGTAACTACTTGATCCCATTAAATATTTCTTATACGATAGACAATCAACGAGTCACTGCTCAAAGAAATATAAGTGTTAAGATAACCGGTGAACCAGATATTGAAATAATCAAAACCCAGTACACCCCAGAGACTCCTAGTGCTGGCGAAAAAGTGACAATGATCGTTACTGTTAAAAATACTGGGGAGAAAGAGATCGAATCTTTGTCAATCCAAGGAATAGAAAAAGTAAACCAACCAGTCACCTACACCAGGGATAAAGACTTCGTCGGGGCACTAGATCCGGGAGAAACAGCGCAAGGAGCACTAGAACTCAAGTTTGGTGGAGACGCTATCTCCAAAATCTATCAGCTAAAAACCATGATGAGCGGAGTGGAAGACGAAGACGTCTACACTTTCACAGAATACCCAGAGATAAAAATAGGGGAGAAGGAAAATAAGAGCATAATAGAACGGATAATGGATCTACTTCCAATCTTTCCTTGAATTCTTTCTCCATTTTTATTTTAAATTTTATTATAAAGTATAGGTTCCACAGAACTATAATCTCTTGTGTTTAATCCCAGAAAATTTGGCTGTTCCTAAGGATACTAGGGGTAAAAAATTATTTTAACTTGACTATATCCATCAAAGAGGAGGCAAATCATGAGTTTTGGAATTATAATTTCCTCCAACGACCCGGAAACTGTGTGGAATGCCTTTAGATTTGGCAACTTTGCTCTCAAGGAGGGAAATGAAGTACAGGTTTTTTTAACAGGAAAGGGAGTAGAGGCCGAGAATCTGGATACTGATAAGTTCAATGTGAGTGAGCAAATAAACTCCTTCGTTGACAATGGCGGTGAATTGCTGGCCTGTGGCTCTTGCCTGGAAATACGCAAGTCAGAATCGGGAGTGTGTCCGATATCCACGATGAAAGACATGTATGAAGTGGTAATAAATAATGATAAGGTCTTAACATTTTAATCAAAGTCTGTATAGCCAAAATTACAATAAACATTAGCCATAATCTAGAGAAAAAATAGAAATAGTAGTTATCCTCAGCATTAAGGGATTGTTATGTCACCTTACAGAACCTCCGCCATACTGGAAGAACTTACTGACTACGATAAAGTTGGGACGTGGAAGGAAGTCAGGGAGTATCTTGAGGCTACTCCATCCTTTACCCCCAAATCGATTCAGCCGATATGCTACGATGGGGATGAGGGAAAGCTCTTTGCTGTGAAGCTAGTGAAACCATAACTCATCATCCCTACATTCTTCCTTATCCTACATTCCACTAGTGAGGCAATAATGAGTGAGATGGACAACATGCACGTTTTTGACAGATTTGCGGGTGAGTACGACCAGTGGTTTGACCATCACAGACTGGTCTTCGAGTCAGAGGTTCAGGCTCTAAAGATGTTCTTGCCTGACTCCTACATAGGTCTGGAAGTTGGGGTGGGCAGTGGAAGGTTCGCATCCGTCTTCGGCTTAAAGGGGATCGATCCAGCGAGATCAATGGTAAAGATAGCTAGAAGTCGGGGAGTAGAGGCTCTGATGGCGACTGCCGAAAGAATCCCCTTCAAGGATGGTTCATTTGATATTGTGCTCATGGTAACGACCCTATGTTTTCTTTATGATCCTTTACAGGCATTAAAGGAGGTAAAGCGCATCCTCAAGCCTGGAAGCCGGATCGTGATTGGAATGGTCCCGGGGGACAGTTTTTTGGGTAAGAAGTATTCCAAGAGCGACAGCAAATTTTACAGGCACGCCGATTTCTATACCGTGGACCAGATCCTATCATTGCTGAAAGAATTGGGTTTCAACAACCTCAAGACCTGCCAGACCCTCTTCAGCGATCCTAAAGAGCTGGAATCCATTGAACCCGTTGAGGAGGGTTACGGGGAGGGGAGTTTTGTGGTGATCCATGGTCAAAAGCATTAGCTCCCGGAGACCGCCATTCAACTTTTGTTATTTACAATTACAAAAACCAGCTTCAGAAAGCTGGCCCACGAGCTTCAGAAACCTCAACCATCAAACCGAGGTGTCTCGCTACGCTCAACACCTCCCTATCATATTCTCTAGTGTAACAAACTAAATCGTAGTGGTATTAACGAAGTTAATGCCACGCGGCTCCAGAACGCATTTCTGGTCAAAATGGGGTATTTCCCTTTGTCAACCGCTTTAACATAAAACTAGTGTAACACTTTTTGTGGTAGTTTGATAGTTTTAGGTTCTATATACTTCATGGACCAGTAAAAAAATGAAGAATGATGTGTTTACGCTATCTTCTTCGGCTGTATGCGTAGCCCAAAACCGCCGGTAATCCAACAGCTCCGGCTATAAGGCCCATTGACATTGTGGTGCCTGAATCACTTGTGCCAGCATCACTACCTGTGCTTGTATCGCTATCTTCACTGTTAGCACCATTTTCTTGATAATATGGGCATGGGCAGTCAGCACTTCCTTCGTGACGTGGGCAATTATCTGCATCGCAATTAGCGTTCTCGTGTGCTCGTGGACAGTCTTCCGGGTTCTGTACACCGCATGCCATGGCAGTACCCGTTGCCATCAGAAGCGCTATTAGCGCTAAGAGCACTCCAACCATCTTTTTCACTTTGTGTCACCTCCGTTCCTCTCTATCCCGTTGTGATCGCTTTATATTTATTATTTTGGTGTAACGCTGCTGAAATACAATTTCAAATGGTGTAACAGTTTTGTTTCAGAAAATGAAACTGAAAAAAGAGGTATCTACTTCCTTATTCTTCTTTTGTCAACCAGTCTGCCAGTGAAATTATGTTGGATTTCCCTGCAGATTCGATATTCACCACATTTTTTTCGGATAGGCGGTAGACCAGCCGGTGAACCTTTACTTTATTGAAACCGGTTTCCATGGAGAGCTCTTTTTGATTGATACTTCCTTTCTCTCTTAATACCCGGACAATCTCCTGCTCATCTGGTAGAAGTACCTTATAAACTGAGTCCACGGGCTGAGAACCAGCACTGATCTGTGATCTTGTTTTAACCAGCATTAGGGATACGGCTAAAACAATTAGCACTGGAAAGGATAATCTGAGGAAGAAATGAGGAACACCTTTTTGAGTTGAGTAGATGTGATGAGCACATCCGCCACCATTTAGGGAACAGTACAAGAACCACATAACATATGCGCCTGAGATCAGGAATATGGTGACAAGAAAGATTTGATCTGCTGATAACCTGTTCACTGGATTATACCTCGAAGTACTTTCCATATCGCACATTGGTAATTCTAACCTAATATATTTTCTCTTCTCATCATTGGGGAATAAAAAGATACGAGATGTTACAAGCTATAAGCTGTAGTCTTCAGTTCTGTTAGGGTGCTTGCTTTTACCACCAGTACTGGGTTATATATCTCGCTGCCAGCAACAGTATTAGCACACTCAAAAGAAGTCTTATCTTTATTTCGGGAACGAACTTCTGAAATCTTGCTCCGGCGTAGATCCCGGTCAAGCCGCCTACTCCGAGCAGGATCCCGATCTTCAGGTTTGGTGGGTATCCTAGAGATGTGAAACTGATTATACCGATCGCTGAGGCGATGAAGGTTCCCAGGAGATTTGCTCCTGCTACGGTATGGAGAGGGAGGCGGAAGAAAGCCACCAGCAAGGGAGACATAAGGGCGCCACCACCCACACCGTAGGCACCACCAACAATGCCAATAACAAAGGAAGTGAGGAACATCAGTAGGGGAGAGAAAGAGTATTTTTCATCCCAGAAATCGAATACTATGTTTTTGAAGCCAACATCTTCCACCCTAATGATCCCTTTCACACCCCTATGGGCTTTGACCTTCTCATCATATTTTTTCACCTTTGTTTCGGCCCTTAAGGCAGATTTCAATAGCCTCAAACCTATGTAGAGGAGCACAACCCCAATGAAAAGCTTGAAAGTTTCAGGGTCAAGCAGATAAGTCACCCTAACCACAGAACCCAGATATATCCCGGGAACATATCCAGCAATAATTATAGCAGCCAGTACCCACAGCATCCTGTTCTCTCTCCAGTACCTGTAAACACCGCTGGGAATGGCCATAACATTATAAAGAAAGTTAGTAGCGTTAACGGAAGGAGTAATAAACCCCAGAACACTGACCTGAAAAGGAAGAAGCAAAAACGCTCCAGACACCCCTGCCTGAGAGCTCAAAAAACCAATTACAAACGCTATAACCGGTACAAGGATCAAGGGTAAGTCCATCACAATTACGGCCCTCCTAAAATTCTTCCATTTATGGCAGATAATCTTTCACTTATTAGATAAAATTTTTGTAATGATTCAAAAAATAAGGCCAAGAGATGGATTCTCTATCCCCTGTCTTTTTTCTGTATCTGTATACCCATTATCTTGACACCGCTCTCTGTTCTCATGGACATGGTTGCCGGCTCGGTGACCAGACACTGTCCCTCCTTAAGCTCTGCACTCCCTTCGTTAACACCCACCTGTACCTCCCCTTTTACAACGTAGAAGATGACGTAGGATTCCATCTCACATGAAGGGATCTCCCCGCCGGGAGAGAGCTCCACTATCCTCATCTTGAACTCTTCAGCCTGATAAAAGACGTTCTTATCTCTTTCCTCCAAAGGATGGGCTTTTATTTCTTTCAGGTCAAATATCTGCATTACTTTCACCTCCATTCTTCCATTCGATTAACCTCTCTATTAAGAACCCCATAAGGGATATAAAAACGACCGTCAGAACCAATCTGGTCAGCATGAATTCTGGCCCCAGGAACTGGAGCTCTACCAGCTCTTGAGGAAGCTTTATGCACGCCCAGGCAGACAAAAAAATGATGATGCTGGAGACTCGAGCTCCCTTATCGATCAGACTGGATGCAAGAGGAAAAGCCACGTAGAGAGGCCCGGTGGGCAGGGAGCCGAAGAAGATGGAGAGAGCAACCCCTTTCACTCCTGAACTCTTACCCAGATACTTTACCACCATCTCTTTAGACACCCACACAGTGAACAGCCCCATAAGGACCATCACAGCAGGTAGGATGAATATCAAATCCAGGAAGTATTGCCAGGCGTTTATGGCCACATCCTCCTGTTTTTCAGGGAAGATGGACACCAGAATTAGAGTGACAGCCACAACAACACCCAAGAAGATAGAATCCTTGATCATCCCACTCTTCTGCTTCTGGTTCACAGTATCGCCCCCATAATAAGGGCGATGGTAATAGCGATAAAAAAGCTGACCCCGTTCCTCAAGAGTGCCATTTCTTTGCCCAACTCCTTTATCTCCAGAGGCAAGGTCACGGTTCCTATCATGGTCAGAGTAGTGATAAAGGTCGCCACCGCAGTTACCGATGCGCCAGCGTCCAGAAGAGATGAAGCCAGGGGAAACGATATTAAGGCAGGGATGTGCAGGACAGCTCCCACTACACCAACGATCAGAACCCCTATAAATCCTGACTGTTCGCCAATGAACCGGGATATCTGATCTGGAGGTACAAAACCCAGTATAAGCCCAATGAGAACAACAATCGCCAGAACCATAGGAAGAATACGGAAGAACGCATTAACCGCTACCTTCAAAGCCTGTCTGGTCTTACTCCTGTCCTTAAGGACAGCAGCTATAAAGCACACCAGCACAAAAGAATTGATAAAGATGACTGTAAAGTTCATGTGTCTCAATCTCCTGCAAAGGAATAGGGGGATAAGGACGATTCATATGGGTTCTGATGGAAGAAATGTGGATATGTAATAACCTTGGGAACAAATATTGGTAGTAATGATACTATAAACAAGATAGTAATAGAGAACCGCGGTCTCATGCTGTCCTGTTTGTAAAGGAACTTATTTATCGATTTTGCCACTTTACACATATGTTGAGTTCGAGTCTATCTTGAAGGACGAAAGAAAGAACAAAAGAATGGGTGAGAACCCCCTCTACTCGCAAAACAAGGTCAGCTTCCCTGGAAGAGAGGTTCTTCCGTTGTTGCTAGCCTTTTATTTCTCTGTAATCAGATTGCGGGCATTTCGCGCATCCGCCGTATTTAGCCCTCAGCTCACAGAACCTTGCAATGGAGTGGACCAAGTTCTCGTCCACTTCCTGGTGGTATCTTCTGCAGAAGTTATACCCCCTAATTATTAGAGCCTGGCTATTCCCATACTCTTTAACTTTCATCTCGGGCCTCCTCCCGCCAATGGATAGTGAACATAACTATAATTTAAATCTTTGGAAAGTTGTGAAAGTAAAAGTCTCCCATAATCAACACTAAGTATAGTTGAATACCTGGAGGGCATCTTCTTTCCTATTATGGTTATCAAGATTTGAAGGATAACGAAAAGGCATATATTGTTACTATTTAGCAAGGTTAAGTGGAGGGGTGTAATGAATGACTTAAGTGCGAATATAAAGGAAGTACTGGGTGTAGCGGTAACAGGATATATAGTGGCCCTGTTTGCTGTCCCTGCAGCATTTCTGGGGTTCATAGGGTTCGGCAGTTTACTGACATTCCTGACAGACTGCTGTGTGCTCCCTGCAACGATCAAACCCGCCATAATCCCGCTGGCCGGAGCGTGCGTAGCAGGATTTCCAACTATCCTTTATAGTGCAAGAAGAAGGTTCAGAAAGATAGCTTGATCTGATAAGATATCAGAGAAATCTTTGTATTCTTCATTTTTTGTTTAGTTTGGACTACTTTAAACGGAATTAACGTTAGAGGTGTGCTATGATTATTAACTCAAACCAAGAAATAATTAAATATTGGTAAATGCAATCACACCTCAGGTTATACTTATATATCATGCTGTCTTACTTATAACTACTGGAGTGGCTGGAGAAACTGCTTCTCGACCAACTTGTCGAACTCCCTTAAACCCCCCGGGAACAGTCACTCTAGTTGAAGAGTCTGGGGATGTCTTAGAGTGGGCCAGTGAAAAATAGGGTGCCGGTCTCTTCATTATCCTTTCTCTTTTAGTTCTGTTAACGATAACCAAATGGATATTTATTCTAAACAAAAATTACACATAATCCCAAGATTCTAATCCTAAAATAAGATAGTCCCGGGGGGACTCGAACCCCCGTCACCGGCTCCAAAGGCCGGTAGGATTGACCGCTACCCTACGGGACTACCAGTTTTTGCTTCTGTTTTGTGATATTTACTGTCCCACCTTGCATATATTATTATCGATAGCAGTAGACCCGACTCACAGGCACTTTCCAGTCAATATAGAACCTCTTAAGCCCCAGTGATAACGAACAGGACTCCCGTGAATCCCCAATCCCAAGGTTAACCCATCGAGCCGGCAATGTTAGTATTGAACTCGAATTCCATGTCGCTTAATTCCACAGTCTGCTCCTTTCCATCCATCTCCAGTGTTAATTGCATATCGATAGTGGCTGCTGTTTTCTCCCCCTTCTGGATGTGGGTCACCCACCATTGAGGTATTTTGGTTTCATCCATAACCATTTCCATCGTTATCTCCTTCTGTCCGGATGCAGGGATGGTCATGTGGTCCGGACTGGCTCCCTGCGCTATTTTAACTCCGTTCATCTCCATCTGGTAACCGATTGAACTCAAAGGAATCTCTACAGGCAAGTTGTTCTTCACGTCCATGGTAACCACGATTGCTGTATCACCATCCTCTCCCCCTGTATCCCACTTGAACTCCATGTTCTTCATTACCAGGGCGTCAAACCCTATAAAACCCATCCTGACCTCTTTTGAAGACATCCTGGATAGAATAGAAGTGTTAAAACTTACGTTGTTCTCCATGGGGGTCTTTAACCCATATCCCATTACACCAAAAACCAGATCCCCTTTAATCTTTACCTCCGTCTGTTCTCCATTCTTGATATGGGTGGGCCACCAGTCTCTCAGCCTCTCGTTTTCAATGCGGGAAGAAAGTTTCAGCTCATTCCTATCTGAAATCTTATTATCTCCCACAGCATTACCTTGACCCATGTGTATGCCGTTCATGTAGATATCCAGATTGGCGTCACTAAGTGGGATGGGAACGAAGTTGGGGCTATCCATCACAACATTAGAGATAAGTTCAGTTTCCTCCGAAGTCACCTCACCCCACCGATGGTGAGTAGAAGTTACCTCCGGTTCTTGGAGGCAACCCGAAATCGTTAGTGCCGCACTCAATAACAACATGAGGGTCAGAAGAGACTTATTCATAATCTAAAATTATTTTAGCGGTACTTTAACTTATCGCACTATTTACTATTATCATTTTCCATTACCGCAAGTTTTTTCGCTCCCCACTTCAACACTTAACTGGCCAATGATGACTGATGGGCGAGCTGATCCAATGATGAGCATATAAAGTCTGAGGCTGCTTCTTTTTACTAAAAGTCCTCTGAAGTCAAAGCACTTTGCCGTCCTCATCGACTATAAGTGCGCGAACGCCCGGCATCAGTATGCACTGCGTGCCGACGAGCTCCCGCATAACCTGGAGGTAGGGTTTGCTCATCCGTGGGACTCCGCGTCAGCGCCTCTCAGATACCGTTCAAGAAAACGGACACGCTCCGGATGCACATTCACCGGAGCAGCTCGGCGGTGCGGCATCGCTCGCACGCGACGAAGACGCCGCGAACGTTGAGAACGCCTTCTCGGTGTCCGTCGAGCCGCAGTGCTCGCAGGGATGCTCGCCTGAGCTGTCGGACTTTTCCAGAAACGAGCTTACCTGCCCGCAATGTCTGCACTTGTATTCGTAAATGGGCATCACGGTCCTCCCGGACTTTCCTGCGCCGGCTGGTCCCGGCTATCGAGCGGTGATGTTAACATAAAAGACGGCGACTTGCCCCGCGTGTCCTCGGATCACGTTCGAAGTTCGCCCCCGACGCCTGATGGTGGTGGAAAAATATCGCCGGGGCGGGGCGGCGCTGCCCCAGCCACCGCCCCGCTTATCCCGACGATCCGATTGGAAGCA
>JAWODI010000043.1:0-19300 GCA_046483365.1 Archaeoglobaceae archaeon | reverse complement strand
CTCTGTTGCTATTTCCTGTAAGAAAGAGCCAGAGTTCACCATGAGGAAAAAGAACATCATGGGTGTAACCGTCCCGGTGATCAGAAGAGAACAACACAGGAGGAAGGTTACTCAAAGAGAATACGGTGTAACCTCAACAACAGCCAGAATAGATGAGGCTGTATCGGCCTACGAGGATATGGTTGACTCGGTGCTGGCAGTAGCAGAAATAGAGACAACAGTTAAGAGATTGATCGAAGAGATCGACAAGACCCGAAGAAGAGTTAATGCTCTAGAGTTCAGCGTTATTCCCACCATGGAGAAGAACGCCAACTTCATTGCATTCAAACTCGAAGAACAGGACAGAGAAACAATCATAACTTTGAAGATGCTCAAGAACAAGAAAAGAAGAGAAGCAGAAGCAGAGGAAGCTGCAGCTGCGGCTGCCGAGGGAGCTGAGGCAGCGGAAGCAGCTTAACCCTATTTATTATTTTTACCTTATTTTATTTCTGTTTTTATCCAATTACTGTTATTGTATGAATGAGGCTTAATCTGCTCTACCGTAGTATCTGTCTGCAGGATATTTTTTCTCGTTTTGCTCCATCTTGCTTAAAACCGCTTGAGCAACGTCGATGTCCATGGAGTTAGCCATATTTAGGGAGTAGATTATTACGTCTGCAAGCTCTTCAGCAACCCTCTCCTTCTTCTCCTGCTCGAGCACCCAGTTGGCTACTTCTTGCTCGCTTTTCCACTGGAACACATCCATAAGCTCTCCCGCTTCAATACAAATAGATTCGGCAATATTTTTGGGGTTATGGAATTTCTCCCAGTCTCTCTCCCTGACGAACTCTCTTAATCTTTGTTTTAGTTCCTGGATAACCGTATTGGAATCCATTTTGCTCATTGCGGTCATGATCTCACCTACTCGCTCCTTTTGTCTGAACTTTAAATAGATGACTATCTTTTGCGGCCTACTGGCATAACGTAGAGCGGCGTGTATTCTTCATTTACCGAAAGCAAGCTCCTGATATCGTCATCGGAAAAGGCGCCGATGGAGACAGTATTTAGATTCAGGCTCTCGCACTGGAGATATATGTTCTGGGCTACATGCCCTGCTTCCAGGTGGACGTACCTTTCCGCCCTGGACCCGTATTTTTGAGCAGTTCTACTTGTTATGCCGGTGATCACTATATCTATAGGGGCTGCTTTTACCACTTGTTGACCTACAGCCGCCCTCGCCAGTTCTTCCCTTATGTCTCCCTGTTTTACTCTGGTCAATTTGCGTCCTGAGGGAGAGTACTGGTAAACCCCGGGTTCCAGGTCCGAGTTTCCGGAAACGACAAATAATTCGATGGGATATAGGGCTCCAGCTGAAGGTGCAGCCCTGAAACCGGTTATTCGATCGGTGATACCCTGCGCTGCCCAGCACAACTGGGATATCTCCTTTAAATTCAAGGGCTCGTCACTGTACTGTCTCCTAGAACGCCTTCCTTCTATGGCATCTTCTATTAAAACATTACTTTTCTGGGGAGCAGGCAATTCTACGGTTTCTGCCATCTCATATTCCTCCTCTAAATCTTTATTTAATCCTAAAAAGGTGAAAAGACCGATAGCTGCGCCAGTGATTACAGCAGCAAGTTTAATAAAACTCCTGCGGAGCATAATACATATTTGTAAAAGAACCCTAAATTTTTATGGGTCTTTAGGGGATGTCATGGTTCTTGGGTTGTAGTATAACCAGGATGGTTTATAGTACAATCAAAATAACCGACAAAGTTTTAAGGTTCTGGCCCTATAATTGATGTGAACATCATATCCTTTGATGCGGATGGAACCCTCATCGACCTGGATTTCGTAAACGCTTTCTGGGACAAAGAAGTCCCCCGTCTCTATAGCGAAAAATACGGGTTGGACTATGATGAAGCATGCAAGTACGTTAGAAGCTGCTACGACGCACTGGGAGATGAGGATTTGCGGTGGTATCAACCAGATTACTGGTTTAAACGTTTTGAACTCGATGAGGACCCCGAAGAGATTATAGGCAGAATAAAGAACAAGATAAAGGTTTTTCCTGATGCCCTGGATGTCCTGCAAGGATTGCATGGTAACTACGACCTTGTGGTGGTATCCAATGCTCCCTGGAGATTTTTGAACTTGGGCTTGAAGGAAATAAAACACTACTTTTCAGCTGTCTATTCCTGCACCTCCGATCTGGGAATGGTGAGAAAGAGACCCGAGGTCTACCTCAAGATATGTGAGCAGCTGAAGATTAAGCCAGAACACCTGGTGCACGTAGGCGACCATTACAAGTTCGATTATGAAGTCCCCCGACAAGTAGGAATAAAAGCATATCATGTGGACAGGATCAACAAAGATACCAACGGCTCCTTAAAGGACTTGCGAGAACTTCTAGAACAGTTATGACATTATGTTGAAACGGAAGCTCAACATCGAACGCTAATAACTACCTTTTAACCAGAAATAAAGGTCATTTATTGATGTTCTTGCTCATTCTCATCCACATCCCTCTTACTACTCCTGGAGTGAATCCTGCTTTTTTGTAGAACTCGATAGCCATGTAATTGGTAGCACCTACCCAGAGGTCGACTGCTTTCTTATTACTGTTCTCAATATAATCGAGTCCTTCTTTGAGCAGGGCGCTTCCCACACCCTTACCCTTTACATCTGTTCTCACTATAAGCTCGTGAATGTGTCCTACCTCCTCTTTTTGGTAGGAGTTGGCATCTACAGCTATAAACCCTAAAGGCTCCTGTTCTTCGGCAACTAGAACTCCGTTGGGGTCTCTATCCATCAGCCATCTGAAATACTTCCTGACATAATTATCGTCGGGATATGAGTACTTCTGGATGTCCGTGTAAGCCATATTGTATACCTGAAGAAAGCTCTCTTGATCTTGTTCCGTTGCTCTTCTTATCTTCACTAAGATACCTTTATTTATACGGTACTAATAAGTTTAGGTAATGGTACTGGAATTGCTGAGGAAACTAGTGGACGTAGAGTCCCCTTCCGGTCAAGAAGATGAGATCATCGAATATATTCTGGAATTTATTCACCACTATGGATGGGATACAGAAATTCAAGAGAGTCATGGGGTAGAGAATGTTCTTGTGAATCCTCAAGCAGATTACTGGATAGCCTCTCACATGGATACGGTGGACATAAAGAGAGAGTTCCACTTCGATGGAGTGTATGCTTACGGAACAGGAGCCTGCGATGCCAAAGGCAGCCTCGCGGCTATGTTGACCGCTTTAAGAAAATTATATGAGCTCAATATCGGTTTTGCCTTTCTTTCAGATGAAGAAGAAGGAGGTAAAGGGTCAAGGCTCGTTATGAAGGACTACAGGCCTGAAACTGTTGTGGTAATGGAACCCACTTCTCTTAACATTGCTACCCAGCAGTATGGATCTCTGGAAGTGGAGATAGGTGTCACAGGCTCTCCTGCCCATGGCTCGTTCTTCGACAACGAAAATGCTGTAGAAAAGGCCATAGACCTTGTGGGTGAGATAAAGAACATCACCTCCGAGTTCTCGATCCAGGAAATGAAGGGCGGTGATAATGAATTCTTGATCCCTGATTACTGCATGCTGAGAGTAGAGTTCTTATTTCCTCCTGGCGTGGATGTCTCCAGTTATAAGGAAAGAATTGAGAACATTGCAGAAGAATACGGAGCTATCGAAATAGTTGAAGAGCATGAAGGATTCATTGCTGACAGAGACCCTGATCTGGAAAAGGCCATACAGGATGCAGGATTGAATGTCAGTTACTCTCAAATGTTGTCCTGGACTGATGCGGTGAACTTCAAACAGGGCGGAAGTAAGGCTATTATCTGGGGTCCCGGAGACATGAGGATGTGTCATACCCACAAGGAAAGGATCGCTGTAGAGGAGATACAGAGTGCAGTAGATGTCATCGTCAATTTAAATGAGAAGCTGTAAAAACTGGCAAGTATGAAAAATTAGTAACCTACTTTCTTCTCTTCTTTAAATCTCATTTCAGTAATTCACCTTAATTTTATTTTTAAAATATGAAAAAATTTCTACCAGAAAAAGGTTTTAAAAACTCCTTTTTCATATTCAGGGATTTTGAAAGACAAATTTAGGTAAAGGAACTTGCTTATAAAAATTTACCCGTAAAATATTTATAAGATGGCTTATTGGGTGTTAACTGTGGGTGTAAAATTGAAATTCAGCCTAAGGAAAACTGATAGAAAAACTTTCAGGGAAATTAAGGATGCAGGCATTGAATGGTCTGTTATTTTGGACTACCCTGGGTCACCCACTCGGTGTTTAAGATGTGTGGTATAACTGGAATTATTAGTAAAGACGGTAGTGACGTCTCAGAAAAGATTGAACAGATGTTGAGCACAATAAAACACAAAGGCCAAAATGTTTGTGGTTTGTTGATTGGAGAAAAAATTCATACTGGATTCACTTTTGAAGAATTAAATTATGACGAAAGATCCCATATGGCCATGGGTCATACAAGGATAGCTGTAGCAAATGAGTCCCAGCAACTCATCCAGGATCGGCATAAGCGGTTCACCTTACTCCATAACGGTGAGATATACAATCATAGGGAATTACAAAAAGAGCTGAAGGACCGTGGTGTCAACACTAGAACAGTCAGCGAGACCATTGCCCACTTACTGGAAGAAGCTTACGATAGTGACCTTGAGTCTGCAGTCTCTGAAGTACTTCCTCAACTGGATGGAACCTATGCACTCGCAGTTAGTGATGGCGAAGAATTTGTCATTGCCAGAGATGTTATAGGGGTAAAACAATTGTATATTGGAGAAAATGAAGATTACATCGGTTTCGCCTCGGAAAGAAAGGCATTGTGGGAGCTGGGAATAAGTGATGAAGAACGATTACTTCCTGGACACCTGGCCAAACTATCCGCTAAAGGTGTGACTGTAAAGAGCGTTCTTGAACCTCTTGTAGATCAGAAAAATTCGGTATCAGATCCTCAAGAAGCGATAGAGAGTTATGGAGAAGCTCTTGTAGAGTCCGTGAAGAAGAGAGTAGATGGATTCGAAAAAGTAGGAGTAATATTTTCAGGCGGAATAGACAGCGTACTTATCGCCAAAATCGCGTCATTCTTTGCAGATGTAACTTGCTACACTGCAGGCATAGAAGGCTCAATGGACCTCGAACAAGCCAGATCTGCAGCTTCCGAAATGGGAATGGATATCAAAATTAAGGAGCTGGACGTCAAGGATATAGAGGATTATACTCCAAAAGTGATGGGAGCCATTGAAGATCGTCTCTTCTTGCAGATCGAAGCCGGTATCCCGGTTTATGCAGCACTGGAGATGGCACAAAAAGACGGACAAAAAGTGGTGCTCAGTGGACAGGGACCGGACGAGCTCTTCGGAGGCTATCCGTGGTACCGAAAGGTTATTGCTCAAGACGGATACGAAAAACTGGAGCAGCACATGCTGGACGATCTACAGCACGCTCACTGTGAGACCTTAGAAAGAGAAGTGAAGATGGCTGAAGTTAATGGGCTTAGCTTCCGCTATCCCTACGTTGACCCCCAGATTATAAAATTGGCTCTACAGATAGACACGAAGCTCAAGATCAGGTCTTCTGAGGACAAATTAGGGAAATATGTTCACAGAGAGTTCGCAAAACAAGTTGATGTACCCGTGGACCTGGCTGACAGACCAAAAGAAGCAGCTCAGCACGGCTCTGGGGTCCACGAGGCTATCCTTAAAACAGCAAAAAGAAATGGATTCACTGAAGATGTGGTAAAAGAGACAGGTTACAACTCAGAAAAAAGTATAAGAGAAAAGCTGGGTAGCTCTATCAGGTACGGATACAAATACGGTGGGAAGAAGTTATGGAAAACTCCTGACCATCTACAGCTTTATCTGGACATGATCTCCCTACAGAAAGAACTGATCAGCGAGTCCGAACTAAAATACGCCAAAGAAAAGCTGGTCTAAACAACTTAATACTAATCCTTTCAATTTATTCGAGCTTGCACCATGGAACTTGAAAGAATAGTAGAAGAATACACCTCAGGTTACACAACCAGAGAAGAAAAATTGATCGCCGTTTTTGAGAGGGTGAGGGACATACCCTACGGCACTATAGGGTCTAGAGACCCTCTGGAGGTTTACAAGAGTAATAGGGGTACTTGCAGCGGTAAACACTTCCTTCTTAGAGACCTGCTTTTATCGCTTGACGTTAAAGTCAAGGATGTGGTGTGTTTCCACTACTACAGCCAGATGCCCCGCAATATAGATTATCCTACTGAACTCGTGCAGTTATTGGAAGAAAATAGGGGGGTCCCCGATTACCACAACTGCGTCAAGGTCTACAACGGAGATTGGTTCACCGTGGACGCCACTTTCGATTATCCTTTGAGGGAATACTTTGTGGTCAATGAGTGGGACGGAAAAAGCAGTACAGAGCTGAGCGTGAAACCAGTAGAGTCATGGGAAGTTGGGAACCCGGTGGAATTCAAGATGGAGATGCTGAACAAATTACCTGTTGAGATTCAGAAGGGGAGGAATAGGTTCCTGGAGAAGTTCAGTGAATGGTTAGAGGAACTGAGGAATTACATAAATTAGTAAGTGGACTTCAAACTCTTTTTTGTCATCGATTTGCCTACCATCGACCATTCCCCTGTACTTAACTTCTGTAACTAATTTGGTGCTGGTTTCTCCACCATAAAAATCAATACTCTCCTGAATAGCATCTATTCCTTAGACCTTTCTATTTCGATACAAGTGGGGTTCAATTGCCTTTATAGCTGATTTATCATCTATTATTTCGCCTAAAAAATTGTTGATCCGCTCGATCTCTGCTTCCGGGTTTTCCATGACGTCATTGTAGTTCACAATTAAGTATTCTATATCCTCTCTCTTTTCCATAATATTGGTAGAGACCCTGTTCAGCTTCTCCAGCAAAGGTTTTTCTTCATCCTTGTCTATATTACCTGCCATTTTCTCCATGGAATCAAGTACTTCGTCCATATCCCTTAACATGTAGATGACCTTATAATTATAGTTGCCCTCGGGAAGGAATTTGAGACCATAAGCAGTAACCTTAATGAACTGCCCATCGAATTTATTCAGAGGAAAAGAACCTTCCATGAGCCTGCTGATAACTTTACCCTCTTCAAGCTCGTAGTATCCCTTGGGATTGTGCTCATCTGCTTCCCTTGAACGATCAAAAGCTACTGGAGCTCCCCCATAATAAAGCAACTGCATCATCATAGAGGTTCCAGACCTTTCCAATCCTGAGACAATATAATTCATGACCTTCAGTCTCCACTGATTTCAAGGTCTTTAATATTTTTCTTTCCCGAACCTGAACTTGACCTGGAACTTGGACCTGAACTTGACCTGGAACTTGGACCTGACCAAAAGGAAACGGTATCCTGGCCCAAGATATCTGACTTTATTATTTGACGGGAAAAGGGAAAAACCTGGTTAAATAAAAAATTGAAAAAATGAGGGTTATGGCATAGAGGGCATGGACGTTTCCTCGCAGTTCTTTACATCATCTAGAGTTATTCTCAGATCTGCGTCCGTTCCAAAGTCCTTTAGTTCCATTACTGTTTCACCATCCGATATGGATTTAACCATGCCAAAGGGAACTTCGCTGCTTAACCAAATCTCGTTTTGTTTACCGTTGACCGTATCATGGAACTTTACTACGTCCACAGTTTTACCGCTGTCGGTGGTGTATGTGCCGTGGCTCCAGTTAGGCTCATCGGCAATTTCTTGTGGTTCATAATCACTGGGAGTATCTGTGGAAGGCAGGCTCATATCGGAAATCGAGTAGCACATTACCTGACCCTGGAATTTTATGACAGACTTGATGGGATCGTTGGTTGAAGCCGAAGTCCATGACTGGGCTGTGAACTCCTCACCTTCCATTTCATAAGCATATTCAAATCCTACAGCGTTTTTACCATCTATAGTCTCTTCTCCAGCGTAAACGTATCTCATGCTTTGCTGTTCGCCAATATTGTTTTCCCATTCAGCCCACATTCCTTTTTCCAGATCCATATAACCTTCATAATAACTGTAGATATCTCCTTGTGAGCCCCCATTTGAATCTCCTGTTGAATCAGGGGTTCCGGTCTGCTGTTCACTGGCTGTTGGGGTAGTTGTTGGTCCTGTATCCCCATCCTGTGCGCATCCAGTAAAGGATAGACTTAGAAGCGCTACAAAGAATAAGATGATCAAAAGATCTCTTTTCACTTAAATCAAACCTCCTGTTATGTTAACTCACTTTATTAGTTCAGTTATTTATAGTTTTACATAAATAGGCGAAATAATGGATTAAGATTCCAGTTAAGAACTTCAATGAATATTTAAGGATAATACTTAAAATCTACGGCCTCTTCATATTTCTCAGGTTTGATCTCCCTCTTCTTGCCTCTCAAAAGGGTTTCCAGCACTTCCATTGCCCCTAATCTGTTCAAGGGCTGGTTGTTGTTGCCGCACTGGTAGCTGAAAGTGCATTTGGGGCAGCCATCTACCCGATTACAGTCACAGTTCTTCAGGACCTCTTGAGATACCTCGAATCCTTTTTGCAGTCTTTCGAACAGCAATTTGCTCAAACCCGAACCTCCAATTGTAGCGTCGTAAATGAAGATATCGCCTTCAGGCGTTGAGATCCCGCCGATCTGACCGCTCCCTCCCCCGGTAAGTGCGTCGCTGGACTCTATGAGCACGTGCTCTACAGCATGAAAGCTGCCTGCATAAAAATCTTCATGTTCCTGGGGCTCAGGGAATGGTGCACAGAACAAGAACCCTTTAGTGGAGAAAGTATAGCTAATAGGCTCAATGTATTTAATGCTCTTCTTCTCTCTAGTGAACATATCCCTGGTGATATAGCCAAAAACCTGCATTGTAATATCTAGAGAGCAATAAGCCGCCGTCTCTCCTTTCTTTTCTACCCTCTTTATGAGGGGCATGGAGGTGTAGAGAGGGTCGGTTATCTCACTACCGTATTTGTGCTCTTCCAATCTGGCTTCCTTACGCTCCAGGTCCAGTTCCAGACTCTGATATCTCCTCCCATTGTGAATGATAATGCTTCCGGGAAATAGCTCCTTTAGGGCAACAGGGAGAACCCTATCACCCACTTTTTTGTTGCCGGAAGCGATCATCTTCACCGATTCGCCGATCCCCCGCATGCTAAAGCTCTTGAGGAATTCCTTAGCTTCCTCCACAACTATGTATCCATCCTGCCCTTGTTCCTCCCCTTGTTCTTTTTCGATCAATCCGATCTCATTCAACCACTTAAGGGTCTCTATCCATTCTGGCTCTACCTCCGACTGCTGGAGGGGCTTCTCTGTACACATGGAGAGCAGCTGGAATTTCATGGCCTCCTGGTTCATCTTCTCCACATATCCGTAGTTCTGGGAGTTGAAGTACTCTTGAGGATTGCTCTTGTAGTAGGTGCTTATGGAGTCGTGGTCCCTCAAAAGGACTACGCCCACGCTCTCCTGACCTTTCCTTCCTGCTCTACCCACCCGCTGCAGGAACTGGGAATAATTTACGAGCTCGGAGACGACCACATCAACGTCCCCTATATCTACCCCCAGCTCCAGAGTAGGAGTGGAAACGACCACCTTTATTCTTCCTTCTCTAAAATCCTTTTCGACTTTCTCCCTTAGATCTCTGGGCAGCCCCGACTTGTGGACTCTTGCCCTTATATCTTCCCTGCTGAGGACCCATCCAATAGTCTCCACGCTCTTGTAGCTGTTCCCGAATATCAACGACTTCTTGTCGGGTAAGGACTTCACTACGTCCTTGATAGCTCCGTAAACACTTGGAGTGTATCTCATGATGAAATTAAGAACCCCTTTGCGGTGCTCCCCATGAACGTTGGTGAATTCCCTCTCGAATAGCTCCTGGGCGAACTCTTTTGCATTGGCGATGGTCGCTGAAGCACAGGCTACCTGGAAGTCGCTGAAGCGGGAAAGCCTTTTGACCAGATAATGCATGTTGGAAGCGAAAAGACCATTATAACTGTGGAGCTCGTCCACTACCACGAACTTCAGACTGGTCACCAGTTTCCTGAATGAGGGATTGTTCCTCAAATGATAGTCCACCATATCGGGATTGGATAGAATGATATCTGCTCTCCCGGCAAAAACAGCTCTTCTTTCATCTTGACCCGAGTCCCCATCAAATCTAACGGCGTTCAGTCCTATAGAAGAAGCGTAAGCCTTTATCTTGGTCTCCTGGTCTCTGGCAAGTGCTTTGGTAGGGTAAACCACTATCCCTCTTCCTCCAGGGGCGATCACCTCCAGCAAAGGAATGATAAAAGCCTCGGTCTTCCCAAAACCTGTGGGAGCGGTAATAACTACGTTATGTCCTTCTCTAATGATCCCTATAGCCTCTTTCTGGAACCGGTAAACGTGGGTGATCTCTTTATCTTTGAGAGCCTTTTGGAGCATTACCGGCAGTTCAACTTCTTCTACAGGTATCTCTGGCTGGGGCTTATAAGGCTCAAAGACTTGATAGTGGATGATCTCATCTTCGGTTTCAAAAAGAGGTTTGAGTTCAGGATTACCTCCTTTCTGTTTTAGGAGCTCGATGTTCTCTTTCTTGATGTTGTCTCTGCGGCATATGCATTTTCTCCTCAGTTTGCCGCACTGGGAGCAGAATAAATGGTCTATCATTTCTCTTTCCCTCATGGGAAGACGTTATAAGTCTTCTTCCTGAGGTGAAACAGATAGAGATAGTGTAGCAAAAATTTTTATTGTTCTGAAATGAATCCACTGAGAAATGTCGATATATGCTTTCGCGGATATTGAGGACGGTAGAGCTGTAAGGATAAATGCAAATGCAACTTTCCCCTCAAAACAGAATGGGAACGTATTTTTGGATTGTCGTCAACCCATTGATCTCAAATTTGCCGATGAGCTACCCCTCAAGATCGAAGATTTTTACTCTATTGTGGCGTTCAGACCCTCCCATGTCTTGATATCCCGGGATATTCTGGGAGGGAAGCCCCTGTGTTATGAACCGTCAAAACTTACTTTTTCATCCTTTAGCAGTCTCTTAAATCGACCTGTAGAGCTTCAGCCCGGAGAAACATTGAAGATCGATTACGAAGGGAATGTGCTGTCCAGAACCATTTATGGGTTTGAAGATGTGTTCCATGATCAAGTGGAAGACCCTGTCAACGTTATAGATAATGCCCTGAACTCCTTTTTTCCTGCGGATTCCTGTCTGGCGTTCTCAGGAGGAGTTGATTCTTCTTTGCTGGCAGCCATCCACAATGTACCTCTTGTCAGTGTGACCGCCAATCGTGAAGAGAAAGAATGGATCGAACAGGCTGCCAGAAAGCTAGGTAAGGATGTGAACGTCTTCGAATTCGGGGAAGAGGAAATAGTAGAAGCATTGAAAGAAGTAGTTCCTACCATCGAGACCAGTGACCCTGTACAGGTATCTATAGCCATCCCCATCTATTTCACCCTCAAAAAGGCTCGTGAGCTGGGTTATGACAGCGTAATATTTGGTCAGGGAGCAGACGAACTGTTCGGAGGCTATAATAGGTATCAAGACATGGACATTGAACACCTGAAGAAAAATCTAATGCAGGATATAAAAAATGTGGGTAGACACGACCTCTCCAGGGACACCAAAATGGCATACAAACTTCAAATGGAGGTAATGCATCCCTACCTGCAGTGGGATGTGATAAGAGCAGCCATTAAGATACCCCCCGAACAAAAAGTTAGGAGCACTGAAAACGGTGTGATCAGGAAATATGTTCTTAGGGAGCTCGCCTCTTGCTATCTGCCTCAGGAAGTTGCTTTCAAGGATAAAAGATCGGTGCAGTACTCAACCAGGACAACTGCGATCTTAAAGAAACTTGCCAGGAAAGAAGGTTTGCATTTTAACCAGTATCTTCAGAAATTCGAAACAAATGATGGTAGTTCGTAGGCAAGATGTCATCATCTTAAACGGTAAACTACTTTTAGAGCTGGATTATAGTCAAATAATAGGATAACCATAAGGTGTTACATATAACAGAATAAGGTGTTCTTATGTCATTGTCAGAACGAGTAGGCAGAAACGACCCCTGTCCCTGCGGCTCGGGGTTAAAATACAAGAAGTGCTGTTTATCTCTGGACAGCAAAAAAGAGGAAGCAGAAACATCAAAAGAACCCCGGAAACGAACAGAGGACGTGGAGACAGACTTTCAAGAAGGAAAGGAAGAAAAACAGGTAGAACAGGAAGAACAGGAAGTTGAACCGAAGATGGAGTATGAGGACGTCTCGGATGATGATGCTGTGCAATTGTATGCCAAAGAGTTCGCCCAGCGTGGTTACAACATCAGGCTCGAAGTGCTTAGAACTTTTTTCCATCGTTGTCTCCAGAAGGATGGTGTTGTGGATAGTCAGAGAGTTGAAGAATTGTGCGATTACCAGAGAAAGCACGAAAGAGTTGTGATCACATCCGAGAACGTTAATCAGTTCTTCGATGAGCTGTAGACAGTGTGGAGATATATTCTGCCAGTTGTACTGCATCATCTCTGTTCTTCATTATTGTGGGGGCGCTAACAACTTTGATATCTCCGTAATACCCTTCCAGCTCCTTATCGGCTTCATCCACCACTAAAATATCCAGAAAATCTTGATAACAGTCGGCAACTCCTGTGGGTGAAACTTCATATCCTTTTGCTGCCATTAATTTGGCAGCAGGTCCGCTGAAAGCCTTTTTACCAATTATGGGGGATATAGCGATCACCTTCTTCTCTTCCAGCTCTTTCTTTATACCATTCACCGAGAGGATGGGCATAACGCTGGTTATGGGATTGCTGGGACCGATCATCACGGCATCACTATCTCTTATGGAGTTTATCGCTTCTGGAGTGGCTTCAGCTCTGTTCGCGCCCTTGATAGCTACGTCCAGAACATCAGGTTCTCCTTTATGCTTGACCCAGAACTCCTGGAAGTGCATCTCACCCTGGGGAGTGATTATGTAGGTGAGAACATCATCCTCACACATGGGGAGAAGTTCAGCCTCGATACCCAGCTGGTCCTGTATGCTTCTAACGGCCTGAGTTAGAGTGTGACCCTTTCTGAGGAGATCACTTCTAGCGATGTGGACTGCTCTATCCATATCACCTATGGCCAATCCCTCGTCAAACCCCAGATCTTTCAACCTGCTGTGGGTGACAAATGTATCGTCCTTGACCCCCCACCACTTTTCTGTATCTATGATATCTGCCAGGGAGTATAATACGGAATCGACATCGGGGCACAGCTTATTACCCGAGACCCACACATCCTCACCGGTATTGATTATAACAGTAAATCGCTCTACCTTTTTAAGCCCCTGAAGCAGCTTGCAGGTACCTGTACCACCTGAAAGGACGCATAACATGGTATCCGGTGTTCAAAACCATATTTATTATTTTCCGGCCCTTTAGCTAAAATTAGCTCACATCATTGTTTCTTCCACTTCTCGAAATCTTCTTTCAATTCCTGTCTATCCATAAATGTCAGAGAGACTATATATTCGTCCTCAACTTCTCTCTCAGTACCCACGATGAGGCATTTCTTGCCGTTTATCGTCTCCACGTAACCCTTAGCTTCCAGAGTTTCTCCTTTAAAGGCCTGGCCCGTGAAAGTATGAGTAAAGCACATAACGGCGTCTATATCTTCATGCTTGACCGGGTAGTATGCGGGATAGTCGAAAATTAAGGAACCTTCTTTGACTTTTGCCTCGACCGTTAGTTTCTCTCCTTTTTCTCCCTCTTCTTCGGGAACCTCGTTCTCCAGCTCCCAGTAATCCCGAACATACAGAAGATCAAAATAAGTAGAGCCCAAAACTGCCCGATGGAACTTCCTTCTCTCGTGGGATAGAAAGATGTTGAAGGGTATGTTCACCTTCCTCTTGTTGAATATGGAGTCCCACACGTCGCTATCAGGTTCAGCAATCTCTCCCCTGTTCATACCTGACTTTATCTTCTCTCTCCCCTTGAACCACTGATCACCGTACATCACGAAATCGATATCAGACCCCTCATCCTCAAGCCCTATGAGCCTGGAACCCGTGACCCCCATATTCTGTAGAGGAATTCCTGAAAAGAAATCCACAACTTCACCAACCTTCCCCTCCACCTTCAGCCTCTCTTCGGGCTTGAAGACCTCGTCCACGTCCTCGGGGGGTACTATGAATATTTTGCCGTTAAAGTAGTTCGTACCCCACTTGCTGGCGAAATCGGTTGCTTCTCTGTGCAGTAGTTTCCTGAATCTTTTTCCCTCTTTCTTTCTACCCCCTTTTTCGTGGGGGATATAGCGGAGAAAACACTTGACGCCCTTATCGTTACGATATCCTATAACGGAAAAATACCAGTCATTAACCCGGATAAAATCCCTTAGTCTCACCGGCTTGTAACTTAGCGCTGTCTCTGCCATCTCTTTCTTCTTTTCTTTATGGACTCAGCGTAAATCCTCTTAATATCCCTTGTTCTTGCATTCTGTTCGGACCTGTCCAGGATCTTACCGTTCTCCAGCATTATCTTGGTGATCACGCTCTTTTTGTTGTCTATCTCCAGCTCCTCACCAACATGGAATTCTGTATCTCCGGGAGTATTGAACACCACCGGAATTGTTTTCCCCTTTCCGTGATGAAGGCTAATACGGAGGGGCATTTCTCCCACATTCCTGAGCCACAGGGTCTCCACATCCCTAACTTCTGCCTCTTCTACCCTTTTACCGCTCTTGAGCTCAATAGAAGTGATCTCACCTATCTTAAAACCCTCTTCAAGCTCCACTACCAGCTCATCTTTCACCATGACCAGCTCGGAGGGTGTGAGGGAAACACTGCCAGCCTCTGACTCTTCTCCCGAACTTATCACTGCTCTCACCGGAAACTTCTTCTCCGGGATATACTGCTCCACTTCTCCGCACTCCCTGCACTTGTAGAGGTGTTTATCTTCTCTAATGAGGTCATGTTCAGTATAATCTTTACATGATTCACAATAAATGTAGTTCATAAAGGAAGTTCAAAATGAAGATAAATAGATTTAACGACCCAATAGCTCCAGCAAAGATTGGGCCACTTTTACGTTCACCATGTAATCGTCCAGCAAGCTCAACATGCTGCTAGTTCTTTCGGACTCAGCCTCAATGATCAACTTACCTTCGGTGGAATAACATCTTGCCCAATCCACATCGTCCGGCTCTAGAGCCTTGGCCACAATATTGGCTTCGTCAAGTTCAAGCTCCACTTTTGCATTGATCATCGGATCAGCTCACTGTTGAAAAGATTGGCCAACGAGCCTGTCCACTTCTTTAATGAACTCTTCCAGCTTATCGGGTTCTATGTTGGCTCCTGCAGCTACTTTGTGACCCCCGCCTCTTCCGCCCACTTTCTGTGCTGCGTGGAGCATGATGTCGGCGAGGTCGACCTTTTCGGCTATCCGCGCATTCGATCTGGATGAGATCTTGGCTGCGTCCTTCTTCAAGTTGGCCACCAGCAACGGTTTATCTGAAAAGATGTATCGAGAAAATACGGTAGCGATGGGGGAGGTTGTAGGAGCATCTTCCATCACAATGTATCTGATGGACTCCCCTTCTTCAAGCTCGCTCTTTCTCTTCTTTATCTCTTCCAGAAGCTCGATCTTGAATTTTCTCCGCAATTCAGCTCCTCTATCAACATAGTTCTCATCCCGAAGGCAGATAGAGAACCCTGTACCGAATTCTGAAGCCCTACCACAGGAATCGACAGTTTCGGAAAGCGTGACTGGATTTTTTACAACCTCTTCGTTCAGAATGAACTTTTTACCCACAAAACCATCTACAGAACCCTCAAATCCTCCCTGTTCGAGGGTCCTCAAAACAATGGCGTTAGACAGCCTTTGCACCTCTTCACCATTTAGCTGGTCGATATCTGTATCTTCATCGATCTTTAAACTCTCCAGAAACTCTTTTAATCCTTCTTTGTTGCCGTAGAAATCCAGATAGGGTTCAGTGGAGAGGGAAAGCACCTCGCCGATCTTTCCCGAGTGAAGGTTCAAGCCGTTTTTTTCGGTAATATACCCTTCTCTGGTACCCTCGTTGATTATTTCAGCATTGCCACCGGTTATCTTCTGTTTATCCCCGTAGATACCCGCCAGTACCAGACCGGATAGATCGGTATTATTACCCAGCTGATTGGCGATAACGTAAGCAACTCCGCTGGCTGAGAGCTCATAAGTTCCGTCTATACCCGCCAGATGAGGATTTACATGAGCAAATCCTTTTTCGGTCTCCATCTTTCCTGAAGGATAATGATGGTCCGCAATGACTACGTCAGAATCCACCTGTGAAACTATATCCGGTTGACCACTCCCCATATCCTGAAACACTACCAAGTCATCTGGCTCGGTATCCACGGGGTCTCTCAACCCGTTCAAAAAGGAAACCTGAAATTGAATATCTTCCCGGAATAGAGCTGCTCCCAGAATGGAAGCGGAGGATATTCCATCAGCATCGTAATGGGTGAAGATCCTTACAAATTGATGTTTATTAATAAGCTCAGCAGCTTTCCTGGCTTCAACTTGCAACACATCAAGCATGTTCTACAATTTCCAGGTCAATAAAAAAATTTAACCCATGGTTTCTTGCAGAAGAGGTCTTATCGATCTCATGTTATAAATTAATATACAAGTATAAAATAAAAAAACATTATAAGTGTTATTCGAACTTTTTGCCTATTGGAGTGCAATGTTGGAGAATTCTCCCATCAAAAAAGGGTTAGGATACGCCCCGGCTATTTTAATGTTGATACAAACGATAGACCTCTTCGTCGTCATTTCTGAGTTCTTTGAAATTAAACTGATCGGATGGTTTGAACCTTTCGGTATTTTAATAAGTTTGACCTGACCCTATGGATTTTCAAAAGATTCCTTATAGAGGAGTTGAGCTCAAAGAGCTCGACACTTACTTTTGCTGGGCCTTTTTCTCCTGTTCAACCTGAATTTCTTGCTCAAGCTATTGGTCCACGAGAATGCTTTAACAGATTGGGCAGTGGACCCTTTCAGCAGTAAATAAAAAGGAATAAGAGCCAGAACAGCAAAGGGTACGAATTTCAAGGAAATCCAAGGAAGTATTTGGATATTTTAGTATTCGCTATAATTGTGGTCTATCCTCTTTCTCAACCTGTATCTCTAATAATACTTAGCGGCAGTGAAGAGGTAGTATTCAAGCGGTTCATGTTCGATTGTATGGCGGAAAAAGTGGGCAGAATAGCAGTTCCAATAGCTTTTTGTCTCATACACCTCCTCAGCCTGACGACTCTTAATTATTACCTTGCCATTCAAACTCTACCCCTATTTGTAGTCTATCTGGTGGGCTATCAGTACGTGACCATAAGAATGTACGAAAAGAACAGAAACATTGTACCCTTTATAATCATTCACGCTTCTATAAACGTGATCTTTATAGTGCTAAAAGATCTCCTGCCTATTTATTAACTTCAGTATTGCTTTAATACAATTGACAAATGGTGAGGAAGGGATATGGGATAACCACTCCAACCTTATCTGCTGGTTCTTCTCCTTATTGAAAGGAAAACCAGGGTAGTGGTCAATAGTGCAGTTACCACAAGGATGTAGTTGGTTACAGGAAAATTTTGACCGAGTAAGTTTACTTCTGTACCTTCTTCTGGAGATATGGAGTGAGTTAATTCGATCCCTGCTAAGAATTCTTTCTCATTTTTAGAGGTTAGGGTAGTGGTGTCGAGCTCGCCTTCGCTTTCCTCTTCTGAGGGGATTTCTAGACCGACTATAGGGTCTTCTTGCAGCACAGTCACTTCCTCAGAAAGGATCATGCTGTCTGTAGTGGCAGCAATATCTTTGGAGACGCTTAATATCATCCACAGCATTGATCCAGTGGCATTTGATTCCAGGATGTTAACTTTATGAGTTACCCTGTATCCGGGCTTTTTCCCGTTATCAAATTCTACTATTACTTTTTGAACGTTAGTTTGATATTCTATTTCTGCGTATTCGCCTTCTTTTATTACTCTCTTTTCACCCTTCTCTTTGGATATCTCTTCTACTACGATTATTCTCTTCGGGGAAGAGGAGGGAGAACTTGGATGGGGAGTGGGAGAGGAAGAAGATGAGCTCTGGTCCGGTGTAAAAGAAAGGATTGTATCTTTTATTCCGTTTATAGTGTCCATTACCTCGTAGATGTAGGGAAGAACTCTTTTAATATCCTGAACTTCTTCTCTGGGCGTATATTCGCCAGTATCAACTTCCGTTCCTTGATTAACTCTGGCATTAACGTCATCGTCAGTTACGTAGAATTTGACGGTGTATTCTGCGGTATAGTAACTGTTAGACCCGAAATATCCTGCAACTCTGGCTTTTTTGGTAATAACGGACTCTCCAGAGTAGCTCACTGATACGTTCAACTTCTGGGAGCCACCAGGTATGAGGTTCGGGTTTCCAGTTGACACTTTTCCATCCCAAGTATATTCAGGGTCGGAAAGGGTTTTGGCACCGGCATTCTTAAAGATGAGGGTAACGAGTATCCGACCAGACTCTTTTTGGGGCTCACACTGAAGATCAACAAAGGGTAAGTTTTTGTCGGGATCATAAACCGTAACATCAAAATCTTCTCCCTTTAAGTTAACACTATCGTTACTCAACTGGTGTTGAGCTAAGACCAGCTGTGTAGAACATACCAAGAATATTATGAACACTCCAAAGCAAAGACCTCTCCTCAACCGGACCACCTTATAAGTTATCAACGTATGCTAACAAACTACTTAATTCTTTGTATAAATATAAGTTATGATTATTATAACGAAAATTACACCTGCCCTTTTTTTCAAAAGATCATATTTTCTATAATTTGCCTATTAAAATTAAAAAAATCTAGTTAAAGAGTTGGTATCATTATCATAGAAATGCTACCAGAAAATCTCATTACCATAGCGAAGCCGTGAGCAACATTCATCATCATAGAAAACCCATGATAACCATTATTAAACCTATACGAATATAACCTACTTATCACTCAGTGCTACAAGATGAGGTTGAGATATGGAAACAAACTATAAGGCAATAATTGCTTTGGGAGTTAATACGTGTTGTAATTGACCTTTAATTAAAAAGGGTTTTTTGGCATGATCGGCTTTGGGACAAAAGTCAGTGATACTTATTTCACTTCGTCTTTGGTGACTATCACGTAAACTCTTCTGTTGAGGTATTTTTTGGGGATGTCTGCTTTGGCTGAGGTTCCTATGGGGTTGACTACTCTCTCTAGAATGCATTCTATTTCTTCATCGGTTAATTTTAAGGTACTTTTCTTAACTTCCACT
>JAWODI010000036.1:0-31657 GCA_046483365.1 Archaeoglobaceae archaeon | reverse complement strand
ACACTCCACCCCTCAACACAATGAAGAGTGATAAGCTTCTGATAGTTCTGGTAATCGCTTATGACCTCCTCGTAAGTGTATGTAGTGGGATTTTCTACCAAACCAGTAACGGATAGCCTGTAATCCGTGTGGTTGATGTATTGAGGCCCTTTTATGGAGTTCTCCCTGAAATCATTTATAGAAGATAGATTCTCTCCCTCATATTCTCTAATCTCTGATGGCGCAAGGTCTCGCACACCATCTGAAGGCCTATCATACCAATTACCCAGAAATAATGCACTGAAAACGAATAAAGCGGCTGCAGCGATCACAACAATTATCTTGTAGTTTACCATAACTTCATCTCCTATCCTGCTGAACATATTTATAGATTTGGTGTGCCTCATTTTTGCAGCTTCAAAGCGTTTAAAGGATTCTTATGCTAAATAATCAATATTGACCGGTTTAAACAGCATTTAAAGCTTACAGGATAAAAGAAAGGAATATTGTGTGCCCAACAATTGGAAAAAATCGCAACCCAAAGAATCATTAAGGTTCAACAATAGAATGCTCTTACCTCAATTGAAAGGTAAGTGACTATGAGATCGGTAAATAGAAGGGAATTCCTCAAATGGATGGGTATAATATCTTCATTCGCATTCTCCGGATGTATAGGTAGAGAAAAGGTAGAAGAAGGGCTGAGAAATCAGTCAGAGGAGGGGACGCCAATGCCAGATTCTTCATCAAATAAAAGAGCCGGGGTTTATGTTATAAAGACTGAGGATAGGGAGAAAGGAGTTAGAGAATTGGTGAGCTATTTTGACCGGCCATTGGATAGGGTTGCCATCAAACCAAATTACAACAGCGCCGACCAATTCCCTGCAGCCACTCATTTATCAACCCTCTCTGCAATAGTGGACAACCTGAGAGAAAGCACGAAAGATATCGTTCTGGCGGAGAGGAGCGGTATGGGTAATACTGCCAGCGTGCTGAAGGACATGGGGGTCATGCAATTATCTGAAGAAAAAGGATTTGAGGTCGTTGTCCTGGATGACCTTCATTCTGAGGACTGGGTCCAGAAGGATGTACAGGGAAGTCACTGGGAGAACGGTTTTCTATTCCCAAAGGTCTTTCAGGAAGCCGACTCTATAGTTCAAACCTGCTGCCTGAAAACCCATCAATTCGGCGGTCATTTCACCATGTCCCTCAAGAACAGTGTGGGCATGGTCGCCGAAAGCAATGGCCACGACTACATGTCCGAGCTCCACCGCTCTCCTCACCAGAGAAAGATGATAGCAGAAATAAACACCGCTTATGAACCGGATTTCGTTATCATGGACGGTATCAAGGGTTTCTCAAAGGGGGGACCTGCAAGCGGTACCTTGATAGAGCCGGGCGTCATGCTGGCGAGCAGCGATAGAATTGCTCTCGATGCGGTGGGCGTTGCTACTCTAAGGACGTATGAGACCACTAACAATGTCTCTCAGGGTTCTGTGTTCCAGCAGGACCAGATAGCCCGGGCAGTGGAGTTGGGATTGGGTGTGAGCTCTCCCGAGAACATCGAGCTTGTTCCAGTAAACGAAGAGGCACAGAGCTACTGCGACAAGGTTAGAGAAAAGCTCTTGGCATAAGAAGTTAAGCTTTGGGCATAACAAATTAACCACGGGAAATTTACAGCCCGAAGAACCTTACTGCGTTGCTCCAGGCGACCTTCTCGGCCACACCGTTCCCGAACTTGTCTTCCAGGAGGTGTGCTGTGTTGGCCACTGAAATCCTTGTGGAAAAGCCGAATCCCGTATCACTATTGAGGAGCAGGTTATCTTCTCCAAATACCTCCACGATCCACGCCACGTCCTGCTCGCTCAATTTACCCTCATCAACGGTCAAACCAGCAGTGTACCCCTTCTCGAGTATCTTTTCTATGGTGCCCGTGCTGGCGTGGTCGATAATTACTCTGTCCAGCGGGAAATCGAGCTCATCCAGTATGCTCATTATCCTTTCGGTGACCTGCTGTTTGTTTTTCTGGGGAGTGTGGATTATACAGGGCTTATCTACCTTCTTGGCCAGCCTGACCTGCTGGACGAACACTTCTACCTCTTTATCGCTGGCGGTTTCCAGCCCGATCTCTCCAAAGGCCACAGCCTTATCATCGCTCTCCATAAAGTCCAGCACCTTATCTACGGCAGGTGGGATGCATCTGGGATGAATGCCGATCGCGGAGTAGAGGTCCATTGCTGCTTTAACCCCTTTGTGGGTCTCGAACTCGCTCAGCTTCCGGAACAGGTCTATCAAGCTCTCCTGGTAGAGGGGTTCGATGGGGTAGAATGCGCAGGTGACGGCAGCCTTTATCCTGTGCTTGGACATAGTGATCAAGTCCTCTACGCTTCTCCCTTCTGAGTGGATGTGAGCATCGAAATACTTCTGGGGATCCATACTTTTCCATTAGCATCTTTCTTTAAAAGAGTAGTGATTCATGGGAGAAGCCAAAACAGTTAAAAGCGTAAAGTCATAAGCCCTTCAATGAGTGATTACCAGTCATTGGGGTTGAAAGTGGGGATCGAAATCCATCAGCAGCTCGACACTGAACATAAACTATTTTGCTGCTGTCCTACTACTCACAGAGATGTTGAAGAATCGGATTTTGAGTTCTTCCGCTATCTGAGGTCCAAGAGAAGTGAGATAGGGGAAGTGGATAAAGCTGCTCAGGAAGAAGTTGCCCGCAGCAAGAAATTCATTTACAAGTCGTATGATACTACCTGCCTGGTCGAAGCGGACGAGGAGCCGCCGAGAGAGCTCAACAGAGAAGCAGTTCAGGTGGCTGTTCTGGTAGCCAAAATGCTGAACATGGCGCCAGCAGACGAAGTCTACATGATGCGAAAGATAGTCATCGACGGGAGCAATACCACCGGCTTCCAGAGGACCGCCCTTCTCGCCTTTAACGGTTACATGGAAGTAGATGGGGACAGGATAGGTGTGGACAGCCTCTGCCTGGAAGAAGAAGCATGCAGGAAAATAGAGGAGAAAATAGGGGAGGCCACATACTCTCTTGACAGGCTGGGAATACCTTTAGTCGAAATAGGCACGGCTGCGGACATAAAGACCCCTGAGCAGGCCAAGAAAGTGGCTTCAAGGCTGGGAATGATGTTGAGATCGACGGGGAAGGTCAAGAGAGGTCTGGGCACCATAAGACAGGACGTCAACATCTCCATCAGGGAGGGGGCAAGAGTGGAGATAAAGGGAGTTCAGACCCTGGATATCCTGGACACCAGCGTAGAATACGAAGTAGAAAGACAGCAGAATCTCCTGGAAATAAGGGATGAGCTGAACAGCAGAAACGCATCGGTGGAACAGGAGTTATTCGATCTCGGCGAAGCGTTCAAGAACACTGGATCCAAGATAATGAAGAAAGCCAAATCGATAAAATGTATCAAGCTCAACAAATTCGCTGGCCTGATCGGCAGAGAGATCCAGCCGGGAAGGAGACTGGGAACTGAGTTCGCGGACATAGCCAGAATGTATGGTCTGGGAGGTGTATTCCACACCGACGAGCTCCCCGCCTATGGTATCACTGAAGAAGAAGTGGAAGGCATAAAGCAGGCTGCAGGTTCTGATGGCGAAGATGCATTAATAATCGCTGCCGGTGACGCCTCAAGGGTGAACAGTGCTCTGGAGAGAATGATCCAGAGAGCCCAATACTGTCTGACCGGTGTGCCTGAAGAGACCAGAAAGTCCAATGAAGACGGAACTACATCCTATCTCCGCCCACTTCCCGGGGCAGCAAGAATGTATCCCGAGACGGACGTCACTCCAGTCACCATAACTGAGGACATGCTGGAAGTAGAGATACCGGAGCTCATAGAGGATAGAGCTCGAAGATATATGGACCATTACTCCTTATCCAAAGACCTTGCTCAAGGAATGGCGTCCTCGGATAACTTCGAACTCTTCGAGCAGTATGCAGAAAGATTATCTCCCACAATCGCTGCCCGTGTGCTTTACCTGGCGCCAGCAGAGTTGAGGAAGGATGGGGTAGACATCACTCCCCTCACCACCAGCCACTACCACATGGTCTTCGAGCTCGTAGAAGAAGGAAATATCGCCAAAGAAGGAGTGGAAGAGACCCTCAGAATGTTGTGCCAGAATCCTTCGGCCAGCAAAGAGGATATCGTAGAATCTGTGGGTAAAACGGAGGATCTGGACTCGTTCGTGGAGAACCTGGTGGAAGAGAAGAAGGATTTCATCCAGGAAAAAGGTGAACACGCTTTCAAACCGCTGATGGGCATTGTCATGAAGGAGTTCAGGGGGAAGGTCGACGGCAAAGAGATCGCGGAGAAATTGAAGAAGGCCATCGAAAAACTTCAGTAGCCGCACACAAATAATATTTAAGTTGTACCTCCATAAAACTTAGGGTTGGGTCATGAGCGAAATTGGAGAAATTCTGGAAAAAGAGAAGGTGGATATTGACTATTTCACCGGTAGGAAAATAGCTGTTGACGCTTACAATGCCATATATCAGTTCATTTCTATAATCAGGCAGCCCGATGGAACCCCTCTGAAGGATACGGAGGGTAGAGTGACCTCTCACCTCTCGGGAATATTTTACAGGATCTCCAACATGGTGGAAGCGGGAGTAAAACCCATTTTCGTGTTCGATGGTGAACCACCGGTCTTCAAGAGAAGGGAGCTGGATGTCAGGAAGGAAAGAAGGGATGAGATGAAGAAGAAATGGAAAAAATCCCTTGAGCAAGGCGAGAAGGATGTTAAGAAATACGCTCAGGCTGCCGAATCCATAAACGATTACATTGTGGAGACCTCCAAGGAATTGCTGGAGTATATGGGCATACCGCACGTGCAGGCCCCCTCAGAGGGCGAGGCTCAGGCAGCCTACATGTGCATCAAGGGTGACGTGAACTATACCGGAAGTCAGGATTATGATTCCCTATTATTCGGAAGTCCCAAGCTGGCAAGGAATTTGGCTATCACAGGGAAGAGGAAATTGCCGGGCAAAAATGTCTATGTGGAAGTGAAGCCGGAGGTCATCGACCTGCAGACTAATTTGAAGGGTCTGGATATCAGCAGAGAGCAGCTGGTGGACATAAATTTGCTTATGGGAACCGATTTTAATGAGGGTGTGAAGGGTGTGGGAGCCAAAAAGGCCCTGAAGTATATTACGGAATACGGGGATGTGTTCAACGCCCTTTCAGCAATGGAATTGCCCTCGGACAATATTCAAGAAATAAGGAACTTCTTCCTGGAACCACCAGTGGAAGACGAGTATTCCATTAGGTTCAATAAGCCTGACGAAACCAGATTAATAGAATTTTTATGTGAGGAGCACGACTTCAGCAAAGAAAGGGTTAAAAAAGCATCTGAAAAGCTTAAAGAGCTGGAAGTTAGTCAGATGTCTCTGGAGGACTGGTTTTGAAGCATCATGAAGTGGATATAGAAATCAAGGTAGGAATAGTGACCATCTCCACATCCAAATGGAAGAATTACGGTAACATTAGAGGTATAGAAGCACTCGAAGGTGTGGAAGGTATGGAAGGTATGGAAGGTGTGGAAGACAGCTCGGGCAAGATAATTAAGGATAAGCTCTCTCCCAGGTATAATGTGATGGACTACAGGCTTATCCCCGATGATACGGTAAGGATATACCGACAGGTCACTGGTTCGATGCAGCACGTGGATGCGGTGGTCACCACTGGCGGAACAGGGATAACTCCCTCGGATTTGACCATCGAGGCCATTGAACCCATCCTCACCAAAAAACTCGATGGGTTTGGAGAGATCTTCAGGTTGAAAAGTTACGATCAGGTGGGCAGCTCTGCAATTCTATCCAGAGCACTTGCCGGTCTTTTAGGAGATAAAGCCATATTCTGTCTCCCCGGATCGCCGAAGGCTGCGGAGCTGGGAGCGGAAATGGTTGAAGGTGTCCTGCAGCATGTGGTAAGCCACGCTAAGGGTCTGAAATAAATTATAAAATAATATAAAATAAGCCATTTGCGCTTGAAGGAATCTTATTGATAATTGGGGGTGGTATTTTGACCAAAATAGTGGTGATCGGCGGTGGTGCTGCCGGATTTAAGGCAGCTTCAAGAGCCAGAAGAAGAGATGAAAGTGCTGAGATAACTGTTATCGAAAAGAGCAAATATCTATCTGTTTGCCGTTGTGGAATGCCCTACTTCATAGAGGGATTGATCCACAACATCACTGACTTGCAGTCCACACCCTACGGCATGGTGAGGGACGCTGATTTCTTTAAAAAAGTGAAGAACATCGATGTTATTACGGGGAAAGCTGAAAGAGTTGACCCCTCAGGCAAAGTGGTAGAAGTGGAGCAGAACGGCTCAATTGAGGAGGTACCCTATGATTACCTGGTCCTGGCAACCGGAACTGAACCCACCATGTTGAACATCTCCGGCATTGGCTCCCAGGGGGTATTCAAGCTCACCAACCCTGACGATGCTCTGGCAATCACGGATTACTGGGAAGAAGAGGACCCGGAAGAAGTTGTGGTGGTGGGAAGTGGCCCCGTGGGCCTGGAGTGCGCTGAAGCTCTATCAAGACTTGGTATGGGAGTGACCGTGGTGGAGATGATGGA
This sequence comes from Archaeoglobaceae archaeon, assembly GCA_046483365.1. Taxonomy (GTDB): domain Archaea; phylum Halobacteriota; class Archaeoglobi; order Archaeoglobales; family Archaeoglobaceae; genus JdFR-22. The sequence goes on along the minus strand of JAWODI010000036.1, from coordinate 25,077 downwards.
GGACCTCATCCCTCAAATGCTGGACCCCGAGATGTCCCTGGTGGTCCGTAAACATCTGGAAGACAATGGAGTGAGGGTCAAGACTTCCAGCGAGGTAAAGGAGATAATCACCCGGGATGGAAAGGTTGCCGGAGTGAACATCGGGGATGAAGTAGTCGATGCCCAGATGGTGCTGGTTGCTGCTGGTATAAGACCCAATAACAGGCTGGCAAAAGATGCTGACCTTGAAATAGGGGTTGGCATTAAGGTCAATAGCTATTTGCAGACCAGCGACCCCTCGATCTACGCCGGGGGAGATTGTGTGGAGAACGTGAATATTCCCACTGGGGAGTCCGTATATACTCCCCTGGGCTCCGTAGCGAACAAGCACGGCAGGGTCATCGGGGACAACATCACCGGAGGTAAAAGCGAGTTCAAGGGCGTCATGGGGACCATGATATTCAGGACCATGGGTCTTAATGTGGCAGCAACGGGTTTGAGCGAAAGAGAAGCCCAAAAGCTCGGTTACAACGTAGTAACCTCCATCGTTCCGGGTCCCGACAGGTATCACAACTACCCGGATAGAAAGAACTTGAGGCTCAAGTTGATAGCTGATAAGGACGGTCCCTTACTGGGGGCTCAAGCAGTGGGAGATGGAGTAGTAGACAAGCGCATCGATGTTATCTCTACAGCTATCCAGCTCAAAGCCACCGTAGACGATATGACCAATCTGGATCATGCTTATTCTCCACCATTCTCTACAGGAATAGACCCGGTTATCCATGCTGCCAACATGATAAAGAACAAGCTGGAGGGGCTCATAGAAAGCATTTCCATCATCGAGCTAAAGGAGAAGTTCGACAGGAAAGACGATTTCATTTTACTGGACGTCAGGACGGAGAATGAGCACCAAAAAGGGCACATCCAGGATGAGAGGGTGGTGCACATCCCTCTCGACCAGCTGAGAGGGTCACTGCGTTTGCTGGATAAACACAAACAGAAAGAAATAATAGTAGTGTGCCAGATCGGCTCCAGAGCCTACGAGGCGGCAAGGATTCTGCTGGCTAACGGATATGACGCTAGAATTGCCGACGGCTGTATGGCACTGTGGACCTTTGGGTGATGGACATGAAGATCGGGTTTGTAGGAGCGGGCAGGATCGGCTCAACATCCGCTTTCGCCTGCCTTCTTAGAATGGACGTGGATGAAATAGCTCTAGTGGACGTATTCGAGGATGTGGCAGTAGGAGAAGCAATGGACCTAAGCCATGCTGCTGCAGCACTGGGCATATGCCCCCGGATAGAGGGGGGAACGGACTACACCCTACTGGAGGGCAGTGATATAGTAGTTGTCTCTGCAGGTATGGCTCGAAAACCGGGTATGACCAGGCTGGACCTGGCAGTAAAGAACGCGGGGATCATAAGAGATATAGCTGAGAATTTAAGAGATGTAGACACCAACATACTGGTAGTAAGCAACCCCATGGACCTCATGACCTATATAATGTGGAAGGAAAGCGGAAAAACAAGAAAACAAGTTTTCGGCATGGGTAACCTGCTCGACACCTCTAGACTGAAGGACCAGTTGACCGGTGGCTCCGTGAGCAGTGAATGTGAAACCTACATAATAGGTGAGCACGGAGACAGCATGTTCCCCGCAGAGTCTCTGGCTCGCGTCAGTACCGATTTTGAGGATCTACTGGAGAGGACGAGGTCGGTGGCTGCTGAAGTAATTAAGAGAAAGGGAGCTACATTTTATGGTCCAGCCGTCTGCATATACAGGATGGTCAAGGCAGTGGGAGAGGACATCAAGGAAGAGATACCTACGTCAGTAATTCTCCAGGGCGAATACGGTATCGATGACGTGGCAATAGGTGTTCCCGCAATCCTGGGTAAAAATGGGGTAGAAAAGGTAGTAGAATACGACCTCACGGATAAAGAGATGGACTCATTGAAGAACTCCGCCCGGATCATCAAGCAAAAGCTGACAGATGCCGGTTACTGAATCGATGTTTTAAAAAAGCTCAATTGGTGCAGGCCGGGAGGTTAGAGACTTCAGCTAGAGCACCCAGAACTCCAGTCGGGTGTTACCCTTCTAGTAGCTTCCTGGGTGCCATTTTACCTACAGCCTCGTAGCACCCCTCCAGCCTGCAAATATACTATGTTTTTAATACTACTTAACCCTTGTGGTCGGCTGATATTCTTTAAAAACTATAATAATATTGCTGCTGGCATTTTGAAGCTAATGTTACCCCTCTAATTGATATAGAACGGGTTTAGAGGGATAAATGCACTACATAGGTACTCATCATCATGTGGAAAACCACAACTTCTACCATCAATTCAGTAATGACTTTATGCAACAACTTTCAGTAATGAAATTAATAATAATAAAGTATTAATAATATAGTATCTGTTATTCTGGCATGGATGAACGCGGAGTATCTCCCCTTATCGGCTTTATATTGATAATCTTGCTGGTGGTAGCCTTTCTGGGTGCCGTCCAGTCAACGATCCCTGATAGATGCAAAAAAGTGGAGGGCGAACACATTCACCAGCTGGAGGGTCAAATAGCAGACGTAAAAAATATTCCCTCCACTATCACCACCCATAAGATCGTCATGGGAGCAGATTATCCTCAATACCTCTTTCTAATGACCCCCAATACTATGTCCGCCACTCTGATCATCGAAGACTTCAATTTTACCCTCGAATACAAACAGATACTGGCCAATGGCTCCAGGGTAGAGCGAAATAAGAATATTACTACAAGCAGGATAACAGTATCACCCAACTACCTTTACTATCCCCGCGAATCACTGGTCCTTGAAAATACTGCTCTCTTCAAGAGAACTGCTGAGGACACTTACATTGCTCTCTCGGACCAGACCGTATTCAAAAATGAAGTGAACTTGGACCTAATAGAATACCCTCACGCCTCTCAGGGCTACCAGGGTTCTCAGGGCTCTCCCTCCAGGTCATTTACGGGGAATGATAATTTTTACCTTACCGTAGAGCCCGTCTCCGGCGGAGGCAGTGTGCTGGTGGAAGACCTGCAGATAACCTTCGAGAGTGTGAATCCTCGCTACTGGGAAGGTATACCCGATTATGATGTAGAAGTTAGCGATAATAAGGTTGCGCTAAAAAAGAAGGGTCCTACATCTTTGAAATACGGTTATGCTCTGATATACGGTAGCTCAACGAGTACCGAAGTGGATTACAGCGAATACGCTTCTCAAAACTGGGATCTGTCAACTCAAACCAAATTGGTCCAGAAGATCGACCACCCCCTGGTTCTCTACAGTAATGAAACCGAGTTGCTGGACGTCTTGTTGACGGTGGACGGATTCGACAATCCAGTTGGAGGGTTTAGAATAGAAGGCACCGCTACCCTGGGCAAAATAACTCCACGGGATAGACATACGAACTCACAGGGTGAAGCATCTTTCCTGTATTCTGCACCCCAAGTAAAACACAAATCTCAAAAAGGGGAACTAACATTTAAGTGTACCAACTGCACTACACAAAAAATTATTACTTATGAGGTCGAAGTCCTGTGGGGGAAACCTGGTAAGCAATATAGGCTGGGTGCTGGTCAGGAAGATTAATGGAATTAGATAATCAAATCTGAATCTGATCGTTAAATTAGGTAAACAGAAAGATACATTGCATTGAGAAAAAGGTGATAAGGATAGAGGTGATAGCGTGGAAAGTATGAAGGTGAATATCTGGTTCGAAGCGTTCGAAGCAGTGCCTGAAATTTATGTTCAACAAGTGGAAGTCAGTCAGGTCCCTGAAATGCTGAATAAATTGTGGAAGCAGATGGGTGCTCATTATACACCAGTAGATAAATTCCTGGACAGAGTGTACATCTCGCCAGACAGCATAGATACTCTGGAAAAACTTGATGAATATGAAGACATGGTATCCACGCGTTGAAATTAGTCGAATCAACATCGGCTCTTATCATTGAGTACCCTGAAAGATAGATAAGGGATGTATTTTCCTCTGCGTTGCTTCAATAATTTAATTGATAGAGAACTCTCAGCACAAGTGAAAAGAGTTTATTTTCGTATAGCTTGAAATTAGAAGTATTATTTGTACTCCATTTTTCTCCAAAAAAGTTTAAAAACCTCATGACCTTAATGCTGATTACCAAGTTTAAGTAGGTGAGGGCCTATGCAGTCAGACATACCAGTAAAAGAAGTAATGACAAGAGAGGTTTGCACTTCAACCAAGGAAGTATCCTTACTTAATGCTTCTCGCAAGATGATTAAGTATGGTGTAGGAAGTATCATAGTTGTGGAGAACCACTCTACTCTGGGTGTGGTTACGGAAAGAGATATTCTAACCAAAGTCGTTGCCAGGAATAAAGTTCCCAATAAGGTCAAACTTGAGGAGATCATGAGCTCTCCTACGATCACTGTAGGCCCCAATACGAGTATTCGAGAAGCCTCTGAGATCATGCAGAAGAAAGGCATCAGAAGATTACCCGTAGTGGATAATAGTGATCTAGTGGGTATAATTACTGACAATGATATATTGAATGTGTCCTTTGACCTGAACGAAATGTCCGGATTGCTTTCAAGAGAGGAACCGATGTTCATGGAAGAAATGCCAGGTAAATGCGAACATTGTGGTAAGGTTTCAAACGATCTGGTCGAGGTCAACGGATTGAGAGTTTGCGAAGAATGCGCAGAGATGGTAGAGTAGAACCACATTCGTACATTCATTTATTTAAAAACCGGGGTTTTTGATGAGTGTAAAGAGAGAAGAGTATTCTGGCAGGTTGAGGAATGCTGAAAAGAAGAAGTTAAAACCTGGGAGTGTTATGGATATCGCTACCACGGAAGTAGTGACAGCGCCGCCCACCTCGACCATTATGAGCATCCTTAAAACCATGGTGGGCTACAGTTTTAGAAGGGTCCCCATCGTGGATTCTGGAACGAAGAGGTTGGAAGGAATAACCACCGGTACGGACATCATCAACTTTTTTGGTGGAGGCAGCAAGCACAAGATAGTGGAAAGCCGATACGGCAACAACCTGCTCGCTGCAGTGAATGAAAGTGTTAGAGAGATAATGGAGAAGCCCACAGCAGTCGACTTTACGTATTCATGGGAAGACGCACTGGAGGTAATATTCGGAAGGAAGGTAGGTGGTTGCCCCATTCTTGATAGAGAAGGCAGGATCATGGGTATAATAACCGAAAGAGATATACTGGAGTTCTTATCTCGGCAGACCGGGTTTGATGGTGTAGTTGGAGATTTTATGACCAGAGGGGTGGTAACCATTGGACCACACACCACCATTGAGGAGGCAATGAAGATCATCAGCTCCAAGAAGATCAGGAGACTTCCCGTAATCCAGGACGGTGTGTTACTGGGCTTGATAACTTCCTCAGCGTTATTGCGTTATTTTGGTAGTGGTGAAGCATTCAGAATGCTGGTTACAGGCGATGTTACAGACATTCACCAGAAGCCCATCAAGCTGATACTCTCGGATGAAAGCCTTCTGGAGTACAAGGACCTGTTGACCTTTTCTCCTGAAGATAGGATATCTCAAGTTGCGACTGAAATGATAAATAAGAACCATGGAGCAGCTTTGATAATGGGAGGAGAGCTTGAAGGCTTGATCACGGAGCGAGACCTGGTCTACTTCCTCTTTAACGCATTGAGAAAATGAAAATGAGTTTCATTGCCGAAGCTCTCGATCTAACTCCCTCTTCTGCCCGAAGATTAAAAGAAAGAAAGGTCCTCAGAAAAGCCTGGCTGGACCACCCCTTTTTTTCCGATATTGAACAGGCGTACTGCCTCAGCAAAAAGTTTGGAAAGTATGAGGAGGGCACTCTGGCAGTCCAGATAAACAACGAGCCGGTGATCGTAAGAGGATTCCCCAAGATCAGGAGGGCACTGACCCTACATCCCACCATTAAAAAAAGGTTCAAGGGAGAAGTAGTGGTCGAAGAGAAAATGAACGGTTATAACGTGAGGATCGTCAAATTCGGTCACAACCTTTATGCAGTCACCAGAAGAGGTCTGGTGTGCCCCTACACTACCGAGAAGGCGAGAGAAAAGATCAACCCTGAATTCTTTATGGATAACCCCCAACTAATGCTCTGCAGCGAAGGTGTGGGAGAAGAATCGCCATTCGTCCCCAAGAAGATCTACGGTAACAAGGAGCTGGAATTCTTTGTGTTCGACATCAGGAACAGAAGAACGAATACAGCAGTTCCCATAAACAAGAAAGAGGAGCTGGCTGAAGAATATGGTCTGCCTCTGGCTACCTTACTGGGTCGCGTGGAGAGCAGCAAAGCTCATCAGGAAGTAAGGGATATAGTGCTAGATCTTGGTAAGGATGGGAGAGAAGGAGTGGTCATAAAAGACCCGGAAATGAAGAGACCACCTCTTAAATATACTTCCAGTCAATCCACTGCTTCAGATCTGAAGTACGCCTTCAGGTACTTCAACGAATACGGAAAAGATTATATGTTCTCCAGGATCATCAGAGAGGCTTTTCAGAGCTTTGAATTTAAGGAAAATGAAGACCAGCTGGAAGAAAGATGTCTGAGACTTGGTGAGGCGGTCCTGAAGCCCATCATAGAGAGTATAAACGATGTGGACGAGGGGAAGAGAGTAGTAGAGGATAATTATCCCACATTTAGAGATGCAGAAGTTCTGGAGCTGTTCAAAGAGCACTTGCAGCGAATGGGGGTGGAAGCCAAATTCGGAGACGCAACCCCCCGGAACGAGCATTATGTCCTCCATCTGGAGAGGCAGATGAAGAGCACAACAGATAAAATATCCAATCTCCTTGAAGGTAATGTATGGTAATCGCAGCCGGTATTGACGCAGGTACGGAGACCTATCAGGTCTATGCCATAGAAAACGGAAGAGAGTGTTTCAGCCAGACAATGGAAACCTCCAGAGTGAAGAAAGATCCTGAACTGATTTTTGATGCCCTGGAAAAGAGTGGGGCTGAAGCTATTGCCGGATTATCGGGTTACGGTTTACCGGTAAAGAGCTTTACCGACCTGACCGATGAGGATATAGCGTTTATGACCTTGAGCAGAGAAAAAGAAGCTTCCGTGGGGTTGCGCTCCCTGATAGAGGTGGCAAGGTCGAAAGGAATTAATATCAAGACGATTCCGGGCGTGATCCATCTCCCTACAGTTCCTGAAGTGAGGAAGATCAACAAAATAGATATGGGGACTCCCGACAAGGTCTGCTCCGCAGCACTGGCTCTCGAACAGTTAGGAGAAGAAGCTGAATACGGTGAGCAGAACTTCATTCTGGTCGAAGCCGGGTCCGGATTCAATGCCTTTATCGCGGTGGAGGAAGGAAAGATGGTGGATGGTATAGGAGGTACTCTCGGTCCCCTTGCCTACAGGTCCATGGGCTGCCTGGACGGTGAGCTGGCTTACCTGCTTTCCCCTTTTCCCAAATCCATGGTGTTCAATGGAGGCCTCAAGAATTATTTTGGCATGACAGAAGCTCCTGAGGAGTTGCCAGAAGACGCGATGGAGTGGCTGGCAGAGCTGATTTTCAAAGGAATAAGGGCGGTGGAGACCGCAATAGGGAACAGGGACCCCCTGAAAATAATAACGTCCGGAAGATTCTTCTCCATCCCCCAGTTCAGGAAAGTGTTCCAGGAAGCTGGAGAGGATTACCATTACCGGATCATGGGTCTTGAAGAGGACAAGCAGTCTGCTAAAGGGGCGGCGATCATTGCGGATGGGCTGGCCAGAGGACAGTTCGAAGAGCTGGTAGAGCATCTGGAGCTCAAGAATGCGGGAGGCACTGTGCTGGATTACATAGCCCCTGAAGTAAAGAAATACCTCGATTTCCCTTAACGGAACTCATTGGCCCTTAGTTCCATGAAATTCTTTTCTTCTCGAGCTCCTGAAATGAATAATAGTAGTGGTGGGATGTAACCACCACTTTAGACAGGTGGCGGGAGGTTTTCGCTCTTTACTGTCTAAACTATGATCTTCTTTGAGGGACAAATACCTGTCGTGTACTGTGAAAGTATCTTTTGGTTCAAAAGGTGGACAATTTATAATTATTTATCAGTCTGGTGCCAATAACTTATATCTTTTAACTACTGACAGAATTTAGATTTTAACTTAAAGGTATTAAGATAAATTTAATAAGTAGCTAAAACAAATCTATTTTATGGAGATCGAAGTGAATATTAAAGATCAAGGATCTGGTTTTGATTTTGATAAGGCAAGAGAGGTGGCAAAATCTCTGGCGTCCAACTTCGGAGATGCCATGATGCTTTCCTGGTGTGACCACGAAAAAGGGAACTGGCATCCGGTTGCAGAGTGTTGTGGAGATAAGAGCTGGGAAATTTACGCCAATAAGAGGGGAAGCAACCTGAGGATCACCATCAACAAAGACTACGAATTCATGTTCTACTTGAATTGACCCCCATTAAACCATTAAACCTACGACAATTTTTTTAATATATTATAAAGGAAGAGTATTAGATCAATGCTTTAATTGCCTAGATTTATTGTAGTACATAAATTTCTGATTTCAATTAGTTATAAGTATTTTCAGGACATATTGATCATCTACCGGAGGTGGGGTTGAGATATGTTCGTACAATGTAGGGCTTGCGGAAAAAAATTTGTGGGAGATAATGTCCACTCTCTTATGGAAGAAATGAATAAGCACATAGAAGAACATCGTATTAATGGTGATTTACCTGCTGTAATAATTGAAGAGCTTAGCACAACTTTCCGAAAATCAAATCCTTTGTTATACTAACTCTTTTCTACTTTTTATTGTAGTGTAAACTACACATTTCTGGAGTTCAGCAAAACTTAAGTAATAACTCCAAAGGAGTCCTTTTGAGACAATGCCTAAGTGTCCAAAATGCGGTGAAAGTGTTTCTTCTACGTGGAGATATTGTCGCGCCTGTGGAGCGAATTTGCTGGGATACAGGAGGAGAAATTATGCACTAACTATGTTTGGTCTCGTCTTTATCCTTGTCGGTCTCTTTACTCCTCTCGATTCAGGAGCTATGGATAAGATCGTCCTCTACAGCATGGGTATTGTGCTGATGTTCTTTGGAATCGTTCTGGAACTCTTTCGAAATCGACAGGAAAAGAACATAAAAAAGCCTAAAAAAACCTGATTTTTCACTGTTTGAACTTCGAATAAATCTGGTTTTCAACCACTCGTTTTTGGTTAATTTCCTTATCATCAAATCCATTAAGCAAAACATTTATGATAGTTCACGACAATTATATTATGCCGGGGTTAGTTTTATGCGAACGTTTAAGTGGAAACTATTCGAAAGAAAGGGTCAAAGCAAAGAAGCCGGTAAAGACGAAAAGCTCCTGCATAGAAACCTTGAAGACCTTAAGGATGAGGCGTTGAATAAAGATAAAAGGAACCTTAAGGAGGTTGCCAAAGAGGTCCTAAAAGAGGAATAGATGAACTTTAAGTTTTATTGAAGGAAATCTAACCCTTAAACCATTATTTTTATTTTTAGAATGTCGACATCTCCTACAATCCCGTTCGAAGCTTTTCAGCTGGTAAAGAAAGGCTCGGTTGCTTTGCTCATCTTCAAGATGACGTAGATGGCTATTATTGCTGCCAGAGATTCCACAGGTAGATATGCATTGGGGATGAATGCCATACTGATAATTGCTACACCCGAGAACAGCACCAGAAGGAAAGAATTGGAAAATATGGATGTAAAGTTCTCGTAAAAGAAGTTCAGCTTCAGTTCTCTTATAACCAGCACAGGGTAGAGAAGCACGAAAAAGATGGGCAGCAATATGAGTCCTGGTATCATGAACGGCTGCAATTTCAGGAAGGCGAGCTCTTTACCCATTAGCCAGGCGATGGACGCGTACAAGATGCCGTTCCTGAGCTTCATTGAGTCGATGTGTCCGTTAACTTTTATGCTGAAGTTTCCACCCATAATAACGCTCCACAGGAGATAGAAGGCTGCAACAGTGACCGAAAAACCGAAGAAGAGCTCAATGAACGTGTGGTTCAACTGGTAGAAATGGCTGTACATGTGGACGAACAAAGTGAAACAGACCAGCATGTAGAAATTGACCACAGAAGAAAGGCTTTTCTCCTCGTCAAGCTCGTTCTCCAGGTGAAATGAGTATCCGACCAACCCCACAATAGTCGCTATTATACCTATGGCCACGATAATCATTATAATTGTAATGTGTATAGGAAGATAATAAACATTTCGTTCTTTAGTGAATGGAAGAGAAGCTATTGATGATCTAAATCTGTCATTAGTTTTTTACCTGTTGTCTGTATGAAACTGGAGACAAATAAGCTTCTTCCTGATAAGTCAAACCGGTTTTAGCCCTGATGTCCTGATGTCCATTTCTCTGGTCCCCGGACTGGCTCTCAGCAGCTGACTTTGATAATTTATAACATGATTTTATCCCACGGATTTTTTTCAGTGATGTTCCATGTTCCATGCGAAAACTTTAAAAACAAAATTACATTAGGAGTAACTCACTCGTCAAAGCTAAACTTAGAATTACAGGTCGAAAATAATCAATTTACCGTTAAAACTGGCTTGATTGAGAATTCGGCCAAAATAAAAGCTTAGAGGTGGTGAAGAGAATGAGTGAAAGTATGGGTGATAACGATGATAGTAGGGAGACACATAATCGCGGAGCTTTATGGTGTCTCAGAGGAGCTGATAGCTTACGAGGATACAGTGAGGAAGATCTTAGAGGAGGTGGCGGATAACGCTGAGCTGGACAGAGTAGGTTCTGTTTATAAACAGTTTAGCCCTTACGGTGTTACGGGCGTTATTCTAATTGCTGAATCTCACATTTCAATTCATACATGGCCCGAATACGGGCTTGTAAATCTCGACGTTTTTACCTGTGGCGATACCTCAAAGGTGGAAAAAGCTTTTGAACATTTTATAAAAATATTCAAGCCAGAGTCCTATAGGCACTACGTACTGGACAGAGGTTAACCATGGAATCCAGAATAAAGAACCAGGTACTTCAACTCCTTGCAGATGGTGAGAGGTCGGTGTACGAGCTGATAGACAAGCAGGATGCCAGCTTACCTGAGTTCTTCAACCTTATGCAGGAAATGCAAAATGAAGGATCACTATCAATGAAGAATGGCAGAGTATCCATTTCACAGAAGGTTGTCGATGAAAGATTAAAGGACATTGAAGAGCAGGGATGCAGCTGCTGTCTATCCACAGGTTACCAGATAGACGGCTTTCTCCAGGAGGTGCAGAAGAAGTTCGAGGAGATAGCTGCCCACAGACCTAAGGCGATCGAAGAATACGATCAGGGCTTTATATCTCCTGTGGACATCATGAAGAGGATCGCCTTCATCTACGAGAGAGGAGACCTTTTGGATTCCCGAATATTTGTTGCGGGAGATGATGACCTCTTCAGCATTGCCGTAGCCCTCACCGGCATACCTCAGAAGGTGTGGGTGGGAGAGATCGATGAAAGGCTGGTATCGTTCATAAATGACGCCGCAAAAGAGCATAGTCTGCCCGTGGAGGCCAATAATCTTGATATTCAACACCCTCTCCCTCCTGAAGTTAGAGGGAAGTTTGATATCTTTGTAACCGACCCGGTTGAAACCGTCCCGGGCCTGACCCTTTTCCTTTCCCGTGGAGTCTCAGCTCTGAGAGGAGAGGGTTGCAGCGGTTATTTCGGGCTCACCACTCTGGAAGCGTCACGCAAGAAGTGGTTCGAGATCGAAAAACGTCTTCATGATATGGGTTTCGTCATAACCGATTTAAGAAGGAAATTCAGCGATTACCCTCAAATGGATAACAACTTCTTCAGGTACCAGGAGAAGCTCCCCATAATAGAAAAGATGGGAAGCAATGTGGATTATGACTGGTATAAATCCACCTTCTGCAGAGTTGAAGCGGTGGAAGAACCGAAGCCGATGGTAGAAGGTGAAATGATACTGGATGACGAAGTATATAGGGATGATGAGAGCTGGGCAACCCCTTATTGATTTAAGAAGTGTAATTATTGAGTGATCGGTGTTAATTATGCAGCACATGGAAGGTAAAACCATAACCGGAAAGGATATTGCCGACCGGATGAAGAAGGTCAAGAACAAGATAGGAGTGATGAGCGGTAAGGGTGGAGTGGGTAAATCCACAGTTACCGCCCTACTGGCAGTTCATCTGGCCAGAGAAGGGTATAATGTGGGCGTATATGACGTCGATTTCCTGGGTCCCAGCATTCCCCGGCTCTTCGGTATTGAAAGCAAGAAACAGGAAATGATAATGAGCGAAGAAGGGCTTGAACCTGTTTATACCGATAAACTGGGTATAAGAATTCTATCCATTCAGTTCCTCCTCCCCAGCAGTGAGTCACCTGTTTCGTGGAGAGGAGTAGCCATAAATCAGGCCATCAGATCCTTCCTGGGAGGAACCGCATTCGGAGACCTGGATTACCTGGTATTCGACTTCCCACCTGGGACCGGAGAGGCACTGCTAACCGTACTCGATTTTGTAGAGCTCGATGGCTCACTAATGGTCACCATACCGCACGATCTCTCGGAGATGGTGGTGGAGAAAGCGATCAAGATGTCCCAGAAGGTGGACACAGAGATCATTGGCTTGGTAGAGAACATGAGCTACTTCAAGTGCCCCACCTGCGGCGACGAGGTCAAAATGTTTTACGGAGAAGAAGTAGATGCATTGGCTGCTAAATACGATATCCAGAACGTGTTCAAGATACCCATGGACCTCAAACTCTCCAAATTCGCGGAAAGAGGAAGGATCGAGGACTTCAAAACAGATTACTTCCAGGACTTCAGTTTTTGACTTGAGGGATCGCTTAACATGTAGCTTAGAATTACCCCTCCTTTTTGTAAACTATAAATCATACTTCACAGATTTTATAAAGCGGAAATATTTGCGCTACGCATCAGTGAATATGTTCTTTAAGGATCTGGATATAACCAGGACCATACCGATCCCTATCAACAGATAGAGGCCCACATACTCAAGAGAGAAGGGTGAGCCGGCAGCGATCCTTGATGTGAGTAAGGCCGGAAGTTCAGGGGAAGAGAACATCAAGGGGATTAAACCCACGATCAGCAGTGAAAATACCAGCTGTGATCTTTCTCTATCTCTGGAAATGGTGACCGAGAGGGCGGATATTGCCAGGAATATTAGGGAGATGGAGATGGAGATGAGTATGACCAGAGGGATGTTGGCTATCTCTATCCCGTTCAGGATCAACAGAAGTATCCACGTGGGGGTCAGGATAGTGGTCAGCAGGACTGAGCCTAGCATCTTGCCCTGAATTATCTGTTTCTCGCTCAGGGGTGTTGAAAGAAGGACGTGAGCGGTTCTCGTCTCTTTCTCCTCTGAGATGAGGTCTATGAACATTCCTGCAGAAGTTGCTGCCGTGGTTATGACCAGCAGTGGTATGAGCAGTATGTAGATGAATTCGTAGGTTATGGAAACGCTCTCCGGAACTTCGATTTCCTTGAACTGAGGATTATAGGTTTTCAGCTCCAGCGAAGAGGGTAAATCGCGCATGGACCTCATTTTGTGTTCGTAGTCTTTCAGTCTCTCTTTAAGTAAGAGCGAGGATTGGATAGCCTTTACCTCTTCTTTGGGCAGTATTACTTGCACGAAGTTGGTGTCGGAGTATTTTTCCCGGGTCAAAACCACCACGGAATCGATTCTCCCCTCGTAAAAGTCTTCCAGCGCTGCATCGAGTGAGTCGTAGGTACTGTAGGGATTAATGGTGTCCCTCAGGACGGGTGCATCACCTACAAGACCTACTCTAACGTCCTTTTCTATGGCGTAGCCTGTATCTCCAGGGCTATAAAGGACCAGAAGGCCGAAGGTGATCACAGAGGCAAATAATGCTACAAACAACTGTAATGCCACAATGCTTAACAGGGTCCTCTCCTTGAAAGCCGATTTGAGGTCCTTCAAAGCTATCTGCAGTATCATAGCAGCATCAACACCCCATAATTATATGCGAAGTGCAGCAGACTGGAACAGACCAGAGCGTACTTGAACGACCATCTCTTCATGATCACAGCGAACACCAGTATGGAAGTTACATGGATGAACAGAGGAATGACCAGATATTGAGCGAAAAACAAATCATTGAACTGGTTCACCACATTGAGGAAAGTTATCACTTTTTCACCGGCAAAGAATCCTATACCGCAGAGGAAAGCTGCCTTGTACGCGTTGAAACCGTTCTTATAGGCTACATACACTGCACTGCCCTTGAAGATCTCTTCTACAGTAGCTATTATGAGCAGAAAGATTGGTATGGACTTTTCCAGGGGCATGACGAATAATACTGAAAGCAGAAGAAATTCTGCCATGAAGATGAATGGAATGGAGGCCATTGCGGCCACCAGGGTATGATATTCTCCTTTTATCGCCCCGCTGAGCGTAACAAAGAGTCTCTCGGATAAGCTGTGGCTGGAAATTACTTCGGGAGTGAGGGCTTTGGATGAGAGATAGAGGAGCACTGCTCCCATGGCGTAGAACTGGAAAGTGGCAAATAAATATTCGCTTATTCCTACGCTCTCTCCTTCGAAAGTTGCCAGCATCAGGGTGATGGGTGAGACCTTGCTGACGGGGATGCTCCCTCCGAAGATTGCAGGGATGAATATGTAGGCAGTGACCACCAGAGAGGAAGCCACAACCAGGAAGGTCATCTCCCGGTAACTTCTGGAGATGAGAGCCAGGAACATCTGAAGAGTAGCAAAGAAGAATATTATGGGAACTATGTATACGAGGGTTAACCAGCTCTTGTCGAAGAGGAATGCTACCATCAATACAGAGAATACTGAAATTGCCAGATAGGGTGCCAGCTTCCCCATCAATAACTTTAATCCCGATATGGGAGTTGACAGGAGAACATCTATCTTTCTGGTAACTCTATCTTCTATCAAGGATGATGAGAATACCTGAATGATAAAATAAGAAGGTATTATGAAGAAGAAGGCGTAGATCATTTTCCCCAGAAGGCTGGGAGGCGAGAAATTATCTGGAGTGGTGTACCCCGAATCAGAATCAGAATCAGAGCCGGAGCTCGTACTGCCCATGAAGCCTTCGTCACCATCAGGATCAAGAACTTTATCCTGACTGTCGTCTTTCTTTATCTCTTCAGGTTTTACCTCCGTATGTTCTTCCTGCTGACTCTCCCCCTGAAAGCTTTGTTGCTCGCTTCCGTCCAGCTGGGGTTGGTAGACCAGATCTCTTTTCAGGTAGACGGAATCAACATATACAGGAAACGCATCCTCCCCGTATCTATTGTAAAGCTCACTCTCGAATTCGTTCTTTAGATAGCTCCTGAGCTCATCTGCCGCAGACATGGACCTTTGTGTTTCAGTAAGCACCAGGTACAGGCCGGAGCTTCTTTCCA
Source organism: Archaeoglobaceae archaeon (assembly GCA_046483365.1). GTDB lineage: Archaea > Halobacteriota > Archaeoglobi > Archaeoglobales > Archaeoglobaceae > JdFR-22. The sequence goes on along the minus strand of JAWODI010000036.1, from coordinate 9,707 downwards.
GAAAGACGTCAACTTTATCGCTGTTAACACTATCCGCACTTTGGGTATAGTAGTTGACGAACTTTTTTTCCGGTATATTAAATGAACTCGCTACCGTATAGAACCGATGGTCGGATTTTAGTCCTGAATCGATAGAGTGGTGGGTGAGGAAACCGGCAAAAATGGAGATTAGAATGATAATAAAAATGAATTTTTTGGAGTATTTTTTTGCCGACTTTTTAAGCTCCACCCGTGCCACTTTTAGCATTATCTTCTCCGCTTACCTGACGGAAACCATTGGGGGATATGTCTCTCTTTTCTCCGACTGTACTAACTGGCTTCTCAGCAGGTATAACTCTTCAAATAATTCTTGCTGCTCAGGCTCCAATTCTGGGTAGCAGTCGTTCTCAAAATCCATTCCATAGGGACATAGTCCAGAGATACAGGGAAAACAGTATCTGCTCTTATATTCGTCTCTACAAGGCTTGCCCATTATCAAAACTGACATCCAGCTCACCACAATTATGATAATCATCTAGCTACTAATAAACTTTTTGCTCCCGTATTCCGTTGAAAAACCTAATATATTCCCTAATAACTATTATAATTATGCTCAATGTGGACCACTTGAATAAAAATTATGGCGATTTTAAAGCCCTCCAGGATGTGAGCTTCAACCTGGAAAAAGGTCAGATCCTCGGCCTTGTGGGAGAGAACGGAGCAGGTAAATCCACTGTTATCAAGATACTTTCAGGTCTAATAGAGCCCAGCTCGGGTGAAGTGGAATATTTTGGTAAGGACTTCTTCTCCCACCGGGGAGAAATAAAACAGCACATCGGTTACCTGCCGGAGACAGACTCTCTATATGAGAACATGAGCCCGCTGGAGTATCTGGGGTTCTTTGCTTCCCTCTACGATATACCGTCAGATAAAGCTGAGTCAAAGGCGAAGGAGCTGATAAACATGTTGAACCTTCCTGAGAACAAATCCATCGGTGAGTTCTCCAAGGGAATGAAGAGAAAGGTCTCCATAGCCAGAACCCTTATTCATGAGCCTGAAATACTGATCTATGATGAGCCTACAGGTGGTCTGGACCCTTCAACATCACTATTCATCTCCGAGTTCATGAAGAATCTCAAAGAAGAAGGTAAAGGGATCCTGTTCTCCGCTCACAACATGTATTATGTAGAGGCAGTATGTGACGAGATCATTGTTCTCAAAGGCGGTAGAATACTATACTACGGAACAGTGGAAGCATTGAGGCAGACGAAAAAATATATCCTGCACTACCAGGAAAATTCGAAAGTAGAGTCCTTTGAAACTTCGGACGTCGGCGAGCTCAACTCGTTTATGAAATCCCTGACCGCTTCAGGTGGAAAAATAGTCAAGATAGATTCCCAGGTGGCTCGACTTGAAGACCTCTACTTTTCAATACTGGAGGAGAGCAGCTCATAAATAAAATAAAGTTATTAATATAAGTCAAAAAATTACCGTTTGATTCTCTCGGGAGTGAATCCTTTTTTGACCAGCAGATCCTTGACCTTCTTGATATGGTTCCCCTGTAACTCAATAGTGCCTTTTTTCACTGTACCGCCGCAGGCAAGATTGGACTTCAAATATTTTGCCAGGTCGTCAATGTTGATTTCACCACTATTAATACCCTCAACAATAGTAACTTCTTTACCGTATCTTCTTCTGTTGGTCTTTATGACGATCTGTTGCTGCTCTTTGGCTACTTCCTCACAAACGCACAAATCTCTTGGTAATCCACAAATGTTGCATACTTCCGGACTCATTTTCTATATCTAACTTGACTACATTACATTTTAAACTTTCGGTATATTATAGAGAGGCTAATCATAAACAAACATAAAATGCAGGTGTTAATCAGGCAGAATACGCTACTTAAAAACCGTGCTGCTCAAAAAACGTGAGTGTTGATCACTATGAGTTCATCCCCATCCTTATAAACGGATATATCCCCACTTTCAGAAACAACAATTGAAACTGCCTCGGTTTCACGAGTTATTGCCGCACAAGAGAGATGTCTTCCTCCCAAACCTTGCCTCAACTTCACCTCCTTTGTGTGCACTTCTATATATCTGCCTGCAGCCATAATTGTTCCATGCTTGTTAACTACAAAAATACCGTCGAGCTGGGCGAATTCCATCACGCTCTCCCATGTGGAATGCTCGGTGATGTTGCGAACTTTTTCCGGGTGCCCCTCATAGGGATTCAGGACCATCTGGGTAGATCTTTTCAGGACCTCATCCACATCTCCGATAACAAAACCGGTGCCCAGGATTCTTCCCTCTCTTCCTTTATGGGCTATATCCAGTGATATGTTCAAAATGGATCGAAATACTCTGGGGTCGATCCTTTCGCTGCACTCATCCACCGTCTTCTGGATCTCGCTCCTCTCCGGGTCTACTATAATAACTCCATTGATGGATTCTGTACTGATAACTCCCACCACTGGCTCCTCTTCTTTGATCCCTCTAAAATAGAGCATGGTGGAGATATACTCTCCAGCGTGGGAGAATTTGATGAACTTGTCCACCAGTTTTTTCCTGCCCTCGTACTCATCGCCTTCCATGTGGCTGAAAGCATCCAGTGCCATGGGGTAGCTCTTGGGTGCCATGAAGATCATTATTCCATCTTCTTTTCTCTCCTCTACCTCCTGGTTGGATACGACTACTACTGCCTTGGAGCTTACTTTTTTTGCCAGTTCAATGCCTTCTTTGAGAAGCAGACTTAACATTAGTGTATGATATTGTGGCGAATATTTTAAATTTTTGCGTGTTGAAATAAAAATTTGCATTAACAATAGGGGACTACATTAACACTTGATGGAGCAATTTACTTTTCTAAACAATGTAAATTAAAATTCGATAAAGATATTAAATCACTTATATCAAAATACATAAGATATGATGACAGGTCATCTTGTTGTCCTGTCATGATTCTGATCAAGAGAACTCGATGGAAGGTTAGTTCACCATCCTCATATCACTGAGCTGGGCTTCATAAATGCAATCGATTTTTTTGTGCAGGGAGCAAAAAATAATATAAATAAGTGATCATTTATGGCTAAAGAACAGGTGAAGTTTATGTTGAAGAGAGTGTTGTTCCCGACTGATTTTTCACAGGTGGCTGAAGGGATCATAAGATGGCTTCCCAATTTGAAAAATATGGGTGTGGAGGAAGTTGTACTGGTAAGAGTGATCAATCTCACAAAAGTTGTGGGAGTAACATCCGGTTTCAATGTGGACTCGTGGATAAAACACGAGGAAGAAGAGAGCGAGAAAGAGCTGTCCAGGATTGTGGATAGATTAAAGGAGGGCGGCATTGGAGCCCGGTATGTAACTCCCGTACCCAGAGGGGACCCGGTCGCCGAGGTTGTAAAGAGTGCAGAAGAAGAGAATGTGGACTTTATTGTGATAGGCTCGAAAGGTAAAGGGTTCCTCAAGGAAATACTCATGGGCAGTATCTCTGAAGGAGTTGTCAGAAAGTCCAAGATACCTGTCATGGTGGCCAAGCCCAAGTGCTTCGAAACGGAGAACGGCTTTTTTGAGTGTGAGATGGAGCGAGACCCCCTGGATAGAATACTCTTTGCCTACGACTTTTCCGAGCACTCCCAGAGGATAATCGACTACGTCAAAGATGCGGCAGTATCTGGAGGAAATGAAGTGATCATCCTGAATGTAGTGGAGAACAAAATGGATAAAGAGAAGGAATCGCTTCTGGAGTCTGCAGAGAATGAGCTCAAAGAGCAGGGGATAGACGTCAAAGTGATAATAAAAGACGGTAGCCCCTACAAGGAGGTCATTAAAACATCAAAAGAAGAAAATGCCAGCATGGTCATGATGGGCTCCAGAGGTATGGGTTTCCTGGGAGGAGCTTTTCTGGGCAGCACAACCGATTCTGTTGTCAGGCAATCCGAGATCCCGGTGTTCGTCTTCAAGAGTTAAACCTTTTAAATGCTTATCACCACTTCCAGAAAGCCAGGTCAAAAGACCAGAACATTCGCCAAGATAATGGCGAAGTTCATGAACTGGGAGTACGTTTCCAGAGGAAAAGCCAGCATCAAAGATTTTGAGGGAAAATTAGCTTTGGTAGGGGAAAGGAACGGGAATCCCAATTCGCTTACAATATATACCATAGGAAAACAGTTCATCTTGAGTTTTAGTATAGGAGAAATACGAAAATTGGATATGGACCAAAGTCCGGTCATCTTTGTGGGAAACCCGCCTTTCAACCCCACCATTATGGATGCCATACCCTCTGATACCAGAATCAATTTTGACTCCCCCAAAAAGGTCGTGGTAACAAAATCTGACGGGTGGGACCTGGATTTTAGATACAACAAGCAAAGTATTTTTAAGCTCAATTTATTCAAATGGGATGAGGAGCGGAATGAGAGCTGAATTCACTCTGAAAGGAAAGGAGCCCCATTTGATTTATGAATCTCTTAAGATTGAGACCAGTTCCAGGAAGGCAAACATTTATTTAAGGGAGGATGGGCTTATAATAAACCTTAGAACCGATGATGTTACTGAACTTAGGGCGGCCATCAACGGTTGGCTCAGGTTAATAAAGATGTGTGAAAAAATGTTAGAGGTGTTAGAATGAAGGATTTACCACCCGATGCGCAAAACATGTTATCTCAACTTCAGCAATTGCAACAGCAATTACAATCGGTCATGAACCAGAAAAGACAGGCAGAAGCCTACCAGCAGGAAGCGGAAGAAGCTCTGGAAGAGGTTCAGAACGTCGGTGGAGAAGTACCTATGTATAAAGCGACCGGTAATGTGCTGGTGAAGGCCGAGAAAGATAAGCTGGTCAGTGAACTGGAAGAGAAGAAAGAAACTTACGGTTTGAGGGTCAAAACTTTAGAAAGACAGGAGAACAAATTACGGGAGAAGCTGGAAGAATTGCAGAATAAACTTCAGTCCATGTTCTCCTCTGGTTCCGAGCAATCTGGAACCGGCGAATAATCTTCTACTTTTGCACTCCTTTTTTTGTTTTAAAGTTAAGACAACAGTTCGAGTTCATAAAAGAGAAAGAATTAAATAGACATTCTTTGAGCTTGGGGAAATGTATGACGAATAACGCATCAAATGAATGTGAAAGATATGATGTTATTATAATTGGTGCGGGGCCCGGTGGTCTATTTTCCGCGTATAAGCTTGCTGACGATTTTAACGTTGCTATCTTCGAAATGGGTAGAGACATAAACAAACGGAGCTGTCCCAGCGACCTGATTGAGAGCTATTGTAAAAAATGTGAGCCCTGCAACATAACCTCTGGCATAGGGGGAGCAGGAGGTTTGTCGGATGGGAAATTGAATTTCGTGAACCCTGATTACCCCTCCAGTTATACTGTGGGAGGCAATTTTCTGGGTCTGGTAAATAAGAAATACCTCCTGGAGAAAATGAAGGAGGTTGACGATGGCTTCCAGCGTCACGGCGCCCCAGACGAAACCTATGGGCTTGAAGACGGCAAAATAAGCGAGCTGGTAAGAAAAGCCAATGCAGCCGGTATCGAATTCGTGCCCCTCATACAGAGACATGTGGGTAGTGATGAGCTGCCCAAAGTAATCAAGAGCATGGAAGACGAGCTAAAGGACCACGGAGTCGACATCTTCACCAAGACCACTGTAACAGACATAGACCCGGTTGCAAAGACATTGATGACAGAGGACGGGAGAAAATTTGCTTACGATTATCTTGTCATTGGAGTAGGAAGAGGAGGAGCTGCCTGGCTGGAGCAGTGGGCTCTGGAATATGGTATTGAAGTGAACAATGTCTTCGACTCCAAAGCGATCGATGTGGGAGTTAGGGTTGAAGTCCCTGCATCCATCATGGAAGAGATCACCACCAAGGTCTACGACCCCAAGCTGAGGGTAACCACCAAGAAACACGACGACTACGTGAGAACCTTCTGCACATGCCCTCAGGGGTGGGTGCTTCGAGAGGATTACGGTGAGTTCTGTCTGGTGAACGGTCACAGCAAGGCAAAGGTGAAGACCAACAACTCCAATTTCGCCCTTCTGGCGCACTACAATTTTACAGAGCCCTTCGAGTATCCCAACGAGTGGGGCAGAGACCTCGCCAGAATAACCACCAAACTGGGAGGAGGAAACCCTCTGGTCCAGAGATTGAAGGACTTAAGACTGGGAAGAAGGAGCACCGACAGCAGAGTCCAGCTCAACCGCCTGGTCCACCCCACCCTGAAATCAGCCATACCCGGAGACATAAGTCTGGCATACCCAGGGAGAGTGATCGACGACATTGTGGATGCCCTGGAGCAGCTGGATAAGGTCATTCCCGGCGTTGCAGACGACTCTACATTGCTCTACGCACCAGAAGTAAAGTTCTACTCCCTAAAATTGAAGGTAGATCCGGAGATGCGCACCAACCTTAACAACGTGTATGCCGTTGGCGATGGAGCGGGAATAAGCAGAGGAATAGTGGGAGCAGCCGTAACCGGGTTAATAGCTGGAGAAAGCATCCTCAAAAGAGGGAACGGCTCCGAACTTGAATAAATATTCATTTAGTTAGCTACCATCAAAAATTAGCACTTATAGTGCTCTCTATATTTCTTGACCCCCTTCAAGTTCAGCAAGGTGCCATCTGATACTTTTACGATGAAGTGATAGTCGTAATCAACTTCGTGGACTTCTTGACACACTTCCTTTAAAGACAACTCAACGTCCTTCTTTCTCATCCTGTCCACCCACACTTCAAAGTACACAATCAATACTTCTTCCTGTCCAGATTATAAAACTAGTGACGCGGAATATAGTTCAGCTTACCTATGGTTATGGTTTAATACTTAGCCTTGTGTACTGGTTAAGTCTCCCACTTCTTCCAACCTTTATTTTGTCTTCCCTCTCCAGTTTCCTGAGCTTGTTGTAGATCTGGTGTTGAGGGAACTTCAGTTCTTTCCGGAGTTCCTTTACTGTCTTTGGTTCATCTAAAGATAGTATTAATGCTCGTTCAAGACAGTAGGAGATTAGTTGGTTATGAATGGGTGTTTGAATGTTGTATCTTTCTGCAAGCAGATCAAGTGTATCCATAACTGCAAAAGATAGATACTGTCCCGTAATCTGTTCCTGCTTTTTGATCTCATTGAAGACTTCTTTCCAGTCTATGTTTGCATGCCGGGCTACCAGCGAAGCGTCTTCCAGACCCCCCTCACGATCAGTTATGGACTATACAAAAAAATATTTAAAGATTTTGCTATAAATAGAATAAACACTCGATAAAAATACCGTCGAAAAATTACCGTCCTTAAATACCTTTAACTTCCTTTATCAGCTGCAAGAATTGAGGAAGAACTAATTCTCTGGCCCTCCAGACCTCAAAGCCGACCAGTTGCCCGTTCTCGTTGTAGTAGGCGACTACATCGTCATCTACCATCTCAGAATCCACTGATCTCTCATCTGAGAATTTTAGACGAAGTATATCTGCCTTTTTGTGTTCAGCGTTCATAATTCCAGCCACCTTCCTGTATCTACTCTCTTTCTAACTTTATCAATTTTACTGGTGGGAAATACCGTTATTACTGTAATTACATCATTCTTCTCGAAAACTATAACCAGGTATTTATCACCAGTCCAGGGTTTTGTAACTATATTTCTGCCAGTCTTCAAGTCCAAAAACAATTTTTCATAGTTCTTTAGAGCAAAATCGATTTCTGGTTCTGTTCTTTTATTCCGTATTCTTTTAGCCTATCTATTGCATGATCTGTAAAAATCATTCCTAAACATAGATAATAAATCTACTTTTAAACATTTTCATTTTGTTTTTGAGCTATTTTGATAAAAGATAAGGAGAAGAGGAGTTAGTTTTGGAGGTAAGGGGGAGAAAAAACAATCCAGAGAGACAGATTATTGCTGTCTACACCAGAAGAGTCTAAGGAAAGAGTTAAATTAAAGACATTTCTCTGCTTTGAGTGGACAGATTATGCTGATACGTTTGATTTATATTGTACTTATTGTTTCTCTTCTCTCCACCATCTCCAGGTATTTCTGAGGAGATATCTTAAAGTTCCTGGCGTTTTGCATAAAACTATCGATCAATTCAGCCTGCTGTTTACTCCAAATCTCGTTAGGAGTTTTCTTAATCCACTGAACATAATAGTGAATAAAGTTGATCCTTTCCTTTAGATTCTCCTGCCTATCATACTTCAATTCCATATTCTCCTCCTCTGACATTAACCTTAAAGGATTTCATGAACCTTCTAAGAGTACTTATGTCTACTTTATCTTTAAAGATTTCCCATAAATATATGGCATCTTCAATATCTTTATCGCTACCCAGATACAGCTTATAAGGGATCTGGATCTCTATTGGTGAGATGTTCAAGTGCTTTCGGTCAATGAAAACTACTAGCTTATTATCAATCGAATACCTGTCAAAATCATCTTTGACGAACTTCAGCTCGATATTGGGGATTATCGTATTCTCCTTAGCAGCTCTAATCCTTAACCCTTCTTGAAGCATTCCGTATAACCCATTCATATCCTCAGGATTCAGAAAGTAATAGCCTTCTTCTCGGAGTTCACTATAAAGAGCGGCAAAGTCTTCTTTATCCATGCGCCTTATGATGACGTCAATATCCTCTGTACCACGTGCCCTTCCGAAGAGGATGACCACATATCCGCTCACAACTACGTAGTCAACATGCTCCTCAAGTAGTCCCATAAAATCCAGGACGAACTTATCCAGTGATGTAAGAACCTTATCCTTGATTACTACCTTATTTCGATCGTATTCAAGATCCATCAGCTTTCACCATCGACCTTTTAATTTATCATTTCACAGACATATAAGTGATTTTTAGATTCATCTGATACCAGCTTTATAAAGTGATTGGCTCCAATCATCTGACAACATTAGACTCGGTAGAAGAAGATTACGTGGATCCAGAGGTATATATGACCTATCTGGAGCTCTCGGGTTTCTCAGTTACATCAGAAGATACTAAATACAGTTTAGAACAGGAACTCGAATTCCTAGAGAACATGCGTGAAAAAGGAAGGAAAAGGGTAGAGAATAGTTGATGGCTGTTATAGATACCAATATACTTCTCTCAAGGTGTTGAGACTAAAATCTTGCTAAGGGGGTTTTGGTTTAAGATTTAGGTTTTTTGAAGGGGTAATAGTAATATTTTTACAGGAAGAAATCGATTATGAAGTTGGTGGAGGAAACCTTAATTTGGTGGACTGTTAGTCCCGGAAGATGTCCAAGAATTGCTCTTTTTTCATTCTAAATTTTAAATTAGACAGTTTCTCAAATATTTCTTCTGGATTCTCGTTGATCAAATCCATCTTGGCCATACTTTCAACAAACCAGCAGTACCAATTACATTAATCTCCTCCTTTTCAGCAATCTTCCTCGCCTTAGAACCATCCAGTGCGACCCAACAACCAATCTTCTTTGCTAGACTGATTGCTTCAGCTTCTCCATCAAAAGGATTTTAGTACTTTATCAGCATTTATTGCACAACACAAAAAGATTCTAAGTACCACGTTTGCCCATATTCCGCTTCCCATGAAGGAATGACTATATCTATATAAAACTCGTCTCCAGACTGATAGCCACATTCGGGTACGGGTGATCCGGAGTTTGCCGATCTGGCGGGCCGTGACTTCACGCTTTCCCCTCACTCACCGGTGTTCGCAATGGGCTTCGAGCCGGTCTATCCAGACGCCGCGGGCC
>JAWODI010000094.1:0-3593 GCA_046483365.1 Archaeoglobaceae archaeon | reverse complement strand
GAGGAGCTGTTCTCCCGGTTGGTGTTCAACATCCTCTGCGGAAATACAGACGATCATGCCCGGACCGATAAGTTCCCCCTGCCCATAAGATTGTTCAGCATAGACAGGTGCTTTAGAAAAGAGCAGGGAGAGGATGCCGCCAGACTTTACACCTACTTCTCCGCCAGCTGCTCGATCGTAGATGAGGATGTGAGCGTGGATGACGGTAAGGCTGTTTCGGAGGCTTTGTTGAGGCAGTTCGGTTTTGAGAAGTTCAAGTTCAAGGCAGACGAGAAGAGGAGCAAGTACTACATTCCCGGGACACAGACAGAGGTCTTTGCCTTTCACCCCGGTATAGTAGGCTCCAACACCAAATACAGCGACGGATGGATCGAAATAGCCACTTTCGGAATATACTCTCCTACAGCCCTCTCCCAGTACAATATCGAGTATCCGGTGATGAATCTGGGGCTGGGTGTGGAGAGACTGGCCATGGTCCTGGGTGAGCAATCAGATGTAAGGGAGCTGGTGCATCCCTGGCTCTACGGAAAAATAGAGCTGAGCGACATGGACATCGCTCGGGCAATAAAGGTGTCAGAAGTGCCCCAGACCACAACGGGTCTGAGGATCGCGGAGAAGATCGTGGCTACAGCCGAAGAGCACGCAAGCGAGAAAAGCCCCTGCGAGTTCCTGGCCTTCGACGGAGAGCTCTACGGCAAGAGAGTCAAGGTCTATGTCACCGAAAAAGAAGAGAACACCAGACTTTGCGGCCCGGCATACTCCAACGAGGTTTTAGTGTATCAGGGGAATGTCTACGGGCTGCCCCGAACTGATAAATGGAGAGGATACTTCGATCACGGCATCACCACCAACATGAGGTATATCGATGCTTTCGCCCACCTCGCCGCCAAAAGGATTGAGGAGGGAGTAGCTGCCGGCGAAGAGGCAGAAGTGAGAGCCAGGATAGTGGAAGGGCTTTCGGACATTAACCTCAATCTCCAGGATAACGTGCGGAAATACATAATATCCAACAACTACAAAATAGATGTTAGAGGACCTCTATTTGTCGCCGTGAGGTCCGAGCTAGGATAAATAGCTTTTAATCATGTCTGCATGCAGCAGTAAGCTAAAATAAGTTTGAGTCACCTCTGGGTTTCCATGGTTATAGTGACCAGCCGGATTGTATAACTTTTATCAATAATCAAGATAAGATAGTAGTGTAAGCCGGTTGGAGTTGTGGGAGATGGGATCACCATCAAAAAACAGGAGAGGTGCCAAAAGGAGGCTCATTTATATCGATTCTGAAGGAGGAGTAAGAAGTAAAGAACTGCCTGACAAAAAACGTTAACCCTTTTTCCTTCTTTTAATTACCTGATATCATCGATAAGTATGAACACTAATGTTTAAATATACTAGAATATTCTGGAAGTAGATAGGCGAAGTACTCATTCTGATCCGAAAATGCATTCTGAATGGGATTATAATCACTGGCTTTTTACCAGCTGAATGTTTCGTTAACCTCAAAACTCAACGTGATGTGGAACTTTCTGAGGCTCGTGATCGAGCTTTATACGCTGTTATCAATGATGATTATGTTGAATGAAAGTTATAAATAATGATTGAAATATATTATCCATATGTCCAGTTATCTGGATAAGATCATGGATACTATAGGATTTCTCTATAAATTGGTTCCCCCCTTCTTAATTTGTGTTTTCGGGTTCATCCTGACCACATTCGGCTACAGAACACTCAGTGAAACTACCTTAACGGACCTATTGGGAGTGTTTTCTGTACTGGCCCTATTCTACGTCCCCATACTGATGACGCTCGTTCTCTCTTATAAAGCCTTTACCACGGTAAAATAAAAATTGTCCAAGCTCAAGTTACGGATTTCACTTCCCATCTGGCTGTCCTGGTTAGCGTGTCAAATAATTCGATGCTTTTCTGGGATTTGGGGAAATATCGTCCGTCCAAACTTTCTCCACCATTCTCTTTCATCAGAGTGGTCTTTAGTTCATTGAAAAGTTCTTCGTCGAATTCGGCGAACTCTTCCAGATCAATATAACCCACCCTGGAGTCTATAACCAGCTCGGCCATCAACTTATCTCCCTCCCCGCATATCCACATAAAGAACCCTGTGGTGGCGACAGGAATAAATTTTATCTCGGCCTTATCATCATCCACATTGGCTTCGATGAATTTGGCATTTACTTTCCTTTCCCAGGAATCAATGTTTTGCATCACTATTTCAAACTCATCAAGGTCCATTTCTATTCTGGAGAAGGTTTGCATGACAATAGTTTATTACCCATCCAAATAATAAAATCTTTTTGATGATTATGGCTTTTATTCAATACGGATGAACAAATAACTCCTGCAAGTTGATTATAAATAGAACAATAACCTAAAGCACATTATAAATCATGCTATTTGAGGCAAATATTTTATATAATATAGTATGAAAGACAGCTTGCAGTTGGCTTCAAAACCTCAAAACGTTAACGTGGACATGTAGAACATAAAAACGTTGTTTGAGAGCCTTAAAAGGTATTCAATGTCCTGCAGTTTACGGTCAATTTGAGTGTAATCGATGAACAATGAGCTGGTCAAGTATGAGCAATCAGATAGAAATAACTCTGGTAACCTGATACGAGTGTTTCCAGTTATTTTTTTACTATTTTTTAGAGCATTTACCGGTTTCGATCTAATTTATGAGGATAATACCGTCCGACCTGTCCGACCTGTCCGAAAAAACTCTATCTATAAATGTGAAACAAAGCGGGTTTTAACCAAGTTTAGATAGTCCAGCTCTCTAATTCACTTTATTAAGTCTAACTGAATTATTCTGTATTAATGAGGGTGAATAGAATTATTGAGTTAGGGCTTGAAGAGAAAGCATCTGAATTAAAGCGGGAGGGCTTCAGTGATTATAAGATTGCTAAGGAGTTATCTGAAAGTGCTGGAGTTAAGGTTAGTCAGCCAGTGGTTTGGCGGTACTTTAATCAAAATAAGGATTCCGTAATTCAGAGAGCTAAGCAGAGAGAAGAGGTTGTGGAGAAAGCTATCGACAAGAGGCTGGATGTGGTTGATCAGTTAAGCAAGATTAATAAGGCTGCAATGCATTTCTTGAAAGAGGCCCTTCAAGCGAATGACAGTAACAAGGCAATGAAGGCCATGCGGGAGGTTAGGGAGCAGTTAGAGTTTCAGTCAAAGCTTTTGGGTGATCTTCCGGATCAGCAGATCAACATTAATGTTGAGGGCGACTTAATCCGTTTTGAGCAGAAGGTTTTGCAAATAGTATTGGAGGGATTATGTGATGAGTGTAGAGAAGAGTTCTCCAGAAGAATGGAAGGATATAGAGAGCAACTCAATTAAGCGGCTGCAGTTACTTGCGCACCCAGCTAACTTAGCTAAGTATTTGGGTTATGAGGTGGCTTGGCATCATCAATCCATATTAGACCACATGATTAACTATAAGAAGACTCTTGACTTAGCTCCGAGGGGCCACGGTAAAAGCACTGTGGGGACTGTAATCTATTGTCTGTGGAAGGTCTTGATCAACCCCAACGTGAGGATCTTAATAGTTAGTAATACGGATCGGCAGGCTAAAG
>JAWODI010000050.1:0-4248 GCA_046483365.1 Archaeoglobaceae archaeon | reverse complement strand
TCCGTCGTTTCCGTCGTTTCCGTCGTATCTGTCGTATCAGCCGGAGCGGTCGCCGGCGCCGGTTCCTCGGAATCCGTCAGCCCCTGCGGAGTGGTGTCATGCGTCTGGATTTTGGCCAGGATGATGACCATCACGAAAATGGCCGCAACCAGATAAGCCGTCACCTTGAGGATTGTCTCAGTCGTTCGGCTGCCGAAGGCGCTCTGAACCGATCCGCCGCCCAGCGCTCCGGCCAACCCCCCTCCCCTGACGTCCTGTCCGAGGATGAGGAAGACTATGACGCCGCACAGCGCAACCAGCATCGCGCTGAGAATCCATATAAGCACTGTCATCGAGCGCATCCAAATGGAATTATATATCTTAGCTCTGATTTTCCTCGTCCTACCACCCCACTTTCCAGGGAGTGGTGTGGAGAGCTTTCATAATTGCTTGCCTTTCCAGTATTTATCTATCTTGGTAGGATTTCCTATTATTTGAGAGCTGTCAAAACTCTTTCTTTCACTCCAATTATTGTAAGCCCAACAACTTCTCCAGTATCTTCTCTGTACCTCACAACAACTCCATCACCTATGTCAACACCCACAGCTTCTTCTGGCTCACCTATACTGACGTAGAGGACATCAGCCTCCTCATCATAATCCCAATCCAAATTTTCTTCCTTTTCAAGGATTTTTATCGCTTCCATAATATTCTCCTCTTTTCTGAATACTTATTAGTGAAATATGCCGTAATCACAAAACCATTATCTCCTACTTCTTTATATACAACTACCATATACTTAGAATTTACTGGTGTCTGTTTATAGAATTTCAATGATAGGAGCTCCTCAAAATCCCCTTCAAGCATTATATCCGGATTTTGCAAAGTCTCCAAAATCTTATCTTTTTGTCCTCTCAAAGCATCCACTTTAATATTTATTGGTCGTTAAAAACTGTTCTCTCCTCTTTTTCAAAGGATATTGTAAATAGTTTGAAAACATCGATTCTACCCAGAAGTAATGGAACTTCTTCAATAAGGCTTCCATGCAACCCTCGCATTTATCATTAATTCTCCTAATTTGATCTTAAATTCTTTGATTACAATAGGTATCTCTCTTTCACCAATCCCTTTAATCTCTTCTATGTTATCTTCCGACCTGCAATCAAGCAACTCTCCAGATTTTGGTACCACCGTCTATTTCTTACGTTTATAAATCTTATCGTGGTGATCCAGATCAAGGAAATGGACCATCCTGTTACCATCGTCAATTTCGAAAACAAGTACAAAGGGTTTTTTAACATGTACTCTCCGCGAACCTTTCATACCATGCCTGAGTGGCTTGTAATGATGGGGGTTTTGTATAATCTCCTTTATCTTCTCTCTTGTAGCATCAAAAACCGCTTTATCCTTCTTTTTAATCTTAATAAGTTTCTTCTCCAGTGTTGGCTTAATTTCAAATTTATACTGGCTCATTCAATTCAAAGTACTCGTCGAACTCCTCTATGGAGTTAAATGTTTTGCCCCTTTCTTTTTTAATCTCTTCAAGCCTCTTTAAGTAATCATCTCGCAACTCAAAGCATACATCGGTATAATTTTCAAGTAACTCCCGAAGTATGGCACTCATGTCTTCAACCTTTTCTTTAAGGTCTCTAACATCCTGAGAGATCGCCTTTATCTCCTCCTCACTCATTCCCATATTATTTATTTACCTCCTCCAACTAAAAAGTTTTTCATAACAGCACATGCTAATAAGCTCACCTGTCTCATCCGTTTTCAACCAGAAATGCAATAGTCAAACTCAGTAGATATTCTATCTTGAAAAATTCGATAGGAGTATAGGTGGGGTGAGTAGGGGTGAAAGGTAGATTAGTGTGATGTTGAGTTCTTCAGCTAGTTACTCATCCACAGGAATCCTCAAACTCATCAACCTCATCTGAAACCCATTAAATGAAGGTAAATATATTTATTTTAAGTTAATACTCATTTGATAAATGTTGGATAAAGATAACTCTTTACAGCAGGTGGCGAAAGGCACAGGGATCATCTTCACAGGCACACTTGTGGGAATGTTATTCGGTTTCGCAGGAAGAGTGATGGTCGCCAGATACTGGACCCAAAGTGAATACGGTATCTTTTCTCTGGCATTCGTCATACTGAACCTCCTTGTCCTCCTTAGTACATTGGGTCTGAGAGAAGGGTCCTCTCGAAACATTGCCTACTTCAGGGGAAAAAGCGAACATGAAAAGGTTGAAGACCTCCTTTCTTCATCCCTGTGGCTCTCCCTCACAACCAGCCTCATCTTCAGCTTCATTCTCTTCTTCGCATCCGATTATATTGCAATAAACATTTTCCATGAGCCTTCTCTCGCCCTACCACTCAAGATAATCTCCTGGGGAATACCTTTTTTCACTTTAATCCAGGTTCTGGCTTCAGTATTCCTGGGATTTGGGTACCCCCGGCCAAAAGCCTATTTTCAGGACATTCTGAGGAACCTGACATTCCCCATCCTTCTCGTCCCAGTGGTCATCCTATGGCCATACTTTATTAACGTCTTTTACGCCTTTCTGCTGTCACTGGCCATACCCTGCATCCTGTTCTTCATTTACGCCACAAGATCATATTTAATCAAAAGTATAAAACTACCTAAAACCCCTGTGACTAAAGAGCTGTTGTACTTTTCGCTCCCTCTTCTCAGTGTAATCATGCTGAATTTTCTGATAAGATGGACAGACACCCTTATGTTAGGTGGGTTTAAGACCTCAATAGAAGTTGGTCTCTACAACGCTGCCTACCCTCTAGCCAATTTCATTTCGGTTCCTCTCAGCGCCTTGATCCTGATCTACATGCCCATTGTCTCTGGACTATATGCCAGGAACGAGTTGAAAAACATTAGAAGGGATTTCTCCATCTTGACCAAATGGCTCAGTTCAGCCACCTTGCCCCTCTTCTTATTCCTGTTCCTGTTCCCTCAAGAAGTTCTTAACTTGCTATTCGGCACTGAATACCATTTGGCAGCCAATGTCCTTAGAATACTTTCTCTGGGATTCATCATCAACAATTTCATGGGCCCCAACAGCGCCGCGCTGGTTGCCTTCGGCGAAACCCGATTCATAATGTGGGCGACCTCAGCAACCACCATACTCAACATAGCCCTAAACCTGGCATTAATTCCTGTCTACAGCATTATGGGTGCTGCTGTTGCTTCTCTTGCTTCTATAACCTCCATAAACGTCATGAGATGCATAAAACTCTATAAAGTTAGTATGGCTCAACCAGTGAGCAAGAACTTATTGAAGCCTGCTGTGGTCACCGTAATAATCTCCTTAGGCTTAAAACTACTGGTTACGGATATCAATTATCTTTACCTACCCTTGATCTTGATCCTAACCTATATTGTATATGGGTTCTCTTTCCTGTTCACTAAAAGCCTTGAGCAGGAGGATTGGGATATGCTGCTCGCGATGGAGAAAAGAACTGGTATAGAGTTAAAGTTAATAAAATCCATTCTGAAGAAATTCTTGTGATCAAGCTAAGCTCTCAAAGAGTTCTTCAAATCTATTTCTGTATTCATGTTCACTAAAAACCGGCGGTAGATCATCCACCTCCCAATCTCCCTTAACAATATATTCAATAATATCTCTCCAGTCTTCAAAAGTATTGGAGACCACCCACGATACCTCTCCAACATTAGTAGCCACTACCGGCACTCTATGTGATAAGGCTTCCAGAACCACATTGGGCAACCCCTCCACCCTGGAAGGATGGACCAAAAGGTCTGCCGAAGCATAATACCTGCTCATCTCCTCAGAGCCGACCTCACCCACGCATTTGACGTTCTCTAATTCAGCAAGCTCCTCCCTGTACTCTCCATCTCCCACCACACAAAAGACAATATCTTTCCTCTGCTTTCCTACCTCTCCAGCAATTCTGTTTAGTCTGTCAGCTCCCTTCCTCCTGCTCAACCTTCCAACGAACAAGATTACCTTTAACCCTTCTAAACCCAAAGACCTCTTGGATTCCTCTTTCTCCATATTATTCGTATTGCTATCGATTAACGGGGGTACCACATGGACCTTATCTTCAGGAAAGCCCTTGACCAACCTCTCCCTCTCAGAGGGACCCATTACAACTATTTTACTGGCAAACTTTAAGCTCAACTTCCCTATAACATTCCTGAAGAAATAATAAAACCATCTCCTCCACCCCCTGGAAAACCTGTACTCTCCAAAGGTGTTCCCGGGAAGTCTAGCAACAACCGGTACCCTAAAC
>JAWODI010000091.1:0-8329 GCA_046483365.1 Archaeoglobaceae archaeon | reverse complement strand
TAAAGGTGATGGTGGCTTTACCGGTGGGGATATTCTGGAGAACTCCAAGCTCAGGTATGATCTCAAGAACGTTGTCCTGGTGGACGAGCTACCGTTTAGGCCTACCAGACTTGTGGCCGCTATCTCCAAAGAGCAGTATCCGGACGTAAAGACCATCGAAGACCTCAGAGACCAGATGGAAGGTAAGCAGGTAATGCTGGCGTCAGAATTTCCGGAGCTTGCGGAGAGATATGCCACAGAAAACGGGTTGAACGCGGTGGTATTCGACCCCATAGGGAAAACTGAGGCTTCTCTGCTCCCCCCTCACCCAGAGGCTGATCTAATAATAGAGGTCACCGAATTCGGCACCACACTTAAGGAGAATGAGTGCAGGATAATCGGTAACGTCATGGAGAACATTAAATCGGTTTTTATCGCCAATGCAAACTCCTACGAGAAGAAGAAAACTATAATTGAGAACCTGATGATAGACCTGAGGGAAGTGCTTAACTCTCAAAACCTGGTCAGTCTGGTCCTCAATGTCCCTGAGAAAGATAAAATAGATGACGTGCTGAACTTTTTAGGCCAAGAAGGTTTCAACCCCACAGTCTCTCAATTAGCGGGAGGTGGAGTTGCTGTCCACATCATATTGAACCGTGAAAAAGTGAAATTCCTCAAACCAAAGCTCAGAGAACTGGGAGCCAGACGAGTGGCCAGCCAGCCCATCATAACCTTTGGGGATTGATCAGCTTAATGTATTTTTGCACTTTCATTTCGGTAGAAAACATTATAGCCTACCTGAATGAGTTGCCACACCAACTATATCCAATCGGCGATCAGTTCAATAACCAAGATCGACCGGAGTTGGTAGATTTGAATTTGAAAGTATAAGGGGATGATTTAATGGATGGGGATCAGAAGAGTGAGGTAATATCCCGGCTGACAGAGCAGATAATTGAGAAATTCAAGAGTTCTGGTTTTGAAGTTGAGCCCAAAGACGTGTCTCAACGTCTTGAGCTCCTCATATTCGAGTTCAAAGTTCCTGAAAGTGAGGCAGTTAAAACGGTGACCAATTACCTGACCAAGGAACTGGATGTTCCTCGGGAGCAGGTCACGTCAGAGAGTCCTTTTATTAAGATCAAGGATATCACCAAAGCTGGTGATTGGGTAAGCTTTAAAGCTAAAGTCGTGCAGCTGTGGGACTCCAACAGCCCCAATGTCTCCCAGGTGGGGCTGGTAGGAGACGATACAGGAATAACCAAGTTCATTATCTGGGCCAAGTCGGGCAAGAGAGAGGTCAGCGAAGGTAAGAGCTACATATTCAAGAACGTGGTCACGGACTCCTTTGGAGGGAGGATGCAGGTAGCTATCAACAGGAACAGTGATATTGAGGATATCGAAGAGGACGTGTCCTTACCACCCAGAGAGCTGGAGGTCATAGGGGCTTTTATAGCCATACAGCAGAACAGTGGTCTGATCCGGAGGTGTAACGAGTGCAAGAGGACGATCTCCAAAGGGATCTGTCCGGTCCACGGAAAAACCTCCGGTTTTGACGACCTCCGGGTTAAAGGGGTTGTTGACGATGGAGAGAACTTCTACGAGATAATACTGAATGAAGATAACATAAAATCATTGACGGGTATAGACATTCAGGAAGCCAAAAAGATAGCTGAAGAGGACCTTGACAGGTCTGGTGTACTGCAAATACTCAAGCAGAAGCTCCTTGGAAAATATTTTGTGATCAGAGGGGGAAGAGGCGAGAGATACCTTCTGGTGAACAACATTGACTACTTCAAAGAGGATTTGAGCGGTAAGATCGATGATCTGCTTGCCGAAATGGAGGGACAGTAAATGATGCAGAAAAGAGAGATAGCCAAAAGGCTTTTCGCCCACGAATTCAATCAATCCACCCACAAAATAGAGGAAGAAGGAGAAAAAACCCCCACATATATCCTTACGCCTACTGGAGCGAGATGCAATCGAGTTTTCGTTGTAGGGGTCTTGCTGGACAAGGAAGAGATCAAGCCTGACTCCAATTTCTGGAGAGTGAGGGTCAGCGACCCCACAGGAGTTTTCGTGTGTACAGCTGGTAGGTATCAGCCTGATGCTCTGGAGGCTCTCATGGAGATCGAACCACCTGAAATGATATCTGTGGTGGGCAAGGTCAACGTTTATGAGGGAGAATCCAGGACCTTCGTATCAGTGAGGCCTGAATCGATTACTGTTGTGGACAAAGAGATAAGGGATTACTGGGTTTACGAGACGGCCAAAAGAACTATGGAAAGGATAGAGAAGATGCAGAATGAACAGGATGACCAGAACGTCTCCCTTGCCTGGCAGGTTTACAGCACAGACCTCGCAGAATATAAAGATACCGTTAAACAAGCTTTGATGGCCATAAAAGAAGAATTCGATGCTTTTGAAACCGATAAAGGAGAAAAGAAAGGCCAGGAAGTAAAGAAAGAAGGTGGAGGAGAACAAGCCGAAGAGGGCGAAGAAGAGCCCTTCCTGGAAGAAATGGAGTTTGAAGAAGAAGAGTGGGACCTATCAGATATTCTGGGTGAATAATGAGACCAGAATCATCTAATTCAGAGGCTTCCCGGCTTTCCCACATCTCCACCTCCATGATCAGGAGAATGTTCGATGTAGTTGCCAAGGCAAAGAAGGAAGGCAGGGACGTCATCAACCTCTCTATAGGTGAGCCCGACTTTGACACCCATCCCTCCATTGTAGAGAAAGCCAGTGAGGCCATGCAGGAGGGTTTTACCCACTATTCATCAAGTTTCGGCCTCGATGAACTGCGGGAGTTAATCGCAGAAAGGTACAGCGGTATTGACCCCGGTAATGTGATGGTGACCGCGGGAGCAAGCGAAGCCCTGTTAAATGCCAGTCTGGCGTTTATAGAAGAGGGAAGCAGGGTCATAATCCCTACACCCAACTTCCTTTCTTATTTTACCTACGCCAAATTGTGCGGAGCTAAAGTAGAGCATTTCTCTACCCACGATAACAATTTTGAGATCGATGCAAACGCTCTCCACGAAGTCATGGACCATGACGTTTCCCTGATCTTCATCAACTACCCCAACAACCCCACCGGAGCCGTAATGGATAACCTGAAAGAGGTTGCGGAGATAGCAGGAGAGTACAATGCATTGGTGATCAGTGACGAGATATATGATTCCATATACTACGATAAGAGACACCGCTCCCTGGCCGGAATGAATAATGTTGTGGTGGTGAACGGGTTCTCCAAGAGCATGTCCATGACGGGTTGGAGAGTGGGATATGTCCTCGCTGAAGATGAATTGGTGGATCCCATGCTGAAGGTCCATCAGGTGAATGGGGTTTGTGCCCCCACCTTCGCCCAAAAAGCGATCGCCGACGTGATGGAAACCGGTGAAGATAAGAAGATAACCGGTGAGATGGTCAAGGAGTTCAGAAGGAGAAGGGATTTCGTTTACAACAGGCTAACAGAGATGGGTCTGAACTCTGTTAAGCCGGAGGGCGCCTTCTACATCTTTCCAGAAGTACCCTACAACTGTGTTGAGTTCTCAGAAAAGCTGGTGGATTACGGTGTGGTGGTTACACCCGGCATACCTTTTGGAGAAGGGAACGACCACCACATAAGGATATCCTACGCAGCCTCCATGGATGACCTGGAGAAAGCTATGGAAAGAATGGAAGTTTTCGTTGGTCAACAGTTTTAATCAAAGCATTATTCAAGCATTTCAAATTCCTTTTTTCTGTAAATTGTCACCTAAGCCAGACATATAGTATGATAGCGCTATTACGGTAAGCAGAACTCCCATTGCGACTCTGGTAGCAATTATCTTGGGCTCGAAGAAAGGAAGTCCGAATGCTATTCTTCCGCTCCCTATCACCCCGCGATGAGCAGTGCCACCACTACTGCCAAACCTGCTCCTTCATCCTTCAACCCTTTGATGATGGGGTAAGCAGCGTAGGGCCCTCCCTGGATCAATCCGCCCAGCAGACCGCCAGCAGGAACCCTGAAAACCTGATCTAACCTCCAGCTGATTATTTTAAGTAATTTAACTATCTTGGTTATCTATCTTGGACATTTGGGGGGTAAAGCCATTTGGGGATAAAGAAATTAAACGGGTTTACCAACTGGGGGTGGTGGTTATTTATGGATGCTTTGGAGATGATCTCCAGGAGAAGAAGCATTAGAAAGTATAGGGATGAAGAAATAGACGATGATAAGATCGAGACTTTACTCAAATCTGCCATGTATGCTCCGTCTGCGATCAACGAGCAGCCCTGGCACTTTATAGTTGTCAAAGATAAGGACTCGCTAAAAGAATTGAGCAAGACACTTGCTTATGGAAAAATGCTCTCCGAAGCGGCTGCAGCAATAGTCATATGCGCAGATAAGGGTCTGTGCAAGACCAAAGAGGATTTCTGGGTTCAGGACTGTTCTGCCGCAACCCAAAACATCCTGCTTGCCGCAACAGCCATGGGGATAGGCTCAGTATGGCTGGGGATCTATCCCAATAAAGACAGGGTTAAGGCTATAGCAGATCATTTTGGAGTTCCGGAGAACATTGTTCCATTCAACGTCATATCGCTGGGCTATCCACAGGACGAGAGAGACCTAAAGGAAAAACCGGAAAGGTTCAAAAAGGACAGGATCCACTACAGCAGGTGGTAAATTCTTCCAAGGGAGCAAAACTGGAAATGACAAGTTTTAAGTAAAATGAGTAGGTGCAGAGTGATAAATAACTAAATTAAAGAGGGAAAATAGATGAGCACAAAATTAAGACTTTTTATGGTTATCATTCTGGTTTTCACCGTTTTAATGGGTATATCAACCAGTTCAGCACAAGGAGATAAGTTCGAGCCGAATGATGATATGGAGAGTGCCACGGAGATCAGTGTGGGAGAACGCTACGAAGACTTACACGTGAATCAAACTGATGTGGATTATTTCAACTTTACTACCGCGAAAACCGGCACCTACATCGTTGAAACGTATGAGTCAGGCAGTCCGCGAGCAGATACAAAGATCGAGATACTGCTGCCCACTGGAGGTGTTCACGAAACGAACAGCAACAACGGTACGGGTAACTTTTCCCGGACGATGACCTCCGTCACCCTTACCGGCGATAGTCCCAGCGAGCTTTATATTAGAATAACGGAAGAATCCGGCGGTGAAGGATACTACGGCTTAGAGATCTCATACAATGAATCGGTAGAGCTGGGAGAGGGTGCAGAAGGAGGTTTCGCTAGGACACCGGGGTTTGAAATGGTTTTCGCTGTCATCGGACTGTTAACGGGAGTTTACATCTTCAGGAAGAAGAAGGATTAGCAGTTCATTAAGTTCTCTATCTCCATAAAAGTGATATTTAGGAGCAAAGCGCCTGATAAATTGCGACCCGGATTGAGGTTTCACAACAGAGCAGGATAAGTAACCGTCAAACTTTTATTCACTCCTTTAAAAGGTAGGTGAATGGACATAGATATAGATACCGGAGATAGCAAGACGATCCTATTCACCGGAAAAGGAGGAGTGGGAAAGACTACTGTGGCTGCTGCTACGGGAGTAAAAACGTCGAATTTGGGTTATAGGACCCTCATAATGTCTACTGACCCTGCTCACAGCCTTTCAGACTCTCTTCAAATCGAGCTGGGATCAGAACCCACTGAAGTGAAAGAGAACCTCTTCGGGATGGAGATCAATGTAGAACACGAGCTGGAAAGTCACTGGAGCGTTATAAAGGATTACTTAACATTATTTTTCAAATCACAGGGTATAGAAGATGTGATCGCTGAGGAGCTGGCTATTTTTCCCGGGTTCGATGAGCTGGCCAGCCTGTTGCACTTGCTGACCTACTATGAGAACAAGGAATTTGATGTGATAATACTCGACTGCGCACCCACCGGCGAGACCCTGAGACTGCTCAGCGTTCCTGAGGTGGCCAAATGGTATATGAACAGGTTCTTCGGGATTGAGAAGAGATTGATGAAATACGTGAAACCCATGGCAGAGCCCATGTTTAAGCTCCCTCTGCCTTCTGAGGAGGTCATGGACAAGATCCAGGACATGTACGTTAAGATGGGTAAGCTGAAGGAGATCCTTGAGGGAGAGAATACGGTAGTAAGAATTGTCATGAACCCCGAAAAGATGGTGATAAAGGAATCGGAGAGAGCATTCACCTACCTGAACCTTTTCGGTTACCAGGTGGATTGTGTTGTGGTGAACAAAGTATTCCCTGAGCAGGCAGGTAACTATTTCGCTCGCTGGCTGGAGATCCAGCAGGATAACATCAAGCAGATAGAAGAAACCTTCCCCATCTCAGTGTTCACCATACCCTTCCAATCCTCAGAGATCGTGGGTGACATGCTCCAGGGTCTGGGAGAGAACCTATACGACGGAAAGGATCCTGCACAAATTTTCAGCCACGAAAGACCCATGAGGATCGAGAAAGATGGCGAAGATTTCATGCTGAGCTTGAAAGCTCCTTTTGTAAGCAAGGAAGAGTTAAAACTGAACAAGAGGGGCGAAGAGCTGATAATCGCTACCAAACAATGGAAGAGAGTTCTTTTCCTTCCCCAATCACTTGCCCTCAGAGAACCTTGTGGAGCAAGTTTTAATAACGGTGAGTTACAGATAAAGTTCAGGTGATACAGATGCCCAGGGACGTTAAGCTCAAAATTCCCACCATGGACGATATTCTGCCCGAGGAATTCCGAGAACATATGTTCGAGGCTTACAAGGAGAGTTTGCTAGCCTTCAGAAGCCTCATTGACGCTCAAGTGAAAAAGATCGAGAAGGGCGAGACAGAAAAAGAAAGTAAAGTGGTCAAAAAGATAGAAATCGAGTGATCATTTTTTTCTTTAATTCTTTAATTCTTTAATTCTTTAATTCTTTAATTCTTTAATTCTTTAATTCTTTAATTCTTTAATTCTTTAATTCTTTAATTCTTTAATTCTTTAATCAGTAGTTCGTAAAGTATTTTATAATTTTATCCTAAAAAACTTCTTTTGGTCCGTAAAGTAGGCTTAAGGTCGATATTCACTCTAAAGTTCCTATGGAGGTTACAGGATGATTATTCAAGGTTTGTTCAAGAGGCTTTTCTTCTAGCTTATTCGCTCCAAAAACAGCAGTTTGGTGATGGAGGAGTTACTGGGGAGTTGGTATCCATTTATGGAAGCCTAGTTCGTCCTCGATTCTTCTTGTGATTTGTCTTAGCATGAGTTTGAATGTCCAAGTAGCTTTCTTTCTTCCGCCTCTTCTTTTAACTCCTAGTGTCCATTGGAGGTAGATCCATAGGTTCATTAGGAGGAATCCGATGCCAACGTAGAGCAGTCTTAGCACTGGTTTTTTGGTTGTGGTTCTTGCTCTTGCTGTGTTCATCATTCTGTGGCTGCATTCTATCCCGAAACGCTTCCTGTACTCCTCAAATGTCCTGTTAACCGGAATATCTATATTGTGGACGGCGTAAGCAAAGTATTCTATGCCATGACGCCCATACTTTCCTTGAGAGTATTTCACCACCACGTTCACCTGAAAGGTAGCTTTTTCCTTCGCCTGATTGCGCATGGTGTATTGAGTTGTGTAGCTCTTCCTACCCACGAAAAGGTTTCTTATCCCTCCACTCCTCCCCCTGAGGACGCAGGGCATGAGAAAGGGTATTTCTCTTCTCTGGAGGTGGTTTATGACCTCTACACTGAAGAAACCCCTGTCAAGATAGAGGGTTTCAACCTGGAAGCCAGCGCACTCCACCTCCCTGAGCAGGAAGTCAACAACATCAGTTAACTTCTCTCCCTTACGACAGTACTTTAAAGCCAAGGTATAACGCTTGTTCTTCTTTATGACGTAGATGGATGCGTAGGCGAAGAACCTGGTGGTTCCCTGCTTAGCTTTAGTTCTTACTGTGTCTCCTTCATCCAATTCCTCTCCATAGAAGGGTATGAGCACGTAATCAATAGCTAATTTCAGGGTCTTAGGCAAGTTACCAGCCTTATCTTTCAGCATTTGGTTGAACTTAGCCTGAACCTCATCCACCTCAAGATCCCTCAGCCTATACCTCACCGTACCCTCAACAGCCCTGTACCCACTATTACTCACATGATTTATGGTGGTTCGAGTGGTAGAAGCATTCAACAAACTACAAATAATCGACCTATCACTATGCACCGTGTTCGGCTTTGAGGTCAAACCCAAATAATCATCAATCAATCCTACCGTAAGATTTAATAGGTCTGAATTCCAGAACTTATTACGCAGGGCTACAGATTTTTTATTGGCCATAAATATTCTATAGCCCTGCTAATATTATTACTTTGCGATGTACTGTTAATTCTTTAATTCTTTAATTCTTTAATTCTT
>JAWODI010000064.1:0-26223 GCA_046483365.1 Archaeoglobaceae archaeon | reverse complement strand
TTACTGACGATATAAGCCTAACCTTTTACTTAACAGCAACCAGAAAAGCCAACAGGCTCAAAAAAACCGTATGGATCGAAAGCATCTACTACGACATACTCAAAGAAAAAAACATAATCATCAGCGACCTAGTCAACTACCTCCTAGAAAAATACTTCAGAGAAATGGGATACCTGAACGTGGAGGAGTATCTCCGCCTTCCTGGTTGAACTTATATTTATCCTTATTTTTTTATTATATTATTTTGGGGTTCTTATCAGAAAATATCTATCACCTTTTTATTCCATTAAGTCTCAGGTATCGTGAAAGTGTTCAGGTTAATGCAATAGAAAAGCTGTTTTTCGGCCCCCTCAGTTGGGTGTTTAATCGCCTACACTTTGACGCCAAGTGTCCCAAAAAGGGTAAGTAACTATAGAGTAGATAATACAAACCCCGAATATGGGTTTGGATTCAGTTTACCGTTAACTTAAAATACCCATACCAAATGCGTAACAGATGCAATAAAATTAATGCTGTGCAAACTCATATTTATTGAGTAGAACAGTAAAAAAACTGTAGGAGGCAAAAAGCCGCCCGCACTACGGTGATTGAAGATGCTTGTTGAGAAAAATAGGTTTGTAGAAGCTGTAACAGAAGCAATAAAGGGAGCAAAGGACAGAAATTTCACAGAAAGTATTGAGATTGCGGTTAATTTAAGGAATCTGGACCTCAAGAAACCTGAAAACAGGCTCGATTCTATTGTTACTTTGCCTCACGGATTAGGAAGAGCAAGGAACGTTGCCATCTTTGCAGGAGGGGAGACGGCTCTAAAAGCTCAAGAGAGTGACGTGCTCATTATCTCTCCAGATGAAATTGGTGATCTTGCTGATGACAAGAAAAAAATGAAGGCCATAGCTAAAGACAACCACTTCTTCATCGCAGAAGCGCCTCTAATGCCCCAGATAGGCAAAAAACTCGGGCCAGTGCTTGCCCCCAGAGGTAAAATTCCTCAACCAATTCAACCGCTTTCTGACCCGAATCCAGTGATCGAGAAATTGAAAAAATCCATAAAGGTAAGGACCAAGGACAGATCAACGTTCCATTCGCCAGTAGGGTCAAAGACCATGGACCCGGAGAGTGTCGCCGAGAACGCTATGGAAGTTATAAGGGTAGTTGAGGATAAATACGATAACGCCTCTCAATACTTAAAGTCCGTATATATCAAAACTACAATGGGACCCGCAGTGAAGGTGGTATAATGGCAGCAGTTAAAGATGAGATTCCACAATGGAAATTGGAGACCCTGGATGAATTGAAGAATATCTTTTCAACTTACCCGGTAGTTGGCATAGTGAGCTTTAGAGATGTTCCTGCAAGACAAATGCAGGAACTCAGAAGGGATTTTAAGGAGATCGGTGTTATCAAGGTCACCAAGAATTCTATTATTGAGAAAGCTCTGGACTCAAACAGCAACGGGGTATCAAAGCTAAGAGATTATCTTGGTGAACAGATCGCGATAATAGGGGCTGATATCAATCCATTCAAGCTTTACAAAAAACTGGAGGAGAACAAAGTCCCTACTCCTCTTAAGCCAGGCCAGGTTTCTCCTATTGATGTAGAGATCAAGAAAGGCCCAACTTCTTTCCCACCGGGACCCATTATCGGTGAGCTCCAGTCTGCCGGTTTACCAGCAGCGATAGAAAAGGGAAAGATAGTGATAAAGAACAATGCAACACTGATAAGAGAAGGTGATAAAGTTGACTCCAAAGTAGCCCGTGGACTGGAATTGCTGGAGATTAAACCTTCCAGAATCGGACTGGACGTGAAGGTACTTTACGAAGATGGTGTGGTTTTTACGCCAGACGTTCTCAGTCTTGATCTGGATAAGGTCTTTGAAGATTTCCAGAGTGCTTATAACAAAGCCCTCAACCTTGCTGTCAATTCAGCATACGTGGTCCCAGAGACGGCAGAGATCTTGATAACCAAAGCCTATAGCGATGCCAGGAACTTAGCTGTCAATGCAGGGATCTTCGAAAAAGATGTAATGGACGATATGATCGCAAAGTCGCATCAGGAGATGCTTTCGCTTGCATCCTATCTTCCTTCCGAAGCAATGGATGACGAGTTACTGGAGAAAACTTCAAGTGCCGAGGTAGAGACACCACAAACTGAAACTAAAGCCGAACAAGAAGAGGAAGAAGAGGAAGAAGAGGCAGAGGAAGAAGGTGAAGAGGAAGAAGAGGAAGAAGACGCAGCAGAGGGTCTTGGGGCTCTCTTCGGATAACGTTTAAGGAGGTATAATAATGGAATACGTATATGCTGCTTTGATGTTGCATTCCGCTGGAAAAGATATTAGTGAAGATAATGTAAGATCTGTACTGGATGCTGCAGGAGTAGAAGTAGATGATGCTAGAATAAAAGCAATGGTCGCTGCCCTCGAAGATGTTAACATTGAAGAGGCAATTTCCAAAGCTGCTATAACTCCAGCCGCAGCTCCAGCCGCAGCTCCAGCCGCAGCTCAAACATCAGAAGAGGAACAAAAGGAAGAAGAGGAAGAAGAGGAAGAAGAGGCAGAGGAAGAAGCAGCAGAGGGTCTTGGGGCTCTCTTCGGATGATAGACTCCTGCTACTTCAAACTATTCTTCTCCTCTTAGAGAATTTTTCTTTTTTTAATTGATGGGATAGGGACTTTGGATTTTGTTTTGTCACAAAAGTGTCACAAAAGTGTCACAATAGTAGATTTCCTTCCCGTCCAGATATTTTTATAACCCAATAATAAAATAGTCAATAGAGCGGTAAAAAAAGAATAAAGAACAGTTTTTATTTTATCCAAAGTATCTCAGGTCTTCGTCGCTCTTCCATTGCTGCGAAGCTGTCTCCTGCATTTCTTTTATTTGGGAAACCACTTTTTCCATTTCTTTGGCTCTTTCCTCTAGGGCTTCCATACTTATTTCAAGCTTAAGCGTTTCCATGAGAATGTTGAGGACAGCTTTAGCACTCTTGGGGTCGACCATGTAACCTGAGGTAACTCCCATGAGGCAAGCTGATTCTATGCCTTCCATTTGGGCAACCCCCAGCAGTAAACCTGACGCTCCAATTATTCCTCCACCAGGCTCGCCTTTATCGAACCTCACACCGTGTTTAGAGAGCTCATCAACCAATTCCTTGCTGCTGGCTGCACCCAGAACATATGGTTCTTCTACCAGTCTTCCCAGCCCGTATCCACCCAGAGTATATATTCTGGAGGCATCGAACTTTTTAGCTATTTCAAGGTAGGCATTGACCAGCTCAAAATGGCCTTCACTGCTAACGCTCTGGAAATCTCCTACAAGTACCACCAGGTCAGGTGCGTCGGAATCCGATTTGATCACATATACCTCATTCATGGGCATTCGAACAGTTCCATCCTCCTCCACCATTACCTGGGGGGGAAAATAGTGTGAACAAATTTCTACTGTTTTTTCCGCTCCCAACTCTTTTACCAGATGATCTGCAACCAGCTTTCCTACATGACCTATTCCGGGAAGTCCTTCGATCAATACTGGACTTTGAAGCCCTAACTCTTCTGGATCCTTAATATAATTTATATTCACCTTTTGAAGCACAATAATCACCTCCTAGTACTGAAAAATCCTTTCTCCTTTCTGAATTTTCTCCTATATTTGCCATAAGGGTCCTGGGGAGAGAAGCGAGGAGGAACAGGAATAAATGTTCCTGCACCGCATTTGGGGCATACCTCCTCAAGAGTATATGCACCACATTCCCTACACTTCCTCATCCTCAATTTCATGTTGTTTCCCTAACAAAGTTTCCTTCTCCCCCTGATTTCTTGATAGATCTTAGTGTATTGTTCACGGCTTTTTTCATAACGTTTTCAGCTTGTTTATAATCAGAAGACTCTATATCTATCCTGTATTTGGGGGCGCCTATATACTCGATCTTCAGCTTTCCATCATCTGTAACAGCTTCATAAGCTTCATTTAATGCTTCTTTGATCTTCTCCACACCATCTGACGAAGGGGATTTGAGCTCAAAATATCCGCGGATCTTGACAGCTGAAGGTTTAATGTTCTCCTGAGCAACATCATGCATCGTTTTAGAAAGATTTTCTCCCACAAAAGAGAGGTTATCACTACCCTCGAACGCACTATCCTCAAAAGCCGCATAAACGGAATCGTATTTCTCCATAATTTTCTTTCCCACTTCTAAGAGCTCATCCGTACCCATACCGACTTTTTCCCCTGCTATTTCCAGCCATTTGAATGCTTTAACTTCGTTCTTCCACTGTAACATCTTTTCTCTTCTCTGCCTATCGTTCACATCTTTGATGGACAGGTCGATGTGACCTCTCTTGGGATTGGTATCCAGGACTTTGCAGACAACTTTCTGACCCTTCTTGACGTGATCTCTTATATCTTTAATCCAGCCAGGTGCAATTTCACTTATATGAACTAAACCTTCTCTATTCTCATATTCATCCAATGAAACGAAAGCTCCAAAATCGAGGACTCTTGTAACGGTACCAACTACAAATTCACCTTTAGAGGGATACCCACTTCTCTTTATTATCAGTTTTTTTTCACTCATCAGAACTTATCAATGTGGAATAGAATTTAAAAGTTGCCTAAAGGCTAAAGGGTAAAAACTTAAAATCCAATTGTACTTTACGATTGAACATGGCCAAAAAGAGAAGAGAAAATGAGAGAATAGCCATAAATAGACATAAGTGCGCATATTGTGGCGCGTGTATCTCTGTTTGCAAGTTCAATGCTAATGAGCTGGTAGAAACATTTCTGGTCATAGATGAGGAAGAATGTAATTTGTGTTTAACCTGCGTTAAGACCTGTCCCATGAACGCCCTTAGCGTGGAGGCGAAGTAATGAGCTACGACGTGATCGTTATCGGTGCCGGTCCCGGAGGCAGTGCTGCAGCCAAAAATGCAGCTAAAAAAGGGTTAGAGGTTCTGCTAGTAGAAAAAAGGCAGGAGATAGGCACGCCGGTACGATGTGCTGAAGGGGTCAGTAAAGAATCTATTTCAGAGCTGATTGACGTAGATGACAGATGGATAGCTGCAGAAGTTGGTGGCGCGAAAGTTATCTCTCCTGATGAGACTGAGATCAACATGACAGAGAGAATGGCAGGAAATGAGGTGGGATATGTTCTGGAGAGAAAGATCTTCGACCGGCATCTCACCAGACTTGCCTCCAGAGCGGGGGCAGACGTTGTTGTCAAGACTACCGCCACAGGTATGGAAAGAAGAGGGAATGAGGTAGAAGTTTCTTTCACCAAAATGGGAGACGAATTCAGAGAGAGAGCCAAAATCGTTATTGGTGCCGATGGAGTGGAAAGCAGAGTGGGAAAATGGGCAGGAATAGATACTACACTCAAAAGAGACGAGCTGGAAGTATGCGTCCAGTATCTCATGACCAACATAGATTTCGATCCCTCATACTGCTACTTCTGGTTTGGAAATGAGGTTGCACCCGGCGGCTATGCATGGCTATTCCCCAAAGGCGATTCCACTGCAAACGTCGGTCTGGGTATCCTGCCCAAGCTGGCAGAGAAATCAGCCAAAGAGTATCTGGACAAACTGGTGAGAAATAAGTTTGGTGAAGGAGAAATTATTGAAGTGGTCGCCGGTGGAGTTCCCGTCAAAGGATCCATAGATACTGCCGTAGCGGACAACGTAATGCTGGTAGGCGACGCAGCCAGACACGCCGACCCTATAACAGGAGGAGGTATAATTAACGCCATGTTAGGCGGCTCTTTTGCAGGAGATGTAGCTGCAGAAGCTGTCGAAAGTGGCAACTGCTCCCGAAAAACACTGGGAAAGTATGACCATCTATGGAAAAATGATTTTGGAAAAAATCTCAACAGGAACAAGGTACTACAGCAAAAGCTCATCGATCTGGATGACAAGAATTTGAACAAGCTTGCTCAAAGCATCTCTGGATACGATCTGGAGGAATTCAGCGTCAAGAAGATCGTTACCGAGCTTATAAGAAAGAATCCCAAG
The DNA here is from genome assembly GCA_046483365.1 of Archaeoglobaceae archaeon. Classification (GTDB taxonomy): domain Archaea; phylum Halobacteriota; class Archaeoglobi; order Archaeoglobales; family Archaeoglobaceae; genus JdFR-22. Next base: position 20,229 of record JAWODI010000064.1, on the reverse strand, counting down.
CTCTTATGGGACCTGAAAAAATTATTTGTTTAACCAACAGAGATAAGAGGAATAAAGAAAAGCAAAGATTTCCAAAATCTTTTATTATCATTCATCACAGAGCGGGTCAGGAGGTGCGTCTATGAGTCTAGAAGTTAGTGATATTAAATTCTCCAATCCCAGTCCTGGAGAAGGGGAAAAAACAAAAATATACGCCAAAGTAACCAACAAAGGGAACGAAACAGAGAACAAAGACATTATATTCTATTACACCACGGAGATGGCCTTGAATGAAGAAAAGTTGCAAAAATTCCTCACCAAAGATTATGAGATGTATAGAGAGAGAATAGAGAATCTGGAGCCCGGCGGCACCACAGAAATTGTCTTTGACTGGGTTGCAGATAAAGAATTAAAGAACATATTCATTCAAGCTCAGGACTGAGTTCTGAACTGATAAAACAATATATCCAATATCCATGTTCGTCCGTTCGACCTTCGAATAATCGAGCTTACGGTTTAATCAACCCCCTATTTTTTGGTTATTGCAGAGTAATGAGCCCCATATAGCAGCTTTATTAAAATACCAAACCGAAAAAACTTAATTATCTTGTAAAAATCATCAAGCTTAGTGGAGGTGAGAATATGCCAGCAAATGTTAACCAGGAATTGTGTGATGGAGACGCTGAGTGCGTGTCTGTTTGCCCCATGGAGATCATAGACCTCGATGATGAGGGTAAAGCATACATAACTGACCCGGATAGTTGTGATGACTGCTGCTCTTGTGTGGAGGTTTGTCCCACAGGGGCTATAACCAACCCAGAGTGCTAACTCGTTTTTTATTCCCTTTTTTAATTTTCAGCAGTAGAACAACTTCCCAAATCAACTATTTTTTTCAGCTCTCCAGCCTAAAACCTAAAACTAAATATTCAACTATAAGCTTATTATTAACCATCTATAATAAAAACAGAAGTTTATTCACTCAATTAACCTAACTGCTAGGGGACTCTTCCGGAGATTATTACTACTAACTTATTCCAGAAGAAGTATGGTCCTGTTTCGTGGTATCTAATATCCTCCAGCCCTGCTTTGGTAAACCAGGCCACGCTTTGCTGGGTAGAGGGGAACAACATTATACTTTCAGCGAATTTACGCGCAGCAATATTGTCTGGTTTTCTGGGAGCAAGCACAACTACTCTCCCTCCGCTCCTGGTCACTCTGGCCATTTCTTCAATACCATGTGTGGGGTTGGGCCAGTATTCTATACTTCCTGCAGAAATTGCTGCATCAAAGGATGAGGATCTAAAAGGTAAATTTTCTGCATCCCCTCTGACAAAGTTAGAAGATGTGTATTTGGTCACAGCTTTCATCATCTGCTCAGGGGTGAGATCGACTGCAGTGACGTTCTCTTCACCCACTTTTGAAGTAATTTCCGATGTGGTAAAACCTGTTCCACAACCGACCTCTATTACTCTGGAGCCTTCCTCTACTCCTGCCAGGTCTACGACCAGCTTCCTCATATCTTCAGAGTAAAAGATAGGATTTACTCCATCATAAACTTTAGAAAAATACCTGTATAGCGTCCGGGCTCTTTTTTTGTCCTCAAAAATCCCCATCTAGATCTTCAATCTTCTATTTTTTCATTTGTTAAAATGCCAGTCCGGTATGTCTTAGGTCTTCTGATTATGCTTATTCTTCCTTTTCTTTGAAGAACTCGGTTAAGGGAACTTTTCCTTGCTGAATAACCTTCACATTGAGCTGAACAACGTCCCTGCTTACAGTATTCCCTCTGACCGTCTTCTTTCTCTTAAGGCCTTTCCTCTTAGGATTAAAGCCTACTCCTCCGCCGACCAGGATCTTTTTTCTTCCGCTTCCAGCTACATCAGGTCTGATTGGAATACCGTCCTTATCACTACCTCCAGTGATGACCAGCTCGTAGTCAGGAGGAAGCTCTACAAGTGTGCCGTTTATATTATCTCCAACCTTTTTCCCAATGATCTTATTGGCGTTCGCTCCACTCACCACTTTCTGATACGTCTGGGTTTGTGGATCGGATATCACCACTTTAAACTCCATCTAAATCACCTCAATTTCTTATTCATATTGTCCTTACTTTCCCCAGAAGGGGTTCTCCTTTCTCTTCAACTCAACTAACTCCTTAAACACTTCTTGAACATCATCTGTTAAGGTATCGAATAGGTCACGCTCAACGATCTTGGCGTGTTTTTCTGGAATTTCTATTAGTAGTTCTTCATCACCCTGAAGTTGTCTTCCGATGGTCACGCCCTCGATCGCCACGGCCACTTCTTCACCCTCTGATGCCGAACTAACATTTTCTCCGCCTTTTTGTATGCTTTTGACCGTGCCAGCCTGACTCCCATCCTTTTGAATAAGTTTTACACCTTTTTTCAACTCACCTGCAAGTACTCTAACACCAACTACTGCCGGCTTGTTCCTTCTGAATATAAAATCTTTCAGGAGCTCTATCTTTGCAGGTTTTACCAGTGCTTCTACTTTTTGCTTCTCCCTTTTTCTCTCCTCGTCTTCTCTCCATTTCAGATATTCATCCATTATGTTATAGATGATACTTCCTCTGAAGAACTTCACTTCGTACCTTGATGCTTCTTCTCCAACTCCAGGCAAGACCTTTACTCCAAATACCAGAATAACTTTGTTCAATTCGTTCTTATTGGCGTTTGCTTCAATAACGTCCCTCTTATTAACTGGTCCCACCTCTGCTTTCTTTATGGGGACATTAAAAGATTTTAATTCATTGATCAAAGCTTCCAGAGATCCTAAGGTATCTGTTTTTACCACAATTCCTTCTTCATCGGTTTTAATCACTATATCTTCGTATTCCTTTCTTACTCTCTCCTTGAAAAGCTTGATATCTTCTTCCTTTTCCACTTCTTCGAATTCGCTTCCTGCCAGCACATTTTCAAGATGAGGAGCAGTGATCTTCACACCTGCGGCAGCACTTATACTGTCCACGCCTTTGAACTTGCTTTCCACCCGCATTTCCTTAATAGAAGGGGGTTTGAGAATTCCCTTGACATGAGTGACAATAGCATCGTCGATGCCGGCTATCAGTATCTTATCCCCCACATGCAATGTACCGTCATGAAGGATTATATCACAGGTCATTCCTATACCCTTCTCTTCCTTGACCTCCAGAATTGTTCCCTTCGCCTTTCCTTCAACGTGCAATCTGAGGTTGTCTTCCAGAAATCTCTGGGCTAAACCCAAAAGGATCATAAGAAGTTCCGGTATCCCTTCTCCCGTTTTAGCTGAGACGGGTACTATAGCAACAGTCTTGGTGAAGTCGTTGATCTTATCGAACCTATCTGCCGAAAGACCATGGCTGTAGAGGTCTGCGATCAGCTCGTAGATCTTGTTATTGACCTTGTCTCTGGTAAAGTCCTCCTGTTCTGCCAGACTCTTTACGACAGGACGAAACTCAGAAGGTTGCCAGCCCGGTGTCCTGTCTATTTTGTTGGCCGCTACTATAAACGGTGTCTTAAACGTTTTGAGTATCGTTAAGGCTTCTTCTGTTTGGGGTTTAAAGCTTTCATTTATATCTATTATCAAAATGGCAAGATCGGCCAGTGCTCCACCTCTTTTTCTCAAGTTGGTAAATGCTCTATGCCCAGGTGTATCGATAAACAATAATCCAGGTATATCCACGTTAACGTTCCATATATCCTTGCAAATTTCCTGAATGGCTTCCACAGGAATCTCTGTTGCACCTATGTGCTGAGTTATACCCCCAGCTTCCTTGGAAACCACTCTAGTCTTCCTGATCTTATCCAATAGAGTGGTCTTACCGTGGTCTACATGACCTAAAATAGATACTATCGGCGTTCTCAATACTTGTTGCTGCATAGTTCTTGCTGCTACTACTAAATAATTATTTTAAAACTACTCGTAGACCCAAGGCTCGTCTATTCGATTGTAATCAAAAATTTCCTCCTCTAAGAAGAATAAATTGATCTCTCTGCCGGCAGATCGAACTGAATCGGAAGCATGAACTATGTTTCTCCCTATATCCAGACCAAAATCCCCCCTTATGGTACCCGGTGATGCCTCAATGGGATTGGTAGAGCCTACAATGGTCCTCACCACGTTCACTGCATTCTTCCCCTCGAACACCATTGCCACCACTGGTGAAGAGGTAATGTAGTTGACCAGGTCGCTGTAGAATGGCTTATCCGCATGTTCTGCATAATGTTCTTTAGCCAGCTCATTGCTTACTTGCAGCACTTTAATTCCTGCGATCTTTAAACCCTTGCCCTCCAGTCGCTTAATTACTTCTCCCACGAGCCCTCGATGTAAGCCATCAGGTTTAACCATGACAAAGGTTCTCTCCATGATTATCTCCTGTAATGCTTGGTCCACTTCAATTTCCTGGGACTTCTGCCCAGCTTGATCATGTTCTTTTCACACTTAGTGGAACAAAAATTAAGTGCCTTTCCAGCCTTGCTTATGTAGATCTTGCCAGTCCCCGGCTCTATCTCTTCACCACAGAATGAACATACCTGCTTTTCCATGCTATCACCTTATCTTTATTTGACCATCAGTTTTTTGGCCTCTCTGGAAGTCTCTTTTATAGACAATACGTCGCCCAGCTTTATAGGACCAAAAACGTTCCTGGTGATTATTCTTCCCTTGTTCTGTCCACCCAGAACCCTTACTTTAACCTGATTCGCTTCTCCGTGCATTCCTGTTCTGCCTATTATCTCAATAACTTCGGCAGGCTGAACGCCTTCATCATCAGCCATAACTCTCACCTACTAACCATTACTTCTTCAGACCTTCCAGCTTCTTCACCAGCTGGTCAAGGTCCTTTTTAGCTTCGCCTTCATTTACTATAGCCACCGCTGAACATTGAACCTGCAGTCCCGCTGAAATTCCCAGAGTCTCCTTGGAATTCACATAAACATACGGTGCGTTCTTTTCCTCACACAGATAAGGGATGTGGGCAACTATCTCCGGAGGCTCTACGTCCATGGCTACATACACCATTTTGGTAAAACCGGACTCTAACGCTTTTGTAGTTTCATTGGTGCCTTTCTTTATCTTTCCTGTTTCTTTGACTTTTTCCAGTACCGCTAAAGATTCATTTTGTAAATCCTCAGGAATCTCAAATCTTACATACGCCATTCTTTATTCACCTCTTTCCTTTATTAGCCAGCTAAACTGGCATACTCTTCCAGCTCGTGGAAGAGAAGTCATCAATCATCGGCCTTCTAACCACTTTCCACATGGTTTTTAAGTTTTTGGTGAGGTTGACCATAAGGGTATTTATAAATAAAGGTGATTCTCCTTGAACGGCGAGAAGTAGGCACCGACATTTAGAGAATTAAATGATTTTCTTCTTGCTGTGGTTCGCCCGTATATCTTCATCAAGCTGTAGTCAAACCAGCTCCAAATTTCGACTTTTCCTGCAAATTCGTATCCAAAAAACTTATTAACCAATATGAATATATATTCAAAACGTGCCGAGAAGAAAAAAGTGTAGATGGGTTAGTGCTGAACTAGCACCAGCAAAAAGCGGGAAAATAGAGTTAATGGCAGATGAACTGGAGGCAATCCGACTTACAGATGTTGAACAAATGAGCCAGAGTGAAGCAGCTCAGATCATGGGGATCTCCCAACCGACTCTGCATAGAGTTCTCAAAGAGGGTAGGAAAAAACTTGGAGTTGCTGTTCTTGAGAATAGGGAAGTCAAAGTAGCAGGAGGTGAACATACCTTGAGGAAATTCAAATGTTTTGATTGTAACCATGAATGGAGCGAGCCCTACGGCACAGGAAAACCTGTCTGTCCTCATTGCGAGAGCGTGAACACAGCAAGGATTGATAACAGCGGGCAAGAAAGAAGAGGTAAATGCAGAAGTAGAGGACAGGGTGCAAGGAGACGCAGAGGAGATGGATGAGGCTCTAAAGGCTGGCAAAGTCTCCGTCATATTCAACATAATTTTTTCCGTCCTCAAGGGAGTTGCTGGAGTACTGGTGGGAAGTATCGCACTCATAGCGGATGCACTGCACTCTCTTGTGGATGTATTCGGTTCTGCTCTCGTATGGGTTGGTATCAAGCTTTCCTCCCGACCAGCAGACTCTAGATATCCCTACGGTTATTTTAAAGCAGAGAGCCTGGCAGAAGCAGGAGTAGCTATAATAATTCTTCTCTCCTCTGTTCTTATAATAAAGGAGGGTGTAGAGGGATTAATAGATTTCAGCTTCCCTGAAATCAGGTTGTTCGCCGTTTTCATTGCTCTGCTTTCCACCGGGGGAAACGAGCTGCTGGCCAGATACAAGATTTCGGTGGGTAAAAGAACCAGGTCAACCGCCCTAATAGCTGAGGGCAAGCACTCTAGAGCAGATGTATTGAGCTCATTTTCCGTATTCGTGGGTTTCATTTTCGTCGAACTGGGTTACTGGTGGGCAGACCCACTGGTAGCTCTATTGATATCCGGTTTTATCATCAAGATGGGATTAGAGATACTAAAAAGTTCTACTGATACCCTTATGGACAGAACGAACAAAGATATGGCACAAAACATATCCCAAACTGTAGAGAGCATTGAGGGTATAGATAAAGTAAAGATGGTGGCAACCCGGGGGACATGGAGAAGCAAGATCATAGAAGTTCAATTCAGTATAAAGCCCTGGGTAACCTCCGAGCTCATAAACCAGATACAGAACAAGGTCGACTCCGGTATCAAGTCCAATTACCAAGAAGTGATTTCCGTTGTACCTGTCATTTACACTGCCAGGGGTACCAATAAAAATAAAATCGCAATTCCCAGTGAAGGGGATAACTATACTGGGGATTTTGGAGAGTCTAAAGAATACACGATCGTAGATCTGGATGGAGAAGCAACATCCACAAAAATAATTGAGAACCCCCATCTAAAAGCCGAGAAAAGGAAAGGTTATCTCGTTGCCAAGATGCTCGAAAATGAGGGCGTTGACACGATCGTGGTCAACAAGATAGGAGAAGGAGGTAAAGCACACCTCCACGACAGGGGGATATCCATTGAGAACTTAACGGGAAATACAGTACAAGAGATCATTAATAAGTTTATAAACAGAGAAAAAGAGGTAAACCAGTAAACAGTACCTGCTGAGGATTTTCATGATCAAGAGAAGAAAGAACCTGGAAAAGAATATAGCCTACAAAAGGATCGAAATTCTGATCAACAGGGCAAGAGACCAAATGCACAACGATTATAAACTAGCAAGGAACTACGTATCTCTAGCCAAGAGAACAGCGGAGCGCTACAGGATAAAGATCTCTAAAGAACACAAACTGGTTTTCTGCAAAAAATGTCTCTACCCCTACCGATCAGATAAATTCAGAGTGAGGGTCAACAAGTCCCGAGCAATAATAACCTGCCTCAACTGCGGAAAGAAGAAGCGAGTACCCATAAGACCCGCGAAGCCCAAGAAAAAAGAGAATTAAGAATTAACTCTATACCAAAATATTTCAATGCTATCTCAAGTTGTCTTTATACGGTTCTGTTCTGTTCTCGTTGAGGTAAGCGGAATAATTTACAATGTAGTGAGATTCGATACCTTCGGCACCAAAGTCTTCCGTAGTATTCCATAATCCTTCACCGGCTGTCGAAGGATCATTCCTATCCGCGTCCGCATTAGCGGTATAGCCAAAGGTCATGTGGGTTCTCCAGGTGAAGTTTATCTCTACCTGAACGTGTGTATGACAGGCGACACATGCTTCCGTCCCGTTGGTCATCATATTCTCATTTTCCGCTGACTCCACAAAAGGCTTGTGAGGATCATTCTCGAATGCGTTGGCCTCTTCCCAGTGACAATAATCACAAGGGACGAGTGCTGCTGCGTGATAACCTTCTCCCTGATTTACGTCACCCGGATATAAAGGTTCCACCTGATGACAGAATACGCAAGCTTCCCATATGGGCTGAACATCCCCAGGAGGATGATGGTTCATGGGGCTCTTGAACTCTTCCGCTACGTCTGCATGACACTTCTGACACGGTATGGTTTCCTTTTGATACCACACATGCTGGCCAGCGAACAGAGTGACTGTTGAGGGCAGCACCAGAATGTGTATGGCCAATAAGGCTATAAATATTACAGTTATCTTATATATTCTTCTCTCCATATGTCCTCAAACACCAGTTAATACTTAGTAGGATTTTATATATAAAAAATTTTAAAATTTCTATATGTTTGGGTCCCCACTTGAGGTAGTGTAATCATAATTGACTCCCTGAACTGTACCTGGCCAAGTAACATTGTCTATGTTAGTGCTTCCACTTCCAGTAGTATTACCCCAATTCGTTGCATTAGCCCATGTGGTCATGTTTATGCTCCAGTCGGTGACATTAAAGTGTGAAGCATTATCTTCAATGTCATAATTCTGTGACACAACATCAAACTCGATGCTTCTGGAGTGTTTCCAGTTGATCTTCACCGCAATATTTGTATGGCAAGCGATACACGCCTCATTAGCATGCTCCATATCATTATTGCTTATAGAATCATATACAAAGTCCCAATGAGCCGCCATTTCCCCAGTATCCTTTGGATAACGAGTTAGATTAAACCCACCCGCTGGTGGAACGTAGTAGGTATCATCACTTCCTTCATACTTATGGCATCTATGACAGTCTTCGTTTTCGAAATAAGATGGATTATCGTGAGAAACAGTATCTCCAGGGTTATGACATTTTGTACAGTCTTCAGATGTGCCATGAAATAAAACATCGTTACGGTCAAATCCCCTGTAATATGAGATATCATCATCGGATCTTTCACTACCGCCACTATGACAGTACATGCAGGCTACAGTTGATGCGGCATGAGCTTCTTCACCGGATGTCCAGCTGGTTTCTCCATCTCCAGAAGCATAGGTATAATTGTCAAAGGCCTCATCTTGATCGTTTATTGGAAATGTCCGGTGACAGTACCCGCACTCAAATCTTCCATAACCTGTTTCGCCGGCATGCGGTCCTTCTTCGTGTATTTGCTTCATCTCGTCAGCAATATCTGCATGACACTTTTCACATTCGAGTTGTTCAACCCCAACGTCACTTACGTTGTACCAGTTGTGCTGTCCAGCGAACAGCGTCACGGTTGATGGTAAAACTAGGAAACCTATGGCAAGCATAGTTAAAAAAAGTAAAAAAAGTTTGTTAGCTCTCATTGTTATTGGTTTTTTTAATCAGTGTAGTTGTAGCTGGCTCCAGGCACTTCTCCTGGCCATGATACATTGTTCAGGTTTGTGCTGGCACTTCCTGTGGTATTACCCCAGGTTGTTGCGTTAGCCCATGTGGTCGTGTTTATGCTCCAGTTGGTGACATTAAAGTGTGAAGCATTCTCCTCAATATCATAGTTTTCTGGGTATACATCAAACTCGATGCTCCTTGCGTGGCTCCAGTTGATCTTGACAGCGATATGCGTGTGGCAAGCCAGACAGGCCTCATTTGAGTCCTCCAGCTGTGTTTCGGTTATTGCTCTCTCAACAAAAGCCTGGTGAGCAGCCATCTCTCCCGCATTATCACCATATTCATAACTGTAGGGTCCTTCTACGCCCTCAGGATAAGGATCAGCAAAACCACCAGCTCTAGGAGCATCATAAGAGTACCCGTCACTTGACCAATTATTACCTGTGGTGTGGCAGGCCATACAGGCAATTGTAGAAGCTGCATGAGCTTCTTCACCAGCTTGCCAGTTGACCACTCCATCTCCACTTGCATAAGTTATGTTGCCAGCTCTATGGCATGCATAACATGCAGCATCGATATCGTCACCTGTAGTAAATTCGTTTTCGCCACCACTCAAAGATCCATGTACTCCTGTATTCTTATATTCGTCGTAGATGTCTGCGTGGCACTTTTTACAGGGTATCTCTCCTTCATCAGTTCCGCTTACGTTATACCAGTTGTGCTGGCCAGCGAACAGCGTCACAGTTGAAGGCAGTACCAATATTCCAATGGCTAGTAGTGCCACTAGCAATACGACTATTCTTCCCCCATTCCCGTTCACAATTATTACCTCCTATTGGTATTTCCTTTTAACGCTTCTTTGTAATCTATTTAAACTTTTTGAGATGGCATGCATAGAGTTATTATCAATTCCGTTTATCAACCGATTACTATATTGCCTGTATAAGCCCAGTACCGACTATAGAAACGTCTAACACCTTATTTCACTGTCAGGAAGAGGATCACGTGGCGCATGCCTATAGCATGCCAGTAGTAAACTCTTTTAAATTATCTTTGATAGGAGATCTAAGCTCCCCAACTTAGGTCCCGCGAAAAATAAAGAAAAAGATTAATACTATTCGTAAAAATAAGAATATGGGCTGGAGAGGTAATTAAAACAGAGGTAGGCTACGGGAATGGGGGAAGTATAACCGCCTCTGGGGACACCTCTCCAACCAATAGGTACAGTATATTAAGTAATATAAAACGATTACTAAAAAACAAACAATGTAAATAATAATTAGGTCAAATAATTGTCCCGATTGTTTTTTTTGTTTCTTTTTTTATTGCTTAAAATACCTCTTTAACTCTTAGCTCTTATCTCTTACCTTAAAAAGGATTCATAGTATTGTATTAAAAGTGGTTAAAATTATTCGATTACATTATTTATGTTCCATATATTTTTCTCAGTATTAAAATTTGTTGCAGATAAAGTTTTTTATACTATTATGATTACTATAATTATAATGAGAAATAAGGGGCAATCGTTCCTGCAAGTTGGGATGAGAACTGTTAAAATTACTAAGGAAGATCATTGTAAAACTTGTTTGCTAATCAACCAATTTCCGAACGATCTGAATAAAATCAATGGTTTGTAACTATGCTCTCCGAACTTCTCGCCTTAATGAACGGCTCGAATTCCCGTCCCTTATTTTTGATCTTTATGCCGGCTACCATAACAGGCATGTTCCTATTGCCCAACTTGTCACTCTTTTTTATGGAAGATGATACTACTCTGAGCGAGACCAGTGTATCTGATGAAGAATTAGAACTGAGTTGCTCAGAATGCCACGATAACTACCACGATATTGCCGCGGAGATTGAAAGCAGTCCTGTTCATACTGATTACAACTGTACAATCTGCCATAAGCAAGGAAGCGATACAGAGTGTGAGGATAACAGAACAACCGTCAGGTGTTCTGAATGCCATAACGTGAACATCAACAATTTTTCAGCCCATAGAGGTTTCATGGAGGATGCAGAAGAGGACCCTACAATGAACTCCACCAACGAAGCATGTATCGGGTGCCACACCCATGCTTCAGTCAGAGTCAACTGGACTCACAGAGCTGCGATAGAATTTGAAGTAGTTATGCTCGAAGAACCTGCTGATTCTGAGCGTTTCGATGTGGCAGAATGGAACTATACTGGTACCGTCAATTACACTGCGTGGAAAGACCGAAATAATAAGAGCCTCAACTTCACCGCGAACCTCGCTACCTGAAAGATCTTAATAAAAAAGTCTAACCTCCGGAGATCACTCTAACGATCTTGACTGTCCCCCCCTCAACAGGTTCATCGGAGGGTATAGGCTGGCCATCTTTAAGGATTACAGCAGTTTCAGGGTTTATGTCCAGGTCAAGCAGCATTTGAGAATAGGTTTTGGTAGCATCCAATTCCATTTCCTTCTTCTGGGGTTCAAAACCGCTGAATTCAATATTAATACTGATTTTTTGCTGTGAAGTATCCTGTGCTTTCAAGGTATCACCTTCTTGTTCTTTCTCCATTCTCTTTCACCATATACCGATGATATGGTTTACTTTAAAATCTTAACTTTATCGTGTCTCTTGTTCTCAATAAGCACTTCCTTGATCCTATCCTTTAAACCGTCAAAATCTTTCTTCTTGGCACTGATAGGAAAGATCGTGCTTCCCCAATTACTCCAGGGAGGCGTCATTCCCAGCCATTGAGCGATCTCGTCAAGTTTTTTATTCTTATCCTTATCTTTTACTGCATCCATCTTGTTGACCGCCAGCAGAACGGGAGAAAATTCTCTAAGGAAGGAGAACAGCTCAACATCCACAGGGATCTCTCCCCTGCTATCCCACTTCTCTGCTATCTCTACGAATGATTTCCCGTCCACTACATGGACAGCGAGAATAATCCTATCTCCATTCTGCTCAATATAATGTACTATAAAATCCTTAACCCTTTCACTCAATTCCCTGTCCACACCTCGAATGATACCAAAACCGGGCATGTCGGTCAGTAGAAAATCCCCGAACTGAAAGAAATTAGGTTTAATTGTGGTTCCAGGCTTCTTACCCTTCCTGACTTTAAGCCCAAAAAGGTTGGAGAAAAGAGTTGATTTCCCCACGTTAGAGCGGCCTATAAATACTATCTCGGATCTAACTGGGCCAGAGACCATAATAAGCGTTCAAAGCTGTGACCAGGATTCCAATAGCAAGACCGAACAAAAGTATGCTTTTGGGAGGGATCTTGAATTTAGATCTTTCCTCCTCAAAATACCTCATTATACCTGCAGAAGACTGCAGAGGTGCGCTGTCAGATTTCGTTGACCTGGTTTTTCCTTTCGCCATGATTTTATTTCTACTAAAACTGTATTTAATATTAACTGATTCGGTCACTCTGTTAATAAAATATATATAAAAGATAATGGCAAATAAAAATCAGAGTTGAGATGTTTTGAGGTACCCAGTTAGGATAAAAACTAGGAGGGGGTTTTATGGAAGGAAAAAAGTTTTACCCGGTTAAAAGATTTATTGAGATCCAAAAGGATGCGCTTTACAATCCTGAGAGTTTTTGGGGAAAAGAGGCAGAAAGGTTACCCTGGTTCGAGCGCTGGAATAAAGTCCTTGAATGGGACCCTCCTTTTGCCAAATGGTTCTCCGGAGGTGAATTGAATGCCTGTTATGCCTGTGTTGACGTGCATATGCAGACCTGGCGTAAAAACAAGGTGGCTCTCTACTGGGAGAGCGAAGACGGGAGTACAAAGTCTTATAGTTATGCACAGCTATATAGAGAGGTTAACAGACTGGCTTCGGTTTTGCAGAGCCTGGGTGTGGAGAAAGGAGATATTGTGGTTCTTTACCTCCCCATGATCCCAGAACTTCCCTTTTCCATGCTGGCAACAGCGAGAATTGGTGCTACGCACACTGTAGTTTTTTCAGGTTTCAGCAGTCAGGCACTTGCTGACAGGATCAACGATACAGGGGCCAAGTACCTCATAACTGCTGATTTTGGAGTCAGAAGAGGTAAGCTGGTCTCTCTCAAAGAGCTCGTCGATAAAGGTTTAAAATCCGCTCCCACCGTAGAAAAAGTGGTAGTGGTTAAACGAACGGATGAAGAAGTGAACATGGAAGAAGGTAGAGACTTTTACCACCATGAATTACTGGAGAATGCCCGAAGGCATGTAGAGCCGGTCTCTGTGGAGTCAAACCATCCCCTGTATATCCTGTATACTTCGGGGACGACCGGTAAGCCCAAAGGCGTAGTCCATTCCACTGGAGGTTATCTAGTTTACAATTGTGCTACCTATAGATGGGTATTCGACATTTCGGATGAATCGATATACTGGTGTACCGCCGATGTGGGGTGGGTTACCGGACATTCCTCCATAGTGTATGCACCTCTACTTCATGGAGCTACGATACTGGTTTACGAAGGAGCTCCAGATTATCCCCAGCCCGACAGATGGTGGGATATCGTGGAGAGATATGGTGTCACTATCTTCTACACCTCACCTACTGCTATCAGGATGTTCATGAGGTATGGAGAAGACTGGTTAAAGAAATACGACCTGAACAGTTTGAAGATCCTGGGAAGTGTTGGTGAACCCATTAATCCTGAAGTCTGGGAATGGTACTACACCCACGTAGGTGGGGAAAGATGTCCCATTGTGGATACCTGGTGGCAGACAGAAACAGGAGGCATAATGATCTCTCCCGCTCCTGGTCTCGAACTTGTTCCTCTCAAGCCTGGATCGGCAACAATGCCTTTACCCGGAATTGATGCTGAAGTCGTAGATGAGGGAGGCGATGTGATCCCTCCCGGAGAAAAAGGGTACCTGGTTATTAGGAGGCCATGGCCCAGCATGCTGCTGGGTCTTTACGGCGATCCGGAGAGGTACAAAGAGACCTACTGGTCAAAGTTCGAGGGGACGTACTTTACAGGAGATTACGCAATTAAGGATAACGAAGGATATTTCTGGATTCTGGGGAGGTCAGATGAGGTGCTTAAAGTAGCAGGGCACAGGATGGGGACTTCCGAAATAGAGAGCGTGGTGGTAGAGACCCCATTCGTTGCCGAGGCTGCAGTAATAGGCGTTCCCGATACAGTTAAAGGAGAGGCCATAATAGTATTCGCTATACTCAAAGAAGGGTACAATCCGGAGGACGGGCTCAAAGACGATATTGTAAAGGAGCTCAGAAAACAGATAGGACCTATAGCCACCCCCAATTCTATTTACTTCGTGGATAAACTGCCCAAAACCAGATCCGGGAAGATAATGAGGAGAGTTATTAAATCAATATTCGAGGGGGAGACAGTGGGCGATTTATCCACTCTAGAGGACAAAACTTCTATAGAGGAGATTCAGGCTGTTTCAAAGGCTAAATCTGAGTAGTTGAATCACTTTTCTTCTATTTTTTATTATCACAGGAACTGTTGAAAAAATTTCAGACTGATTTGAATGGAATTCAATCAAGACCATTAATTATATATAATCATTAACGATTTTAGTTAAACAATTGTACAGGGGGTAAAAAATGACTGAATTATTTGAACCCGGTTCAGAGTACAAACAGAAAGCATGGGTTACTGACGACAGCGTATTCAAGAAAGCAGAAGAAGATTATCTGGCCTTTTGGGATGAGATCGCCAGATCAGAGATAGATTGGCTTGAGCCTTATGACAAAGTCCTCGATGATAGTGAGGCACCTTTTTACAAGTGGTTCATCAATGGAAAAACAAACATAGCTTATAATTGCCTCGATAGGCACGTAAACAGCTGGAGAAAGAATAAAGCAGCAATAATATGGCAGGGAGAACCTGAAAAAGATAGAAGAATTATCACTTACTATGAGCTCTACCGCAGAGTGACCAGATTCGCCAATGCTCTCAAGAAACTGGGAGTGAAAAAAGGTGATAGAGTTACCATTTACATGGGCATGGTGCCGGAGCTCCCGGTGGCAATGTTAGCCTGCGCCCGCATTGGAGCAATCCACAGCATTGTTTTCGGAGGTTTCTCCTCCACATCTCTTAGAGAGAGAATAAACGATGCAAAATCCAAGGTCCTGATAACCATGGATGGATTTTATCGAAGAGGTAAAGTAATAGACACCAAAGGAATAGTGGATGAGGCTCTTGAACTCACTCCCACTATCCAGAATGTTATCGTCCTCAAAAGGGTCGGTAAAGAAGTTAACATGCTGGAAGAAAGGGATATCTGGTGGCACGACTTCCAGTACGGAGTCAGGCCAGAGTGCGAGGTAAAGCCTCTGGATAGTGAAGACCCATTATTTATATTGTACACTTCTGGCACTACCGGTAAACCCAAAGGGGTTACACACGTTCACGGAGGTTATAATGTCGGAACGCACATCACTGCCAAGTGGGTCCTGGATATAAAGGATGAAGATATATTCTGGTGTACCGCAGATATCGGCTGGATTACCGGTCATAGCTACATCGTTTACGGTCCTTTGTCCAATGGAGCTACAGTAATGATGTATGAAGGAGCGCCGGACTATCCTCATCCCGACAGATGGTGGGACATTATTGAGAGGTACGGGGTCACTATATTCTACGCAGCTCCTACGGCGATCAGGTTCTTCATGCGTTTAGGTGAAGAATGGATATACAGACACGATCTCAGCTCCCTCAGGTTGCTGGGATCAGTAGGAGAGCCCATAAATCCCGAAGTATGGAGATGGTACTACAAGCACATAGGGAAAGAGAAGTGCCCCATCATGGATACATGGTGGCAGACAGAGACGGGGATGTTCATGATAACTCCCTTGCCAGGTATCACTCCACTAAAACCAGGCTCTGTTACCCAGCCATTCCCAGGAGTAGAAGCAGACATTTATAATAACGGCGATCCGGCAGAGCCGAATGAACGGGGAAAACTGGTCATAACCAAACCATGGCCATCAATGCTTAGAACACTCTTCGGTGATCCCGATAGGTATGTAGACCAGTACTGGAAGAAAATGGACGGAAAATACGTCTACATATCTGGTGACGGAGCCAAGAAAGATGAAGATGGATACATATGGATGCTGGGAAGAATAGACGAAGTCTTGAACATAAGCGGACACCGGTTGGGTACCGCCGAGCTGGAAAGCGTTCTGGTGGAGCACCTGGCCGTCAGTGAGGCAGCAGTTACCGGAAAATACCACGAGATAAAGGGTGAAGTGCCAGTATGTTTCGTCATCCTCAAAAGCGGCTATGAGGACACCAGCGAGCTGAAATCAGAGCTCAAGAAATTCATAAGAGAAGAGATAGGAGCACTGGCAGTACCTGACGAGATACACTTCGTCTCCAAGCTCCCCAAGACAAGATCAGGCAAGATAATGAGAAGAGTTCTGAAGGCGATCATTAGAGGAGAATCAGTGGGAGACGTCACCACTCTAGAGGACGAGGGATCTGTCAGGGAGATCGAGGCTGCCTACAACGAGTTCAAGGACGTACTGATTGAAGAAAGAAAATAATGATGGAAAACAGAATCTCCAAGAACAATAAAAAAACATAATAACTTAACTATTTTTTACTTTTTTATGGAATATAGCTGTGATCTGATACTTGCTGACGGGAACTTAAAGAAGGGCGTTCTAACTATCGATCCGGAGAGCGGGAAAGCCGATTTTGAAGAAAAAGACATTCAAACTGAATATATAGCCTGCCCTTCATTCTTCAACTCTCACATTCATCTAGGAGACTCCCACCTCAAGGACCCTCCTCCCATGAGCCTGGAAGAGCTTGTTGGTCCCGGAGGGTACAAGTTCCGACATTCAACGTCCGATAGTGCTGAACAGGCCATAGTATCCTCTATTGAGATCGCCAGGTCCTCAGGTACTTCCGCATTAGCGGATTTTAGAGAAGGAGGGGTTGAAGGCCTTGAAATACTAAAGAGTGCGGACAGAGTAGGTGTGTGCTATCCTCTTGCCAGACCGTCCACCCTGGAAGAAGGGGAGAAATTGGTCGCTGACAACTATACCGCAGGACTCAGTCTGAGCAGTGTAAGAGACCATGAAGAGAGCTTCATTGACCAGATAAGGCGGGTTGTTAAAGCTGAGAATAAGATATTCGCCATCCACGCTGGAGAAAGAGACTCCCACGACGTTGAAAGGGCATTGAGCCTGGAGCCAGACTTACTGGTCCACATGAACATGGCCACCAGGTCTCAACTGAAAGAGGCTATGGATAGGAACATCCCTATAGTATCATGTCTCCGCTCTAATTCCTTTTTCGACCTCCTCAACCTGGAGAATTATAGAATGCTGCTGGATTACCATAACTGGCTTTTAGGGACGGATAACGTGATGCTGGCTTCTCCTTCCCTTCTAAATGAGATGGCCTTTGCCTCTTATTTATTGCAAAACGATAAGGAAGTTATAAAAGCCGCCTTCAGAGGTTTTTCCGTTTTTGATAGCGACCCTGATATGCTGGTGTTCAATAAAAAAAAGAACCTGGCTTACACCCTGAGCCCGATCTCCTCAGTGGTGAAGCGGGTTAAAAAAGAGGATATTGATGGGATTTTTGGAGGATTTGAACTTGGTGAACTGTTCAACCTTTGACCTTATGATTTCCCTGGTCTCCTGATTCACAGTCCAGTTGCGAGTTCGTCACCAACTGAACACGGGGCAGCATTTAGCTAACTACTTGCCCGTCCCAGTAAACTGTGCTCTGAAGCCATTCGTAATATTGCTTGTAAATCCTTTTGAGAGAATCAGGTTTATTGGTTATCAACTCATTGAATAACTTATAAAGCTCAAGCACATCTTCACCTGCAAGATCTTTTATTTCTTCCATGGTTAAACCTATAATTAATAAGTTAAATAACTTTTGTGTTTTGTGGTTTCAGATGACAGCATAAAAACACATGCATTGAAGGAAAAAATATTTATCCATCTGATATTCTGTGGTAACCGTGAAGGCACAAGATGTAATGAACAAGAATGTAATATACACTACTCTCCCTAATACTAGGGATAGTGTACTTCAGTTACTTAAAGAGCATCATATTTCCGCTGTTCCCATAGTTAAGAACGGGGACCTTGCCGGGATTGTTACCAGAAAGGACCTGCTCAGGAAGATAGACGAGGATCAGCTCGCTCTGTTAATGACACCTAAACCCACAACGGTCCAGATCAATGATCCAATAGAGGAGGTCGCTGAAATATTTGCCAACACCAAATTCAGGAGAGTGCCGGTCCTCAAGGACAACCAGCTGATGGGAATAATTACCCTGAGAGACATGGTCAAGATGATCTCCGAAATGTCTATCGAAGAACCCATAAGAGATCACATATCCGCTTCTACCACCTGTGTGTGGGAAGAAACTCCTCTGAACATTGTTGGAGAGATCATGCGGGTCGCTAACGCTGAACTCTGCCCAGTTCTGGATAATGGTGCTGAGATCGTAGGTATAGTTGACGAGAAAATAATGCTGACCGAATCTCTTATCGAAGAGTTCATAGAGCAAACCCACTACTCATCCTCAAGCGATTCAGACGACGACTGGACCTGGGACAGCATCAGAGACTTTTCCGTCAAGTATTTCGAGGTGAGTGTTGTGAAGCTGCCTAAAGAACCCGTGAAGAACTATATGAAGAAGGCAGCATTCGTCTATCCCCAGACCCTGGTATCAAAATGCGCCAGAGAGATGGTTAGGCAGGACCTGGACCACATCCCGGTTCTAGATGTGGAGAACAGATTAATGGGCATGTTAGACGATAAAGAGCTGGTAAAAGTTCTCCTCAAGTGATCATTAAACCAGGATCACAGCTTTTAGGAAGGTCAAGAGCAAATACTCAACGAATAGCGAGTTAAAATGCCGGGAATGGTAATTGATTTTGAGGGAATAGATGGATCTGGCAAAAGAACTCAGGCGGAGAACCTGAGAAACTCCTTCAGGTCCGATGTTTATAAGGTTGTTTTATACTCTTATCCAGACTATAATTCTTCCTACGGAAAGCTAATAAAGGATTTCCTGGATAACAAGATAAATCTGAACCCGGATGAACAATTCTTACTCTACCTGATCGACATAATAAAGGACAGAGAGGATATCAGGAAGAAGATAAACGAAGGTTATATGGTGATACTGGACAGATACATACCCTCAACTATCGCCTACCAATGCGCAAACAACTTTGACTACCAAAAAGCCAAAGACATGATCAGACTGGTGGACGTAACACTCCCCAATATTATTGTTTATCTTGATACTCCCGTTAAGACCTCAGGAGAGAGAAAGATAAAGCAGAAAAACCACAAAGACAGGTTCGAGGGGGACGCTGCACTCCTCAAGAAGGTTAAAGACTACTACGAGAGAATGATCGAAGAGAGTTTCCCCTCCAGATGGCTGAGAGTGAACGGAACCAAAGAGATCAAAGAAATAAGCGAGGAGATCTATCAGACAATCAACAACTTTATGGAGCGAAGAGAATAAAGCGATCAAAGCTCCAACCAGCCAGAATCCGTAAATTAACCTACAGTAAAAGATAAATATCAAGGTCATCTCTCATTGTTTTGAAGCCCCGTGGGGTAGCGGTCAATCCTCTCAGGCTCTGGACCTGATGACTCCGGTTCGAATCCGGACGGGGCTACTGGAGATTTTTTTATTGCCTCAAAGTTCCGCAGTCTTCCTTTTTATGTTTGATTGTAGATGTAAAAAGGTGAATATACTTTCAAAATTAACAGTAAGCACAGTTTATTGTTTATATATAACTGAGATAATTTCTTCATTGTACTTGGTTTTATTAACCAAATTATCTCCATTTTCTGGATATTTCGCTGTTCTGTCCCCTCATACTCTTCTCTCAAGAGATGATTTATTAATTCACATTTTTTATTATCAAATAAATAGAAGCATTATAATCAGGAAAGAAATAACTACCAACTGGTTAATGTAAATGAAGAATAATATGGGGCTCTTTAAAGAGAACACATCTTTTGTGTTCATTCTCTTCCATTCTTCCCACAAGGAGCCGAATCGCTGGGTCTCAATTATTTCATCGCCATAACCTAAGGCAGATGT
>JAWODI010000060.1:0-54076 GCA_046483365.1 Archaeoglobaceae archaeon | reverse complement strand
GACGAGATGCAGGAAGCTATGGCCATGCAGGCCAGAGCAGAAAGAGAGAGAAGAGCCAGGATCATCAGAGCTGACGCTGAGATGCAGGCTGCCAAGAAATTGACTGATGCTTCAGAAGTTATGTCCGGTAGTAAGGGTACCATGATGCTTAGAACCCTTCAGACCATAAACGATGCTGCTACCCAGGAGGGAACCACCATACTGTTCCCATTGCCGCTTGAGATGCTGGAGTACTTCAAAGTATTACCAAAGAAGAAAGAAGAGAGCAGTGAAGAAAAACATAGCGAAGAGTAAGGGAATAAAAAAGAAAGAAACAACTGCTAGGCAAGAAAATGCTTAGAAGTGATAGTCGATCATGATAACTTCGAAGGATACAGAGAAAAATTGATCATCCTTCCTTTCAACTTTTTTTAAAAAAGCATGATTTGAGACTTATGAGAAAATCAATGATCATTCTCGCCTTGATGTTGGTGGCGTGCGGTCTTTCAGGTTGTGCACAACAAGAAGCCACCGAGATAGCTCCTCAGGAGCTACTGGGGATGGAGAAGAATACTGTGGCAGTGGAAGGAAGGGCATTTGAGTCGGTCAAGGAGATGCATATAGGGAGAGTGAATTACATAGATGATGTAGCGGTTTTCAAATATGCAAAGGATGATAAGTCGGTGATGTTGTGGGTCGCCACTTACTCCAACAGCTCCTTAGCTCAAAATGAGACGGATAAAATGGTTCAAGCCATGTCAAGTTTTAAGGATTGGGGCGCCAAAATCAATGAGTTTGAGGTGGAAAACGAACAAGTTTTCTCCTTACCCAGAGAAGACGAGAGGCATTACTTCTGGGGTAATGACTACTGCATGTTCTATTTCGTGTCGGAGAACCTCAACGACACAGAAAGCCGCACCATAATCGGAGAACTGGACTGCGATAAGAAGTGGATATGATACATAGGTCGATCACATCATGGTTTGGGGGAAAGCCTTGAAGAGCTTAGCTACAACCACTATGGAGAGTGAGAGCCTCTACAAGAAGCTCTTTTTCGAGTTTGGATAAGAGAAAAAGGGATATACCATTTAACACAAACGAGTTATAGATGGGGTTGAAGAAACGGTGGGTCTTCGCAGGATTTATTCTTGCTGTAGGGTTACTTGCATACTTTGTGTTCTCTTTCAGCATATTCTCCGCTCTGTTCCCATCGCCTGAGAGTGATGACCTGCCCGTAAATAAGATATCTCTACCTCAGGGGTTTAACATCGAAGTATATGCCAGCGAGGTTGAAGGAGCTCGTTCAATGGCTTTGAGTCCCAATGGAACCCTGTTCGTGGGAAGCAGGTCCCCCGGGAAGGTCTACGCTGTTTTAGACGATAATGGAGACCACAAAGCAGACAGGACTTTGATCGTTGCTCAGGGACTGAATTCTCCTAACGGCGTGGCATTTAGAAATGGCACCCTCTATGTTGCGGAAATAAGCCGTATATTGAAATTTGAAGATATCGAGTCCTCACTGCAAACTCCCCCACAGCCCGGAGTAGTTACCGACAGATTTCCCGGGGAAGGCACCCATGGGTGGAAGTTCATCAGATTTGGACCTGACAATAAGCTATACGTACCGGTAGGAGCACCCTGCAACATTTGTGAAGTTGAAGACCCGTTTGCATCCATCACCAGAATGGATTCCGATGGTTCGCAATTCGAAATATATGCCAGAGGTATCAGAAATACTGTAGGTTTTGACTGGCATCCCATAACCGAAGAACTGTGGTTTACGGATAATGGGCGGGACTGGCTGGGAGATGATCGTCCTCCCGACGAGCTGAACAGGGCACCTGAAATTGGAATGCACTTCGGTTACCCCTACTGCCACGGAGATAACATCAGCGACCCGGAATTAAATGAGGGTGAGAATTGCAGTCAGTTTGCTCAGCCTGAGATTGAGCTCGATCCTCACGTGGCTGCCCTGGGAATGAGATTCTACACTGGTGACATGTTCCCTGAAAAGTACCACCAGAGCATCTTCATAGCCGAGCACGGCTCATGGAACAGGAAGACGCCCATAGGTTATAGGGTAACCTTCGTAGAGCTGGATGGTAGCAACCCCGTTTCCTACAACACATTTGCAGAGGGGTGGCTCCAGGGAGGTATTTCTTGGGGTCGTCCAGTCGATGTTCTGGTAATGCCCGACGGCTCTATTCTGATATCCGATGATAAGGCTGGTGCCATCTACCGCATATCCTACAGTAATTAAAATTGGACCTTAACCAGAGAGATGATTGAGCCCTATTCAGGTCACTTTTGTACGAACAATACCAAAACCCATTTATATTTAATTACAGAGAAGAAATATGCATTTGCACTTTTATGGAGCAGCGAGAACAGTTACAGGTTCCTGTTTTCTACTAGAAAATGGAGAAAAACTTCTTGTCGACTGCGGAATTTTCCAGGGCAGTGTGGAGAAAAGGAATTACAGGAAATTCTCTTTTGACCCTTCAGAGATAGATTTTCTGGCTTTGACTCATTCTCATTTGGACCATATCGGCCTGCTTCCCAAGCTGGTTAGTCATGGCTTTAACGGTGAAATATATGCTACTGAAGCCACTAGAGACATAGCGAAGTATATGCTATACGATGCTGCCAAGATCCAGGAGGAAGAGGCGTATACTGAGACCAAAAAGAGGTCCAGAAAAGGAAAACCACCTTTAGAGCCTTTATACACTTCTGAGGATGTTGAGGACTGCTTAAAGTTAAAATGGAAGAGCCCCAAATATGGCGAAAGAGTGCATTTCGGTAATACTTCTATCAAGTTCTATAGAGCAGGTCATGTCCTCGGTTCTGCGTTTATCGAGGTCGATTCCGGCAAAAAGTTCGTATTTTCAGGGGATCTTGGTGAAGATGACAAGTTGATAATTAAAGACCCAGAGTACCCACCTCGGGCAAACTACCTCATTGTGGAGTCCACTTACGGAGATAGGAACCATAAATCCGTTGATGAAAGTATAGAGGAGCTCAAAGATGCCATTAAACACACTTTTGACGCTGGCGGGAATGTCTTAATACCTTCTTTTGCACTAGAAAGGACTCAAGAGATACTCTATGTTCTGAACAAGCTCTACAGAGAAGGAGACCTACCTGAATGTCGGATCTTCCTGGACAGCCCTCTGGCAATAGACAT
This sequence comes from Archaeoglobaceae archaeon, assembly GCA_046483365.1. Classification (GTDB taxonomy): domain Archaea; phylum Halobacteriota; class Archaeoglobi; order Archaeoglobales; family Archaeoglobaceae; genus JdFR-22. Next base: position 50,913 of record JAWODI010000060.1, on the reverse strand, counting down.
CACCAAGGTTTTCATCTCGCATCCGGAGCTGTACAACATGGAAACGAACGATATCAAAGGCAAGAATCCCTTTGCTGTCCCCAATCTCAAATACACCAAGGATGTGGATGACTCCAAAAAAATAAACGAAGTGAAGAATAACGCCATAATAATTGCCGGGAGCGGTATGTGCACTGGAGGGAGAATAAAGCACCACATGAAACACAATATATGGAGAAAAGAGTGCAGTTTGATCCTTGTAGGTTTTATGGCTAAAGGCACCCTGGGAAGAAGACTTGTCGATGGAGCGAAAACTGTGAGAATATATGGAGACAGAATAGCCGTTAAATCCAGGATCTTTACCATAAACGGTTTCTCCGCACACGCAGGAAGGGATTACCTCCTCAAGTGGAGTAGAGCATGCAATGCGGACAGGACGTTCGTGGTCCATGGAGAATTTGAGAAAAGTCAAGCCCTTACCCATGAGCTGGGAAAATCAGGAAACCAATGCGAAATACCTCAATGGAAACAGAACATTGAAGTTTAATTTTACCATAATTTTACCTCGTCAGGCCGGTTTTAGGGGGGTGAAGTTTCGAAAATGAGGATATAATTCCGCCGTTAATGAATGGAACAGCATGCCGACCAGCATGTTAAATATAAGCTTATTTTTAAATTAAAAGTTATACATATTTTTGGCATTTTCAAGAGGGATGCTTTATGAAAACACGTATTGGTGAACTGGATGAAAAAGATGGTCTTACTTATCTTTTAACTGTTTCAGGGAAAAGTAACAGATTAAAGAAAACTGTGAGGATCGAAAGTATTTATTCCGATATCATGAGAGAGTATAACTTCAACGCCAGTGAGCTCATAAACCGTCTTTTGGAGAGACATCTGAGAGAGATCGGATGGTTGGATATTGAGGATTTTTTAGGTGATTGATTTTTTTTCTATCGCTGTAATATCTGACCATAATAAATTTTTTTGACTGCTCTATAGGAGATGTGAAGAAGAGAGTAAAACCAGGAAGATCTTACGTCAAAGAGAATTTCGCATGCTTACCAACGTGCTATATGACATGTTGAAAATGAACCTATTTTAGTCAGAAGATATTTTGCTATTAAAAACGGTATACATATGCCGGTTGAGAGGGGGTATGTTTGGATGAGTTCAAAACCAAGGTTCCTGTTAACGGAGGATATTAGCCTGTCCTTCTATTTAACAGCAACTAGAAAGTCGAACAGACTGAAAAAGACGGTTTGGATAGAAAGCATATACTACGACATACTGAAGGAGAAGAACATAATCATCAGCGACTTGGTGAACTATCTGCTGGAGAAGTACTTTAAGGAGATGGGATACCTGGACATAATGGAGCATATCAAGGAATAGACAGAATAGATAGTTGATCGATAAGATCGCTTTCAATTTTAATGTGAACTGGCGAATCAACAATTCTTCTTTTTTTAATATTGATTGCATATCAAAAAATAGCCTAAAATAATTATAATGTTGGAATTTTGATCAAGTTATTAATAGATTGGACTGAATAATTATTATCGATGGATTTGATAAGAAATAGGCAGTTGGGAAAGGAAAATAGGCAGATGGTGTATATAGGGGATGACAGGGAGAAAGGTTATCGCAGAGCGGTATGTCCGTACTGTGGAAGAGAAGTACACTTCTCCCGGGAAAATGCCATCAATCCCAAAGCAGTGATCAGTTGTGAGCACTTCACTTCCATATTCATGGAAGCCAGAGATGGAGTTCGTAATGAATTGACATACGACCAGTACGCCAGATTCAAAGAGATCTGAATATCCATTTATGTCCTCTCAAGTTCTTCCGTTGATCAACACTCATAATTATCATAACAACCAATATAAATTCGATTCCCTTTATTAAGGAGAAAAACCAAATAATTATTGCCGGTTGGAGAGGTTAAGTATTGGAGAGGTCTGCTTTATCTACTTTGCTTCCAACCTCCTTTAGCGGGCCTCTCCCTTCTCATTTTATTTTTTTGATCTTAACCGAAACCCATGTCCTTTTCAACTACTTGCGCGACTTCCATGCCGGTCTTTATACTACCGCTCATGCTTCTTTCCGGGTAGTTGGGGATGGACGTCATTCCTGCAACATATAACCCCTTCACGGGCGTTCTGTATGGAGTTATTTTATCCATGTAGCCTTTTTCGTAGATAGGACCGCTATACTTAGCCCTGAAGATCTTCAACCAGTTGATATCCTCTTGCTTCAACCCGAACTTCTCCACGTCCTTCAAATAGCTTTTCCTCAGCTCTTCGTAGCTAGAGTTAAAAAGCCATCCCTGAGGGGTAGAGTAGCTGGCAAGATAGATCAAATGCTCTCCGTAATCTTCGAACGGCATGAAGTTGGTGTGTTCCACCATCGCCCCAAAAGTGAGCTCGTCCTTGATGTTGGTCCAGTAAATGTCCTCTGTAATGCTCTTATTCGAACCAATTAAAGCACAAACAGAGCTCTGATATTTGATCTGAGGTAGTTCAGCTGCCTGGTGTAACTCAGGATCGAGTTCAGGAAGGGGTCCAGTATATATCACCAGATCGAAATCTTTTGAACCCACAGATAACCCGCCATTATTCCCGCCATTATTGGAAATGCTGACCTCTCCTGCTTGGATATCAAGCCCCTCTCTCATCTTTTCTATCATCTGGTGAAAACCACCTTTGAGGTACCCCAGCTGCTCTCCTCCATATTTCCTGTTGCTTCTTATGGCAACTCTGGCAAGGAGCCACGCATAACTCACGTCCTGATAGCTTTCCCCAAACTTGCTTCTCAATAGAGGGAGGAAGAAGTTCTGGAATAGCTCCTCTCCAAGCTCCTCTTTTATCTTTTCTACCGCAGAAGACTCATCTTCAGCTTTAAAGTCCCTGTTTTTGCTCTTCAGGGTGAAAAGAGCCAGTTTGCCCTTTTCTGGTACGCTCATGTGAGGGTATTTGAGGATCTCTAAAGGGGTGTTAAGAGGGAATATCTGGTCACCTATAGCATACCCCGTCCTGGCAGTTCGCCACTCCAGTTTATTGCTCAATCCCAGGCTTTCCAGAGTATCAATAAGGATTTGATCACCGGAAAAACAATGATGATAGAATTTCTCGATACAGTAACTGGGACAGTAGGAGGATGCCAAACCTCCTACATCCGATCTCTCAAATAAAGTGACGTCAGCATACTCTTTCAACTGGAGGGCAGCACTCAATCCTGTCAGACCTGCTCCCACTATAGCTATTTTCAATCTTTTACCTCCTCTTAGTCTATTGATAAGGATTAGATAAGATGTTAGGGAGTTTAAGGGCTCAATACTTAAAATTGGTGATACTAAAAGTGAAGTTGGAGAATTGCTTATTTTGCTTCCCTGAGCAAAATAAGATCACTCCGTTCCAGGATGATAGGCTCTAGCATGAGCTTTTATTATATCTTTCTTGGTCACCAGTCCCGCCAATTTAGTTGGGTCATCCCTCTCGACCACCAGTATTCTGCCTATGTCATTCGCCACCAGTTTTTGCAGGCAGGACTCCAGGTTGTCGTCAGGATAAGCAGAAATTATCTTTTCTGTCATCACTTCACTCACTGGCACCTTATCCCTTTCCTCCACCTCAACTTTCTCCACGTCCTCAAAAGTGATAACGCCCACCAATCTTCCTTTATCGATCACCGGAAAACCTATGTGCCCCGTTCTCTCGATCACGGAGAGGACTTCTGAAACTTTCTGGTCGGACTTGAAGAAAATGATATCTTCACCGGTCATGGCGTTTCTTACAGGTATGTCCTCCAGGACGTTTATGGTCAATTCACCTCTCAAGGCGGGAGATTGAAGTCTGCTCTCAACCTGAGCAGGATAAATGCTTTCCTTTCCTGTCAAGATGTATGCCACAATGACTGCCACCATCAATCCGGGCAAGAGCTGGTAGGAGTTAGCTATCTCCACCATCAGAATTATGGCGGATATGGGTGTTTTGGCTACTGCAGTAATGAATGCCGCCATTCCCCCCAGGACGAAGGCCTCGTAAAGCCCGAACTGTGGAAAGAACAGGGAGAACACCTCGGCGAACAGAGCACCCACAGCAGCACCAATGACCAGGGATGGACCAAATAATCCCCCACTACCTCCAGAGCCTATGGTGAAGCTGGTGGCAAGGATTTTCCCTACAAGCAGTATTAGGATGACGGTCAATGTCAATTCAGAAAATATCATGTCCTGGATCCATTCATAGCCCACCCCAATGGATTGAGGAGAGAAATAAGCCACTATCCCCATGAACAGACCGCCGAGAGCAGGCTTCAAATAATTTGGAATGGAGAACCGGTCAAAATGGTGATTGACGATGTTCAAGGATTTGATGAATGCTAGACCCACTATACTGGCAAATACACCCAGAACGACATATGAGGCGATGAAGATAGGATGGCCGAGACTCACCATCTGGGTCTCAAAGATCGCGTCCAGACCGTATACTGAGCCAAAGACCATGAAGGCCGTTAGAGAGCTGATAAAGGAGTAGATGAGTACGCCCACCTCATGGTCCCTCTTGTAAAGAACTTCAGTAGCAAAAAGAGCTCCACCAAGAGGAGCCTTAAAGATGCTGCCGACACCCGCTGCTATCCCGCAAACAATAAGGGTTCTCCTGTCCTTCTCACCCAGATTCAGTTTGGTAGAGAACCAGGAAGCGATCGAGCTCGATATCTGCCCCAGTGGACCTTCTCTTCCCGCACTACCTCCACTCCCCACAATAAACGAAGTCGCCACCAACTTGATTACAGCCACTCTCGCCCTGATATGTCCTGTCTTAGTGTGGAACGCTTCGATAGCTGCGTTCTCACCGGCTCCTGCAGCCTCTGGAGCGATCTTATAGACTATGATTCCCGCTATAAGTGCTCCTATGGGAGGTAGGATGTAATATGGAACACTCCATCCATCTGAAGAGCTGAGATAAGAGCTGAAATTGGTCAAGAAATCGATGGAAGCATGAAGAAAAATTCCCGCAATACCGGAGAGAACACCAATCAAGATGGGGAAGACCAGGATCCTCTTCCAGTCAAAGTCACCAAACACGGGCACAAAATACGTTATTTTTTTTTAACTATAATATTTTTGATTTTCATGGTTTGGATGGTATATCAAAAAGAGTTAGACACATAGCCCACAGTTAGAGCTAATACCGAGCCGTAGATGACATGGCCAAAGACACTCACAAGAGTGGGACTCATTCCCAGAGGATGTTTCGTTATCGATAAGCCCGTGATAGGTTTGTGGATGGGAGCAAGAGTAAATATCCACAACAGTATCCCGTAACCTATCCCCAGAAGTATGATGGGTCCCCACCCGAAGATAAAAGGGAAAATGAGGGAGAAGAATACTGCTGGAAGCGTACCATTGGTCAAGTGGAAGACCATCCCGTGCGGTACAAGCTCTTCTGCCCTTCTTTTAATGAACCACGATGAGATACAGGCATTTTCGTGCCATTCCAGAATGCCGGTCAAACCCCAGAGCCTGTAGAAAGGGAGCTGGTAGATGGTCATTACCGTTGTGGCCAGAATACCTGCCGCTACACCGGCTAGAACAGAGCTTATGATAAAATCATTTGACATATAGAATAGTTAAAATTAAGGTAAATAATTGTTCCTCAGGTAGTGTACTCTGCGTTTATGCCCACATAGTCATAAGAAAGATCGCAGCCTATGGCAAGACCACTATGCTCGCCTTTGTGTAGATCGACTATGAATTTGATCTCCGTATTATTCTCCATTAACTTCTTTGCTCTATCTCCGCTGTCCACGATCGATCCTTTATCGACCAAGATAATAGAGTCGCTGGCTCCTTTCAGCGTTAAGGACAGGTTCTCATCTACTTCAGCACCAGAATATCCCAGGGCTGCCACGATCCTCCCCCAGTTGGGATCATTTCCAAAGATAGCCGTTTTTACCAGAAGTGATGATGCGATGGTCCTTGCCGCCTTAAAGGCATCCTCTTCCTTTGATGCTCCCCACACCTCAATCTCCAGGAGCGTTGTAGCTCCTTCTCCATCTCTAGCTATCATTTTTGCCAGCTCATAACACACATTGTTCAATCCTTGCTGGAACAAGCTCTTATCGACCTCTTTTTGCCCTGTAGAGGTAAGCAGGACCATATCGTTCGTTGAAGTGTCTCCATCTACCACTGTAACGTTGAAAGAGCGGTCAACTGCTGTGGTGAGCATCTCCTGTAGCTCCTGAGAATTGAAACGGGCATCGGTGTAGATGAATGACAGCATGGTCGCCATATTGGGAGCGATCATCCCTGCCCCCTTTGCTACCCCCGCAATAAATGCGTCACCCACTTTAACCACGAATTCTTTGGTGAACTTGTCCGTGGTGGTTATGGACCGGGCGAAATCAGAAGCGGTTTGTCTAGTGGAATCCAGTTGGGGGTAGAGCTGGTCTAACTTATTTTCTATCCAGTTCATATCCAGTTGTTGTCCAATAACTCCTGTAGAAGCTACCAGAATGGAGTTTGGATCACAGCCCATTTGTGAGGAGAGGAGTTCTGCCATTCTTTTGGCGTTCTCCACACCCTCTTCACCAGTAAAAGCGTTGGCGTTCCCGCTGTTGACCACCAGTCCTTCTACCTCGCTGTCCCGAAGGTTCTCCCGGGTAACTAAAAGAGGAGCGGCCTTCAGCTTATTTTTAGTGAAAACACCCGCACACGCTCCCTTACACTTAACAATTCCCAACCCATCATTTCCTTCTTTAATGCCACAGCATTGAAGATGCTCAATGATCGTAATGCCTTCATCCTCAACCACGGTAATTGTGGGGTCCATGCCTCAACTTCACTGAATTGTTATTGAAATACTTTCGCTCCACTCTCAAAGTATAAGGTATATGAGGTTGAAGTTGGTTATGCCCGAAAACAGAAAACAAGTATGAGATCAAACCAACCAGGAGGTGAGCATATGGGCGTTAGTGAGGTCGAATTAAAAAGAATGATAAGGAATTCGTCTAGCATCAGAAGGGACGGAGTGGAGTTACTGGAAGACTATTACAGAAACCTGCAAGAACAGGATTGTGAGATCCTGGAGGATGCCGAGATAATAGATTGAACAAACATTAAACCCCTATTTTTATTTGTTTTTCGTCTAGACACCTGCCATAGCCTTTAGCATGATCAAGCGAAAGGTATAAGAATGTCTATTATCATAATACCATATATAAAATTTACAATTGATCTCCAACCGGTCCCGTAGGGTAGTTAATGGCCAATCCTTCCTGTCTGGGGAGTAATCAGTTAGTTTCGTCAGGAAACCTGGGTTCAAATCCCAGCGGGACCTCTTCTATTTCTTTTGATCTTAAAAAGAATATTAAGTGGCCGCCGCTTATGCTGGAAAAGTTTAAAGTTTTAGTAGGCCTGCGGCATTCCTTCTTCTTGCCATTTCCTGACTTTTTTCTCCTTTTTCTTTTTTCTGGCCTTTTTAACTTCGTGGCAGGGAACCACCAGTACAGGCTTATTCGACCTTCTGGTCACCGAATTCGTAGTGCTGCCCACCAGGAATTCATGGACCATACTCCCTCCGGTCTTACTCAGCACTATCAGCGAGGCTTGGAGATCTTTAGAAACCCTCATAATGCTGTCAGAAGCTTCTCCCCCACCTACTTTTATTTCGACAGGCATAGAAAGTGTTTTAGCGTACCTGTCCAAAACGTATTTTGCTTCTTTGATATTATCGTCGGAGTCCATGGCCCTCCCATAATCTACTACGTGGTAAAGTATAGCCTCTTTAACAATATCTTCAACTTTTTTGATATTGTCTAGAGCTCTTTCAGAGCATACGGAGAAATCCAGAGCTATAAGTGGTTTATCGAACGTTTCACTGTATTCAATCTTTGTTTTTGCTTCTTTTTTCTTCTTATCCCACTGGTGTCTTAACAGCAGTACAGGAACTTCGCACATCCTGACTAAATATTTGGCTACGCTTCCTATCAAAGTCTCCATTAGAATATTGGCGCCTTTAGTAGGGCTTACCACTAGATCTACTTCCAGAGTATATGCTCTGTTGCATATTATTTCGGCGGCGTTTCTCCTTACAGGCCCCAATGGCTCTACAATATAACGGACATTCGCACCCTTCTCTCTTAACTCCTCAGTGATCTCTTTTAACATCTTTGTAGCCTTTGCTTCCTGTTTTTCGACGGAAAAACCTCTTTCAACTATGTGAATAATGATGATCTCTTTGGCACCCATCCGGGAGAACTCAGGAATGCAGTTATAAAGAGTATGTAAAGAGACTTCAGAGAAATCTGTCGGGAATAATATTTTCTCGAACATTTTTTTCACCCCAGTGATTTTATTTCTTTATTCTTCTCATTTATTAAATTATTGCCTCAAGCGGTTGGAATAAATTCGGCACTTTTTGACTTCCCTATCAGCGAAATAATGGTTAATCACTCACTCGGCTCAATAAAAGGTCAGGACAGTAAAAGGTCAGGATTATCCCTGTAAGTTAACCGGTTAACTAAACTAAGCAGGACTTCTAGTTCAGCTAAAAACCATTAAAAGTTATAACGTGAGAGGCCGACTCCCTTATTTTTAATTAAGCCCTCTCTAAGACATCCCCAGCCTCTCCGTTATTACAGGGCGTCGTGAAACAAATATTCCCATCTACCACCCTGATAACAGATATAATCATTAATAAATTAAGTACCTTTTTGATTTTATATTGGTCATAATAACCATTCCGGACCATTCCGGACTGGACAATTTTAGTTCAAGGTGAAAATGAATTGGGGCTAATTTGAGCATTGTTGACGTTAGTACCAATACCATGAGGCTGTCAGTGCCAGGCAATTATACACAGATTCAATATTTTACTTTTATCGGACAATAAAATTGGTCTTATTTTCATATTTTCAGAACATCTTTTTTACCATAATAAAAAATAAAATGATTGAGGGTTACGAATTTCTATTCCTTATTTTCCTTCCTTAAACATTCTTCATACCACTTTAAGTAACTGCGAAACGTAAAAGTCTACATGGTAAAGATCGTTCATGCCCAGACTTTATTAAGCGAAGAATTGCTTAACGAATTGAAGAAAAAGACTGGTGAGAAAGCAACCAAAGATGCCATCACCACAGCAGTTGAACATTACTTGACGTGCCAGCACGTTCATGAAGACCAATCAATGAACAAAAGACTGGAAGAAATAATGATGAGGAAGCACAAGTGATCTTGAAGATAAAATTGAATGGGTTCAGAACCCTGTTTGTAATACCAGATCAGTGATTACTGAGTCTTTGTTCTTTCTACTCACTTTCGAGATATGAAGTTTGAGGTATATGAAGTATTTTGGACATTCATGTTCGATACTGCGGGATCATGTCAACCAAAATGATTGTCCTCAACTAAACCCTTCGTCATAAGTTCTCTAACACTTTCCTCTTACGAACAGATAGAAACGACTCCACAGAAAGACAGTGCTTTGAATAGGCATGAAGAACTCGAAATAGAAATGTTTTTATTTTTAATTCTTGAATCCTGATCGTCCTCTCAGTTCAGAAACCTTTAAGGATTATAAAGTATAAGTATTGCATAGATAAACCTGAACATTGGAGAGGTGTCACTAGAGGTGTTACTATCAGTAGTAGAGAGTTAAAAATAAAAGGAGTGTCGATATGAAGTTGAAAATACTGATTCTCATATGTTTTTTTGTGATTTTAATAGCTGGTTGCACTGGACCAGGTGAAAACGGAAATGAGAGTGGAGCTTTACAAACTACACAGCCTAATTCAATCCCCAATTCATCAACACCGACCATGAGCCAGCCTGGAAATACGACGAACTCTACAGCAGATAGCCAGGATAAGGAGTTCGTGGAGTGGCTGTCAATTGCCAAAAAAGAAGCTATGAGTAATATCGAGCCAATTATGGTTTCAATCGAGGATAAGAACTGGACAAAATTAGAATCCACAGGTCGTGACCTAAAGAATGATTCTAGACAGCTTTTATCTCAAATCGATGATCACAACGTTTCACAAAATATGGAAGAAGTGCGCGAAAAGTACGTAGAATCTCTTGAAGACTTTGAACAGGCTGGAAGTTACTATGAATCCGCCGGAAGGAACAATAGCACTGAAGATTTAAGTGATGCTCAGGAACATCTAAAGGATGCTATAAACCACTTGAATAATGCCACAGCTCTACTGAATGATAAATTCCATAGTTTACATACCAATCAGATGCTGCAGTAGAAGAACCAAACCCTAAAATCTATTTTTCTATATTTTTTCTTTTTATGCTTTCTCTAAAGCCCTGTTGAGCGTATAAGAGATCTCTTCCCACGCCTTATCGAGCATGCTCAGGTAGTGATCTCTATCGTAGGTGGATGCTCTCCAAGGAAGGCTGACCATCCATCTTGCTGCGTCTATGACCACAAAACTGATATCAACTCCTGGCGCCACGTAGATACCCGCTTCTCTGTAGGCTTTAATAGCCGATATCTGAGGACACTTTCTGGAATAATCCAGCCTGGATAGCCTTCTATGGAGCGTCAGTTGCTCCGGATCTACTTTCATGCCCTTGAGCTCGTCCCTGTAACTCTTATATACCCTCCAGACAGTATCCTTGGCCCTCAAGATGCCCTCAAGACTTTCAGCCCTCGACAGCTCCTCGAAGATCTCCAGCTGCATGTCCTTTACGAATTGAGGCACATCACTTCTTCTAGCCGCGACGCCTCTATGTTTGAGCTCGCCAGTATCCAGTCTTCCGTAATATCGATTATATGCTCCGGTCTCATCCGCCATGGGAAGAAAAGATATCCAGTTGTAGTGATCAAGATCTGTAAGCAATCCCGTCTCTCTCTCCACTTCCTGTTTGAAACTCTTAACTTCAATTTCGTCTCCTTTTACCCACAGACAGTCCACTATACCGTGCAGGATCTCCAGATCTCTTTTGTCTGCCAGCTCTTTGGTCTTCAGCAAGATCTCTCTTCCGATCCTGGTGATGGATTCGTGGACTTCGATCCTGCCGAATTTGGCGTTTTTATATCCGGTGTAGCCGAAGCAGGTCACCAGCATCCATTTCAGTATAGAATCAATGCCCTTGTAACTGGGATCGGTCTTCTTTCTCCGTTTAGTGTCGATGCGCAGGTTCAGCAGCGGTTCTAGAACTCTGGGGAGGAAATTCTCCTTGTCAGAAGATAGATTGTGTTCGACTATGATTGCAGGATACATGGAAGTGAAGTCAAGCTGATGCACGTCCTCGTGAATTTCCGGCTCTGGCTGGAATATCATCCCGCCTCTATCCGCCAGCTTGAGGTCTTCCAGAGTTCTGGTCTTTTCCGCCTCCCGCTTTCTGAAGGGTATAGCGATACCTCTCTCGAGAGCTTCGTAAACCTCATAAGAAGATATCAATGTCCCGGGGGTGAACCTGGCAGCATAATTGGGTGATATGCACGCCAAACGGGCGGCGAGCAAAACGCCATCTAACCCTCCTTCTCTATAGTTGAAGCTGTTGATGGTATCGATAAGTATCCTCCCCTGGGGGAGATAAGCAGAAGGCCGATAATACACCCTACCGTAGCTGAAATAGGATTTGGATGTAAGTCTTTTGAACTCATCACCATGGTCACTCCGGCTCATGGAAAGAGAAAGGGATATGCCGTAGTGCCTGCATTTGTTCAACATGAGGTCCATCCAGTAATCGGCATGAGGGAACAGGATTATATCAGGGTCATTGAACTCTAATTGCCGGGAGAAGTCCTGAAGAACTGTCTTTTCATCTCCCTCCAGCTTAAACCCGTTCAGAATTATTTCCGCTACCCTGTTCTTTTTTGAGGGGTAATTTTTCTCTCCTTTGACCTCAACCTCAGCGATCTCCACATTTTCAAATCCCGGGTGTGCATCGAACCTGCTGGTCTGCTTTCCAGGGATGAGCCCATTTTCGGCGAAGAACCGCTGGTCGAGCCTGACATCAACATTATACAGCCTGGCCTCAAAACTGGTATGGCTTTCTATCTTCTCTGCCAGTTCTCTCATTTCATCTGCTCCACAGTAGATCCTGTATCCGTCCAGTTCCCGGTATATGGTAGTGAATTCGCATTCTTCAACTACATGAGTGGTCTCGAGTTCGTCCAGCATGTCTCCAAAGCGGTGAGGGTCTGGAAGGTGCAGGTAGAAGAAGGGCTGATAATCGAACTCTGTTCTCCTTACCTTCCTGGATCCACTATCCTTGGTCCACAGCTGAACCTTCTTCCTGCCAGTGGAGCAATCCAGTATCATCTACGTCTTTCTTTTCCCCTTTCTTCTCATCTATCTTCTTCTGCATTTCAAGAAGGACAGAGAACACAGCAGCTTCAAGAGGGTCATCGAACAGGTAGAAAGTTTCACTGGAATGTTTCTTTGCCATTGCAGCCAGTTCCTGGGCTGCTTGCTGATCCTCTTTCTTCAAAGCCTTTTTTACGGAGACCCACCTTTCAGCGATCTTTTTTACTTCCATTCTGACGCTGGACATAGTCCTACCCATAAAAATCACTTAAACTCCTGTTCTGGTTATTTACCAGCTTTTTATTTCCTGTACTGGAATCCCGAACTGCAAAACCCTTATTGATGTGGTCGACATTTACTACCCTATCAACGTATCTGCTCAAGGAGTCAAGTGCGTTCATTCGAGGAGCATAGATTACTACAGAAGTTCCTTGCTGGGTCAATTCCTTCATTCTCCACACGAGAGCCTCCAAAACTCCGGTTGACGAAAAAGAAGGTACATCCTCCCACAGCTCAACATCATATTCTACAAAAACAATACTCTGATGAGCCTCCTCCAGAACCTGCATCAGCTGATAGACCGTAAACGACCTTCTTACTTCAAGATCTATCTTTATACGATTAAAACCCGGCAGCACTACAGAAGAATTCCCGGGAATGTAGAGCATACTGCTGCTGTCGTTTCTGTTGACACCGCTATCACCATATTTCAAGCTGCATATCAGCTCTACCACCATATCAGGGGGTGCTGTTAAAGCTACAAGCTCTCCAGAACCGAATTCGATCTCATTTCCTATCCCGTATTTAGACAACATAGGGATTAAAAAATTGTATTAAAGATAGAATTTTGTTGCGAGTGATGCGAAATTTAACCTTAAATTGAATACAAACAATAAAAAATTAAAAAAGTAGAACATCTTTCGAAATGTTTTTGGGTAATAAACCAGTGCCATATACTGATTTTATGAATTTAAGTCCTCCAATGTGATCATTATGGAACTCAGATATAACTTTAACCCATTATAAGCTCGGCTTCAATTTCCTGTTCCTTGGGGTGTTCTTCTAAGAACCATAGCTCTAATTTGACACATTTTGAGGGGGTACATTCCTCTTCAGGACAACCAAAACACGGGGATATGCCTAATGAGTAGCGAATGCTTCCCATTATGCTTTCCAGAGATGGTTCTTCTTCCTCTACATCAGAATCGATTAGAAGGATTTTAAAAGTACTGCTGCCATCTGCAACTACCTGTACTCTCTTTATCAATTCATCTTTCTCTAGCCTTCGCAATACTCGTGAACAGCTTCCACTACCCATATTGAGCTCTTTTCTAAGGTCCTTTTGAAGTATTGATCCCCTCTGGTGGAGGACATGAAGAATCAGTTCTTTAGTATCCATACTTCTTGTTAAAGTTTCATCAACATCATCCAATCCTTTCATCTAAAACTAAATTGTTTTAAACACTTATAAAATTTACGTAATTCTGGATATATTTTTATGAATAACAGTTAAAAACACTTAACCTCAACTTCAAGTCAACAGTTCACATTAATCCCAAGTGTCAGTAAGTAACCAAAAAAGGTTGGGGAACTGGTAAATCAATTTGTAAAAAATCAGCAAAATGTATATGTACTGGTGCAAAGCTTAATAATTAACAATTTAATCCCCAAGGAGTGTAATTTTTGGTGACAGGAAAAGCAAATGACCTAAAAGAGAACGAGCTGGACCTTCTGGATGATAGTATGTACAAAGATTTGATAGATAATTTCTCGGATGCCGTTTTTATTGTCAATAAAAATGGGTATTTTACCTACATAAATCAGGTGGGCGTGAATCGGTCAGGATATTCTTTAGAGAAATTGAAAAAGATGCATTTTCTCCAGGTTTTACCTGAAAAATATCATGGGATAGCCAGAGAAAACCTCGAGGAGTCAATGAAAGGAAGACCGAAGGCACCTTATGAAGTAGAGTACATAACCTCAGATGGCAGATCGGTTTTTGTAGAGATCAACACCAAACCCATAATCAAAGAGGGAAAGTTTATGGGTGTTCTGGGGGTTTCTAGAGATATAAGAAAGCGAAAAAAGGCTGAAGCAGCATTGAAAGAGTCAGAAGAGATGTATAAAACTCTGGTGAAGATCTCTTTTGATGCTGTTGGTATTATTGACCTCGAGGGGCGTATTATCTACGCATCGGATAGGGCAGCTGAAATTTTTGGTTTCGATAAGCCCGAAGATCTAATTGGACTTGATTCCATGGACTTTGCTGCCCAGGAAGATAAGGAGAAGGTTTTAAATTACTTTCAGGAAGGTATTGAAAACGGATATATCAGGGATAAGGAATATACTATGGTCAGAAACGATGGTTCGCGTTTCTACGGTGAACTCAATGCGGCTGGTGTTAAAGATTCTCAGGGCAATTTAAAAGCCTTTATTGTTGTTGCAAGAGATGTTAGCAAGCGTAAGAAAATAGAAAAAGAGCTTAAAGAATCGAAAGAGATGTATGAAAAGCTGGTAAAAGCTTCTCCTGATGCGATAGTTGTAACTGATTTAGAGGGGAGTATCATAGACATTTCTGAAGAAGCGGTTAAATTATCCGGTTATTATAGTGCCAAAGAAATGATTGGGAGTAATTTTTTCGATCTGATTTCGCCCGAGGACCGTAACCGGGCTTATAAACACTTAAAGAACACTTACAGAGAGGGTTTCACCAGGAATGCTGAATACAATCTTATCAGGAGAGATGGTTCATACCACCTGGGGGAAGTCAATGCTGCCCTGTTGAGGGACGCTCATGGTAATCCTAAAGCCATTATCTCTACTATCAGAGATATCACTGAGAGTAAAAAAGTTGAAAGGGAAATGAGAAGACGCTTGATGAAATTTAACCTTAAAGAAGAGAATGTATACCTGGTAAAAGAATCGAACCCCTCTTTATCCCACAAAGCTCTTGAAGATTTGTGTAAAGTTGGGTACCCCAGTATTGTATTCTCCAGAACTCCAGAAAGTGACTTGAGAAATATTATAAAATGTGACTTTGAGTTCCTGTGGGTAGGTGAAAAAACCAGTGGAAAAGTAACACCTCCTGATATTGAGGATCTGGAGGCCAGGATAGGAGATTTGAAAAGGTCAGCAATTTTAATAGACAGACTTGACTACCTGATCTTCAAAAATTCGTTTGAGGATCTAATTTCCTTTGTTCAGCACCTAAAGGACGTTGCATACCTCAATAATCTCATAATTATCTTGTCTATAGACCCTTATTCTGCTGATGAGAAAGGACTAAAGTTACTGGAAAAAGAGTGCTTGAGCATAGAATCACGACAAAAGGCCAGATTAGGCGAAGACCTATTAGAAGTATTGAACTTTATATATGCTCAGAATAATAAAGGAATAAAACCCATTTATAAAGAAATTGGCAAGTCATTGGGTTTAAGCAGGCCCACGGTCGAAAAGAGGGTAAGAACTCTTAACTCAAGAGGTTACGTCATGAATGAAGTAAAGGGAAGGACAAAAACTGTAGAGCTAACAGAAAAAGGTTGGCAGATATTTTTAAACCTTTAACTTTTTTTACATTATTCTTTACTAATCTATTTGTGGGGGTAAAACATATGCCATAATAGAGAGAGGGCCCTGAACCAATCCGACCCCCCAACCTTTGGTTTGCTTTTTATTATGGTCCTCTCTCTATTTATAAAAACCATATCTTAAATAGCTCATTTGGTCGTTATTGATTTGAACGGTAATTCAGTAACTTCCAGCGCTTCTGACCAAATCAACAGGTTCTCAGGATCATCAGGATCATCTGTCTCTCTACTTTTCTAATACACATTTCCACTTCCCAATTTAATTCTTTACAAAAAACCTTATGAATGTAAAAGAGGTCTATAGTTTTAAATGACAAACACTTGGATACTGTTGGGGGTAATTATTGTTTTCGTCGTTGGTATCACCGTAATCTACATCCTGGACTCTCCAGATAGTTCAATTGAGTACGGAGATACCTATAAAGACAATTTCTCGAACGGAGAAGCTGAACTCAACTGGAGGGCTTATCTCTACTTCAACCACGATAATTTAGCTGGCTCGTTTGACCCTTCCGCTCCTCAGGGAGGTGGCATTGGTGTTCTGGATAACTCCAACGCAGGTGGGTTTGCAAGTTTGAGCTACGCGGTAACTCCTCAGGTCAGTGATTTTTATTTCGGGGCACAAGTTTACTGTAATGCTACTGAAGGGGATAATGGTCCACTACAGGGAATAGCGTTCCTGGTGGATCCTATAGATGGCAGGTTCTACAGGCTGGTATGTGATTTCAAAACCAATGACTCCAGCCTCAACCTGGCCTACGTGGGTCAGGACACCAACAACTTTCCTGCGTATGTAAGGATCTGGAGCCCTGAAGAAATTCCGGGCGGTGCCAAAGCCGGCTGGCACTCAATGGCAGTAGAAGTGATCGATGGGGAGGCAAGCGTTTACTGGGATGGCGTGGAAATAGAGGACAGGGTCTTTGTAGATAGGATCTCTAACGGTTATGCTGGTGCCTACACAAACTACGTGGGTGGTTTCGGAGATGCTGTCACAAAAATAGACACTTTTACTCTGAAAGAGATAAGATACAGACAATGAGTAGAAAAGATTAGAGCATTAGCAGACTAACAGCCATAATGAACATGCCCAGTACCACACCGAAAGCGACTGTGCGGGTGTTCCCGAAATTTTGAGCTGCAGGAAGAAGCTTATCTATGGATATGTAGACCATGATCCCCGCCACAAACGCCAGAAGAGAAGCAAGAACAGCTTTGGATAGGAAAGGCATCAATATCAAGAATCCGATGACAGCCCCGATAGGCTCAGCAATACCGGAGAGAAACGAGTACTTGAATGCCTTATTCTTGTTCTTCGTGGCATAGAAGATCGGTATTGATACCGACATTCCTTCAGGAATATTGTGGATAGCCAGGGCAAGAGCTATGATCACTCCCAACTGAAAATCATTTATGGCTGTTCCAAACGTAGCCAACCCCTCCGGAAAGTTGTGAATGGCGATAGCCACAGCACTGAGCATTCCGGTCTTCATGAGGTTTGTATCCACATCTTCCCCCTTACAAACTCCAATACAGTGATGAGGATTTTGTTCCTCGGGCACGATCAAGTCTATGATCATGATCAAGACTACTCCCAAGAAAAAGGCAGTAGCACCATATAAATGACCAACAGAATCTATGGCTCCGTAAAGAAGCTCCACGAAAGATACATATATCATCACACCGGCCGAGAGACCCAGAAAGAAGGATAAATAGATCGTTTTTGGATTCCTTATGAAATACGCTATGACACTCCCTATACCAGTTGAGAGCCCTGCTAGAGTAGTGAGCAGCAACGCCAGCTCTACATTCCCGATAGTTACCATAATACCTCCCGGTACCTCATAATTGCTATTTCCCCTGTCAAGCGGTTCGAGAAACCAATGACCTGAATTAGAACCCAATACACATATAAATTTCGTAAATTAATTGAAGATATGATACTGCAACCACTGCTTTTGATCTTGATTGCAGGGTATATAGGTATCAATTTCTTTGCCGATCTCCCTCTGTTCCTGGTAGGAGAGAATCTGGTTTATGCAGCCCTTTATGCATTGGGTTTTTTGAAATTGAACAAAAGACTGGTAATTATCTTTTTGGTCGTTCTATCTGCCTTCAATGCGGGAAGAGTATCCAGGTCCGTGTTAGAGCCCTCAGGTGAGCTGGCACCTATAGCCATGGGACATCTGCCGTTGCTCATTCTCATAGTGGCCGTTATGGTCTTGCTTGTGAAGGAGCTGGTTGAAGAACAGGTTCAGCCATAGTCAGGTTCCAAGAATTCCATCATCTTTTCAGGGTCGGTTGTGGGTAAATTGCACCTATGATCCCTGCAAACGTAGGCCGTTGCCCTGCCCTCTTTACCTGTTAAATTGGAGGTAAAACCGGAAATATCGTCCAGCTCTTCACCGTACTTGAACAAAACCACTGTCCGGGGAATGAATTCCTGCCTCAGAGCATCCAGCATGACACCAGTGTCCTCATTTTGTGGATCACCGGATATGACCACTTCATTAGTCGGACCTATAGCAAAATCCACCGCTACCAAGAACTGGATGAATGCTTCAGGGGTTATGGAAGCTTTTCCCGCTACCGACTCCATTGACCTGCTGGCAATATCCTCGAATTCAGTGTTTTCGGTCATACGAGCCAGTCTCAACAGGTCCAAAATGGCCACCGAATTTCCAGACGGATACGCTCCATCATATATCTCCTTCTTCCTTACAATCTGTTCGCCGAAATCAGAACCAAAACCAGAACCAAAACCAGAAGTTAAATAAAAACCTCCTTTTTGCTCATCATAGAACTTCTCCACCATTTTCTTACTTAGCTCCACAGCTTTTTTGAGGTACTCCGGCTTGAATGTGGCTTCGTATAATTCGATTAAACCCCAGATGAAGAAGGAATAATCGTCCACAAAACCGTTGATAGCAGCCTCACCGTCCCGATAACGGTGAAGTATCTCTCCATCCATTGTTAGATTGTTCAGAATGAATTCCACACCTCGCTCTGCTGCTTGCCCGTATTCAGGGTTATTCAAAGCTGAAGATGCCCTGGCAAGTGCTGCTATCATCAACCCGTTCCAGTCGGTGAGGATCTTGTCATCTTTGAGAGGATGTACCCTCTTTTCCCTTACCTGTAACAATTTGTGGCGAACCCTCTGTATGCGGGCCTCCAGCTCTTCCTGAGGGACCTTAAGGTCAGAAGCAAGCTCGGCTACAGGTTTTCTTAGATAAAGGATATTTCTACCTGTTTTCGAGCCGCTGACATCTTCTCTGAAGTTCCCGTCTTTGTGGACGTTGAATACTTTCAAAACGAGGTCATCATCTACATGCTGCTTCAATTCATCCTCTGTCCACACGTAAAACTTACCTTCTTCTCCCTCACTGTCCGCATCTTCCGCAGAGTAAAACCCTCCTTGAGGAGAGGTCATGTCCCGGAGCACATAATCCAGGACCTCCTTTACTGTTCTATGAAAATGTTCGTCTTTGGTGACCTGGTATGCTTCGGTGTATGCCATGGAAAGCATTGCCTGGTCGTAGAGCATTTTCTCGAAATGAGGAACTATCCATTTGGAGTCCGTGGAGTACCTGTGGAACCCATAACCCAGTTGGTCGAATATTCCTCCCAGCCTCATCTGGGTAAGTGTTTTCTCCATCATCTTCAACGCGTTCTTAACTCCAGTCCTATTCCAGTACCTGATGAGGAATAAAATAATGTGAGGAGAGGGAAACTTGGGGGCTCTCCTAAAACCACCATACTGCTCATCAAAGCTATCAGATAACTTCAGATAGGCGTAATCCAGCATATCTCTGTCGATAGTTCCTTCACCATACTCCGTCTCCTGAAGAGATGAAAGTATTCTTTCAACTGCATTATCTATATCATCCCTCTGATTCTCCCACACCTGCTTGATTTGAGGGATAAGCTCTCTCATCCCCGTTCGCCCCAATCTTGTTTCCCGGGGAATGTAGGTAGCGGCGAAGAACGGTTTTTTCTCCGGTGTCATAATGATGGTAAGAGGCCATCCCCCGCTACCGGTCATTAATTGGCAAACGTGCATGTAGATGCTGTCAATATCCGGCCTCTCTTCTCTGTCCACCTTGATGTTGACAAAAGCTTCGTTCATCAATTCGGCTATTTGATGGTCTTCGAAAGATTCTTTCTCCATGACGTGGCACCAGTGACAGGTAGAATAGCCTATGGATAGAAAAATGGGCTTATCCTCGCTTCTTGCCCTCTCAAATGCTACTTCCCCCCAAGGATACCAATCCACGGGATTGTGAGCGTGTTGAAGAAGATAAGGGCTCTTCTCATTTATCAAATTGTTCGATCGACTATTATGATCTGTCATTCCCAAAAACCCCCACTTATTTTTGCGAATATTGTATGTGGTCAGCTCCCCTAATAGTTAAGTGTATTTCTACAACGGTTTTAAAAATTAGATTATTCAATATTTTCGCTACAATGACCTCATAACCTGCTCAGTTCTCAGACCTTTGGAGAGGTCGTATCTCAAAATAGCTTTGGGGACTAGGGCTCTTTTTAGTTTGAGGATCCTCAACCTTCTCTCTACTTCATCATCGATTTCTCTCATGGAGAACTCAATGACCCCGTCAACAGTATGTTTCATTGCCACTTCAGTCTGGTGGTCGAACATCGCTTTGGTCATCAGCATGAAGAATATGGACTCGTTCTGTTTAGAGATACCAGAAAACTCTTCTATTAATTTGAATACCTCTTCGCTGTTATAATGGGTAAAGAAATGAGTAATATTGTTCAAGATGATTCTGTCATAACTTTCATTCCGGATGGATGTTTTTAGACCACCAAGAGTGTCATATCTGGCTCTTTTCAAGTAATCTCTTGTGGCGTCTTCTGTGGGGAATCCCATTCTAGTAGAGACCAGGTCCATTATATCCATCTCGTAGAGCAGATCACTGGATATATCGAAGTAGATGTTTATACTCTCTTTTAACTCACTAAATGTGTCATCGGTGGTAACGTAAAGAACCCTCTCCTCATTTTTCAATCCTTCCAGTGCAACCTGAAGCGAGAATATATCCGCTCCTGCCCCTGGTTCCTCCAGTAGCAAGACTGTACTACCGCTTGATAATCCTCCTAATTGAATATCCAGAAAATTAATGCCAGTAGTAAACTGTTTCATTGCTCTGACCCTTACAATAATTTGTAAAGGAATTTATAAATAATTCTTGTTGGGTCATGATGAAAGAGGTGATAGTTTAATTAGATTCAGTATAATATTATATCTATTCCAGTATCACAGAAGAAATATTTAATAAGTCCCAGTACAAGATGAACACATGGAGGAGTTTAAGTTTGAATATGGGGGATTGGAAATAGTTTTTCTAAAACACGCCGGGTTTATGGTGAAAGGGAGCAAAACACTATATATAGACCCATACGACCTACCCAAAGATGCTGAATTGGATACTGCCGATTATATACTCATTACCCACGACCACTTCGACCACCTGGATTTTGATGCCATCAAAAAGCTCTCCGGTACAAATACAACTGTGGTCATTCCACAAGGATGTTCGATAAAGGGAGAAACTACGTGTACTCTGGGGCTGAACGAGAAAACGGATCTGAATGGGATCACCGTGGAAACGGTTCCGGCTTACAACATAGAAAAAGAGTTCCATCCGAAGGCACACGAATATGTAGGATACATTATCACCATGGACGGAGTAACGGTCTACCACGCGGGAGATACGGACCACACTTCTGAGCTGGAATGTGTAAGCAGCGATGTAGCTCTCATTCCAGTTGGTGGGAAATTCACCATGAACATAGATGAGGCAAAGAAAGTTATTGAGAAAATAAATGCCAAATACGTCATTCCCATGCACTACGACACTTTCCCGGATATAGAAACGGACGTAAGCAAACTGAAATCAGAAAAGGTGGTCTTGCTTAAGCCTATGTTCAGCTGACCTTGCTTCTTTTTTTAGTTGTATGGAGATCAAAGCTTAAGCTGATCAAATGAAGAAAAAGAGGTGGTAGAGTGGCGCTAGAACCACTAGAAATTGCTGACAGTACCTACTGGGTAGGTGCCCTCGATTGGGAAGAAAGAGATTTTCACAGCTTCGAGATCGTGAGAGGGGCAACTTATAACGCTTACCTCATCATAGATGACAAAATAACCCTGGTGGATACGGTAAAAAACGGTTTTCTCTCCGAAACAGTGGAGAGGATAAATGGACTGGTGGATCTGTCTCAACTTGATTACATTGTGGTGAACCATATAGAGCCCGACCACTCCGGCAGCCTGGCCCAGGTTAAGAGTATGGCTCCGAATGCAGAGATAATTTGTACAAAAAAGGCCAAAGAAGGTTTATGCAGGTATTTTGACTGCAGCGACTGGAAATTCACTGAAGTTAGTACAGGAGACGAGATAAACACCGGTAAGAAGACCCTGACCTTCTTGGAAATGACCATGCTTCACTGGCCGGACAGTATGGCCACATACGTTAAAGAAGATAATTTGTTACTATCCAATGACGCTTTTGGTCAACATATAGCCAGTGTAGAGAGATACGATGAGGAGCTGGGAGTCGATGAGGCTCTGAAGTGGGCTAAAATCTATTACGCCAATATCTTGATGCCCTTCGCCAATCTAATAAAGAAGAAGTTAAAAGAGGTCGAGGAGTTGGGGATACAGATAGATACGATAGCTCCCAGTCATGGGATCATATGGAAGAATCCGGACAGGATCATTGAAGCTTACAGCAAGTGGGCCGATTTTGAATCAGAAGATAAGCTGGTAATCGTTTATGACACCATTTATGATAGCACAGCAAAGCTGGCAAGAGAAATTGCTGACGGAGCGAGGTCACAGGTCAACGTCAGGTTGTTCCATATCAGGAACGATCTGAAGAGTGAAATTCTAAAGGAGATCCTGGATGCGAAGGCTGTTGCTATCGGCTCGCCGACCATGCACACCCGGGTTTATCCGTCTGTGGGCGAATTCCTGACATATCTCAGGGGATTGAAACCACGAGATAAGTTAGGTATTGCGTTCGGCTCCTATGGATGGGGTGGAGGAGCGGTTAGAGAGATGAACAAGTTCTTTGAAGAGCTTAAATGGGATACCATAGAACCATTCACCGTAAAGTACAGGCCAGACGAAGATGAGGTGAGAAAGGCTTATGAACTGGGGGAGAAAATTGCCCGTCAAATCAAATCCAGTTAAACCGCTAAGTCTTAACCAAACGAAACGAGCCAGTATGAGTTGCGTTAGTGATAGAGAGGTGTTATAATGAACAGGTATGAGTGTACTGTCTGTGGATATGTTTATGATGAGGAAGAAGGTGATCCGGATAGTGATGTTCCACCGGGAACGAAATTTGGGGATCTACCTGAGGACTGGATATGCCCTGTGTGTGGGGCACCCAAGGAGGACTTTGAGCTATTAGACTAATTGATATAATGAGAATAACCGATAATTGAAAATTTAATTTCGCTTTATTGGGGGGAATTATAGAAGAATTAAGTGTAAAAGGGGGGTTATTAATGGATGATATATCTATATTGATTGGAGGAAAAGCGGGGGACGGAATAAGGATCGCTGCGACCATGGTTGCCAGATTATTCAATAGATACGGTTATAGAAGTTTCGCTTACGATGATTATCCTTCACTGATAAGAGGAGGACACAATTTCTCTCTTGTAAGGGTTTCCAGAGAGAAAATTGAAGCCAACAACATAGGTATCGACTTGATAGTAGCTCTGGACAAACAGACTGTAGAGAAGCACATTTCCAATCTGAACGAAGGAGGGGTAATCCTCTTCGACAGCAGTAAAAAGATCGAAACTGAAGGAATAGGAGTTCCTCTTAAAGAGATCGTGGAGGAAATGGAAGGTATCTCCATCATGCGCAACTCTGCGGCTCTGGGAGCTATCGCTAAAGTTGTAGGAATTGACTGGGAGGTAGTGGAAGAAGTGTTCCGCAAATTCTTGCCCAAAAAGACCGAGCTCAACCTGAAGATAGCCAGAAAAGCATATGATACCGCCAGCTCGAGTAAAGTAGAGGTGGAAAACCTTGAACAGGAAATGATGCCCATTATCTCGGCTAATGAAGCTATAGGGTTAGGAGCGATTGAAGCGGGAATGGACTCATACTATGCGTATCCCATGACGCCTTCTACAGGAATCCTTCACTTTATGGCTGCCAACCGGGACAGGTTCAACACCCTGGTAGTTCATCCTGAGAACGAGATAGCTGTCATACTCATGGCACTGGGTTCGGCTTACACCGGGGCAAAAACGATGGTGGGAACAGCGGGAGGTGGTTTTTCCCTAATGGTAGAGGGATTTAGCTTGTCTGCCCAGAGCGAGACGCCCATCACCGTTATTGTCTGCCAGAGACCAGCACCCAGCACCGGAGTTCCTACCTACACCATGCAATCGGACCTGCATTTCGTTTTAAATGCAGGGCATGGAGAGTTCCCCAGATTTGTGGTCGCTCCTGGCGACGCTGAGGAAGCGTACTACTACACTGGTGTTGCCATGAACGTTGCATGGAAATGTCAGATGGCATCCATAGTCCTGTCAGATAAGAATTTGAGCGAGGGTAACTACAGTTTTGACTCGTCCATGTACAGGGTGGAGGAAGAGGAACCCATTTTGTGGGACGGTAAAGGGGATTACATGAGGTATAAAGACTCTAAAAATGGCGTTTCTCCTATGGCTTTCCCTGGAGATGATTCTGCCATAATCAAGGTAACCAGCTACGAGCATGATCAATACGGGATCACGACGGAGGAAAGTGAGAAAGTGGCTTTTATGCAGCAAAAGAGATTGAGGAAGAAAGAAGCCATCAAGAAGCAGATAGAGAACGTTGAATCAGTAAAGACCTACGGTGAAGACTCTGGGTCCGATACAGTACTAATTACCTGGGGCTCTACAAAAGGTGCCTGTGTTGAGGCAGCCAATACATTAGGGCTTAAAGTGGTCCAGCCCATTATTATGGAGCCCTTCCCGGATTTGAGCGGTTATATCAAGGATGCCAAGAGGATAGTTACTGTGGAGGTAAATGCCACCGGCCAGTTAGCCAGACTATTGACCAATAATGGAATCACGGTGGACCAAAAAGTGCTCAAATATGATGCCAGACCGTTCTTTACCGACGAGCTTATCGAACGTCTCAGAAAGGAGGTAATACAATGAACAAGGGGTACAAAGAGCTGAAATCATATGCTCAGAACACCTGGTGTCCTGGATGCGGGAACTTCGCCATTCTCAATGCCTCCAAAAAAGTATTGGCTCAAAAGGATCAGAATAATCTGGTTATGGTCGCCGGAATAGGGTGTCATGCCAAACTTGTGGACTATATAGACCTCAACCACTTCTACAGCATACACGGGAGGGTTCCAGCCACAGCAACGGGTGTCAAGCTTGGAAATCCAGAACTGACGGTGATAGGTTTCGCCGGAGATGGTGATGCCTATGGTGAGGGTCTGGTCCACTTGATGTTCGCCGCTAAAAGGAATATTGACATAACCATCGTGGTCCACAACAACAGGGTTTACGGTTTGACCACCGGGCAGTTCACTCCTACCAGCCCCGAGGGATTCAAAGGCAAGTCAACTCCCTGGGGAAGTGTTGAAAAACCTTTCAACCCACTTGCACTCATGCTGGGGGCCGGGGCTTCCTTTATAGCCAGATCTTATTCCAACAACATGAAAAATCTCAGAATGGTCATAGATGAGGCAATGAAGCATAAAGGATTCTCTTTTGTGGAGGTGCTCCAGCCCTGTTACACCTATTTCAACACCTACAAGATCTATAATGAGCGAGTTTATGAGATGGAAGAGGTACCTCCGAAGGAACAGGTCATGGATAGGATGGAAGAGTGGAATTATGGCGGCGAAGGGAACATTCCCATCGGCATATTTTACACGGAATCCAGACCAACCTATGACGAGAGCATGTTGAAAGAAATGGTTCCAGCTAAAAGGAAGAAGGACGTAAATGTAGAAGGGTTTCTTGAAGAGAGTATGTAGCTCATAAATCTTGTAGAAAGAAGAACCTGGAAAATAGAGTAGAAAATAAAATAGGAGGGATTTATTATGGACGAAAAGGAAATGGAAGAGAAAAAGAAAATGGTTTTGGATATGTGCATCTGCAACACCTGCCCCAGTTTCGTTGAGTGTGGGGAGGCAGGTGGATTTTGTTTTCCTACTATAGGAAAAAGCAGCTGTATAGAGGAAGAGAAAGGCTGTATATGTGGAAGTTGTCCTGTATACTCTAAGATGGAGCTCAAGAACATGTATTACTGCATCAGAGGCTCTGAAAAAGAGCAGATGAGCTAAACTAAAAAGAGAAAAAATATGGCCAGATACAGGTGTACTGTCTGCAACTACATCTACGATGAAGAGAAGGAAGGAACCAAATTCGATGACCTGCCAGATACTTGGACCTGCCCTGTTTGTGGAGCGCCTAAATCAGCTTTCGTTCCCCTGGGGATCTCAACTGAAGGTGAAGCCGAAACCAGTGTTGCGGACAAGATGATAGAGCAACTGGAAGCCTTTGGGGTAAGATATATCTACGGCATACCCGGAGATTCCAACCTTCCTCTGATAGAGGCTATAAGGAAGAGCAACATCAAGTTCGTTCTGACCAGGCACGAGGAGACCGCTGCCTTTATGGCAGATGCCCACGGGAAGATGACCGATGAACCGGGAGTTTGTATCTCTATCGCGGGCCCTGGAAGCACCAACCTCGTAACCGGTTTGATGGATGCTGTGAACGATAGGAGTCCGGTTCTGGCTTTGCTGGGTCAAGTTCCCCAGATTTATCTGGGTAGCGAAGGTTTACAGGAGATCGACCAGATCGAGCTGTTCAGCAGCTTTGCCGCCTACACTGAGACTGTGGCAAGACCAAATCAGGCACTAAGAGTGGTCATGATGGCATTAAAATTTGCCTACCGGAATCCGGGGGCGTCTGTTCTTAGCTGTCCTACCGATGTTCTTTCAGAAGGGCTAAGCGATAAAATAAATGAGCCTGAAAGGCGATTGTTCAGGGTGAGAGCCGGTGGCGATGAAGGAGAAATAAAAAAGGCCGCTGAACTGATAAATAAAAGCGAAAGGCCAGCTGTACTCGCCGGCTGGGGAGCGAGACACTCAGGTGAACTGTTGACCCATCTGGCATCAAAGCTTAAAGCACCTATCGCTACCACCTCTAGAGCAAAGGGAGTGGTCCATGAAACCTATCAGTTCAGCATGGGGGTTCTGGGGACGATCGGCACTCCGCACGCAGTACGAGCCATCAAGAACTGTGACCTGCTGATAATTGTAGGGTCCATATTCAGGCAGGCTAACCTCGTTCCTCCCGGGATCAAGATAGTACAGATAGATGTGGACCCTTCCAGAGTGGGAAAGACCTTCAACGTTGATGCAGGCATAGTGGGAGATTCAAAACCAGTGCTGGAGAAGATGCTTCCCCAGCTGGAAGAGAAACAGAGTGATGAGGGTTATTTATCCAATATCTTCACCATAAAGAAGGAGTTCTTCTCCGAGATCGACGAAGATTCCCACAACCTTTCGAGCCCCATCCACCCCGGTTACGTCATACAGGCGATCAAAAGGCATGTAGACAGCAACGCCATCATTTGTGTGGATGTGGGTGATCACACTTACTGGTTCTACAGGAAGTTCATCTGCGAAGGACAACAAACCTTTCTCTCTGCCAACGTAGCAAGTATGGGTTTCGCGTTTCCTGCTTCTCTCTCCGCCAAACTGGACTATCCCGAAAAGCAGGTAGTATGTGTAACCGGAGACGGAGGATTCGGGATGCTGATGGCAGACTTTACCACCGCCGTCAGAGAGAACCTCCCCTTGAAGGTCATCCTGTTCAACGACGGTAAACTGAAGAACATCAAAAAAGAACAGTCTGCAGAAGGGTTCTCCGTTTTTGGGATAGATTTTCCCAACCCCGATTTTGCCCAATATGCTCAATCCTGCGGAGGAGAAGGTTTCAGAGTTAGAGACCCACAAGAACTGGACCATGTGCTGGAAAAAGCATTCAAATCAGATAAACCTTCTTTGATAGAGATCATGGTCGATCCTGAAACCATAACCCCCGCTGTGTTCAAGGTTGAGTAATTAAACAGTGGACAGTGGACTGGGAACGGTGAACAGTGATAAACTATTTTATTCTTTTTTCTTAAAATAAATAACTTAGAAATTGAGAAATTGGGTATTCAATGCACTGCTTGATTAGCAAGAACTCTTGCACTTGCAGGTGCCTTTCATCACTTTTCTGACCTTCTGGATCTTCATTAATATCACCTCAATGGTTGAAGTATTAACGGAATATATATAATTTGTGTTAATAAAAAGTAGGATTTGGTTAACAATGGATGGTACTCATCTTTTTTTATTTATGAACAGGTATGATCTAATTGAATATAAAAACAGAGGACTTAGAAAGCCTCATCATTATTGTGGAAATTAAAGAACCTATTTATACCCATGCTAGTTAGGTTCCATTGCATGACCTCAAAACTAAAATACTATACAGCCTCACTGGCATTTTTGTCCGGAGTTATTTTAGCTCTAGCTGGTGTGGTATTTGCGATCTCGGTGAATCTCACCAGAGCTTCTGACCCGGCTCAGATAAACTTTACATATAGTTTGGTTGCCTTTGGTCTGGCAGTATCTATTGGTGGTCTAAATTTGATGGTCAAGCAGAGAAGCGTTTACACCAACTACGTAATCCCCCTGGGCCTTGTTCTATCTGTCGCTGGTGTGGGTAAATTTGCGCTGGAATACCCTCAGGGTTGGTTCTACCCAAATATCACTTACATCATCCTTCTGTACGCAGGAGGTATTACTATTCTGGTGGCTAACTCTTTCGCCAACGCAGTGCTAAACCTCATTGAGGGCAAGCCGGTGAGCATTAAACAAGAAGTCCAATATAGTGAAGAAGATATTGAGAGAGAGGTTGACAGAGCCATTGAAGAATCCTCCAGAAGATTGGTGGAGTTCTCTGATTCAGGTCTGGGATTTAAGGATGTCGATATGCGTGGTTTCAGACCCAGCAGTGCATTTGAAGAAGATAGAGAAACCACCAGGGTTAAAGATAGAGTAGAAGAAGTTAAAATACTTCAAGATGTTGGATCTGGACGTGTAGAGATTGTAGATAAGGATCTAGAGAAAGTTTCCAGTCTATTGAGAGATACCACCTCAAGTGATGATAAAGAGAAGGAAGAAAAAAGTAGATACAATAGATTTATTCAAAAATTATCTAATTAAATAATAATTTTTACTTTTTAAATACTTTTTTAATTTATATAGGACACCACATTCTTTTCATTATTATTACAATTACGCCAATGTTAAATACTATTACACTGCACTCACGTGTGCTAAGGAGTTGATAAAATGGCAAAGGGACTTGATGTAGGCACAATGAATATTATTTGTGCGGAAAAAGATGGAGACTCTACCGCTTTTGCACAAGAAAGAAACTCTTTTCTTGAAATAGAGGCCAGTGATGTTACCAGAAGCATGCTGGATATGGCAAAGGTCTTGTATATAGAAAAGGACGACAAATTCCATATTTTAGGGGAGGACGCCTTCAAATTCGCCAACGTATTTGGCAGGAACGTAAGGAGACCGATGAAGCACGGTATAATCAGCCCTGAGGAAAAAGAATCCATTCCTATGATCAAACTGATCATTGAAAAGGTTCTTTCCAGTCCAATTACCCACAACGAGCTATGCTGTCTTTCCACACCAGCAGACCCGGTCGATTCGAATATGAACGTACTTTACCATAAGAGAACTGTGGAAGCCCTATCCAAGAGATTGAATTATGATACGCAAGTGATAGATGAGGCACTGGCGGTAATCTATTCCGAGTTGAGTAAATACAGCTTTACAGGTGTAGGTATAAGTGTAGGAGCAGGCTTGACGAACGTTACCGTGGCATACATGGCCACTCCGATCGTGTCGTTCAGCATTTCCAGGGGAGGAGACTGGATAGACGAGCAAGTAGCAGTAGCCACAGGTTTGACCAAGGAGAGAGTAACTTCAATAAAAGAGAAGAATTTTTCTCTGACCACGGATTTTGAGGTAGGAAGTGTTGAAGGAGCCCTATCTGTATATTACGATGCCCTGATAACCTATATCATCCAGAACCTGAAGAAAAAACTCGCTGAAGTAACCCCACCCGATACTGAATTCCCCGTAGCGATCGCCGGAGGAAGTACCAGACCCCGGGGCTTTAACGACGTATTCGAGAACAGGTTGAGAGAAGCGAACCTGCCCATTGATGTTTCCAGGATCCATAAATCGAAAGACCCCCTATACACCATAGCCAGGGGCTGCCTGATTGCAGCTTTAACCAAACAGGGAGAAGCTCAATCTGCCCCCCAGGAAAAAGCAAAGGAACAAAAAGAGGCTAAATCATCTTCCGAGTAAGCAGTTATCGACTGCAATATAGCATAACTGCAAATTACTCTTTTTCTTTTAATTTAAGAGGATACTCTATTTTTTGAAGACTCAAATTGTGCGAATAATAAGAAGTTCAACCTGTTTGTTCGCTGCAGAGGTCCCATCTTATGGTGTGGTCCACAGGTAGCTGATGAACAGCGATTATGGGGGCATCTTTTTCTCTCAAATACCGGATGAACGAGTCCAGACCGAACTCTTCTCCTGATTCCTTCAGGAAGTTCTGGTATTCGGATTCGAGCTCTTGTCGAGACATGAGAGTCTCTATTAAAGCCATTTCTCTACCATAATTATCAACGAATTTGATCAATGGCATTTTTTACCCCTCTGACCGGTTCTTATCTATCTTATTTCTTCCAAATGCTAACAAAAGAAATAGAGCTATAATTATTAATAAACTATTTTGAATTCCCCCACGTAATTATAATCATGTTCCAACTGCATAACCAGCTGCTTAACGGTGCGTCCTCTCTTACTACATCTTCCAATTTCTTTTTATTTTAATCAAATTTATATAATATCACATCTAATTCAATTCATCGAACCCTTAAAGATAAAGGAAAGTAATAATATAGATGGTCAAAATAGTCTGATGAACATGTAAAAATACGCCTTTGAGGAGGATAAATCACTTTGAAGAGATTTGGGTGGAAAATTGATAGTCAGTATTACGTTGATCTGGGTTACTGTATTCTTGTTTGAGAGGTGCTCACAACAGGGTTTTAAGATCACATGCCTGCTTCCTCTACTCTTATTGCTCGTATCCTGGATCCCCGACCTCTATTTGACCCGAATAGTTTCTAGATACCTAAAGGATAAAAGAAGAAAGTATTAAATGGAAACTGAACGTCCTTAAACCCATATTCATGACTTCATCCTGGCTGAATTTTTTGACAGTTCCGTATATTCAAGAGCTAAACTACTTACTTTAGGAAAAGACTGTAGACTGTAGGAAAATTTTTGTCTGATAAAGCCTTAACAGATCAGGAGGGTCCCATGAGAAATCGGGAAATCGCCAGAATTCTGAACGAAATAGCTGATTATCTGGATATGGAAGGAGTTCAATTCAAGCCCAGGGCTTATAGGAGAGCAGCACAGAACATTGAAACTCTGGGTTCGGATATCGAGGAAGTTTACAGAAAGGGCGAGCTGGAGAATATTGAGGGAGTGGGGAAGGGTATAGCCAAAAAAATCGAAGAGTATCTGGAGACAGGAAAGGTAAAGAAATTGCAGGAGCTGAAGGAGAAGGCTCCTGTCGATACTGAGAATCTGATGACTGTAGAGGGACTGGGACCTAAGACAGTTGAAGCTCTTTATAATGAACTGGGGATAAAGGATCTGGATGACCTGGAAAAGGCTGCAAGAGAAGGACGGATAGGAAGACTGAAAGGATTTGGACGCAAAACGGAAGAGAAAATCCTGGAGAACATCGCTCTGGCAAGAAAGAGGTCAAAGCGTTACCTTCTCGGTCATGCACTGCCTCAAGCTCAACAGATATTTGACCAGCTAAAGGACCAGGTAGATAGAATAGAGGTCGCAGGTTCTTTGAGGAGGAAGAAGGAGACCATAGGGGATATAGATATCCTGGTGGTTTCTTCAACCCCTGAGAAGGTTATGAATGCCTTTACCCAGATGAACAATGTGGTGAAGGTCATCGAAAAAGGTGTTCAGAGCAGCTCCGTGAGGCTGGATAGCGGAATACAGGTTGACCTCAGGATAATGGAGGATAAGAGCTTTGGGTCGGCTTTACAGTATTTCACCGGAAGTAAAGACCACAACATCGCTCTCAGGAAAACCGCGATAAGGAAGGGCTACAAGTTAAATGAGTACGGTCTGTTCAAGAGCAATGCCATAGTTGCGGGTAAAACCGAAGAAGAAGTCTACCATACTCTGGACATGCAGTGGATCCCTCCCGAGATGAGAGAGAACAGGGGAGAAATCAATGCTGCACTGGAAGGGGAGCTGCCCCGGATAGTGGAGTATGATGACATTAAAGGGGACCTTCAGACCCACACCAAATGGAGTGACGGGCTCAATTCTATTGAAGAAATGGTTGAAGAGGCAAGAAGTTTAGGGCACGAATATATAGCTATCACCGACCATGTGGGCAGTTTGAAGATCGCTGGCGGTATGGAAAAGGATGAGGTTCTACAGCAGAAAAAGGAGTTAGAGAGGGTCAGAGAGAAAAGCGATGACATTCAAGTGCTTCATGGATGTGAAGCCAACATAATGAAGGATGGAAGCCTTGATGTGGGAAGAGAGATCCTTGACGAGCTGGACCTGGTCCTTGCCAGTATCCATTCCTCATTCAGGATGAACGAGAAGGATATGACCAACAGAGTCATAAAGGCATTGGAGAACGAGCACGTAAACATACTGGCTCACCCCACTTGCAGAAAGATCTACAGTAGAGAACCCATAAAAGTCGACCTGGAGAAAATACTGGAAACTGCCAGAGAAAATAATGTTATCCTGGAGATCAATGCCGACCCGGAAAGACTGGACCTGAGGGATACCAATGTTAAAAAGGCTGTTGACAAGAAGGTAAAGCTCTCCATAGGGACCGACGCCCATACCAGGAGCAGCCTTCGCTACTGGGAACTAGGAGCTGCTGTAGCCAGAAGGGGTTGGGCAAAAAAAGAGGATGTTGTCAACACTTACAGCTTCAAAGAGCTACTCCACACAATTAAAAAGTGAATTCAATCACCATGACATGTTTTGGTCAATACTCTTTACTCTTTGGAAATCTTCCAGGTTAATCAAGTTAAGACACTCCAATGGGATTGGGTAGGGTTAATGGTTACAAGGTGCGTAGGGAAGTTAATGGTTTTTTTAAATGCATATACAGATTACAGGAAGATATTGAGGTGGGAGTTAAATTGAAGAACTTTTTGAACAATTTCATTTAACATGTGATGTTGAATCAGGAGGTTGAGGAATGGAGAAGAAGGTCAGTTTCACTTCCCACGGGATAAGGATGAGAGGAGATCTGCACGTCCCCTATAATAGTGCTCCCTGTATAATTGCTCTTCACGGTCTGGAGGGAGATAAGGATAGGGGTAAATGGCCTGCAGTAGCGTCTTATTTCTATGAGTCGGGTTTTGCATGTCTTAGATTCAACTTCAGGGGATGCGGAGAGAATGAGAAGAGCGATGGATCTTTCGAGGATTTGACATTGTCCGGCAGGATCGAAGATTATAATGCAGCCCTGAATTACGTTCGCAGTGAACAAAGCATTGACAGGAACAGGATAGGGGTCATCGGCTCCAGCATGGGAGGAATGGTCGCCATAGGAGGTAAACAGAAGGTGAATGCGGTGGTAACAATGGGGTCTCCATATAAGGTTCCCCGCTACGGAAAACCATTAATCCCCCAAAAAGAAGGTGATCACTACGTCCTACCCTCCGGCAGCAGATTCAAGAAGGACTTCTACCAGGATTTGCAGAAATACGACCTGACCAAAGATGTGAAACAAGCGCCTCCTCTGATGATCATCCACGGGAGCAGTGACGAGATCGTTCCTGTAGAACATGCTCAAATCCTTTATGACAGCGCTGTCGAACCAAAAACCCTCCAGATAATCGAGGGCGCAGACCACACCTTCTCCAATCCTTCTCATCTGGATAAAGCATTGAGCGCAGCCGTAGAATGGTTCAACAAGTATGTATGAATGCATGCTTTAACGGAATGCTACTTCACCTATGAATATCCAGGTTCGCTTACAGGCTTACAGGCATAAAAATTTTTTAATGGTTGTAGTATAAATCATTTATATGGAAACAGCTGAAGAGCAGAAGATTCATTTCAGATGGAGTAAAGAGGATGAAGAGAACCTCAGAGAATTAAAGGACTTTGGAGAAAAGTATAAGGATGAATTCACCGAAGAAATTTACTCTTATCTTGCTAACTTCTCCGATTTTGAAAAATATCTTCCCACAGAAGACATTAGGGAAAAACATCAAGAGAAATTAAAACAATGGTTCGTCTCCCTATTTAGTGGCGATTACAGTCCTGGTTATTTGAGAAGGCTTTACAGAATAGGTGAAGCACACGTTAAATCTGGTCTACCACCTCATTACGTCAACACCACCATGAACTTTAAAAGAGAGTTCATTCGAGAGAAACTGATCCAGGAATATGGTTATACGGAAGAGCTGGAAAGACTGATGAAGTCCGTGGATAAGATCATTGACCTAAATCTGGACATAATGACCAGCTCTTACAGAGAAGAAGAGCTCAAGTACTACCTTGCCCGTGGAAAGTTCCAGCGAAACCTCATTGAGAACATCAGGAAAGTCTCCCAAGTCTTCGAGATCTTTATCGTGGTCGCCCTCATAGCCGCCGGCGTATTCCTCATATTCAGCATCATCTACGAGACTTATATAGTATTTACCGGACAATTAAGACTTGATCAGGGAATATTCAGCATACTGGGTTTAATATTGATCCTTTACGCCATCTACGAGCTGCTTGGAGAGGAAATAAGACATATAAGGGGAGCGGTCCTGAGCATTAAGGCTTTTATAAGTTTAGCTCTCGCTGCAGTGATCAGAAAGGTTCTGCTGTTATCACTAACTCCAGAAAAAGTGTATGAGATCATTGCCATCGGTTTTCTCCTCCTGGTGCTGGGAGCAGTTTACTGGATAATCTACAAAGCAGAAAAAGAAACCAGAACCAGATACAACCGGAGTTGACTGCAGAATCTAACATAAAGTTTTGATTCTATAACCCTATTAAAAATAAAATAAAATAAAATTGAATTCAATAATAGTTGATTTTTCGGGTCTGTTAGCCTATTAGTCTGTTAGTCTGTTAGCCTATTAGCCTATCAGTCAGCCCAGCTTCCTGTTTCCAGGTATTTGTTGATGGAGTTGGCGGCGCTTCTTGCGCTTCTCATGGCAGGTATGAGGTATCGTGGTCCGTGTCTGGCGTTCCCTGCGGCGAAAACTTTTTCTCTGCCTGTCCTGTAGAATTTATCTGTTTTGATTGTTCCATCGTCGTTCAACTCTATTCCGTACTTCCCACTCTCGAATGGTGGAGCTGGGGATGGAGGTGTAGATATGAGGATATTGTCCACATTGATGCTGAACTCAGAGCCATCTACTTCAACGATCTTGTTCTCTTCCAGTCTGGTCTTGATGGCTTCGATGCTGGAGACTTTGTTGTTGTCACCGGTAAACTGGAATGGCTGGGTGAATTCCATTATCTCCAGCTTTTCGGGGCTGTACTGAAGATAATAATTTTCTATGTAATTGAAATTCTCTTCTGATGATTTTGATTCCAGTCTGGTACCTTTATAGATAATGGTTATCTTGTGTGCTCCCTGAATAAATACCATGGGTACGACGTCGACGGTGACCAGATCACCGCCCACTGATGCTCCTTCCCCGGAAATTTTTGGTATTACTATGCCCACATTACCCGAGAGCTGGGGAACTTCAGCGTCATGACCCATTTCCCTGAGGTTGTATTTTTTCATAAAATCTATGGCATAATAGACGCCATCTAGATCTCCTCCGGAGATGTTCACCTTATCATATTTCCATGTGCCAGTAGTAATCAGAACAGCATCGTGTTCCTTGATCAAACCTTCAAGGTCAACATCCTTTCCCACTCTGGAGTTGTTGTGAAAGTTGACCCCCACTTTTTTCAACTCATCGATGCGCTCCCTTACACCGTCCCTTGAGATCTCATGGCTGGATATGCCGAAAATTAAAAATCCGCCGGGTTCAGGCATCTCATCATAGACTTCAACTTTATGTCCTTCACAGATAAGTTCGCCAGCAGCGGTTAAGCCTGCTACCCCACCACCAACGATAGCCACACTTTTACCACTATCACATTTCTTTTCAGAACACTTCAAAAACTTCAATGTAATCCCCCCTGTTGTATTAGATTTCTTTAGAGTGAAATGTATATTAACTTTTTCTCCCCTCAAAAAATGCATGAGCAGCAAGATAATTAATTATCTCCCCGCTTTCTCTTTCAGATCTACATCAATGCCGGCTATTGTAAATAAGTGAATGGGATCCTTCATAAAGCTGATAGAGGTCCCAAGTGTGATGAATCACCAGCCAGATTATCGAAAGTGTTCAATCTTAGCCTATATCAAGTCTCTGACCGTTTCTCAATACCAGGTAGTCCACTTTACCGTTTATCTCATACAATCCATCCTGAACCAGTGCCTGTTCATTATCGGTATAGACCCCGGAGTTAACAAATACTCCTTCTCTCTTCTCCAGAAAAATGAAGCCATCGTTTATTTCGGGTCTTATAGCATTGAAGTCGCCAGTGTTATCGAACATTATCACCCTCCCCTCAGGGGTGCTGTATTCAGTGTAGTAATTATCTCCACCTTTGGCCAGGACGATGAGGTCGTGAGTGTTGTCTTCAATTCTTTTAACTCCATCTTCATGAAGATGAATAATATCTCCCTGAGATAAGTTGTAGGTCTTGCCTTTATAGACCAGGATATCATCCTCAGGCTCATCAGAGCAACCGGCAAATATTATGGCGATCACCAACAGGATCAAAGCGAACTTTTTCACTTAAACCACCTCATAAGTAAATCAATTTTACCTGCACATATTAAAAACTTGTAGTACCCTATTAAAAAAGAACTGCAAACAAAAATAAAATAAAATAAAATAAAGGTAGATGGTTCAACACAGAAGATCTAAGAGCTAAGAAATTCAACCAAGAGCTGCTTTTAACTTCTCGAAATCGCTATCAGATATCTTACGGATCAAGTGGGCAAGAAAATCTTTTTCCCAGTTAGTTTTGCTGGTGACCATCTCAAGTTGGCCGACGGTATCCTGTAAGAAGACCGGTTCTGCCGGCACTCTCTCTGGTTCCACTTTAATCCTTTCGGGATAGATCTCCGCTTTTGTGGACTCAAAAATGATGTTCTCGTCCCTGAATGGCTCAGAAACGACTTTAAAAACCCCGTAGATCACTGGTTCGGGCTCTTCCTTTTTCCCTTCTTCAACACCACACACTGCGATATTGTCCCCTATATTGACCTCCTCAAGCCTGTGCCTGAAGACCTCGGGCAATCCGACCACATTATGTTTTACTATCCCCCTCCAAACATCGGTATCGGTAATATACAACCAGTGCGTCATATGAGGAATGTTATTTATAACTTATATAAAGGTTGTTATAAACCATAGAAAGGTATTATAAGCTTCTTTGATAAAAAAGAACTTGTCACAGTTGGATTATGAAAAATTAAGTTTAATTGATCTATCTTTATCTTGTTGGAGACAGTATTAATTGAGGTAGAACCTTATAATATCACTTCAATTCCCATGTCCTGCTTCATTAAATACATCAAAAAGGTGCGAGAGAGCTTTCCAGTTACCTCAGATTTAATGTGAGAAAATGTATTGTCCTGCCTTTATCTTCTTTATCTGTTCCAGTTCTTAATCCTAAAGAGGACTAAACTTGACGCTAGCTAAGAGCAAACGAAAAATTTTTAACCAACGCTGGTAAGCTCTAAACACTTTTATAATAAATCTGGGGGTGAATTAAAGTGGGGGATGAACAGAAGAACTGGTGGGTCTTTCCTGGTTTTGAAATAGAGACCGTGACGACGGGACTTGATCTACCGGTCAATCTGGCTTTTGTTCCGGAATCGGGCAAGAAATCAGATGACCCTCTGGCCTATATCACAGAGCTTTATGGCCAGGTCAAGGTATTGACAAATAACTGGGATGTCCATACATATGCAGAAGGTCTATTGAATTATGAACCAGACCATAAGTTCCCCGGAACGGGTGAGTCAGGAGTTACGGGTATATGCGTGGAGCCAGAATCCGGTGACCTCTATATTTCCATGATCTACATGGAAGATAGTAAGGTCAAGGCAAGGCTGGTAAGGACTTCCAGCAAAGATGGCTTAAAAATGGATTCCATGGAAACCATAATTGATGGGATCCCTTCAATTAAAGCGGCACACCAGATACAGATGCCGTCTATTGGCTTTGATGGAAAGCTTTACTTGAATTTTGGGGACGGAATGATAGATCCCAATACTGCTCAGGATGATAAAGAATTCAGGGGAAAGGTGCTGAGAATGAACCTTGATGGCTCAATCCCGAAAGACAACCCCCACCCTGAGAGCCGTATATTCGCTAAAGGTTTCAGGAATCCTTTTGGAGCTGTGTGGCGTAAGAGTGATAAATCATTGTACGTTACGGATAACGGACCAAATTTCGATGACAGGATCGCCAGGGTTGAGGCTGGAGAGAATTATGGGTGGCCCAAGTCCATGCGAACCAACTCCATAATGTGGTGGGAGTACACTCAAGCCCCTACCACGATCGCATTTTCTCAGGATGGTCAATTCCCATCTGATTTTGACGACGAAATGTTCGTGGCTCTCTTTGGATCTGCCTATCATAAAGGTAGAAATATAAAAGGAAAGAAAATAGTGAAGATGAAGCTCAATGAGGACGCTACAGGTGTAAAATCTTACGACGAGTTCGTGAGCTATACCGGTAAAGGACCTGCAAGTCCCTGCGGTATTGGATTTGGTCCTGGTGGATTATATTTTACTGATCTGCACGGAGAGAGAAATGGAGTGACTAAGAAACCATCGGGCAACATCTTCAGGGTCAAATCCAGAGTATAATAATTTAGGAGGTGTTTGGAATGGGAAAAGTTCCGGATAATGAGGAAAACCTGAAAAAATGTATTTGTATGAACTGCCCCACCCATAATCAGTGTATGAAGGAGAGAAAGCAAGGGCTTTTCTGCGCGAGAGTAGGTTCCGACTGCGAATTTGAGAAGCAGGGCTGCTTATGCGGTGAATGCCCTGTGGCAAGTGACTACAGACTCACCAGCATGTATTACTGTGAAATTGGAGCAGAATAAACCAAGTTTAATTAGCCATTAATTTTCCTTTTTTTACGTGGTACAAAGTATAGATGCAAGCAGCAAATGAATAACTCTTTACACTAGAAGGTACGTTAGAGAGGGTTAGTCAATTTCCAATTTCCAATTGAGTTAGTGAGTCTTCGACTGATAACCTCCTCAACTCTTGTTGAGAAGCAACTTTTTTAGCTTCGCTAACCAAATATCGACGCGGCTGGAGGTTCCGGGCTTTAATTTAGCACGTCCTTACTTGCCATATGCGAGGGGAATTTACCAGTTACTACCTCCGCTGGACAGCCCTTCTGAAATTGCAAGGGTTTTCGCTTCTTAAGCATCCCGAATATGCCAGCATCCGGGTATTCTCAGTATATTATGCTCCAAATTACACTTACAAAGAAGCAACCGACTGTTAACTGTGAAATTTTTTGATAAGCGTAAAAAATAAAAAATGGAATGTTTACGTTATCTTCTGGTCATTATTGCTAATATTGCCAGCATGCCTATCACTGGTATTGCTATGGTGGGAAACTCTGGGATAGGAGTTTCTTCAGGCGTAGGTGTTGGAGCTGGTTCCTCGTATGGATTCTTATGTTCAACAGATGCGCCAACGTCGTCACCTGCTTCATCCACTCCAGAAACTTCCAGACCATTCACTATTTTACCGTCTTCCAATTCTTCCGTACCTGTTACAGTATATGTAGTTGTATCCGTCCAACACTCTCCAGGTTCCAGATGGACATCAGTTGCTAAAACTTCCGAGCTACCATCTGGATACGTGTCCGTAATGGTTATAGTCTGGTTTATTGGTGTAGTACCTTGGGTATCTGTGGGATTACATGCATTAAGAGAATATGTTACTTCATCGCCATCGGTA
Organism: Archaeoglobaceae archaeon; assembly: GCA_046483365.1. GTDB lineage: Archaea > Halobacteriota > Archaeoglobi > Archaeoglobales > Archaeoglobaceae > JdFR-22. Next base: position 10,846 of record JAWODI010000060.1, on the reverse strand, counting down.
ACTGTGACACCAGGTGGTGTTTCTTTTCCTAAAGATACATAAGAAGCGCTTGCTGCACTTGCGGTCAGTAGTAGCACTGCAAAAAATAGTATCGTTATCTTTGCTATTTCAAAACTTTTTTTCATACTTTTCGTTTTCATTTAACTACCCCCCCTTTCAAAGGCAAACGGAAATTGTTTAAACATGAATATATATGTATTGATGAAATTTGTTTAGGAAGGGAAATTATTAAAGAAATTCCTAAATTATCTCCCTAAAGATAAATAAGTAATCAAAATAAGTAACTAAGTTATGACAAACAGGAAGGAAAAGAGAGTATACAACTCAAACTTTAGAGAAATTTTTCCTTATTTAATTACTGAATCTTTTTACTTATATAATCTACAAATTATTTACCAATTACCAACTGTATTTTTTAATAATTCAATTAATTTTCTGAAGTTCATGGGCCAGCTTTCTGAAGCTGGTTTTCTAAATGTAGAGCTATCCACAGTGCTCCGGGAATGGTCACTCCCAGGACAAGTGGTAGAGACCACTCTGAAACTGTTTGTGACCTGCTTCCGAAATAAGAGTAGTAAAACGAAATGGGAGTTGTCCCCAGGAGCAGCAGGACCAGAAAGCGTTTGAAGGAAATGCTTGTTAGACCTGCGAAGCAGGACATTGTTTCGGCTACAATGGGGACCATACGTGATATTATCACGATCCCTTCTCCCCAGTGATGGAACCAGTCGTTCATGGAGATGATCTCTTCTTCAGTTATTAAGGACCGCAGTCTTCCTTCTCCCAGTTTTCTGACCAAATAGAAACCAGTTATGGAAGCCAGCAACGACCCACTGCTGCCAATTACTGTTCCCCAGAATACGCCGTAAAGGGAGCCGGCAAGGGTCATCAACACCGAAGAAGGGACAGGAGTGACCAGATCACTGATAAGAAGTAATATGATCACTAAACCTGCAAGAGGAGAGGGTGACACATATCCCTTAAATCTTGTAAGGTCAGGAGCCCCGAAGAATCGAAAGCTAAACACAGCAATAAGAAGAACATGAACAGCAAAAATGGGACCCACTTCCACGTCCATTTCACCTTATTAAGTCTATCTTTCATGCTCCTATCTTTCATGCGCGAACCTCTTTAAAGTTTACAGGGGCTCCAGCTTCTGATGCAGAAAAACTATACGCCAATCCTGATTCTCATGCAGAAGTAAATTGTTCACCCTTTCCAGCACATGGACCAGTGATCTTCTGTTATCTGCTCTGATTATCTGTCTGCGAGCTGAGGTTAGATGATGCCCCATGTTGTTGTACCTTTCGGCATTGATCTTATATTCTCTCTGGTGCCTGATACCGGCTAAAGAGGCTGCAATCGCGGGCAGTATTATCACTGCGGAGGTAAGAACATTGAACAGATGTGGGAAAGTCTCGGAGGCATGTAGAATTGCTGCTATTAGGGTTATTACGAACAAGAGCCCGCTTAAACGCTCAAGGAACCGACTTCTACTGCTGTACTTTCTGCCTGATTTTTCATACCAGTCGATCTGGTCGTTTATCCACCCCTCAACCAAGAAGGTCTTCAATGAGGTAAGGTTGCTTCCGGGTTGAACTGATGGAAGTTCGCTCCACACTTGCTCGAAAGACCTCATTACCCAATCTCCTGACCTGTGGGATAGGTTAAGATGGGATGGAGATTCAGGGGTCAAACATTTAACCCCAGCTATATGCAAGAAAATCGCTGCCTGTAATCTGTCGGCCAGAAATCTGTAGTCGACCGCTCTTCTGTGCCACTGGAACGAGCGTGTCGCTGTTAAAGCCAAGATAATTCCCATCTCCACAACTTCCAGCCATAACAATTCAGGATGTTGAGGGAAGAAGAATACCTGGATAGTAACTGTAGCTATCGCCGCTGCCGCCAGAGCATATATAGCAGTACCAAATCGGAGATAACGATCTTGATATTTTCTGGCCAGAAGATTTGCCCGGGCCATGTGATACATTACGTTCCCTTTCATGTTCTTCAAAGGCTCAACAGAAAATCCTGATTCACTGGCTTTATCCACCAGAAAATCGTATTTAGAGTTCACATCCGAATCAACTGCATCTTCGCTTACTTTTTCTCCATTGTAGGTATCCAGGTGCTCCAGAGCCTTCAAAGAATATTTTTCTCTCTCACTTATCTTTAATTGCTCACCCGAAGCGATGCGGAATATATATCGTCCGCTCTTCTTCGCGTATTGTGTTAACTCATGTTCTACAGTTTCATCGCTGATGAAGACCAGGGCATCACAATTATCCACCACATAATATCCAGCCTGCTTATAACTGTCTGTCCCTTCCTCTTCTTTCAAGATCTTTATCTGTGCAGCGTCCAGAATTGGCTTTAACTCGTCTCTTTCTTTTTCATCTAGACCCCCCATATATTCATCTCTTGATAGAGGGAGAACGACCTCAATTCCAATTTTTTCTAAAAGTCCCGAATTTTCGTGTTGACTAGCAAGAAGTTCTCTTATAACGTATCTCTCAGTATCACTGGCAAGGGGAGAAACTATAGTAAAAGAATAAGGCGTGTTCTTCAGTTTGTTGTCAAGTTCTTTATCAAGGGATTCAATTACTTCCCATAATCCCTCCACGGTCTCTCCAATGGATTCGCCTATGCCAATAACACCTATCTTATAATTGGCTGGCATCCTTAACCATTCTCGCTCTGTCATGACAGCCTGCTAATCTTGTTTATCAAATAATAAATAAGTTATTAGTTATCTCAAAAAATTTATTTAAAATCGAAGAAAAAATTCTGCTGCCACCGAAAATTGTTTATTAAACAAATATATAATATTTTATCTTTAGGTTGTTCTAAAGGAAATAAATGTGTAAAACTTTAATATTAGTTATTATAATTTACTCTACTTGTGGTGTAGGTATTTCATGAGATTGTCAATAGTTTCAATAGTAATTTTAGCGGTAATAGCTGCAGGCTGTGCTAATGGAGGGAATGGCCTCTCAACTCCTACCGGAGTAGACGAGCAAACTGGAAATGAGAGTTTTGATCTCAATAACACTGATACAAGACCGGGAAGAGAGGGTAAGATAACTATTGAGGGTGTGGGTGAGTTCAACTTTGACCCGAACCAGGTTGAGTCGGTTAGAGGCGACATCTTTAAAGATGGCTACTTCCCCATATTCGATATACTTGTACACCTGGACTCTAATGGAGCCATAAACATGGAATATCATTTCGACGAGGGTATGAACACTCATGTGATAGATTCCATAAACGGTAAGGAGAACTGGTGGTACTACGCTTACTATGACGGCGGCTGGCGGGAAAGAAATGTTTTCAGGATGGACCATTACCCGGTCAAGGACAAGATGTACATCAGACTCTTTGAGGAGAGCGAGAAAAAGTTAGAGAACTACTACAAGGCCTTCAGGGAGGAAATTGAGAGAAAGGAGCAGAATGGAGGGAAGGTCATAATACCGGAAGTCTCTGTTATGGCACCCAATAACGACCTCGTCTTCAGGGAAGTTGAAGTTACGGCTCATAATCTGAGGAGCGACATGTTCCAGCCCGGGGTTATTACTGCCATAGACGTGATACTCAGTCTGGCAGACCAGAACGAGATCACCTACGATCTAAAGTGGTACGAGTCAATAGGGTCAGCAGATATTGTAAAGAATTATTACGTGGAGAGGATAAACAATGATTCTGCCTACAACAGATGCGGCTTTGTTTACGAGGCAGGCTCCCATGATTTTAGAGGTTTTCAGGGCAATCATATTCATGTCCAGTCGGATATCAGGGTAATAAACTCTCCTGAATACGTAGAATGGTTCTGGATTTGCTTATAGCCCGATTGTTGAATAAATATGGAATGGGGGGGATCGAAATGGAGTATTTGAAAATACCTAAGGCAGGTATCAAAGCATCCAGAATTGGTTTGGGAACTCAACCTATGGGAGATCACCAAGAGGAGTTGGGTATCCAGACCATAACCAGTGCAATTGACCAAGGAATAAATCTTATCGATACAGCGCCAGTATACGGCAGGGGACGTTCAGAAAAAATAGTGGGAGAAGCTCTTCAGCATCTGGATAGGGAAGAGCTTGTAGTGAACACCAAAACCGGTCTGGATTATGAGAGGGAAATAGTGAGAGATGGAACTCCCGAAAGGATACTGAAGGATATCGATACGTCTCTAAAGAGACTTAATACAGACTATGTGGACGTTCTGCAAGTGCATTGGCCCGATCCTATTCATCCATTAGAGGATACAGCTGAAACAATGAACAAGCTCCTCAATGAAGGAAAGATAAGGGCTATTGGGGTCAGTAATTTTAATGTAGAACAAATGGAAATATTCTCCCAAAATGCAGAGATAAGCACGTGCCAGATGCCCTACAACATTTTCGAAAGAGAAATAGAAAGAGACGTGATCTCCTATTGCCAGAAGAACGATATCACTTTGCTGGCCTACAGGTCGCTCTGTCAGGGGTTGCTCACCGGAAAGCTGATAGATGATACCGATTATTCTCGACACAGTGTAAAAAAGGACGACCCCAAATTCAAGCCACCCAGATACCAGCAATACCTGCAAGCAGTGAGGGAACTCGATGAAATAGCAAAAGAGCATGGTAGAGGTGTCCTGGATCTGGCAATAAACTGGATTCTGGCTAATGACAACACGGTAGCTCTATGGGGTGCATGGAAGCCGGAGTATCTCCACGAGGCAAATGATGTACTGGGGTGGGAGATAGACCGCAGCCTGATAAATAGGGTAGACAAAGTAGTAAATGAAAATGTTAAAGACCCTGTAGGCCCGGAATTTCTGGCACCGCCTACCAGGAAATAATGTCAAAGATGGAGAATAATTCTGGTAAAAGAATTTATTTAGTATAATATAGCTAAAATTTCAAGCTATCCAAATGTTTAAGAATAGGTTATGTAATATAATATCTTGGTGGTATATAATGGGGTTAAAGGAACAGGTACTAGACTATTTAAAAATGAGATGTGAGGAAGAGGGGTTGGAAACAAAACCAAGGATTACCAAGATAGCCAGCGAATTGAACGTGGATAAAGACGACGTAATTAAAATGGTTGAAGAGCTGGAAGCAGAGGGTATAATTGAGTACCAGTCGGGTGCGGCTGGAGAATCTCACGTCTGCCCAGTCGTTGGTCCAGACGATATGATAAAGCATAGAATAACCAACCTGGTCAAGGAGAAAGGAAGAACTGAGATCGGTGAGATCTCCAGGTTATTAGGTGAAGAAAGCCGCAGGATAAACGACCTGGTTGAAAAGCTCAGTGAAGAAGGAAAGATTAAGTTCGCTGGTGAAGGCGGTAGCAGCTGGATAGAACCAGCCTAAACCGGTCTTTATTTTTTATTTTGAAATACCATGGCGGTCGGTGTCCCTACTTCTGACTTTAAGGCATATTTTGAACGTAAAGAGCTGAATGGTTATCCCTACTCAGTTAACACCTTTGAAGGTCGTTCAGGTAACGAGATAAGGTTTGAGCTTTTTCTGGTCGATGAAGATGATGTTTCGGAAGAACCGGTAGTTTACGGGCGTTATTTTGCTGGCGAGAGTTATTATCGTCCCTGGCTGGAGATTCATTATAAGGAGACCGTCAATTTCGGCTCCAGGAGTCTGAGCCTCATGGAGGAGGGATTGGACGAGGGACTGTTCAAACAACTTTCTGAACTGCTCCCGCCTGCTTCCCATATCATGGTGTTCTATTCCAATTATCCGGAAACAGAAAAAGCTCTTAGCTTTGGTGTTCCTCCGCCGGCTACTTATATCGGTTACCTCTTATTTCAGGCAGGTTGCACCTGGTTCAAGGACTGGTATTTCCCCGAAGGATTTATGGAAGGTGGTGTTAAGCTCCAGGGCAATAAATCTCTCGACCAGGAGCACAGAAAGAAGGCATTGAACAAGCTCAAGTCGGAACTACTCCAATTCCTCCATAAAGATAAAGAGGATAGTGAATTGTTTTTAAATGCGGAGAAGAGAGCTAAGGAAGCTCTGGATTATATAGAAAAGGAGTTACAGCACGATGTAGCCTGACAGGTAAGAATTATTAAAAACCAACTATTTTAATCGCCTCGAGCATTCCACTGGAGGAGCGGGAGATACTATGGCAGAGCTCAGACAAGAGCTGGGACTATTCGAGGCTACAGTTTATGGCGTAAGCCTCATCCTGGGAGCAGGTATTTATGCTATTCTGGGTGAGGCAGCAGGGCTTGTAGGCGAGTCAATCTTCTTCGCTTTTGTTATAGCATCTCTTGTAGGTATGCTTACCGGCTTATCTTATTCAGAGCTCTCAATCAGCTGTTGCTCTGGTTGACTGGCAGGCTTTAGGACAATCAAATTCTCCACTGGCTCTAGTGCCCTGGAGGGTTGGGGTCCACAAGCTTTCACTGTAATAAGTGTAATAGCCCTCTTCGCCACCATGAACACGGTATTGATCACCTCGATCTCTACATCCAGGATTCTGTATGGAGTATCCAAGGATGAGTACCACTTCCTGCCTGCAGTATTTTCTAAGGTGCATGGAAGGACCAGAACACCCCATATTGCAGTTCTTTCTGTATGCGTACTGGCTATTGTTTTCACCCTACCCGGCGATATTGGAGCTGTTGCCGGGCTGGCAAATCCGTTCCTGCTTATCGTTTTCGTGCTGGTAAACGCATCCCTCCTCAAATTAAGGTACAAGTATCCAGATTTCGATAGGGGTTTTAGGGCTCCTCTAAGTTTAGGGAACTTGTCAGTCACTACTGCTGCCGGATTCGTTACCTGCTTGGCTTTAATAGTGTTCTATCTTACCCAGAATTTTATTTAGGTTGTTTATTATATTGGAACCGAAAAACCATAACACAGATATAATATCGATACAGAATTAATATGAAATGCTGGACATAATAAATACTATGATCCTGGTACTGCTCATTCTGGTAATATTATTGTGGGTAGCCTTCTTCCTCATATTGGGGCAGGCACCACATATTTAGAACGATTTCTTCCTTCTACCGATTTTGACCTCAAGACCGGTCTTAGCATTGAGAGCCAGAGTGGTATCAAGTCCTGCACACTCCGAACCAATCGAGACTTTCAATCCTACAATAGTCTGATTTTAACCCATATTCATTGTTAGATTTCTTTTCTTATTAACCCAATCCCAATAGTTACGCCAAGGTACGATTAGTTGATAAGATCTAAGGTCATATCTCCTCACTCTCCAGAACCTTTAGATACTTGTTCGCAGCTTTTTTAAGCTTTTTATCGTCTGTCACAAGGGAAAGATCATTTTTTGCAGCATTATGGATATAAGAAGCATCGTAGAAGGTGAGATATTCGTTCAAGGAGATCTTGAGTATATCAGGTAGTTCGCTTCTGTTGTAGGGAATTACCTTCATCGTTGTACTCAGTTGGTTAAAAGCTCTCAAGATCACTTCAGCATCATTGGCTGTTAACAGCTCTCTATATACGGATTTCCACATTGCGTTCCCCACTTCATAGAATGTGAGGTCTGTTATATATCCACTCTTTAGGAATTCAATACTATCTTCCCCTTTCTCACCAATTATATTCAATAAGGCGCTGGCATCGAACAGCATTATCTCTCCTCTCTACCTTCTTTGACCAATTCAGTTGTTCTGTCCTTTCCGATCTTGGAAAGAGATTTTTGGGATTGTTTAAGCATCTCTTTCAATTCTCTTTCCTCCTCTTTTTTTACTTCTTCTTCCAGAGCTTTTTTGATTACCTTACTGACCTTGATATTGTATTTGGCAATTTTTTCTTTGAGTTCTTGATCGACTTTAGCTGAAACTGTTTTGTAGTCTGTCATTTATCTCACCAATATGGTAGTATATATTTTGTAGTATTAAAAGTTTACTACAAGAAAAGAAGAGTCAACAATTAGCTTCTTCTTCAAGTTCTTCCTCCGAATAATCGATGATTGATATACCTAACCCAGATAGCATTTCTAAGAACTCCCATTTTAGGGTTTCACTTAGTTCTGCTGCTTTACCAAGGCTTATCTCTTTTTTCAGGTATAGATAGATAGCTAGAGCAGTGTTCACGTCTTTATCATCGATTTCGACACCTTTGACTGTTTTTATTGTGTAATCCATAGTAAATATTGTTTCTGGAAAGATTTAATGGTTTTCTTCACTAGTCTACAGAGTGTCGATTTTTTACAGATTCTACTGGATTTTTCTCCGAAGGGTGGAACATATAAGCAAAAATTGTCCTTTAAAAGCATGTATTGAATTTTGTTCGGCAAAAAGCTTCAATCCACCTTTTACGAGGAGTTCTTCTAAAGTTTTCCTGCTCTTAGACAAAGTTTCTGAAGATTATGAGCCAAGATAAACTCATCAAAGGTGGGTAAAAATACATTTCCACTGAATTTCTTATATTTATATAACTATAGCAGGGTACCCAACAAACGCTACACCAGTTAAGTCTTCTATAATGTCTTCCTATTCCGTTCTCTTTTTTTTCTCTGACGTAAACTTCCTCTGAAATATCTTCTTCAAGCTCTTCAACGTTCAGGATCTCCCTCAACTTATCTATGTGCATTTTCTTGGGTGATAATTCCAGCAAGGCTTTATTCAACGCCCTCTTTGAGCCTTCTCTCATCTACCCAGTCTGGAACTTTTATGGATACAGTACGTGTCATACCTCCACCTTTCTATATGAGATATGTAAGACCTCCTTGAGAGAAGCAGTTATAACTTCAAAAAGTAATAGGATTATAATTGACTATTAGTGTTCAGCAAGCTTCTTCAGTAAGTCATCATCTTCTTTGAGGATTTTCCTGAAGGCTTTTTCATATTCAGGTCTTAACTTACCTTGTTCACTTTTTTCCAAGAGTTTTTTATCCATACACTTGTGTTGACACTTTTATTTAACCTTTAATGTATTCTTTTTTAACCAACTAATTATCTCGATTAGAGATTCTTCTTCGTCTGCTAATCTAATGAGAAAGCTAAAAATCGCTGACACCGATTATTTCCACGTTATCGAGCATGTAACCAAAATCAAAATTAGCTCAGACAGAAGAAATTAGGCTAATGTTTATACCAAAAGAGGAGCTGATGATTCTTTGAAACCCTCTTCCAAACTCCATCTACTTGATTGTCCCTTTCGAATATTCAATTCTATCATTGAATCTCGTTTCTAATATCATGGATGACAGATAGGTAGTTTCCACAACTAAATCAGTCTCAAGAAACAAATTTAAAGACCAACAAACCTTTTTATAAACTCGATTATTTCTCTACTTTTTCTAGGATTCAATGAAACAGTCTTTCCTTTTTTATGAGTTATATAATACAACTCCTCAGTTTTTCCTCATTCTCTCTTCTCTTCCATAGTATTTCGTCATTAATGTTTAGGATTAAACGATTAAAAGGTTACTCAGAGGGTTTAAATATGGGAAATTTCAAAGATTTTACCGGAGAAGGAGGTAATACTATGGAGAAAACAATAGAAATTGGATTGCGAGAGAATTTGCTCAAGGAACTGGACAGTATTGCAATGCGCCATGGTATAACCAGAGAAGAATGGGTAAAAGAAGTGATCATAAAGGCTTTGAGAAGTGAGAGCGCAAGAGATAAAATAATGAAAGTAGTGTCAGAGGAATACATGGAAGGAAAGATAGAGTTTGATGACATGGTCGAACTCATTGGTATAAAAGATGCAAAGAGGATCAAGTCTGTGTTAGAGGGAGCTAAAAGAAGCATTGAAGAAGCCTCTAATGTTTAAATTAGTATTCGACACTTCGGCATTGATCTCCTTAGAAGTAGCCAGCTTGATGACCCAGGTTATTCAAACATTCTATGTTGTCGTGCCCGAAAGGGTCAACGAGGAACTCAAAGAAATGGCCAATTATGAAGATGTTCATGGAAAGGCGGCAAACAGGATTTTGCAAATGGAAGGGATAGAAGTTAGAGAAGCTGGAGAAGTAGATACTCACTTGATGTACGTGGATGAGGGTGAGGCAGAAGCTTTGGAACTTGCTAAAAGTGTATGTGCAGATTATCTTGTGTGTGATGACTATGAGTCTTTCTGGTATTTGACTGAAAATTTTGAGAAAACTGTATTCAGTGTTTTTGTAGTAAAGCATCTTTGCAAAAAAGGCATAATTGCTTCAGAAGAAGGATGGAAATTTATTGAGATGATAAGGGAACGGAGAACCTGGGGAGACAACATCATATATAAAACTGCAAAAAACCTATGGGAAAGATAGTTTCCCTTAATTTAACCACTATTACGTTTGTTTTCTGTATTTTCAGGACAATCTTTTCACAAAATACTCAAATCCCCTATCAAATGAATATATCTCTTTAACCCCTGACTCTCTCATGACTTTGAGAGCCAGAGAGTTATTTACATCCAGCCCGGTTTCTGACATCGTGGTGATGGCGGAAAGGTAATCCTCATGGATGACAGATAGGTAGTCCACAACTAAATCAGTCTCAAGAAACAAATTTAAAGACCAACAAACCTTTTTATAAACTCGATTATTCTCTACTTTTTCTAGGATTCAATGAAACAGTTTTTCCTTTTTTATGAGTTATGAGGTAACCTTCGCTAACAAGATATTTTATAATTCGGTCAACTCTTTTTCCGTTCTTCTTTACCTTTTTGCTCAACCAATTCACAAGAGTATCTAAAGGAAGGTATTTGGTTCCCCAACAACTCCTTCTTAACAACTTGTTCATTATATCAGCCATAATTTCTTCGTCATCCATAAAGTTCACTTACCGTACCGTTAAAGGAATAATTTAAATACCTATCTATTTACACTAATAATATGGCAGAAGAACTCTATACCGGGGAGAAGTCAA
>JAWODI010000013.1:0-13728 GCA_046483365.1 Archaeoglobaceae archaeon | reverse complement strand
GATTAGGATCATTGCGACGATTCTTCTCGGTCGTATAGTTTCTCTCCCTGCACTCTGTACACGCCAGGGTGATGACTCGCCGAACTGGTTTCCTAGCCATTCCTCTATCCTAAGTGCTTGCTTCGAAACGGTTTCGTGTCAGACTATTTCTATGTACACTGCTTCCATGAATCGTAGTGTTACCACCGGGCTACAGTTTGCTTTGGCATATTCTTTTAACTTTGCTGAGTTTTTCAGTTCTATATTCAGTCGGTAATACCGATACCAATTGTAAAATAGTTGTAACGTGCTAACAATCGTTCGGTAATCCAATCTCCGCATGAGAGATCCCCGAAAGGTGAAGAAGCCTACAGGCTCATGGATGAGAGTTTACAATATCTGGAGACAATACGCCTCACTGTAATTCAGTTATCACGGAACAGTTCCCCTGATGTACAGGAGCTTACCCTTAAAGTTCTGGAGGAACTGGGTTTTCCTCCAAAGGCAGCCAACCTTCTGGTAGCCAGATCATTCCAATCTAACCTGGAAAACCGGTTCGGATTTGCTGAAAAATGAATAAACCAGAAAAAATCTCAGCTGATCTATTTGCCATTGCCCATTAGCCGTTACCTTACTGGAAGTCTATATCATTCTTAAGCCGTTCGTAGAGATTGAAAACGATAGGGCAGATGGGATATACCAGTGAAATGTCGGCCAGCCTGATAATAAAGTCGTCTTTATCTAGATGGGGAAAGGAACGACATTTTTTCGGGCGGTGCTCGTAATTGGAGCACAGGTTGTTCTCCAGAAATGGACAGGGCATTGTGTTGAATATGTACTCTCCAGTCTCGCATTTGGCCAGGTACTGCTCTCTGAAGCCATCAGGGTCCGCTCCCAGGCCTTTGCAAAAGTTCTCAATGTCTTCGTTATCCAGCCGAACCCTCAGGCTTTTACAACAATTGGCGCATTTTTTGCAATCTATTTGAGAAGATATCTCCCTGTAAAGCTTGTTGACAATTGAATTCAGCTCCTTGGGAACCCTGTGTTTTAAAATAACATTGAATATCCAGTTCTCATTCTGTTTGTCCTTGCAGACCTCCTCAATTCTGCCAAGATCCTTTATCAATTCAACTTCGCTCATTCCGGTATAATCAGTTATGGATTATCACATATTTAAGTATTTAAGTATTTATTTAAGTATAGCCTACAATTGAATAGAGTTATCTGGAGAACCATTTTGACATTGATCTCCAGTCGAATTTGGAAAAGAATAGTAAAACAGACATTAACAGAACTATAAACTCCGTACCACTTCTTATCACGGGGACCATGGGAACTTCAGATGATGGCGTAGTCTCGTATACAACTTCACCTACTTCACCTACTGTCGCGTAGTCTAGAATAAATCTCACACCTTCCATGTCAAGTCCCAACCACAAATTAAAGTCGTAGCTCATGTGAGAAAAAGGATACAGGAGAAAAACCCCAGTAGTAAAACCATCGGATATTATGTGCAGGGCGATAAGGGCGGACGCCATGGGGAGGTACTTGCTCCCTTCTCTGTTTCTGAATAGGAGATAGAATACTAGAGGAATAATTATGACCACCAGGTTATGCAGGGTAGCTCTATGTACCCCTAAAAAGCAATCCAAATCGGTGACCAGACCAAAAGGTAAAAGCATTAAGGCATATTTCGACTCTTCTTTTTTAAGAAGAATAGTGATGAAGATGAGGGTGATGGCGAGGTGGAAGGCTAATGTAGGCATGTCAGTGATCTCATGGATGTTTACTTAAAAATTTACCTCATCTCTACTGAATTGCCTGAGTTGTTGACAGTGATAGATGGACCAATACCTAACATGGAAAACGATTATGAAATTACCCCTTTATTTCGGGTAGAGTACTAATATTAGTGTCATGGTGAGTAGGAGGAAAAGAAGTTTAAGCTTTGATCAAAAGATAGTGTATTAGGTCTTGAGAAGATTTAAAGGTCAACATCTGCGAGGAGTATAAAGGGTGGAATAATGGTGGAATCGTCTTCTGTAGATATTGGATATAAATTTGATGAAGAAAAGGCAGTTTATAAGTTCATTAACCAAATACTGGATGGTTTTGAGGTTGATGGGGTCAACTATTTTGCCGATCCCGCCAGAGACCCGTTGGGAGTTGTTGTCTTACGGTTCAGTGGTCAATTAGATTTAAGTGAGATCGACCAGCTTGCCTCCAGCTATGGAGGTTCAAGAATGTACCTGCCCGGTAACTGGCGAAATAAATACTCTGACTATGAGTGTTGTGTTATAGAAACTCCCTGAATCTACTTTATAGAATGTAGTTTTAATTTTAAATTTTAAATGTTTAAAGTGGGCTGTAAATATTGTATCTTCAATATTTTTAAGATTTTAAGATATTGTAAGGTTAATAAAACTCCGATCCTTAATAAGAGTGTAGAGAAGTGAGCGTGATTTTTTCACCTCTTCGTACTTTCGCCAAAAGTTTGGTCCAGTCTGTACAAATAGGTCGTAGGGGTCTTGGTTTAGTGAATAATCACTTACTGAGGAGGATTTTATACCCAAAATTCTTATACGCCAATTTCCTTACATTTATTTGGAGGCATTAAGTGTGACCGAGGATGCTGAAATAGAGAATCAAGACGAAAATATGGGACAGTCAGAATATTTACTCAATAGATTGAAGCAAGTTGAGGAGCAATATAGTCAGCTCAAAGAGGATTATGAGAAAGTTCAGGATGAAAAGAAATCTATTGAGAGCGAAAGAGTTCGCTATGAAAGAGAAGTAAGAAGATTGAGGAGCGAGATAGAAAGATTAAGGTCTCCGCCTTTACTGGTTGGTCATATTTCAGATGTACTTGACGATGGTCGTATACTAATAAAGAGCAGTGCCGGACCCAAATTCGTGGCTCATAGCTCGCAATATTTGGATAAGGAAGAACTAGAGCCAGGAACAAGGGTCGCAATGAATCAGCAAACCCTCGCCGTAGTAGGAGTGTTGCCTTCGCCAAAAGATCCTACTGTATACGGTTTCGAGGTCGAAGAGAGACCGGAGATAGGTTATGCGGATGTTGGTGGACTGGAAAACCAGACCAACGAGTTAAGGGAAATTGTTGAACTCCCCATAACCAAACCGCATTTATTTGAAGATGTAGGAATCCAGCCACCCAACGGTGTACTGCTTAATGGTCCACCGGGAACAGGTAAAACTCTACTGGCAAAAGCAGTTGCCAATTATACCAACGCAACCTTCATTCGGGTTGTAGGGAGTGAGCTGGTACGAAAGTTCATTGGAGAAGGTGCAAGGCTTGTGAGAGAAGTCTTCGATTATGCTAAGGAGAAAGCTCCGTCTATCATTTTCATTGACGAGCTAGATGCTATTGCGGCCAGGAGAACGGGAAGCGATATGAATGGCGATAGGGAAGTTCAGAGAACTTTAATGCAATTACTGGCAGAGATGGATGGATTCGACCCCAGAGGAGAGGTAAAGCTGATCGGGGCGACCAACAGAATTGATATTCTGGACCCTGCCATATTAAGGCCGGGAAGATTCGACCGCATTATTGAGATCCCACTACCCAATTTTGAAGAGAGGCAGGACATATTCAAAGTCCATACCAGAGGCATGAACTTAAATGATGAAGTCAACTTCAACAGACTGGCAGAGATCACGGATGAGTGCAGTGGTGCCGATATAAGAGCAATAGTTACTGAAGCAGGTATGCTGGCCATCAGGGACGAGAGAACGGAGATAAATATGGAAGATTTTTCCAACGCGATCGATAAAGTGACCAAGAAGGGCGTAGATAAATCAGAAATGAAAGGAGTCATGTTCGGCTGACATAAGCGCAGCCAACAATTTTATTTTAATTACTAAATTATTACCCTCAAAATTGAATTCAAAATTTTTACCAACTGAACACTTTAGAACCCCTCAAACCCCTCAAACCTCTTTAGAGAATAAAGAAATTAGAACAAAGAAATTAGAACAAAGAAATTAGAACAAAGAAATTAAAGAAGAAAAAATGGGGTTTGGCTAGGGTGGTAAAAAGGTTGGTTGGATAACTTTAAATTGAGGGGGTTGGGTTGAGGGTTGAGTTTTCCACCCTAGCAATTATAAGTTACAACTTATTGATATAAAAATTTTTACCTCTAGTGTCTATCAGGTATCGGTTAATGTTTTGCATTCAATTAATTTTCAATTAATTTTCAATTAGCTCGCGAACACATTTCAATTTTTTAGACTGTTATAAGTTTTGGTTTTATTTTTGTTATTTTTTAGATGTGCAAAATTTTTCATCCATTAAAGCCCCTCAAAAACTGTTCCACCAGCCCTCCAGTTTATCTCTGCTTAATAACAAGTAGTCTCTGTCCGGAACGAATATTTCCAGGGTTATGGTGTCATCGAATCCGTATCTTTTAACTGTTCTTACTATCTCCTCCCAGTCTATGCTCCCGCACCCCAGCGGCTGATGGTCGTCTTTCTTCCCGTTGTTATCGGAAAAGTGAAGGTGTACTATATCTTCTCCAAACTCTTTGAAGAAGGCATAAGTTAGATTCTCCTCTTGATCGATATTGCAGTGGCCCACGTCAAGATGTATTTTCAGTTCCGGTACCTCCTCAATGATCCTGGAGAAAGTATCGGGGCTGTCAAAAGGAGCAACAAAATTCTCCAGCATCAGAGTAACTCCCTCAGATTCACATATCTTGTTTACCTCCTGCAGGAAATAGATGTTGGCATCTACCTTGTCCCTGGTGGTGAAAAAAGGAGCGTGGTAGCTAGGATGGATGTTCACCTTATCCACGCCCAGTTGAACGAAAATATCGATGTACTTGGTGAATTCTTCCAGACAAGTTTCTCGGATAGATTCGATAGGCAGGATGAAAGGTAAAAAAGGGTTGGTGTGACCAATAACATCCAGATTGAACTCTTTTAGGGCTGACCTTACACTTTGGACGTCAAAATCGTATGCTTTTAAGGGCTCTATGGTCAAATCGATAAAATCGAAACCATTACGGGATATCCACTCAATCTCTTCCAGCAGATCGATATTGGGATGGTTCATTACCCCGATTTGCATGGCATTAATCAGCTGAGGTCATTTACAAAGCTGTCGGTTTTATTCACTATTAATATCAAATTTGGGCTACAGCAAATCATATCTAACCCCTTTAGTGAACAGGTGTCTGCGATGATAATGGAGGGGAAACCCCACTCAGACGAGGAGATTCTGGATACGCTCCACCCACTTGTGAAGGAGTGGTTCCTATCAAAGTACTCTACTTTCACTCCTCCACAGAAATACTCCATAGTAGAAGCTTTTAAAGGTAATAACGTACTCATCTCTTCTCCCACAGGTAGTGGAAAGACTCTGGCAGCTTTTCTTACTTCTATCAGTCTTTTGATCGAAAAGGCGGAGAAAAAAGAGCTGGAGAAGAGGGTCTATACTCTTTATGTCTCTCCTTTAAAGGCACTGAATAATGACATTAGAAGGAATCTGGAGGAGCCACTAGGAGAGATCTACCAGTTGGCTGAAGAGAAGGGAATTAAACTCCAGAGGATCAGAATAGGGGTGAGGACGGGCGATACTGAGTCGAGAGAAAAACAAAAACAGCTAAGAAACCCCCCTCACATTCTCATAACCACTCCGGAGACCTTATCCATTGTCCTGGCCAGTCCCAAGTTCATTGAAAAGCTCACCAGGATCAAGTTCTTCATTGTGGACGAAATACACTCAGTAGCAGAAAATAAGCGGGGCTCACACCTGTCACTTTCTCTGGAGAGGATCAAGAGGTTACAGGAAGAGAACTCCACCAGAATTGGGTTGTCCGCGACAATAGCTCCTCTGGACGAGATAGCCCAGTTCCTGGTGGGTAACGATGGTGATTGTATAGTTACCGACGTCACTTTTGAGAAATCTCTGGATATCAAGGTGACTTCTCCCATCGAAAACTTCTTTGAGATAACAGGGGAGGAAATAGGTCAAACGTTGTATACCATACTTGCTGATCACGTCAGGCAGTCCAGCACTGTCCTGGTGTTCACCAACACCCGCAGTGCCACAGAAAGAGTGGTCTATAACCTTAAAAAAGAGCTGGGCGAGGATTTCCCTGTTAGCGCTCACCATTCTTCTCTGTCCAGAGATGTGAGGCTGGAAGTGGAAGAAGAAATGAAGCAGGGGAACTTGAGGTGCGTGGTCTCTTCCACCAGTCTGGAGCTAGGGATAGATATTGGTCATATCGACCTTGTAGTGCTGCTCGGCTCCCCCAAGAGCATAAACAGGGCTCTACAGAGAATAGGGAGGAGCGGACACCGTCTGTTGGATGTGAGCAGAGGAAAGATCATTGTTCTGGATCAAGATGACCTGGTGGAATGCACTGTACTTGCCAAGGAAGCCCTGGACAGAAAGCTGGATAGGATCGAGATACCTCAAAAACCTCTGGACGTTCTAGTACAGCACGTGGTGGGGATGGCTATCGAGAGAAGATGGACTATAGATGAGGCCATATCTCTCGTAAGAAATGCTTACCCCTACAGGAACCTGAGCAGACAGGAATTCCTTGATGTCCTCCGTTATCTTGCTGGACACTCTGAGCTGGAGAAAAAGAAGGTCTACGGCAAAATATGGTTCGATGAGGATGAAAAGGTCTTTGGGAGGAGAGGAAAACTTATCAGACCGATCTACTACCTGAACACGGGAACGATTCCTGATGAAGTAGCCATTTCGGTCATAACGAGGGATAAGAAACGGGTGGGGAAGGTAGAGGAAGAATTCGCTGAAAAACTCCTGAAAGGAGATATTTTTGTTTTAGGAGGCAATACCTTCCGCTTTCTCAAGTCCCAGGGAACGAAACTGGTGGTGGAATCGGCAGAAGGAGAGAAGCCAACTGTTCCCAGCTGGTTCTCAGAACAGCTCCCCCTGAGCTATGATCTGGGACAAAGAATACAGGAGTTCCGGAAATTGATTGAGGAGCTGCTGGAAGACGAAAACGGAAAAGAATACGCCGCTGTGGATTATCTGGTGGAAGAATACAACCTGGAGGAGAACGCTGCCAGAGCCATATTGGGCTACTTCAGGGAGCAGAAGATGTTCAGCGACATACCCACAGACGACAAGTTGCTGGTGGAGAAATTTGAGGATGAAGGAAGGTACAATTACGTGTTCCATACTTTGGTGGGGAGAAGGGCTAACAGTGCCATATCAAGGGTGTTCGCCTATCGGGCAGGAATGCTGAAGGATTGCAATGTGCAGATAGCCCTCAATGATAACGGATTCATGCTCATGCTTCCCAAGGCGATGAATAACGACGAGATAACAGAGCTGTTTGACGAGAATGATTTTGAAGAGCATCTCAAGAAGTCGCTGGATAGGACAGAGCTCCTGAGGAGGAGATTCCGACACGTTGCGGTCCGCTCCATGATGATACTCCGCAACTATTTGGGAAGGGAGAAGAGTGTATGGAGACAGCAGTTGAGTTCAGACTCCATCTTGAAACTCTTAAAGAGGGATTTCCCGGATTTTCCCGTGCTCAAAGAAACGCACAGAGAGATTATGGAGGATTCCATGGACTCCAAAAACGCACTGGACTACCTTTCCAGAGTGGGGGACCAGATCGATGTCGTGATCAATCGGGTGCCCTACCCCAGCCCCTTCGCATTCAACATATACTTACTGGGTAAAGAAGATGTGGTGCTGATGGAGGACAGGAGAAAAGTGCTCAAGGCACTCCACGATAGGATCATGAGCATAATCGCCCAATAAATTCACTTTAAAGCAGCATAAAGCTTTCTATTGTTCCATTTGTGCTACCAGAACCGTTATCCTCTAATCATCAGAGGAATCGTGGAAGAGGATAGGATAGTTCTCCTTTTGGGGATCCCAATTGTGATATCCTGGTACCACAATTTGAGGACGATCTCCACACGATCTCCATTATGCTCTGTAAAAAAGCTGCTGCTGTAGCAGGTTTCGACCAGCAACTGATCTTCGAGCTGGTTCAATATATTCAGGCCCTTAGAAGTAAATTTTAAATTCGCTTCTCTGGACTCTGGAGTAACCCGCTATGCTTGCCACATTGAATATGCTTATTAAACCCCTTTTCTCCAATTCAAGCTCCATATTTCTCCCGATTGCCAACTCTATAAACCAGAAACAATAAAAAGTTTCCACTCTTTACTCTTCTCTACAAAAGCTATGTGCCTAATACACAGGGAAGTCCGACCCTTTAAAGCAAGAAATCATAAATAATCCCTACCATCATTTTATTATTCTGAACAGGATAAATTCACATTTACTGTAGGATCTGGTCAGTGCTACAGAACATTAAGGCTTTTGAGCAGTGGCGTGGTGAAAAGGATGTACGAATTGGATATTGAGCTGCCTGAATGGCTGAGAGAAGTGCTCGAAAAATTGGAATCTTATAGAGGTTATAACATTAATTATGAGCCATCGGAGGATGAATATGGTCAGGATAGTAGTGAAAAATTATCTGGACTGTTATATATTCCTCACGAAGGGAACTACAAGGAGATGGTCTCCAGACTGTCAGAGGACGATGTTCTCTGCGATATGGGTGCGGGAGACTTGAGATTCGCATTAATAGCTTCTACAGTGTGTAAGAAGGTCTACGCGGTGGAGATGTCCCCCAAATTGATATCAAAATCTCTGGCTTTAATGGATTACGAGCTGCCGGATAATGTGATAGTAATATGTGCCGATTGGAGACAGATCCTGGTTCCAGAAGACGTCACCATTATCTCATGTCTGGTCAATATTTCTGAAGAAGAATTACCGGAGGAATGGAAAGATAATGGCCGAAGGGTTTTCCGTGGTATAAAAGACCCTCACAGGGGCGACTTTCTGAGTGAGTTATAGTTTAACGTTAGAACTTTATTATCTTCCTGTCTTCTTTGATATAACTCAATGGCTCTCCCATACGCTCATGTTCACTCCCAACTCCTTTTTTCGAAGATCCCCTATTTGTCAGTTGTCAGCATCTTGTTGTAGTCCCACCCACTCCAAATATTGGTGTCCAGTAATAAATGCAGGTTTGACGAAAAGAATCAATGACTTTATTCACTAAAGGTTCAAACGTAAAACCAGGACCTTATTGACTGGAAAAGTTATTCAATGGGCTGTACAAGGTTGATACAGGTTGATACAAAAAAGCGGCTGTAGAACATGAAATCAAAAATAGATGATCTAACTCTGACCAGGGAAAAGGCAGTGATCGTTGACGATACAGCTATCATCGCCGACCTGCACCTGGGGATCGAGAGTATGATGGAGGATTATGGAGTAACATTCCCTAGAGTGCAGATAAGGGAAGTTATCAATAATATAACCTCCATCGTAGAAAATCATGGGATAAACAGGTTGGTAGTTGCTGGGGATCTCAAGCACGAGTTCGGGAAGAACAAGCCCTACGAATGGGAGGACGTGGAATTGTTCCTCAAAAAGTTCTCTGACCTGGAGATCGAAGTTGTGAGAGGTAATCACGACAATTTCTTGATGACCATCCTGTCCAAATACGGGGTGGAGATGAAAAGCACTGTCAAAGTTTCAGGATGGACGGTAACCCATGGCCATAAATATATTGAGGCTGAAAAAATGATCATGGGTCACGAGCACCCCACAATCAAGGTCAGAGAAAGTGGTGCCATATACAAATATCCCTGTTTCCTCCACGTCAGAGAAAGAAATGCAGTAGTCCTGCCCGCATTCTCCCCTGTAGCTCAGGGAAGCGACGTACTGAGTGCAGAGAAATTCCTGTCGCCCATCCTGGATGTTGAGGTAGATAATGTAGAGATTTACGCTGTAGAGGACGAAGTAGTATATCTGGGGAGCGTATATGACGTTAAAAGGGCTTTAAGAGCCCGTTAACGGAAATCTAATTGAATAACTCGACCCTCCGTAGAATAATCCATTCTAAAGCCATCTTTGATCAATTAGAGGGAGTCCGGGTCATATCCTAGCATGGCGGTCCACCACCATCGGGCCATATCCATCAGGTCCCTGCTGAAGACTCCTGAGAGAGTGTATTCCCCGTTTTTGATGGTGATCATCCCTGCTCCCAGCAATTTGTTCCTCATGGAGTAAAAGGAGGAACGTACCATGTCCAGCTCCCCCATAATATCTTCCCACTCGTCCAGCCGCAGGGGGTTTCCGCTCTTCTGTCTCTCTTCAATGATATTCAGAAACTTTATAGCCTTCATGACCACATCTTCTTTCCTGAAGAGTCTCCTGAGTAGCTCGAGGAAAGGGTTTTTTGACTGAGAGATTCTCGAGGAGCTTGATGACCTTATAACAATAGAGGTTGCCGTCTTATGCGCTTCGCCTACCTTCATATTCCACAATATTTGAGATAGTAGAATATAATATTTTCGGATTTTAATTTTAAGAAAGGGTTATAGAAATGAAAGAAATGTTTTAGACTTTAGACTGCTTCTATGGTAGATGGGGGCTTTCTGGTTATGTTGTAGGTAACGCTTACTACACCGGGGACCTCTTTAGTTATTCTGTCTGCCAGCTTCTCCAGAACATCGTAAGGAAGTCTGGTGGGCTCACCGGTCACAGCATTTTCGCTGTTCCAGCATCTGACCTCGATCTGACTGCCGAAATCCCTTCCGCCGTCTCTTATGCCGGTCACTCTATCTTCGTGGAGTATGGCGAAATACTGGAAAGCGTCCACATCTTTAAGCTCTTGCTCCAAAACACTAGTGGCTTTTCTCACTGTCTCCACCTTCTCAGGAGTGACTGCACCTATCACTCTGGCCGCCAGAGCAGGACCGGGGAAAGGAGGTCTGTTGGATATCTCTTCAGGCAAACCAAGGTATCTGGCAACTTCTCTAACTGCCGATTTCCTCAACTGGATGAGGGGCTCCAGAATTTTGTAGCCATATTGTTCCTGGGTGTCGATCCCCAATTGCTCCAGAATGTTATGCTGCCTTTTTATTCCCGCAACAGTCTCTTCTATGTCAGTGTAGATGGTGCCCTGCAGAAGGTGGGTGGCTCCGCTCTCTTTCACCAGCCTCCCGAACACCTCTTTATAGAAGGTGTGGGTGATAGCCTCTCTCTTCTCTTCAGGATCTGTAACGCCTTCAAGAGCTTTAAAGAACTCATCTCTGGCGTCGATTAACTCCACGTCTACTCCCATACTCTTAAAAAGCTCTACCGTTCTTTCAGGCTCATTCTCCCTCATTATCCCGTTGTCAATAAAATAGGTCTTCAACCTGTCTCCCAGAGCTTTATGACCCAGCATAGTTACCGCCGAAGAATCTACACCACCAGATAAGGCGTTGACAGCCATCCCATCTCCAACAGCGGACGATATCTCTTTCACTTTCTCCTCAACAAAATTCTGGGGACTCAAATCTTCCAGCTTGATCTCCTTAACCATAATATCACCTTGATGCGGAATAAGCAAGGCGTTTATAATATTTTGTCAATATGTGACAGGTCCAAAATCTTTCTCTTTAATCAGGCCAAAAGGAAAAATTATTATTTGTATCAAAGGAGTAAAAGAAAATGAGTTCTGAAGAGCTTGAAGTTTTAAAGGAAAGAGCTATTAAGTTCAGATTATGAGCTTTTTTGGTATCATTGCTGAAACTGCTGATGAGGAGAGGAAGTATTTTGAGAATTACATTGAGTATGCCAGATTAATCAAAGAATTGGCTGAAGATTCGCTTGGAAATGTGGAAGTTTACGTTTTTGGTTCGGTGGTTGAAGGAAAAAGCACCCCAGCAAGCGATATCGATATTCTGGTTGTATCGGAAAACACGCCCCACCGGCAAAGCGAAAGGGCTAAAGTTGTGGGAGAAATAATTAAGGCCATCGATGTTTTTGCTCCCTTTGAAATCCATGTGATTAATTATAAGGAATTGAAGTGGTATGATAAGTTCATAGGTAAGAAGATTAAGGTGTAACGTTAACTCACCCTCAAACTCGCCCATCCTTTATTACTAAAAACATTCTTATTCTCTTTAAACATGGATCAATTATGCGTATTGCCAGAAGTCTTCTCGACTTTATACTTGCTGCGGCGAGGGACAGCTATCCTAACGAGTTCCTTGGGCTGCTGACGGGTAAAAAAGATCTTGCGGAGGAGATCATCTTTCTCCCGGGAACTCAATCTGGAGAGACCAGTGCAACAATCTTCATGGATATGCTTCCTTTGGGTATGAAAATTCTGGGTACAGCTCACAGTCACCCTTCATCCAATATTAGACCCTCGTCGGCAGATCTAAGGATGTTTGCTCGACAGGGAAAGTATCATATCATTGTGGGTTACCCATTCAACCAGAAGAACTGGAAATGCTATGATAGAAAGGGCAACGAGATCGGTGTTGAGGTGGTGGATACAGGGGACGATGATGACCAGCATTTTTGGGATGATTTGTGGGAATAGTAAGCAAGAGTTAGGTTATAGCAAGTCTTTTTAAAAGGGCCTTAATGCAAATATTGGAGACTTTAATTGATAAAAGTGGAGTTAATGAGGGTTTAAAATGAGGATTGTGGCAACAGGCACGTTCGATATCATTCATCCCGGGCATATAAGATTCTTGAAAGAGGCCAAGAGAGTAGGAGACGAGCTAATTGTTATTGTGGCCAGAGAGCAAAATGTAAGACATAAGCCCAAACCCATCATACCGGAGGAGCAAAGGAGAAAAGTGGTCGAATCCCTGAAATATGTGGATAAGGCTGTTCTTGGCGACCTGGAAGACATGTTCAGACCTATTGTTGAACTTCAACCGGATATAATCGCTCTGGGGCATGACCAGCGCTTCGATGAGCAGGGACTGGTGGAAGAGCTTAGGAAAAGAGGTCTAGATACAAAAGTGTTTCGAATTGAAGCTGAGGAGGAATGTGAGTATTGCAGCTCCACCAGAATAATAAGAAGGGTCGCTGATCTGGCACAGAAAAGAGTGGAAGAATATGAAAAGAGGAAGTTGGAAAAGGTTAAAAATCGCCGATAAAACCTCTTTTTTAGCATAAAATTTCAGGAGTGATAGTATGGATTTTGAAGGTTTGTTGATGATCCCCGGACCAGTGCAGTTGCACGAGAGAATTATTAAGGCTATGACCAGGCAAATGATCCCTCATCGGGGAAAGGATTTCTCTAAAGTGATTGAAAGCTGTACTGAAAACCTTAAACCCCTCTTTGGGACAAAAGGTGATGTCTTTACCGTTTCAGGTTCTGGCACAGCAGGAATGGAAGCAGCAATTTCATCTTTCTCCAAGGTCAAGAAAATGACCTGCGTGGACAACGGAAAATTTGGTGAGAGGTTGGGCTTGATCGCTCAACGCTATACTGATGTGGACCACTTGAGATTTGATTGGGGCACATCCATCGAGCTGGATGATATCGAAAAGTCCCTAGAGAACGGGAGTGAGGCAGTGGCATTCGTTCATAACGAGACCTCTGCGGGCATCTTGAACCCTGCTAAAGAGATAACCAAACTGGCAAAAGAGCACGATGCTCTGGTCATTATGGATGCCATTACCAGTGTCGGCGGTGACGAGGTGAAGATGGATGAATGGGGCGTTGACGTTGCCATCGTAGGGTCCCAAAAGTGCCTGGGGATTCCTCCTGGTCTGGCTGCCGTTGCAGTGAATGAGAAGGCCTGGGACTACTACAATGAGAAATGTCCGTTTTATCTTGACCTGGCGGCATATAAAAAGAAGTGCGCCGAGTATCAGACGCCCTTCACTCCAGCAGAGCCATTATACTTCGCTCTGGA
>JAWODI010000095.1:0-22961 GCA_046483365.1 Archaeoglobaceae archaeon | reverse complement strand
CTAGTTTCATTGGTCTAAATACCGGTTTTCAGCGCCGGTTTCAGAAGAGTTCCTCGTAAAAGGAGGATTGAAAGTTTTTTAAATCAATTTGGCTTATTATTCGGATAAAATTGTTGTTTCAGAAGAGTTCCTCGTAAAAGGAGGATTGAAAGCCGTAAAACTGATTATTTGGTAATCACTGTCTTTATAAGTTTCAGAAGAGTTCCTCGTAAAAGGAGGATTGAAAGCTACTATATTTAGCTATTCCACCACCGATTAATCCAGTTTCAGAAGAGTTCCTCGTAAAAGGAGGATTGAAAGGCTCCTGAACCAAATGCTTACAATTACGTCAGGTATAGTTTCAGAAGAGTTCCTCGTAAAAGGAGGATTGAAAGAGACTTCTAACTCTTCCTTCGGAATTGGCATAACCTTGTTTCAGAAGAGTTCCTCGTAAAAGGAGGATTGAAAGAGAGTTTAGCGGCGAGGCCGGTATGGGTTTATTTATCGTTTCAGAAGAGTTCCTCGTAAAAGGAGGATTGAAAGTACTTGTCTCTACCAGCCTTCTTTTATACTTCATTTGGTTTCAGAAGAGTTCCTCGTAAAAGGAGGATTGAAAGTTTTTGTAATCGAAAATAGCTTTATAGCTGCTCCCAGACGTTTCAGAAGAGTTCCTCGTAAAAGGAGGATTGAAAGCACACCTCTTTGAGCGCCTGTATCGAAGGAACTAACGTTTCAGAAGAGTTCCTCGTAAAAGGAGGATTGAAAGTAATGTTCTTGCTCAGGGGAGTCCTTAAAGGTTTGTTTCAGAAGAGTTCCTCGTAAAAGGAGGATTGAAAGACTGCTTGGGATATTTCGACAGCAAGCAGGACAGGCAACGTTTCAGAAGAGTTCCTCGTAAAAGGAGGATTGAAAGGACCCCCCAAACCACAGGATCCCCACATTATTTTTTAGGTTTCAGAAGAGTTCCTCGTAAAAGGAGGATTGAAAGGTTAAAATGTCCCCATGACAGACCATCAGTATATGTGTTTCAGAAGAGTTCCTCGTAAAAGGAGGATTGAAAGACAGCATCAACATTACTTTCAATGAGGGCCAGGCCATCGTTTCAGAAGAGTTCCTCGTAAAAGGAGGATTGAAAGGGTTTGGGTTGCTGTATCTCCTGTTATGAAAATCCATGGTTTCAGAAGAGTTCCTCGTAAAAGGAGGATTGAAAGCTGATAAGGTTTCAGTGGAACGCATTAACGCTGACTAGTTTCAGAAGAGTTCCTCGTAAAAGGAGGATTGAAAGCTGCCACAGATGACGATGGAGCAACTGATTCGGTGACTGTTTCAGAAGAGTTCCTCGTAAAAGGAGGATTGAAAGAACCATAATCATTATCCACCATAGTCAACTTATTTGTGTTTCAGAAGAGTTCCTCGTAAAAGGAGGATTGAAAGACGCTCCGAAGACGACTGATGATGACTTGATTAGTGTGTTTCAGAAGAGTTCCTCGTAAAAGGAGGATTGAAAGCTTGCATACTTCAATCCATCCAACCGACCACGCTCCCAGTTTCAGAAGAGTTCCTCGTAAAAGGAGGATTGAAAGACGTCTGAATACCGTGCCTATTACTTCCCCAGTGTTTCAGAAGAGTTCCTCGTAAAAGGAGGATTGAAAGATTTCTTGCCCTCGAATTGTCGAACATTTTGTGCTTGGTTTCAGAAGAGTTCCTCGTAAAAGGAGGATTGAAAGTATGTTACTGAAGATACAAGAGATACAATTACTTACAACCATTGTTTCAGAAGAGTTCCTCGTAAAAGGAGGATTGAAAGTCCTTCATCAAAAAGCAGCAGACGTCAACCACCTTAGTTTCAGAAGAGTTCCTCGTAAAAGGAGGATTGAAAGTCATTAAATTTCATATCAAGTTTTCTATAACCAAAAAGTTTCAGAAGAGTTCCTCGTAAAAGGAGGATTGAAAGCTTTATTGCGTTATCGATTAACATTTTAAGCTTTTTTGTTTCAGAAGAGTTCCTCGTAAAAGGAGGATTGAAAGTTTGCAGCTAGGACACCAGTAGCTAACGCAGTCCCCAGTTTCAGAAGAGTTCCTCGTAAAAGGAGGATTGAAAGCACCGAATTTGAGTGCTACAACCTCATCACTTACTCCGTTTCAGAAGAGTTCCTCGTAAAAGGAGGATTGAAAGTTCTTATACCAGAGCTTATACCCCTTCTCTCTTTCGTTTCAGAAGAGTTCCTCGTAAAAGGAGGATTGAAAGAACTGTTTAGCTCTCTCCAACCAATTCTCACCTGACGGTTTCAGAAGAGTTCCTCGTAAAAGGAGGATTGAAAGTTAGTAATAAAACTTGGGTGTGTTTTATCTAAGCTAAGTTTCAGAAGAGTTCCTCGTAAAAGGAGGATTGAAAGAGCCTCTACCATTTACATCATCTCCCTTTCAACTTATCGTTTCAGAAGAGTTCCTCGTAAAAGGAGGATTGAAAGTTATC
The DNA here is from genome assembly GCA_046483365.1 of Archaeoglobaceae archaeon. Classification (GTDB taxonomy): domain Archaea; phylum Halobacteriota; class Archaeoglobi; order Archaeoglobales; family Archaeoglobaceae; genus JdFR-22. The sequence goes on along the minus strand of JAWODI010000095.1, from coordinate 20,506 downwards.
GCTTGACATATATCAGTAATCGGTTTCATCCTCGTTTCAGAAGAGTTCCTCGTAAAAGGAGGATTGAAAGTCCGTTCCCGCATTTCTGAGAGTATCGCATAATAAAATGTTTCAGAAGAGTTCCTCGTAAAAGGAGGATTGAAAGTCAGTATAATTAATGGTTTCATCACTCTCATTTTTAAGTTTCAGAAGAGTTCCTCGTAAAAGGAGGATTGAAAGGCCGGCGGCGGCGTTGGGGTTTCCTGTTCCTCCTCAGTTTCAGAAGAGTTCCTCGTAAAAGGAGGATTGAAAGGACTGTTCCCCTCACATAGATGAAATCGTGTATATAGTTTCAGAAGAGTTCCTCGTAAAAGGAGGATTGAAAGAAGGTAACAGGATTGAGGGTGCTGACATTGGCGTAAGGTTTCAGAAGAGTTCCTCGTAAAAGGAGGATTGAAAGAGCAGATGCACCACCAGTATAATTTGTGCTTGCGTTGTTTCAGAAGAGTTCCTCGTAAAAGGAGGATTGAAAGTGAACCGTTGGTCGGTTGGATTGAGGACTGGGTTGGCGTTTCAGAAGAGTTCTTCGTAAAAGGAGGATTGAAAGACTGTTCCCTCATACCTTAAGAACCATGCGAGATTATGTTTCAGAAGAGTTCCTCGTAAAAGGAGGATTGAAAGTATTGGTTATATATCCACCTATATTGCTTTATGTTTCAGAAGAGTTCCTCGTAAAAGGAGGATTGAAAGCTCTGCAATCCATAGGTTTTTGATGTATTGAGTCCACGTTTCAGAAGAGTTCCTCGTAAAAGGAGGATTGAAAGTTTTCTGGGTCTTCCAGGTCTGATGTAGTATTACGATGTTTCAGAAGAGTTCCTCGTAAAAGGAGGATTGAAAGCCGTCTTTAGTTCTTAATGGTTCATTTCCTTCTATCTGACGTTTCAGAAGAGTTCCTCGTAAAAGGAGGATTGAAAGTTGCGAACATCAAATATTTACCATAAGGAACTCCGCTCGTTTCAGAAGAGTTCCTCGTAAAAGGAGGATTGAAAGTTGGCCTATTGTTTGGTTCAACTTCAGTTAATCAGGGTTTCAGAAGAGTTCCTCGTAAAAGGAGGATTCATAAGTCTACGGATTTGATATCTGTATCAATATTTAGCTGAGATTTTGGGTCTTCCACAAGGACTTTTTGAGAGATCAGAATTAAAGAAATTTGCATGATCTGAGTTAAAAATTATAGAAATGTTCATCTTAAAGCTGATATGTGTTTATTTGGCTGCTTTACAGTCTTGGTTTGATTGCTTAACACCTATTAAGCAATTTTTACCCCAAAATAACCCATGATATAATATTATAATAAAATCTCATATAAATACATTTTTCTGCATTACCTCTCTATTTGATATCAATATCAAAAATATAATAAAAATGAAAATAAAATTAGTTCATACATGATAATAAATGAGAACTTTGAGGTTCATGGTTGACCGCATGCTGGGAAAGCTGGCCAGATGGTTGAGGATCGCTGGCTATGATACGCTACACATTGCCGATCTACCAGTGGAAAAGGACGTTGAAGACGATTATATGGCTGCAAACCACGAGGACAGGATATTGCTCACCAAAGACAAAGACCTCTTCAGGAGAGCCAGGTCCGTGGGCAGGCCCGTAGTCTTGATCGAGTCGAACAGTGTGGGAGAGCAGCTGAAAGAAGTGGAAAAGATCGGGGTGAAGTTCAAGCCCGTGATGGACAGATGCAGCGTATGTAATGAGTTCCTTCGAGAGCCCACCGAGGAGGAGAAGAAAGAAGTGCTGGAGAATGAAGGGATCGAAGAAGATCTAGCAGATATCTATGAGCTGTGGTACTGCCCCAGGTGTAAAAAGCTTTACTGGAAAGGGAGCCACTGGGAGAACATGATAGACTTTCTCCACAAACACTCTGTTGACCACTGATCCTCAACCCAACTGAAACGGCAACTTTCAACCCTTTTTGCTAAATTTAAATCGATAAGTTTTTTGTCTTGATAATATGGATATACCAGCTCAATTGTCCCCGGTATTCGAAGCGTTTATAAATACATAATATGAGTGGAATTAATGCTTGAAGTAGATCTATGCGGTTTGAAACTGAATAACCCCTTGATCCTGGCAAGTGGAATACTTGGAAGCTACTCATCTTCATTGAACAGAATAAGCGAGCACGCTGGAGCTGTAGTATCCAAATCGGTGGGAGTAGAGGCCAGGGAGGGTTATAAAAATCCGGTGGTTATCAACTACCCGCACGGTCTTCTCAATGCCGTTGGTCTCTCCTCCCCTGGGGCAGAGGCTTTTTCCCGTGAATTGAGCAATTTTGAGGGGGGAGCTCCTTTGATCGTGAGCCTCTTCGGGTCAACTCCTCAAGAACTTGCCGCCCTCACCCATCATTTCCCTTTTGCCCACGCCTTTGAGCTGAACTTGAGCTGTCCCCATGCCGATAAGGTGGGTCTAGCTGTGGGAAGTGACCCAGAACTGGTGAAAGAGATCATCTCAGAAGTGAAGAGAGAGAATGACAAACCTGTTTTTGCCAAGCTGTCCCCTAATGTGGAGAATATAGTGGAAATAGGTAAGGCTGCCGAGCAGGGGGGAGTAGATGGGTTGGTAGCGGTCAATACCGTAAAGGGAATGAAAATAGATATCTTCAGTCAGAGGCCCATCTTGAGCAACGTCAGTGGTGGGGTCAGCGGAGAAGCTATAAAACCCATCAGCCTCAAATGCGTATGGGACCTCTATAAAGAAGTTAATATCCCTATAATTGGTTCAGGCGGCATCACTACCTGGGAGGATGTTGTAGAGTTCATACTGGCAGGTGCGAGCTCTGTGCAAGTCGGTTCAGCGATTTTCTACAGCTACAACATATTTTTCAGCCTCAAGGAAAGTTTGAAAGCATATTTAAACATTACGGGTGAGAAGATCCCTGAAATTGTGGGAAAGGCACACAAAAAGGCTCATAAGGAATTGTAATGGAGTTATAATATGTTCACCGTCAGAGTAAACGAAGTGGTAAGGCACAATGAGGATACAGCGACCATTACTTTTAATCATTCTTTCAGGTCGTTTCCAGGTCAGTTCGTGATGCTCAACGCCTTTGGCCTCGAAGAAATACCCCTCAGCCTCTCCGCTCCGAATTCAGTAACCGTGAAGGCGATAGGAGATACTACCAGAGCCATGGTCAATTCTGAAAAAGGGGACTTGATGGGGGTTAAAGGACCCATAGGGAGACCATTTTCCCTTCCTCAGGGTAGCGCATTGTTCATCGCGGGAGGTATAGGTGTAGCACCCCTCCGATACCTCCACAATTTCCTTCAAGCGCTGGATATTGACGTGCATGTCCTCTACGGGGATAGAGCTGCTTCCAATCTCCTATTTCTGGACGAGCTAGTAAATGCGGACATCTCCACCGACGACGGTAGCAAAGGCTTCCACGGGAACGTGGTGGACCTGTTGAAAAGTGAGAACCAGGATTTCTGCCACAGTTTCTCCAAGATCTACTGCTGCGGGCCAGAAGTGATGCTCAAAAACCTTTTTACCTACTTTGAAGAGCTAAATGTCTTAACAAAAGTGGAGTTTGCTCTGGAGAGGTACATGCGATGCGGTCTGGGAGTTTGCGGGTCTTGCTCCTTAGAAGACGGCTCTATGGTCTGTTCAGATGGTCCGGTGTTTAGAGGAGTGAAGTTGAACTGGTGAGGCTGAAGTTATAAACTAAATTAGATTTAAATACTGAGGTTAAAACTTCCGTTCAATGAATTTCAATGATAACAGAAATTTGAATGATCAGATCAAGAAACTAAAAGAAGAGAAAAATGCGGTCATACTCGCTCACAATTACCAGGTACTGGAAATACAGGAGATAGCCGATTTTACAGGGGATAGTCTGGAACTATCCAGAATGGCTACTGAAACAGAGGCAGATATTATTGTATTTTGCGGGGTGGACTTTATGGCAGAGACCGCTTCCATATTGAACCCCGATAAAAAGGTCCTTATTCCTTCAAAAAAGGCTATATGCCCTATGGCGGCTCAACTCACTCCTGATATGATCATTGAAGCCAAGAAAAGTAAACACATACCCTTTATTACTTATGTGAACTCCAGTGCGGAGTGTAAGGCTGAGGCAGATATCTGCTGCACTTCTTCCAATGCAGCCCAGATAGTGAAATCCCTTGACCATGAAGAAGCTTTCATGGGACCTGATGTGAACCTCGCCTGGTTCGCCGAAAAACAGAGTGGAAAGAAAGTTACCCCTGTTCCTGCAGATGGATATTGTTATGTTCACAGGGCTTTCGGAGAAGAGGATATTAAAAGAGCGAGGGAGACCTATCCACAAGCCGAGATAATGGTCCATCCGGAATGTAACCCGGAGGTCCAGCTGCTTGCCGATTACATTGGCTCCACCAGCCAGATGGTCAAGCGGGCTGAGACCAGCGAGGCAGAACAAATAATTGTGGGGACCGAAATAGGTCTTATTGACAGGATGAAGCGTGACTTGCCTGAAAAGGAGTTCATACCTTTGAAAGAAGTTGTATGTGAAGAGATGAAGATGAACAACCTTAATAAGATCCTTGACGCTCTAAAAACCGAGGAATTTGAAGTTAAAGTGCCCCAAGAAACGGCGGAAAGAGCTATAAAATCCGTGAAGAGAATGTTAGATGTTATATGAAGGTAGGGTTAATAGGCTGTGGAGCTATCGGAAGCTCTATCTCAAGAGCCATTGACGGCGATAATAGATTCGATCTGAAGGCCGTATTCGACCTGGATGAGGATAAGGCATCAGATCTAGTTCATAATTTAGATCAGAAAGTTAAGATCGCTCAAAATTTTGAAGACCTGCTATCCTTAGAGCCGGACGTGGTGGTGGAGGCTGCTTCCCAGCGAGCTGTAGAGCAGTACGGGGAGACAGTTCTCCATAACGGAATGGATTTGATGGTCATGAGTGTTGGTGCCTTTGTGGACCAGGATCTGATGGAGAGGGTCACCTCAGCTGCCAGAGAAAATAGGAAGAGAGTGTTCATCCCATCGGGAGCTGTTACGGGTATCGATACCATTAAATCTGTCTCTGAATTGATAGATGAGATAGTATTGACCACCACCAAGCACCCTGAGAGCCTCAAAGGAGCCCCATTCTTCTCGCAGAGGGGGATTGACCCCCAAAAGATCACTGAAGAAACTGTTCTTTTTGAAGGGATCGCCAGAGAAGCTGTAAGGCTCTTTCCCCAAAATATCAATGTTGCTGCTGTTATCAGCCTGGCAGGAGCAGGTTGGGATAGGACCAAAGTGAGGATAGTCGCCGATCCCTCGATTGACAGGAACGTTCATGAGGTGAAAGCAAGTGGCGAGTTCGGAGAGATCCTTACCCTGTCAAAGAACGTTAAAAGCCCTGATAACCCCAAAACCAGTTACCTTGCAGCTCTTTCTGCTATCAAGACCCTCAAAAATATGGAAAGCAGTATTATCATCGGCACCTGACCCCATATTTATGTGAGAGTTGGACTCCAAAAAGTAAATGATTTATATTGACATATTTTCCGCCAATGCAGTGGTTACTATGAAGTTGGGAATTATTAAAATGGGTGCCATAGGCACTTCAGTGCTCTTGGACTATCTGGTGGATGAACGAGCCGATAGGGAGGACATAGAAGTTAGGACGGTTACCAGTGGAGCCAAAATGGGCGAAAACGACTCCTCCGTAACCGAGATGATAGGAGATTACGATCCAGACCTCATAATTGTTGCTTCTCCAAATGCAGCTCTACCAGGTCCCAAAGCCGCTAGAGATGCGGTTAAGAACGGGAAGCCAGTGATAGTCATCAGTGATGCTCCCGCCAAGAAGGTCAAGGACGAAATGAAGGAAAGCGGCTTCGGCTACATCCTTATCAATGCAGATTCAATGATAGGAGCACGGAGAGAGTTTCTGGACCCTAGCGAAATGGTCCTCTTCAACTCGGACGTCATAAGAGTGCTCTCCTCAACAGGAGCCATTCACGCCATCCAGAATGAGCTGGACGCGATCATAACCAAAATTAAATCTGGAGAAGAGCCAGAGGTCCCGCAGACCGTGATCACCGCAGAAAAAGCGGTCAACGCTGGAAGGTTCAACAACCCCTATGCCAGAGCAAAGGCTATGGCCGCATACCATATAGCCGAAAAGGTTGCGGACATAAACGTAAAAGGCTGCTTTATGGAGAAGGACATGGACAAGTATATTGCTCTAGTATCATCGGGCCATGAAATGATGAGAACGGCCGCCAGGCTCGCTGATGAAGCCAGAGAAATAGAGAAATACAATGATTCCGTTCATAGATCGCCGCACTCCAAAGATGGAGCAACTCTGAGCAAATCAAGGCTGGGCGATAAACCCGAATAACGCGGTTTGAATGGAGTAAAAAGCAGTAAAATGAATAGAAAATATGCCGGTAGAAGAGCGGAGTGATACAGAGTAAGCAGCGTCATGACCTCTACCCCAGTGGCCATATACCCCGATAATCTGGAGACAGCCCTGAGAAGACTAGTAAAATACGATATCGGCAGATTACCCTTAGTGGAAGGGCCACGAAAAGAAGTTGGTAGGATCCATACCCAGACCAAATATCGTCAAAGCTCATGCCAGAGAGCTCCTATAACTTAAGGAAGAAATAGTATTAGCTTTGAATTTGTTATAGGGCTCTCAAATGAATTATTAAAGGTCCACCACAACTTTTATATAGAACTACAAATCCGCAAAAGTAAAACGGATGAATAACGGCATTAGAGGAAACATGTCGAATGAGAATCCGAATATAAAAAATCACTTTTGGAGGTGGTTAGATGCAAAATATGCAAGGAACGCCAATTCTCGTGCTTAGGGAAGGGACTCAGAGAACCTCTGGACGAGATGCGCAAAGACAGAATATTATGGCTGCCAGAACGATTGCCCAGTCGGTCAAATCAACTCTGGGGCCAAGAGGAATGGACAAGATGTTGGTTAACGGTGTTGGTGACATAGTGATCACCAATGACGGTGTAACTATTTTGAAGGAAATGGATGTCGAACATCCGGCAGCTAAGATGGTTATCGAGGTTGCCAAGACCCAGGAGAACGAAGTTGGAGATGGCACTACTACTGCGGTAGTCATTGCCGGTGAATTGCTGAAAAGGGCTGAAGAATTACTGGACCAGGATATTCATCCCACTCTCATCGCTCGCGGCTACAGGCTTGCCGCAGAGAAAGCGAAGGAAGTCCTGGAAGAATTGGCTACTCCCGTGAGTAAAGACGACGATGATATCCTGAAGAGAATCGCTGCTACCGCCATGACAGGAAAAGGAGCAGAAGTAGCTGTAGATAAGCTTTCTGAAATTTCCGTCAAATCTGTCAAGAGTATTGCTGAAGAAGGCGAAGAGGGTTTCGATGCTGATACAGACTTCATAAAAGTGGAGAAAAGGCACGGCGGAAATGCCGAAGATACAGAGCTTATAGACGGAATCGTTATCGACAAAGAAATAGTAAACCCCGCTATGCCCAAGAAAGTGGATAACGCCAAAATACTTCTGCTTGATTCTGCTCTGGAAGTCAAGGACACAGAGACAGACGCACAGGTACAGATCAACGACCCTGAAATGCTTCAGAAGTTCGTGGACCAGGAAGAGAAGATGCTCAAGGACATGGTAGAAAAAGTAGTTAATTCAGGAGCCAACGTCTTATTGTGCCAGAAAGGAATTGATGACCTCGCTCAGTATTACCTGGCCAAGCAGGGCGTAATTGCATCCAGAAGGGTCAAGAAGAGCGACCTGGAGAAGATCGCCAAGGCTACAGGCGGCAGAATAATGTCCGACCTCAGAGATATCACCGAAGAAGAACTGGGTAAAGCAGACCTGGTCGAAGAAAGGAAAGTCGGGGACGAGAAGATGACCTTCATTACCGGCTGCCATAACCCCAAGGCAGTGACTATTCTGGTCAGAGGAGGAACTGAGCACATAGTTGATGAAGTTGCCAGAGGAATCGAAGACGCCATCAGAGTAGTCACCGCAGCACTTAGAGACGGAAAAGTGGTACCCGGAGGCGGTGCACTTGAGACCGCAGCATCCCTCAAGCTCAACGATTGGGCTCCCAGTCTGGGAGGAAGAGAACAACTCGCCGTTGAAGGATTTGCCAAATCACTGGAAGTTATTCCCAGAACCCTGGCAGAGAACGCTGGCCTGGACCCCATTAACTCCCTGGTTGAGCTGAAATCAGCTCACGAAGAGAACAAGAAGGATTCAGGGATCGACGTCAACACAGGAAAGATAGGTGACATGAAAGAGCTCGGTGTTCTGGAGCCGATAAGTGTTAAAGCCCACGCAATTAGCTCCGCAGATGAAGTAGCCGTAATGCTGCTCAGAATCGACGACGTAGTCGCCAGCAAAGAAGGCGGCGGTGGAGCCGGTGCCGGCGGCATGGGCGGCGGCGGAATGCCCCCCATGGGCGGCATGATGTAAATAACATCCCAAGGAGTTACTTAACTCCCCTATTTTTATTTTTAAGGGATCATAATTTCTAGTGTACCTTCTGTCCAATCAAAAATACAGCAGTCATCTTCAATAACTTTGTGTAGAGTAATCCAGATTTCACTAGAAGATATGAGAGTATTGAGCGTAGCGAGATACCTCGGTTTGTTGATCCAGCTGACTGCAGCTGGACAGCCTGGCACCACTCTGCGATACCACTATTCTTTTATTAATCGCTTAGAAAAATATTCAAGTTGAAGTAACTTAATACATCTATCCTGAGATACGATCATCGAATGGTCTGAAGACTATGCTTAAATTAAACGATAACGTAAGCACAGTAAAGAGAGGATTTTTGAATTATTTTTATTCCTCGTCTTCTCTGGAGGTTGATTTCCTGTATTTCTCGGAGATCTCTTTTAATTTCTTTTCGACTTCGTAGTTGACTGTGCCTTCTTCGTACGTTCCGTCAGACCGTCTTTCTCCTGCCTTAGCTCCGGTCAGGATCTCGATACCCTGGTCAATGGTCTTTACGGGGTATATATGGAATTTGCCGTCCCTGACTGCTTCTACTACTTCTTCTTTAAGCATGAGGTTTTGAGCGTTGCTCTCCGGTATGAGAACACCCTGCTTGCCGTTGAGGCCCAGCTGTTTGCATACCTCGAAGTATCCTTCTATCTTTTCGTTCACTCCTCCTATGGCCTGCACTTCTCCTTTTTGATTTACCGAGCCAGTCACTGCCATGTTCTGTCTGATAGGGTAATCGGAAAGAGTGGACAATAAGGCGTAAAGCTCAGTGCTGGATGCGCTGTCCCCTTCAACTCCTTCGTAGCTCTGTTCAAAAACAAGTCTGGCTGATAGGCTGAGGGGTCTATCCTGAGCATATTTCTGAGCAAGGTATCCGCTGAGGATCATTACACCCTTAGTGTGTATGGGACCACCCAGCTTTGCCTCTCGCTCTATATCGATAATGCCTTCTTTGCCCAGTCCTATGCTAGCCGTAACCCTGGAAGGCCTTCCGAAAGCGAAATCTCCCAGGCTCATCACTGATAATCCATTGACCTGACCGACAGCCTCTTTTTCTGTATCTATCAAAATAAATCCTTTCTTGATCATTTCCTGTATCTTTTCCTGTATGAGGTTCGAGCGATAGGTCTTTTCATCAATGGTCTTCCTTATATGGTCTGCAGTAATGTACTCCGAGTTATCCTCATTGGCATAGAAACTGGCTTCCCTTATCACGTCAGCCACGTCAGAGAATTTGGTTGACAGTTTTTTCTGATGCGCCGCCAATCTGGCGCCGTGCTCCACCAGTTTTGCCACAGCTGAAGAGTCGAGATGCTTCAGGTTCTCTTTATGACATAATGTGCAGATGAACGCAGCGTATTTCATGGTATTATCGTCATTTCTATCCATAACCGTATCGAAATCTGCCTTCACTTTGAAAAGCTCCTTAAAATCTTTATCCATGGTGTAGAGGAGTGGGTAGATCCTTGAATCCCCCATTAAAACTATTTTGGCGTCAAGTGGGATGGGTTGCGGTTTCAGGCCCTTTGTGGTTATGAACCCCATCCGTTCAGCTGCCTCCTCCACAGTTATTTCTCCACTCTGCAAAGTCCTTTTCAAGCTCTCATATGAAAGCATGTTCCGGAGAAGGTCTTCTGCTGGAATGATGAGATAACCCCCGTTGGCTTTGTGGAGTGAACCGGGTTTGATCATGGTGTGGTCTGTAGAAAGCATACCAAATTGTGCCTCCTTCTCCATCCTGCCGAAAAGGTTCTGGTACATGGTGTTGCGTTCGAATACCACCGGGCATCCCTCGGTCTTTGTATTGTCCACCAGAACATTGACCTCATATTTTCTAAACCTTGCTTCTTCCATCAACGATTGATAAGGGAATTGAGCTTGCTGTTGCTGGTACTGTTGAGGCATGAATTGCTGGAGATTGTTGATTATATCTTCTTTTACTTCCTCTAAATAAGAGATAACTTCTTGAATATCCTCATACTTCTCCTCCAGACCTGAGATGAGGTGACCGATAGCGTAAAGGGCTACCTCCCTATTCAATTTTTTAAACTCCTCTCTGTACTTCTTCTCTATGTTCCTCAGTTGTTTGAACTCATCTCTGAGTTCAGAGTCAAGTTTTTGTCTCTTTTTCTGGATCTCTTCTCTTTCCTCAGTGCTGAGGTTCATGAATTGCTGCTGGTCAATAGGCTCGCCATCTTTAACAGGAAGGACATTCAATCCTGCTTGCGTGATCCTTAAGACAAAACCCTCTTCTTCGGCCTTTTGATTTATTTTGTCAAACAGGGACTTCCTTTCCTGCTCGATTCTGTTCACCATCTCGTCCCTGCGTTTATTGAATTCTTCTCCCTCAAAAGCCTCGGGTATAGCTCTTCGAGCATCTTCGAGGAAGTCCTTCATGTCCTCTCTGAGCTCCTTCCCTTTACCCGGAGGCATTCGTATACCTTTAGGCTCGGATTGCTGTTGAAAATTATTCACATATACCCAGTCAGAAGGAGTAGGCCTCTTTTTTGCCAGCTCATCCAGGAACTCCTTAACTGCGGTTTCTCTTCCGGTACCCGGAGGACCCGCAACAAAGATATTGAAACCATCTTCTTCAATATTCAAACCGAATTTCAACGCTTTTATGGCTCTATCCTGTCCAACAATCCCCTTGAGAGGAGTCAGATCTTTGGTCGATTCACAGCTGATCTTATCGGGATCAGTCTCCTTTCTTATATCCCCCACAGATAATTCGTATACCATTTTTAACCCCCACTTTTTGTAACCAATACTTCCAACAAGTATCACATCATAAATGTATCACATTATAAATGATTTATTACCGAACATTGAGAATAAAAATGCATGCAGAGACGTCACAACCACCTAAAAAGTTTTCAGGAACCGCACAGGACCATAAAAAATTCAGATAGAGTCTTTTAGAATATTTTCAAGGCTGACCAGTTTTTCCTTCCCCTTTTTCAGTTTCTCGTTCGCCAGCTCTTTCGCCAGCTCTACAATAACCTCCAAAGAGGTTTCATCGACCAAAAAGGTTCCCTTAAAGAAAGGCACTTCCATGCCCTCATGAGATGTTACCTCTACAATATTCTTTTTAAGTGATATTATACCGCAACTGGAGAAACGAGCTTCGCTGGCCATTTCCATCAACTCTCCAGCAATTTTCAGGTTCTTGCAGGCAACGTGAAGTATGGGAGGATCATTGATCAACCACACCGTCTGGCGACCCTGTTCAGCTGTTTCAACTACCTGTTGAGGTTCAATACTATGATGCCACTTACCCAAAAAGGTTGAATTTAGTTTATCGCCTGGACTGGGAGTGTCCAGAATACCTATTCTCCCACTACAGCACGAAAGAGTTACAAAGTTATCACTGGAATTAAATAGGTCCAGAAGAGGGATTATATCCTCATCAACTTCACCACTCTCCTTAACTCTTTGATATTTCCTGCATTTCTCCTCTCTATACTCTTCCCAGCTCCTCATCCTGCTCAACTGATATTTGTTAAAGTATTAAAGTATTAAAGTTTATAGGGCTATGTCCAATCTAGTGGGTTTGATAGGTTAAAATGCAATATGTCCAGTTATGATCTTACGAACTGGCTTTATCTTTTCTTGATTTTAGGTGTTTCACCGAACTTCTCCTGGGTTTTATGTTCATCCCTTCAGTCGACACTTACATCCACCGAGTAGTTGGACACTACCTCTCCGATAACTTCCAGCATGATGATGAAAGATAATCCTGACACAAATTATCAAGTCTATATACTCAAGCTACTTCAGGATTGTAGAGAAATCGGTTTGATCCGGTCTCGAAGGCAAACCGGATAACCAATTTATTCGCCTGGAAAAGGTAAAAGTTAATTACGTAGATATGATGAACTTCTTAAGGTGATATAATGGTTAGTGGACTTTATCTTCTTCTGCCCACTATATTGGTGATATTCTTCTCTTTTCTTATTGTGAGGGCAGCTGCTATCGCTTTAATGATGACCGGAATGGATGAGAGCAGGGCCAGATTTCAGGCACGGTCAGCCTTTACCGGCACGGGATTTACTACACGAGAAGCCGAGTTGGTCGTCAATCATCCCAAGAGACGACAGATAATTAGCTGGTTAATGGTGCTGGGTAATGCGGGGATAATCACTATTATCGTAACCGGTACTTCATCCCTGGTAGGCAGTGAGGGTATAGAGATACCCATTGATATACTCGGACTTCTGGTGGGTATCTTTCTAATCTACAAGATCGGATCTCACACGGGATTCACCAGAAGATGGGAGAGGTTTATAGAGGATAGGCTGTCAAAATCAGCTGTTCTAGAAGAAGAGATTACTGAAAAGCTCCTCCACTTTTTAGAGGGCTATAGTCTGGTCAGGGTTATGGTGAAAAAGGACTCTTCATTAGTAGGAAAAACTCTGGACGATGAACAACTGACAGAAAAAAGGTTGCTGGTATTGGGCATAGAAAGAGGGAGCAACTGGATTCCTGTACCCTCGTCTGATCAGGAGATAAAGGAGGACGACAGGCTTGTGGTCTACGGCCCTCTCAAAGTTCTGAGAAACACTTTCGGTTAATTCGTTCTTAAGTCCTCAAATCCTCAAATTTCTATTTGTTCAGCTTAGTTTATTTGGTCCAGTTTTCCGATGTGATGATCCCCATGTTGTGTTTTTGAAATTCGTAAATATTACGTACTTTTCCTAAGAATAATGAGCTTCACATAATATGAAAAAATTTATCATTTACTTCACATGGGATTACTCGCATCAGAGGTATAGTATGAAATTCGTCCACGTGCTCCCGACCTGTCAAAACAATGATAAAATACTTGAGAGTATAAAAAAGAGCGTATTTCCAGTCCAGAAAGTTCACCTTGTTATATGTGATGACGACTTAGGGGAATTCAAAGATATGGAAACGACCCTGAGATCGGTATTCGAGGTGGAGACCATTGATGTTCGTCTGTTAGATATTGATGCTATGGTGAACAAAATACTAAGAGCGATCAATACCGAGATAGATTGCGGTAACATGGTCTTTTTGAACACAACCGACTCTCCTGAAATACTCAATTTTGCTTTTCATGTTTCTGCTCAGATTTCAGGGTGTAAGCTGTACACTGGAGTGCCCACTAAAGATAAGGGGGTTGAAGTACTGGATATCCCGGTAAAACCTCGAAGATTAGTAGAAGACGACAAGCTCAAGATCATTAAAATACTCCATCAGGCAGGAGATGAGCTGGAATCTTTAGATAAGCTCATTCATCTATTCGAAGTGGAGAACATGAAAGGATTGAGCGAGTTAAGAGCATAGTCAATCTTCAAAGAACTTAAAAGACTGTAGTGGGAGTATAGTGGGACAAAATTTGTTCTGGTTAGTTATTACCAAAAACCAGAGGGAATAAGAACTTGAGGAGATCGTAAAGAGAGAATCCCCCTGGCTCCTCTTCAGGAGTTTCTACAATAATACCTTTCCCTTCTTCGAGCTCAGGGAACTTGTTTATAGCCTTACCATGACAACCTACACACAGATCCTCCACAATATCATGATGAACATCGTGAACATCTTCAATATGACAGTTATTACAGTTTTTCGCATCTGGTACAGTTATGTTACCTTCTCCGTGGCAGCGAGAACATTCTAAAATGCCGTGGGGTAAATGAACCAGCCTAGCGAAGTCTTCCGGGGTGTAACCAATACCTGTATGACATTTGGCGCATAGATCCTCATGAATTGAGGATAACTTGTTCTCATCCTGTTTACTGTGAGCAAAATCATCGACATCAAGACTATGACACGAGCACCTCCCCAGTTTTGAGTTTGTCTCTTTTTCAGTGAGGATTGTGCCGTGGCAGGAAAAACAGATGTCCGCATAACCTCTTGGATGCTCGATAGCGGCAGCTAGAGGGATAAATACAGCACAAGCTAAGAAGATAATTATGAAAATAACGCTGATGAGTAAACACTTCATTAGAATAAAGTTATCTTTTATTATAAATCAACTTTTGTATATACCGTTAAGCATTATTATTAGTATTATACTTGATGATGTATAGGAGAACTCCAAAAAATTCCGTATAAGTTGTGGAGAGAGGGTCTCTGAACACAAAGACAAAGAAAACTACAAGTCCACTGAAACCCTATCCTGACCAATTGAGCCCAGAGAACAGGGAATAGTCTAATCTTCAAGGGCTCTGGCTATCACCTGGGGGTAGAGGTCTTCAGGAAGACAACCGTTTTCCATAAACCTCACAGCATCCTTCTCCTCTTTAAATAAAGGGTTATCGCACCAGGAGCACTCATAACAGTAATCTTCGACATTATTGTGGTCTTCACAACAGTTCATCACCTTAAGAGCAGAATCAATAAGTGAAAAACCTACAGCATTAAAATAGACCACCACCTTCCTCTCCTTAGCATCATATCCCGTAAGATTCAGATATCCAATATCTTTCCGGCAGAAAGGACATACCGCCATAATCTCATCTTCCTTAACCCACAAAATATGGGCCCGCGGGGATTTGAACCCCGGACCTACCGGTTATGAGCCGGTTGCTCTATCCGTGCTAAGCTACGGGCCCTTCTCTCTTGTAAGCGACAGAAATCTCCAACAGCTTCGTTCCAGTGCCAGAGGATTCCAGAACCTCCTCTCCCTATTTTTAAATATTTGAATATTTGAAACTTATGGTAATAAATAGGGAATCAGAAAATCATATATTTTGCACAAGTTCGTGAGTTATTCAGGTGGTGAAACCCGGGTTTACCTACCAGAGGTGTAATCATGAGTGAAAGCAGACGGCAGATGGCTAAAGAGTACAGTGCTGGTGAAGTTGAGGAGAAGTGGATGGGTCAGTGGAAAGATGAGATGTATTATTTTGACTGGAACTCTGAGAAACCGTATTTCATAATTGATACTCCACCTCCTTATCCTACGGGCTCTTTTCATATTGGTAATGCCTTGAACTGGTGTTATATTGATTTTATTGCTCGTTACAAGAGGATGAAAGGTTTTGAGGTGATGTTCCCTCAGGGTTGGGATTGTCATGGATTGCCTACTGAAGTAAAGGTGGAAGAGAAGCACAATATAAGCAAGAACGATGTGTCAAGGGAGAAGTTCAGGGAATTGTGTGTGGAGTTCACTGAAGAGAACATAAAGAAGATGAAGAACACCATGAGGAGGCTGGGGTTCTCCATTGACTGGGATAAAGAGTTCACTACCATGTATCCTGAATACTTCAAGAAGACTCAGGTCTCTTTTGTGAGGATGTACAATCAGGGTCTGATCTATGTTGAGCATCACCCCGTTACCCACTGCCCCAGATGTGAGACCACCATAGCTCTGGCAGAGATCGAGTATAAGACTGCTCAGACCAAGCTCAACTATATCAACTTCGGGGAGAATAAGGATCTCTTGATAGCTACTACTCGACCCGAGCTGGTTCCGGCGTGTGTAGCCATCGCAGTCAACCCTGAAGATGACCGTTATTCTCATCTGGTGGGTAAGAAGGTGCTGGTCCCCACCACCAGCCATTATGTTGACGTTATTGCCGATGAAGAAGTTGATCCGGAGTTCGGGACCGGCATAGTTATGGTGTGTACCTTCGGCGATAAACAGGATGTCAAGTGGTGGAAAAAGCATAAACTTGATTTGAGAGTTATTCTGGACAGGAACGGGAGACTGGGGCCTCAGGCAGGGAAGTACAAGGGCCTCAAAATAGAAGAGGCCAGAAAAAGGATCATCGAGGACCTGAAGTCTGAAGGAAGGATGGTGGACCAGAAAATGGCGGACCACAACGTCGGTGCGTGCTGGAGATGTAAAACTCCCGTAGAGATCATCGCAGAAGAGCAGTGGTTCGTGAAGGTGGAAAGAGAGAAGATACTGGATGCTGCCCGCAAGCTGAGGTGGATCCCGGACCACATGTATTATCGACTGGAGAGCTGGGTGAAAGAGATGGAGTGGGACTGGGTGGTCAGCAGGCAGAGGGTCTTCGCCACACCGATCCCTGCCTGGTACTGCAAGGGATGTGGGGAGATCAAGATCGCCAAAGAAGAATGGCTCCCCGTGGATCCCACGCAATGGAGTCCTCCAGAGCCCTGCAAGTGCGGCAGCACTGAATTCCAGGGTGAACCGGATGTCCTGGACACCTGGGTGGATTCCAGCATAACTCCTCTAGTCATTACTGGTTGGCCTCAGGAGCAAAAGGAGTATCCAGTGCATTTGAGACCTCAGGGTCACGACATCATCAGGACGTGGGCTTTTTACACTATCCTCCGCTCACTTGCTCTCACCGGTCAAATACCGTGGTATGAGATAATCGTCAACGGTATGGTTTTGGGTGAAGACGGGAGGAAGATGAGCAAGAGTCTGGGAAACATAATTTCTCCTGATGACGTGGTAGTGAATTACGGCGCAGATACCATGAGGCAGTGGGCTGCCTCGGGAGTCCTGGGTAGTGACGTGCCCTTCAGCTGGAATGAAATAACCGCAGCCTCAAGATTCCAGCAGAAGCTGTGGAGCCTGCTCCGGTTTACCATGACCCACATCGAAGATTACACCCCTTCGGATAACGACCTTCAATTCCTTAGACCAGCGGATAGGTGGATCCTGTCCAAACTGAACCGGCTTATTGAACAGGTAGATGATGACATGTACAACTACAGGTTCGGAGAAGCTCTTAAGGCCATTAGGAGTTTCACCTGGTATGAGTACGCCGACAACTATATCGAGATGGTCAAGGACAGGCTGTACAATGGAAGTGAAGAAGAGGAGAGGACCGGCAAATACACTCTCTACACGGTCATAAACTGTATTTCCAGATTGCTGGCTCCCATCACTCCCTTTTTGTGTGAAGAGTGCTGGACCAATCTCCTGGAAGAGGGAAGTGTGCATCTCCAGAGCTTTCCAATCAAGGGAGAAGTTGACGAAGAGGCAGAGCAGGAAGGAGAAGTGATGAAGGACATAGTGTCGGAAGTGAGGCGAATGAAACACGATATTGGCATGGCACTGAATGCGCCCCTGCAATCGGTAAAGATCTACTCGCCCAACCATATAGATGTAAGAGATATCTCTGGCGCCCTAAATGCTCAAGTAGAAACTCTGGAAGAGGTACCGCAGATAAAGACAGTAATAACGGATCTGAAACCCAATTACGGCAAACTGGGTCCTGAATTAAGGGACAAATCCAAAGAAGTGATCAAGAAAGTGAGTGAGCTAGGAGAAGAAGATAAAGAGAAAGTCACCAAGGGCGAGAGCTTATCCCTGAACATCTCCGGAGAGGATATCGAGATCAAGAGCGATTGGTTCCAGCCGGTCACTGAGAAGAGACTAGGAGGTAAGGGAGTTCAGGTCCTGGAGATAGGAGATGTCGTAGTAATTGTAGAGCCATAATTGCTGCAGAATTTACAAAACAATAAGATAAAAAATAAAAAAAGAGAAAACAAAATTATTTTAGGTCTTTCATTCCCTCTTGACCTGTTTCAACGGGACAGATGGGGAGCACGGTTCTCTTGTAGAGGTCGTTGAGGACTATTGCTGCTGCAGTGTACATGGCCGAGAGCCCGCAGAGAATTCCTTCTGCTCCGGCGAGGGCAAGCAAAGCCTTGATCCCGGTCCATTCTGCTGCTGCCAGCAACCAGAATAAGACGAACAGAGTGCCGAAGACTACCTGCAAAGCCCTGCTTTCCCTGAAGGTCCCGATGAACATCCAGAAAGTGAACAAACCCCACATAAAGAGATACCATCCGAAAGCGAAGCTGGTGTAGCTAAAGGATGCATTAAGAAAATCCAGCTGAGGTATCATCACCAGACCAACCAGAGAAAGCCAAAAAAACCCGTAGGACGTGAATGCTGTGGTTGCAAAAGTATTCTGATTTCTGTACTCCATAATTCCGGCGATCACCTGAGCGAGACCCCCATAGAATATGCCCATAGCCAGTATCACGCTTCCCAATGGGAAAAGAGGTTCCGGAGAGTTCATACCCAAACCTTCAACAAGATTATGAATGTTCAGCAATACAGTGGTCATACCGAATCCCGTAAGACCCAAAGCAGCAGGATTACCGAGTTTTTCCATTTATTCTCCTCCTTGTTATCTTTTGATTTGGTATTCTTGCTACCAAAACTTTCTGCTATATATAATCACGTGATATTCAAAATATGTGTAAAATCCGAAAAAAATTTTACCGATCAATGGATGCGTGAATGCGTGGATCACTCTTCTATCAGCTCTACACCGGCCAGATCCTGCTCCTTATAAGAATCGTGGTAGGCGAAGTCGGTGCCCGTTATCTCATCGATGGTGGTCAGGCTGACACTTATTTCTGTTTTGCTGAGTTTTTCATAAGTTCTTACCTTACCCTTATCTTCTAACGACTTGAGAGCCGCTTCGAATTTCTCTCGCCCTATTTCATTCTCCAATGGAGGGAACAGATCCGGAATAACTGCAATAGGATGCTTACCCCGCGGCAACTTCCCCAATATCTCCATTATAATCGACTCTATCTCCTCGGACTGCATATTATTACATCAACATGATCTGATAAATAGATTGCTGGGTGTTGGCGGGACGGGAAGAACCACGAAATATGAGGAACTCGAAAGTTCGGGGCTTTGGGACTCCAGACTTTGGGCGTTGGGCGAAAAAGGTTTTATTATTATAATCCAACTAGAGACTATGAAGGCAGTATGGAAGGGGTCCATATCATTCGGGCTGGTCAATGTTCCTGTAAAGATGTATACTGCTACTTCCACCAAGGACCTGTCATTCAATATGCTTCACTCCAAAGATAAAGGAAGAATACACTACAAGAAATTCTGCTCCCAATGCGGTCAGGAGGTCTCCAAAGATGAGGTGGTAAAGGGTTACCCTATCTCCAAAAACGAATACGTCGTCCTCACGGACGATGATTTCGCCAAAGTCCCCATAAAATCCCTCAAGACCATTGAGATCAAACAATTCTTTGAGCCCAGTGAGCTGGGTGTCATATACTACAACAGCTTTTACTATCTTTCTCCGGAAAAAGGGGGTGAAAAATCCTATTACATTTTAAAGGAGGCCATGAAGTCTACCAACAGCATGGGCATCGGTAAGTTGAGCTTTAGAAATAGAGAGCATCTGATAGGTCTCAAAAGCTTTGATGGTGGTCTTTTGCTGGCTCAGCTTCACTATATTGACGAAGTGCGCAGTCCTGAAGAAGTGCCCGGCTGGAATCCCTCTGTGGATGTGAGTGATGAGGAGATGGACCTGGCTGTCCAGTTGATCAACCACATGAAGAAGCCCTTAAAGCTGGAGGACTTTAAGGACCAGTACAAAGAGGCTTTGATGGAGCTCATTGAGGCTAAACTCGCTGGAAAAGAAGTTACGGTGTCCGAGGAGGTGGCCGAAGCTGAATCCCTCGTGGACGCCTTAAAATCCAGTCTGGAAGCAGCAAAAGAATCAGAATCGTAGAGAAGATATACATGAGCTGGTTTGAATCAGAGATAGCGCCAATGCTGGCAGTTAAGGGTGAACCTTTCGACAGCATCGACTACATTTTCGAGCCCAAATGGGATGGGACCAGATCTATCGCCTTTATCGATATAGAAAACCAGAGAGCAAAGCTGCAGAACAGGAGGTTCAATATCATTACCCGGCGTTATCCTGAACTGGAGCTTACCGAGTTTGTTAAAGAGAACGCTGTCGTTGACGGAGAGATCATAGTCCTTAAAGATAGGAAGCCGTCATTCAAATTGCTGCAGAGGAGGGAGCAAGTTGACAGCAATTTTAAGATCAATATTTTGTCCAGAACGTCTCCTGCCATCTACTTTGTTTTCGATGTGCTTTACACCGAGAGCAGAGGGTGGGTGACAGATCTACCCCTGACAGAGAGAAAAGAGATCCTGCAGGATACCGCCTCCAAGACGTCCCACATAATGCTTTCTGAGCACATCGAAGAAAAAGGGAATCACTTCTATCAGGTCTCGGTTGACGCCGGTCTAGAGGGTATTATTGGCAAGAAGAAGAGCAGTCCC
>JAWODI010000003.1:0-7678 GCA_046483365.1 Archaeoglobaceae archaeon | reverse complement strand
TTCCTTTGAATTGCTATGATGGGATACATCCCAATACCGACTTACTTCGCTGTAAATGGAAAGGTTATAATCCAAGAGGATGGACTTCGGATACAGATATAGGTTCGAACAGTTGCTGTTTCTCTGATCTACCTGCACACGCTTCAATGCAATATTTAGATACTGGAACCTGTGTTGACTATTCCGTTGTGCTAACAACCTTGCTCAGGATGTCAGGCTATGAGGACCACGAAGTGTATTCAACACGTTCTGATTGCCCTGGAGACTCTGGACATGCCTTTAACCTCATAAAACTGCCCGGTGATTCTAAATACACATTGATAGACAATGTAGGAAATTGCAATGGATATCGCCCAGGAAATACTCCGGGCTGTAATGATTGCTATTACTGCCAGTTCGAAAAATGCTCAAATGATAATGGAAAGGGCACATGCCCTTCAAAGTGCGACGTCTTTGGCTGTTCAGGAGGAAGCACCAGTAGTTTTACGTTGACCAACGCTGTAGATCCCTCACAAGCAACTGTTCCTTCCAAACCAACTCTGGTGACGACATCAACTACTGAGGAAGACATTAAAGTAACAAGAACTGTATTTGAAGAAGTTAACCAGGGTCAAATAGTGGAGGTGAATATAACAGTGGAAAACTATAGAGAAGACCCTGTGAACGTGGTGGTTAAAGATAGTATTGCAGGAGCGATCGCATTCACCAATCTGAAGAAAACAGAAGTACCAGCAGGTATGACAGCACCACCCATGCCTTATATAGAGTTCTCTGATGGAATCTCTTCCCATGACAAGAAGTCGTTTACTTACTCCATATTACCGGAGTTTGTAGGCCAATATGTTCACCCAGCGACGGAAGTTAACGTAGATAACAGTGTGATACACCTTGATACTCAAACAACTAAGGTAAACTGTATATCCGATGGCGTGTGCGATGTTAACAGCGGTGAGAATTATATAACCTGTCCCCAAGATTGCTGGAGCGGGGCAGAAGATGGCATATGCAACCCTGTAAAAGATGGTCAAACCGACCCTGACTGTATCGAAGGACTGGATTATGACTCAACTTCAACTGCTTACCCCATTGCCAACTTCACCTACTCGCCTTTAGAGCCCAAAACTAATGAAACAGTAGTGTTCAATGCATCGACAAGCTATGACTCTGATGGCAGCATAGTCAGCTTTGAATGGGACTTTGATGAGGATGGAGTTATAGATGAAGCGGGGGAGAACGCTACTTATAGCTACTCAAGCTCAGGAACCTTTACGGTGAATTTAACAATTACAGACAATGACGAATTAACATCATCTACCATTAAACAAATAACTGTTCACCAGGAAAACCAGAAACAGGACTTGAAACAGCTTATACTGGAAATGATAATAGAATACATTCAAGATCCAGACGATACGCTGAAACAGCAGATATTGCAGAAGATTATCCAGTATATGAGCTTATAATTTCTTTTATTTTTTTATTTGTAGCCATGATTTATCCCTTTAACTTTATTGTAACTAATCAAATCATTCAAATCAAAAGTTCCACTGCAAGTAAGTTAATAATAAAAATAAAAATTGAGGTTATGGCATAGAGGGTATGGACATCTCTTTGCAGTTTTTAACCTCATCTAAGGATATCTTCAGATCTGTATCGGTTCCGAAATCCTTTAGCTCCATTACTGTTTCACCATCCTGCACGTTTTTGACCAGACCAAAGGGAACTTCGCTGCTGACCCACACCTCGCTTTGCTTACCGCTGACCATATCATGGAACTTTACTACATCCACTGTTTTACCGCTGTCGGTAGTGAATGTGCCGTAGCTCCAGTCTGGCCTGTCTGCTACTTCTTGTGGTTTATGATCACTAGGGGTATCTGAGGAAGGCACGTCAGTATCTGGCATCGAATAGCACATTACTTGATCCTGGAATTTTATGACTGACTTTATGGGTTCGTTGGTTGAAGCCGAAGTCCATGATTGGGCTGTGAACTCCTCACCTTCCATATTATATCCGTATTCATAGCCTACAGCTTTTTTACCTTCTATGGTCTCCTCTCCAGCGTAAACGTATCTGGTGGTACTTTGCTGTTCGCCGATATTGTTCTCCCATTCAGCCCACATTCCTTTTTCCAGGTCCATGTAGCCTTCATAGTACTTGGTGATATCCTCCTGGGATCCAGCTGAACCATCTGTTGAACCATCTGTTGATTCAGGTGTTGCGGTCTGCTGATCATTAGCTGTCGGTGTAGTTGTTGGCCCGACATCTCCATCACCATCCTGTGCGCATCCAGCAAAAGTTAAACTCAGGAGCGCTACAAATAATAAGACTGACCAATTTCTTTTCATTTAAATCAACTCCAATTGTGTTAATTCTTGATAACCAGTTCAGTTATTTATAGTTTTACATAAATCCCTCAAAATAATGTTTAAAAGATACATATAATTAGCTTCTGAAGCTTACAATGATTGTATCAACAACAAAATGTTTACAATGATTGTATCAACAACATGAATGTTAATTATCGTCTTCTTATCATCACCGCAGCGACCAATCCAATAGAACCGTTACAAAACCTCAGTTATTTAATTGTTCTCAATATATTTATTGATGAGTTTTAGAATATCCTTCTTTAAAACTCCCCTGAGCTCTCTATCTTCTATGCTGACATATTTGATGATACTTTCCAGGATGGTAGCCTTCAGATCTGAATTGTTACGGAATTGTGTATCGCCTCTGACTCCTCTGGAGTCAAAGCTTTTAGAGAGGTCGATGAACACTCCGTCGAATTCAGCATTTGAAGTTTCATTCTCAGCTTTAATCGTGTAGGCTATCCAGTTAATATCGTCGTCGAACCAGGATATGACTAATTTATCTTTTGATAACTTGGCGTGCACTTCAACTGGATACACTTCGACCACATCAAAGCCTTCAGGAATGAACTCCTTCACCCCACCGCTGTGTATTCCGGTGGTTTTGAGGAATACGGTAGTGTTTTCACCTGCTTCTGGTTCGGTCGAGAGGCTTCTGGACACGAAGTTGAAACTTTTGTCGCTGTTGTTCAGGTAATTCAGTTGGTCCTTGTCGACTGAAAAGTTGAGATCTGCTGAGGTGTAGGATAGTTGTTTGGTTTGTTCTTCTCCTGTTATATCGAAATAAGTTAGATCGAGGTCTCCAGCGTCTATAGTAAAGTTCTTCATGGTATTTGAGGGAATATCGCCTAAAAGAACTCTCTCGTTTGAAGATTGAACAACACAGTTGTAGATAGAACCATTATTAACTTTTATACCGCTTGTTTCCCCTTCATGGTGCACCAATTTGATCTCTGGATCGTAGTCGAGCGCTCTTACGGATACAGCATAGGGAATGAACTTTGGTCCCTCTCCGGGGCTTAAGTTGTTAATTGTAGCTCCAACCGTCCATTTTCCGCTGGGAGGGTCCTTTATGATGTATTTCTCTACATTGTTCACGCTGTCATCGTCTGCGGTATCATGTCCATCAGGTAACTTCGTACTCCCTGAAGGGTTTGAGAGGTAGAGGTCGAGATCGTTCTTTAATTCACCGCTACCAAAGGGTCCTGCTTCGTCAGAATACGCCATTGTGACTATCAAGTAGTCGGTATCCTGGCTTATATCCACATCGTATTTGACATCGTAAGGATAATTTGATTGAGTATTGCCCAGGTATCCGAAGTCGTAGCCATCAACAATCTCGTCTTCAAGCTTGTACAGAGTTGAATAATAGCTGATCCTGCCCCATCCCGTGTCAAGAGAAGTATCGTCCGTGGTCCCTCCTTTGAAGGCTGAAGAGATCATCATTGCTTTTACCAGTTCAGGAGTAGCATCCGGATAATTAGACTTTATTTGAGCTGCTAATGAAGAGACAAAGGGAACCGCCATGCTGGTACCGTCCCAGGCTTCATAGCCCTCGTCATTTTGCCCATATGGGACTGCTGAGGTGATAGACTCTCCGGGAGCCAGAACATCCGGCTTCACCCTACCATCTTCAGTCCCTCTCTGGGAAAAGGTTGAAGGATTTAGCTCTCTGTCTGAACAAGCGCCTACAGTGATGATGTTCTTGGCTGTTGCTGGCGGTGATACATAATTACTACTTTTCTGGTTGCCCGAGGCGAAAACGAAGACAGGTCTATAGCTGTACTTCCCATTAACTATCTCATCTATGGTGAAGGCCCAGTCATCATAGGTCCCGAATCCACTGTTCATGACCCAGCTGTTGCTCAAAACTTGAGGACTGCTGGGCTCGCGTGTATTCCCATCCTGGTCGGGGTCCATCATCCGCAACCACAAGCGCAATCCTGAATCGTCTTTATACTTAAAATCTGCTTTGTCATCATCGTTAACGTCGCCTCCAAAAACCCTGCCTATGAGCAGGTTAGCATCAGGGCTTGCCGATGTCCAGTTCCCACTTGAGCCAGAAACTATTCCTGCAACATGTGTTCCATGACCATAATTGGGGAGATCGTTGCTGGCGTCGAAAGGTACATCATCTTGATCTACCCAGTCCCAGGCATAGTAAATGTTTATGTTATCGAAATGTGAGTGAGGCACAATCCCTGTATCCGCAATCCCAACTGTTGTATTACAACTAAAACCCCCAGAGGTCACAACATCATCTGACATAAGTCTTTTAGCTCTATCTACAGTCAAAACAGGTTTACAATCATACATTATCAATTCTATACCATCCAATTCAGAAATGGCGAATATTTCTTTGCCCTTGCATTGGGCAAAGATCAGATTATCGTTCCGGGAAGTAATATTGCACTTATCACCTATTGTCTCAACTTCCCCCCCATCATCAGATCCTTTCTTTAGAATTATTTTAACGTTCATCTCTTTCTCTTCCTGGGAACTGTCAGTGATGAGCTTCTGGAGATAAGATGAGATCTTTTGGTCACGGCTTTTAGTAAGAACACCGTGATCGGGCGTTTCGGGACGTGATCGCGACTCCTCACGGTAATTTAAGGAGTCAGGCGTAAGCTGGTCGGACCTCTCCATTTGAGAGGAATTTACTTTTCCGGAAAATCCCTCTCCTTGTACGTAAGCGGTGCTTGTATAGGTGAGGAATAATATTATGGAACAAATGACCAGTACCCTCAACATCATTGCAATAAAAGCACGAGAAGTATTGTACATTGAAACCGAAGATTGGCTAAAAAAATAAAAGACTTTTGGTGACAATTTTTCTTCCATAATATTCATGTTCCTTATGAATATAGGGTCTTTGCATAACTAACCTTCAGCCAAGCTTTGTATTACTTTCTTTTCTCTTAAGCCGAGACTGATGGTTATCCCTATTAGTAGGACGTTGAGTGCGGAGTATTTGTGGACTGATTTCATGGTGTATCTGTGTAATTTCTTTAAGCCCATTGATTTGCCCAGTTTAAACACGTCCTCGATGGTTGATCTTGTTGGCTTAAATTTTTTCCAGTTCTTCAGCATGCTAATCAACCTACTCTTTAGTTTCTTGTATCTGTTCTTCTCCTTCTCCAGGTTACTGGAATTGAAGATGGTTAGTGGATAGCTGAGCATTCCTTCCAATTTATCTGGATTGAAGTTGCTTCTGGGAAAGATTAAGGGAGTTACGCCATACTCGTTAATCCCCATCAAATAGTTCTTGTAGCTATAAAACCCCCTATCAAGGAATAGAGTATCTCCTTTTCTCATGATCCTCCTTCTCTTCAGCTCTCCCATGATTTTGGGGTATAGTGGGCTCTCATGTTTGTTTGCTGGATGCAGCAAGAAAAGCAGGGGTTTGAGGGAGGGGTATTCTAGAACTAGAGTTAATTTCATTCCTATGAAAAGTCCTTTGGTGGAGTAGCCCCACCTGTAATCCTTGAATTCAAGATCTTTCTGTTTCACATGATTTCTTAGGTAGTTAAAGTCCACCGTCACATCGGTACAGTCAACAAGTAATCTGGTGTTCCTCCTCCTTTTCCTGGTGGTGGAGTTCAGAACAGAGAGCACCATGGAGACGAAGCTCTCCAAATCAAACCTGCACAAAAAAGAGTAGATCCGGCTCTCATCAGGCACCTCCTTAACCCCTAAAAATTCTCTGAACTCTTCTCTTAACTCCAGCTCCTCAACAACATATTTTATGGTGGTAGAGAAGAACATGGAAGTTAGCACGATCTTAAAGAAATCGATAGACTCCAATCTCGTATGTCTAGCTACTATCTTTCTTGTCTCCCTAGAATCAAAAAGGTTAAGTATATTAGCCAACAACTCCCACCTGAAATCTCTTTGGTCCACAGCTAAAGGGATTCTCATTGTATCGACCCTGAGGAGGCTTATGCCTCCTCCCATAAATTCTTTTCGCTTTATCTACCTCTATTTGCTTTACAGAAGAACAAAAACAAGTCCATTTAAGCAAGAAGAAAGATGAACTCGTTATTCATCTCATAGAGTCATTAGAAAAGGTATTCTAACAGTAGACTTGTAAGCACCCTATATGAATATCATTTTTTATATTTTCTTCTATTTTCTTCTAAAAAATATTTTGATAAAATATAATATAATTTATGGTCTTACTGTGATTCCTTTTTATACGTCCGAATACTTCCTTTAACTCCCATTGAATGAATCATTATAATTAAATAGCATTATACTTAAAAACTACTCTAATTTTAATCTTAATCAAATACAGAATATTGCGCATCTTCAAATACGCTTTGTTATCCTTCCAAACCCTTCATCAATCTCAAATAGAAAAAAATAGCAAAAACTTTAAATATGTTTTAGTTTTATATTACCCAAGGGCGGCGGGAAGGTAGAGTGTGCTAGAAAATTTGACCTATCTCCTGCCGCAAGTGTAAAGGTAGATTTATATATTGGAAGGTGAAAGGACAACAGCAACCTTATATTAAGGAGGTAGGAAAAGTATGAAAGGAAATTTAAAAATAGGAATTGCAACTATACTTGTACTATTGATGGCTATGGGCGTAGCTAGTGCTCAAACTGCTACAAGAGACTTACCAGATAGCGTCACACCAGGGGAAGAATTCACAGTAACACTTGACTTCAGCCCCAGTGGGTTTGCGGGCTTAGGTGAAGTTCCACCCTCAGGATTTACCCTTGAAGGAACTCCAACATCATCCAGCCCTGATGACACGGTCATTTCAGTCGATGGCAACAACTTCACTGTTTCCGCTTCAGCGGATGTAACAATCACGTACACCCTCACAGCACCTGACTCAGAAGGAACTTACGACTTTGGAGGCGCTATTAGCTTCCCAGAAGAAGGTGACATAACTGGTGACACCAGCATTACAGTAGGAGAAGGGAACGGAGATGTGACATGGCCGCCGCTCGCCTGCTCGCCCACAATTATTCGGTTACCGACGATTGGGCGTTCGCGATCACCGCCTACAACCACGGCCTGGCCGGCATCCGGCGCGCCGTAAGGGCGACGAACGCGGACGACATCGGCGATCTCTATAGCCACTACGACGGGCGCAACTGGGGCTTCGCCTCGCGCAATTTCTATCCCGCCTTCCTCGCCGCCGTCGATGTCGATTTCGAGGGCAAGCACTACTTCGGCCTGCTCGAACGCCCCGAGCCGGTCGTCAGTGACACCATCGAGATGCCGTTCTACACCAGCGTCACCAGTGTCGTCGAAGCGGCCGGAACCGACCGCTCGACCCTGCGCCAACTCAACC
>JAWODI010000082.1:0-35022 GCA_046483365.1 Archaeoglobaceae archaeon | reverse complement strand
AGTACAGGAGGAGAAGCGGTCAGGGTGATGGTTAGTTTTCATTCCCTTCCGCCGGCTGTTGTAGGCAGTCTGACTGGTGTAGTAGAAGGGCATCAGTCTCTTGCTGTCTCCTGCAAATCACGGATCCCGTATGATACCAGAAATCCGGCAAGCCACCTTATATTGTCATGTCCATTCTCACAAACTAAACCTTCATCGAGGTGGGCGTCACAGCCAGATCTCTGGCACTTTTGGCGCTGTCCTGCGAACCTCACCATCATTTCATTGGGGTGCATCTCCACCAGATGTTTTTTCGCCGCTCTGCGGACGTTATCCCGGCGCGGATGAACCACTCTAAAAGCGCAGTATTCACAGTCAAATACAAAGTCCTTCCTTTCGCTTTCTTCACTCATACTTACCTCCCTATGACCTTCATATCCTATTGATGTGGCGATGACAAGCTGGTGCAGTCACGGGAATGCTGGACTACATAACCTGCATGAAATAGAAAGTTTACAAACAGACCAGGGTCTTACTAGCCGGTCATTCCAGCTCTTCAACAGCCTCTTCCCACCAGCCAAACTCATCCGGGAAGTCCTTGTAATTATCTTCAAACCAGTCCATCAGTTCCGTATCGTAGTAACCACCTTTATCGAATCGGTCCTCGAACTCATCGAAAGTCATCCCCATCCTGATTGCCAGAATATAGTGCCGGGCACCTACATTGTCTCCTGGATTTGTTTTTAGCAGTTTTCTGAATAACTCCAGGGCATTCTTAAAGTCCTCGTTCTCCCACAACAGAATAGCTTTGTTGAGAATGGTTCTTATTATGTGTCTGTTTTCCAGATGCATCCATTCCAGTATATCCGGCCAGTTGCCATTTTTGTCAGTAATCAGGGCTACTGCTCTCTCGTAGGCGTTATCCAACAGCTCTTCAGCTTGCTGTGGGTTTTCCTCCTCCTTCAAAATATCATAAAGCAATATATACGGGTCAAGGAAGTCAGGATCCTTTTCAATCAACCCCCATATCTTATCTTCCACCAATTTCAAGGATTCTACATCACCACTACCACCCTTCTCGCGTAAATCGTAGTAATCCTCCAACACATCATAGTAGTTCTCCATAACATCACGGTTTTCATCCACAAACTCTGTTTTTTCAGCCATAATACCCCTGCTCTCGACCACCCTTCAATAAATATTTAATTACCCGGGTCGGTTCTGGTTATTTTTGGTCCTGTGATTTTTGGCCGTATAAAGTCTTTTTACGGGAGACAAAGAAGATTAGCCGGAGTGACTATAAGAGGGTGTGTTCGTGGGACCGGGCTCTTCTCTGAATTTTATAATAAACATCTGTATGGTGCTGTTGGCCCAATAAAAAATGTCTTGGCGAGCAATTTCTTAGAAAAAGTTTTAAGTTTGATGATCTAAATATTAAATAATGGAAATTAAAGAGCCACCTAATCCACAACCGAAATCAATTGTGTCTATTCTCAACCATTGGGATAGGGGTAATTATGATGTTGATAATACCTACCAGAGGCCGCCAGGTGCCTGGACTGATAAACAGGAGCAGTACCTAATAGATTCTGTTTTGAGAGGTCTCCCTGTGCCAACTTTTTTCATTCATATTAAAAATGGGAAAAGATGGATTGTGGATGGTCAACATCGGCTCATAGCTTTTAAAAAATTTTTTAAAAATGACTTAGAGCTTAATGATCGATATTCAGCAGATATTATAAAAGATAGCAACGGTGGTCGGATATATGACGATTTACATGAAGACTATCAATTTGCATTTGACAACTATCCTTTACCGGTTATTGAACTCAGAGAGTATAGTGACGAAGACATAAGAAGCTTGTTTAAACGCCTCCAGAGTGGTACTACTTTGTCCGTAGGAGAAAAACTGAATGCATATCCCGGAGAAATTGTACCCATAATGAGAGAGTTAGGAAATAGAAAATTTTTCAAAAAGATTTTGCCTCTCGGTATGGAACGCTACCTGAATTACAAAATAGCTGCGACGTTCCTTTACCTAGAGAATAAAGGAATTGCAGATATAGGAGCCGGATATATATATGATTTTTTCGAGAGGTATGAGGACTTAGATAGAAGCTCCGATGAGTTCAAGAAAGTAAAAGAGGTTTTGCGATTTTTAGGAGACACGCTTGACGAGAACATGGCTGAATTACCCAACCAAGCTTGGGTTATTAGCTTCTACCTTTTTATTTCTTACCTTATTGACAACAATTATGTTATTGAGGAGAAAAGGGATGAGATTAAGAGATTTCTCAAAGAATTCTACGATAAGGTGAATAAATCTGATGTAGATATTGACAGAGAGCTGATTGATTTTGATAGAAAGAGCACTAAGGGCACAACAAGTAAAAGCTCAATTCAGCTAAGGCATAAAATACTTCTGGATAGGTTTTTCTCACTATATAAAGTAGACACCAGAGACGAAGAAAGGTCTTTCACGTACGAGCAGAAAAGAGAAATATTCAGACGAGATGGTGAAAAATGCCAAATCTGTAATAGAGAACTTGATTTCAACGACGAGAATACGCACTACCATCACAAAAAATCTTGGATTGAGGGTGGTAGCACTACGGTCCAAAATGGCCTACTGGTTTGCAAGAATTGTCATCTTAAAAAAATTCACGGAACAGACAACAGTAACATATGATTTATTATAGTTTCTTCCATGGTTTTTACCTTCTAAATTAGATATTTAAAGTTAGATAATTTTTTGAAGATAGTTATGTTGGTTTTTACAATATTTACTGCAGTTCCAAATTTAATCAATTGACGAAACTAATCTTACGGCGTGCCAGTTTTTCTTCACATTTTCAAAGCCTTCTCAATTTTTCTGACTTCATCTTCAGTGAATACATCCTTTTTATCTTTCTCTATGATTCCTTTCAGTTCTTCCGGCCTTGTGACCTTTACCGTGGGGCTGGAGAGGTCGAGCTCAGCTTCCGGGTTTGTGAAGACCACTATCCCTTCAAAAAACACTTTTCTGTTTTCAAAGACTTCCGGGCACTTACCGTTGAGATACTCCTTCAGTTTCATGGCATTCCTTTTTACCTGCTTGCTGGGTGAGCCGATGTTCCCCTGATACTCTTTCCCCCTCTTTCCAGTCTTTACCCTCTCCCACGAGTCGCCCTCACACCTGATTTTCCCGTCAAGGTTCTTTGTCTCCATGACCTGGATCCCCTTCTTTGAGACTACGGCGTGGTCTGTGTTTGAGGTTTCACCGGGCAGGACCAGATCGTTGAAGACCTTATACTGCTCTCCGAGCTTATCCAGCTTTTTGATGACCTCCTCCTCGCCAGCTGCGCCGAGCTCCCAGGTTTCGGCAGTGGAAGAGATGAAGAAACCTATAACTATGAGGATTACGCCTACCATTCCGAGAGGGAATCCTATAACTGAAAGGGGTTGCCAGCTGAATGACAAAAATCCAGCAAAAAGGAGAGCAATTCCCGCCAATACAAACTTTATTCCCCGCCCCTGTTTCTCCTCGGCCTTCTCTCTTGCGCCTGTTTTCCCCCTGGCCATAACTGCTTATATATGCGCGGTCAGATAAAATAATTTCCTTTTTTTGTTTTTTTTTCTTTTTCTTGGATAGAGCGATAGGACTGAAGTCTGTGGATTTTTGAATGTTTTTTACTTCCTAATTTTACTTCCTATTTATTGGAGAAGAGCCACCTCTCAAGGAATGCCATTCCCCTTTCGTAACCTTTTCGGTGAACCCTCATTATAAGCGCTATGAAAGGCACTCCTGCTAAGGAAAACGTGTTTCTCAGTATAGCCCTGTTCCAGGCCTCCATAAAAACAACCTCTTCGTCCCTGGCTGACCTGCATATATGTCTGTAGGCGAGGATGTCAATGGTTACCTTCCTAAAGGACACCTCGAGCCCCAATACCGCAAAATATATCCCAGGCAACCCTGTTAGAGGGAAGGTGAACACCAGACCAGCAACAGTCATCACTATACCCATTACGAAGGCGAATAGCTCAATCTTCTTCTGCCTGGACTTCGCCTCCCCTATTGCCCTCCGTATGCTTAACCTTTTCTCAGACCTGTTGATGCTTTTACCCGAGGTGATATCCCGGTTTCTCAGAAATCTCTCCTTGAGGTCTTCCCTGAACCCTTCTATATTTTCTATCCCTATGACTCTGTCGAGCAGTCGCCTGTATTCATCCTCCAACATCCATTTACCACTTACTGACTTAATATTATAAAATTAGACCAAAATCACCCTATTCAACCATAACCCGATAACACATTTCAGCAATTATCCAACATCACCAATTCAACTATAACCCGATAACACATTTCAGCAATTATCCAACATCACCAACTCAGCAAAGACCAACATCACCAATTAAACAATTATCCAATATCTCCAACTCAGCAATTACCAAACACCCCCCAATTAAACAATTATACTTTTCCTCCCTTTATTCTCCTTTTTCAGCACCCTGATAATTAGGGGGAGAATAAAACTGGAAAATTGAGAATTAATTCAACGGGCTATTTGAAGTCCTTCACATCGGAGAATAAAACCCTATCAGGGATTTCGCCGAGTTCCTCCTCTACAGAGCGCTTGATTTTGTCTCTGACCCGCCTTGAGACGTAGACTATCTGGACCTGGTCGAAGCCCTCTTTCAAACACTTCTTTAAGTTTTCTAATTCATGCTCGGGGCTCAGGGCTATCTCCACGGCTATCTTCTCGTCCTTTTTGGCCGCGTAGACGTCTATGCTCCTCTCGCCTATGTAGTGCTCGATGAATGCGTCGTAGCCCTGCTTGAGGTAGTATTTCTGGATTTCCTTCTGCCAGAACTGGTGCTCCACACCACCCTTTGAGCGGAAGCGGACCCTGTAGCCCATGCCTTCCAGCAATTGTCTCCCATCCTTCGTGATTTCTAAGAGTTTGGGGTTCCTGCCCTTCTTCCCTGCCCTGATTTCCACTTCACTGACGAACCCTTCCTGGACGAGCTCGTCCTTTGCGCTGTTGCCCTTCTTGGATCCGAAGCCCAGCATTTTGTATCTCTCGGATATGCCCATGAGCGGGCTGTTCCTTATGCTGATTAGGAGCTGTTTTGCCGGCTGAGATATGGTCGGCTTCTCTTCCTCACCCTTTCCGATGTGGACAAGGAACTCCTCCGGCCTGTACCTCTCCCTCCAGCCTAATTGTTTCAGCTCCGGCTCCATGGCCTTTTTTACCTCTTCTTCTGTCATATCCTTTTCCAGGGTGTAGTCTGGCAGGACAATCGGAACCGGGTCCCTGTCCGCTATCTTGAGAAGTGCGTTGCCCTTCTCCATCGTCCTTGTGTAGTCCACTTCATCGCTGTCCAGCCCGAAAACCCTCGCCATCTTGTCTATGTCCTTGCCGCTCCCAAGGCTCATACATAGCTTGACATTTGTGTTGGCCATCAAGGAGTCCGTTAGCTTTGAGGGCTCGTGGTCCGCCACGATTACTGCCTCTCCGAACTCTCTGACCTTTCCGATGAGGTCGTCTATCGGAGGCCATCCAGATTCGGGCTGTCTCTCCCTGTTGACATCGAAAACACGCTTTGCCTCATCGAAGAGTATGGCATGCTTCATCCCCTGCCTGTGGCCCATCGCGTCCCTGTAGTAGTACAGCCAGGTCAGCACAGTTTCGACGAAGAAGCTGGTCACATACTGGTTGGGCTCCTTTAACTCGAAAACCACATTTCTGTCTAGAAGCTGGTCAAGCGGCAGGCCTGAGCTGCAGTCGAAGATTTTGCCGGAGAAGCCGGTGAGTATGCTGAGCCTGCCCAGGTTTCTCTCCTTGTACTGGTACCAGGGTGATGCCGGACTGATTCTCTCGCTCTCGATAAGCTCCTTGAGCTCGTAGAGGGACGGATACCTCCCAATATTCTCCGCGTCGAAGAGGCGGTAGAGCTCCGAGAGCTTGTCCATGAAGTAGCTCTCCGAACCAAGCAAAAGGTCTGTTGAGTGGGCGTAGACGTCCGAGATCACCTCACCCCACTTGCTTGCCGACACACCCGGAGGCGGCTCCAGAGGGTTGAACTTGAGGTCGGTCCAGTTGATGACCAGGATATCCTCATAGTCCTTTGTTAAATGACGGTAATCGTTCTTGAAGTCAAAGACCCAGAAAGGCAGGTTTTGTAAGTTTAGCTGGTCTATAAGGTTGTAGAAGAAGGTGGTCTTGCCCCTGCCTGTCATTGACACAGCCAGAAGATGTTCGTTTAGCTGCTCCCTTGTTAGACCGACCGGCCTGCCGTCCAAATCTTGGCCTATCTGGATTTCGCCATCTAGCTCTTCATAGGGATAGAACTCGTCTCTTGTCGCCACCTGTGAGGCTTTGACTGTGTATAGCTCCATGAGGTCGCTGTATGTCTCCGGGTCTATGGATGAAGCCGTGAGAGCCTTTTGGATCCTGCTGTCGCTCTCGCCGACCCTCTTCATAAGGTCCTTCAACCTGTCCAGGTTTTCCGGTGTTACATACTCCTCATCTGACATGGGCCACCTCCGTGATACTGTTGAAAATAAGCCGTCTAAATATCCCGGGCACTTTTTTAGACTCTGCTTAATCAAGATAGGTTCTTTTTGTTCGGGCGGTGTTCCGGTTCTCGCGGAACCTTCCCCGCTATCACAAGCCATATTCTCATTACTGACCACCTTGAGAGTATGGAAGGTGAAGGAAGGCTTGTCGGCCTCACAAAGGAGGAGGTTCTGAAAGAGCTTGAGCTCTGGGCCGGTGAGCGGGCCAAGAAGGAAGGTGTTGACGTTGACAATGATAGTTCATAACCAAAACGGGCTGAGCAGTCGCGAAAACAGGGTTCTGGAGATTTTCCAGAGTTTTGAGAGCAGAAATCTCTCGTCCGAGGTGCTGAGGCTGTTGACTGGATACGACAGGAAGGCTCTCCACGTCACTCTGAAGAAGCTGATGGATAGCGGTTATCTGGAGGTTGCAACTGTTTCACGGGTCTATGTCTACAGGTTGCGAAGAAATGAGATTTGACTTGCTTGCCTTGATGTCTACCTATGCATAGGTTAACTTGACCCTTTATATACTCAAACTATGCATGTAGTGCCTAAAACTGTAATTGGGATTTTTTCACCAGAGGTTACCAGTTACCTCTGTTACATGAATAGTAAAACGGTTTGAAAGTTAGGGTTATGTAGTGCCTAAATATAAAATTAAAAAAATTGAGGTTTTGTAGGATTTATCTAACGACGTTTGCGTGAACCTTACTGTCTTCACCCAAATCTACTACATCGTAGTCATAGCCGTTAATTGTGTTGTGGATTACTTTATTGTTGCTCGACTCATTATAGGTAAGTCCCCAAGGTATATATGGTGTGGCATTACCAATTACTATTCCCCAGGTCTCTTCTTCGAGTTCATTTTCAAGGTTGTTGTTTACTACTTTGTTGTTTATACCTAACACGTAGATGCCTGTTTCACAGTCTTCTACCGTGTTTCCTGTCACCCTGACGTTTTTGGCGTCAAAAACCATTATGCCAGAGGCAGTCCACTCTTCACCTATCCAATAGTTCGTTTTGACAGTATTATCTTTGATTATTCCAGTAGCTCCCCAGCCAATCTGAATTCCGTTATTGGCCCAAAAAGTGTCTTTCTGACCGATGACCATATTGTTTTGCATGATATGGCCCGTGGCTAGCTCTCCATTCGCTGTAATCCCGTTCCTCTCGTAATCCATGACCTTGTTGTCCTTGATTGTCACATCAACTTCACCAGTTCCATAATAAGGACCGCCAAAGGCGTAAATACCGCCCCATCCATCATTTACGTCTATTGTGAAGCCTTCGATTGTACAGTTAGAGTTTGAGATCATAATTGTGTCTTGCCTATCGGCTATTGTAGCTGAAGGACTCGGATTCTTTATTGTGACATCTCCAACAGCAACAAGCTTGATGTCTTTGCCATCGATGGTTAGGAGCTCTTCATAAGTTCCTTCCTGGACAAGAATCCTGTCCCCGTCAGATGCGTCATCTATTGCTGCTTGGATACTTTCGTCATTCTCAACTACTACTGTTGAGCTGGCTTTTTCTGCTGCTGGTGTATTGGCAGGAGGCCCACCAGCGGTAACTGCTGTAGCAACTAACAGTACTGCCAAAAGAGCTGATAGTGTTAACATTACGTTTTTTATTCTATTCATATTTCACCCCCCTCATTTTTGTTGGGTTAATAGAGAAAAGGTCTTGATTTAACATTTGCGCTTTTCATCCTATGATAATCGCAATAACAAGGACAGCTTTTAATGATTAGAGATTGTATCGCCTAAAAATCAGCTGTTGGACGTGGAAAGAAGGAGTTACGCCTTCAACCTTCTGAGAGCGCTTAGCAGCTCCTTGCCCTCTGGCTCAGGGATTTCTCTTCCCTCTTTCCTGGCTGTTTCTATCCAGAGGTCTATGGCTGTCTTCACTTCCTTCAATGCCTCTTCCTCAGTCTCGCCGAAGGCCGAACAGCCCGGTAGCTCCGGGACCACTGCTATATAACCTTCGTCCTCCTCACTGTAGAAGATTTCCTTGGTGTATTTTTGCTGCATTTCAATCACTCTCCAATAAATTATACTTCTCAACTATTTTTAAAATGCAGAGCTCCTGGAACCTGAAGTTCTTCGGATTCTCCTTCAGCCTTTCGTAAGCCTTCTGCTTTTTTGATTTCAAATTTTCGACTTCCTCTCAAAGGTGTAGTGCCTAAAAACTCAACTCCTCATTTTTGACTTCTCCATGGCATCCAATAGGACTGAGCCCCACTTCTCCGGGTTGCTCTGTATCATCTCCATTAACCTGCTCTCTGCTTCGTCCTCTGCTTCTGTTACCTGAGATTTGTCCAGGACCATGCCGCAGTTCCTGCACCACTTGGAGTCGTATGGGTTGGCTGTGCTGCACCTGTTGCACACCCTAGGCTTTAGGCCCTCATCTGTTTCTGCTTCCTCCGCCAGACCGTGGGCCCTGAGGACAGCGTTGTCCGTCTCCTTTCCGCTGCTCCTTATGTATATCCTGGGCATGTCCGACCCGTAGACCCAGCCGTATCGGTCGCACATCTGTATCTCATTCAGATGCTGGGCGTAGAAGGACGCTGAAGCCTTTCTGAAGGCATGCGGGTTTATTTCGCACGATAGCCCGGCTTTGTCCCTTGCGGACTTGAGAATCTTGGAGAGGGCCCTGTATTCAAGGGGCTTCTTCCTGTTGTAGTTCCCGATGTTTACCCAGAGGTAGGAGTTATTTTGAGGGTTAGGGTGGTCCTCCAGCCACCTGTTTATGTATGGCTCCGCCATGGGCATGAGCACGTGTCTTGAACCTGTCTTCCCGTGGACTATGAGGGAAATCCCTCTAGTCTTTCTCTCCAAATCTCCCACTTTTATGTTCAGAAATTCACCTACCCTGAAGCCTCCGTCGAAGAGTGTCATGAAAATCGCCCTGTTCCTGGAGTTGTTGCAGTTATCGACCATCTTCTTGACTTTGTCCTTCCCGGGCAGGTTTTTTGGCAGCTTGTTTGCGTCCTTTCCTACAGATACATGTATATCCCTGATTACATCCGGGTACTCCGTGCTCTTCCAGTGATAATGGCTCAGCTGGTCCCTGTAGAGCCACTGGAAGAACTTCTTTAGGGTTAGCAGATAGTCGTGTTTCGTCCACTCCGTATAGTCTCCCTCCTCTATCATCCCCTGAATCTTCAGAATGTCATCCCTTGTTGCCTCCATAAACGGCTTGTCAAACCACTTGGCTAAAATCGACAGCCTGCCGATGTAGAACTGCCTGCGGTCGATATTAACGGAGCGGAGAGCCCTGAGATAGTCATTGAAACCTTTTATTGTCTTTACGTTCTCCTCAAGGATCTCCGGGCTGTCCTCTATGTGCTTCAAGGTAGAGGTTAGCCTGCCCTTCGTCCTGTGTATATCCCTCTCATCCACCATACAATGACCTTGAAAGAGGCCATTTATAATCAACAACGAGCCTGAAAACTTTTTCCAGACCGCGACAAGACCCGAGGACATGAACCTCAAATATTGATGCCGGCGCGGGGCATACGGGTTTGAAGTACAAATCCAGTGATAATGGCCTCTAGTTTAATTACATATTTGGTTTCCTTATTTTTAAAATTAAGCCAGATTAAACCCAAATGAGAAAGAAATAGAACCAGAGCTTCCAGAACCTAATCTAACCAAGGTACAGATTGAATTTATTGCCGATTTCTTCTACCAGGTCTTCTGTTACACTGTCCATGTTCCTGTTCTGGGCTATGTTGCTGACTGTATAGAGTAGTGCGAAGGCCAGGGTGCAGCTGGATGTGGTGGTTGATACAATTTCTGCTATCTTCTTGAGGGACTCCTCGGGAACTGCTCCCGGTTTGAAGGCCTTATCTGCCCTTTCCTTTAGGATGTTGAATATCTCGTCTGAAGTGTAGTGCCTAAAATGTATCAGGACGGGTGTGAGCCTCTCAACTGTTGACTCGTCCATGTCCTCCAGGTGTTCCAGCCTCCTTGTCACCAGTATGAGGTCCAGGCCCTTCCAGCTCAGCTCGGCCAGGGTGTGGAGTATGTCACCCCGCTTTATCTCAGGGAAGCCGATTCCGTCCATCGCCAGGACTATGTTCTTGTTCCTCACACACCTCTCGACCTTCTCGTAGATAACATCTATGGGCTTGCCCTTCCTCGGAACCGGGACGCCGAGGTCTATGAGCATCTTGACAAGTATGGCTGTCTTCGTCCTGTACTCCATGCAGTCCACGTAGACCGTCCTGGCGCTCGCCTCCCTCTCCATGTCCTGCAGGACCTTCCTCACGGTTACTGTCTTGCCTGTCCCGGGTGGGCCGTAGACCAGAAGTGGATTCGACCTCCTGTTAACTGGCAGGAGTAGACTCCTGATTTCCCTGACCTCATCCTCCTTGTCGGTGAGATTCTCCGGGATGTGGTCCGGGTGGAGATACTTCTCTTTCCTGATCAGCCTGTTGTCCCTCATAGCCCCTTATGGGCCTAGGTGAGTTTTTAGGGTGATGATAGGGTGAGGTGTTCCGGTTGGAAGAGGATTTAAATTAAGAAGTACATTTCCCATAGGTCCAATTAGTATAAGATAGGAGAAATAAAATTCCATCTCCCTCAAGCAATGTTCAGCAATCTCAGTTAAAAAATGAAGAAAAAATTTGGTGAAATTGGCTGTATAGCTTAACTCTGGCTATTATCTACAGAAAGATATATAAAGGTCTTTTAAACAAACTACTATAAAATGCCAGAACGAGACATTCTTCTGGAAAGGCTTGAGAA
The DNA here is from genome assembly GCA_046483365.1 of Archaeoglobaceae archaeon. Taxonomy (GTDB): domain Archaea; phylum Halobacteriota; class Archaeoglobi; order Archaeoglobales; family Archaeoglobaceae; genus JdFR-22. Next base: position 23,751 of record JAWODI010000082.1, on the reverse strand, counting down.
AAAGCTAAGTCAAAAGGAGAAGGAAGTTGAGGAGCTGAAAAGAATGACAACTTTTAATGATAGTAAAGTTGAAGAAATCAAGAGTGAATTGCTAAAAGAGCTTCAAGATGAGCAGGGGAACAAAAAGATAAGAGAGCTAGAAGCAAAGATCGTTGAGCTCAACAAGACCGTCCAGAGCCTCACTTCTGATGTGCTTTATCTAAAAGATGAGCTGGGAAAATCAAGGCCGGAAGAAAAACCGGATATTGATAGACAGTTGAGGAGCTTTGCCCAGAAGCAATCAGAAGATAATGATAGTAAAGGAAAAGGTTCTGACGAAATAATTAGGGCTGATCCTGATATAGATACGCCTGACTCCAAGGAAGAAAAAGACTTAGAAGAACAAAAAGAAGAGCAAAAAGCGGATATTATAGTGTGCGACTGAATAACTCCCGACTAAGCCATTCAATCCAACCGGGCAAATGCATATTAAAAAAATATCAGTCAGAAATTTCAAGTCATTCAGCAAAAGGATCGACATTCCTTTTTATGAGGGATTTACGGTTATCAGCGGGCCCAACGGCAGCGGCAAGTCAAATATAATTGATTCTATTCTTTTTTGTCTCGGTCTCTCACACTCCACCAAGTTAAGAGCCGATAGGCTTACTGACCTGGTCTTCTCAGGGAACGGTAATGTTGACGAGGCAGAAGTTTCCATCGTTTTTGACAATCAGGATGGTACAGTTCCATCTGACCCTGAAGTAGCTATAACCCGGAAGATCAGGCTGACGGAGAAAGGTTACTACAGCTATTACTACATCAACGGCAAAAGCTCCAACCTTTCTGATATCCGCAGGCTGCTCTCTCAAGCTGGGGTTTACAGCGATTCTTATAACGTGATAATGCAGGGAGATGTCACCCGCATCACGGAGACAACCCCCTTCCAGAGGAGAAAGATAATCGATGACATAGCAGGCATCTCCGAATTCGAAGAGAAGAAAGAGAAAGCTATCGAAGAGCTGGAAAAGGTCAAAGAGAACATGGACCGAATTGAAACCATACTCCATGAAGTTTCGGTCCGTCTGGAGCAACTGGAAAAGGATAAGGATGAAGCACTGAGGTACAGGTCCCTTGTAGACCAAAAGGACCAGAACAAGAAATTCCTCCTGGCCCACCGCTACAAGAACCTTTTATCCAAAAAAGAGAAGTTGAAGAACGAGATCGATAATCTAGAGAAAAAAAAGGATTCTGATTCCTCCAGGATCGTAGAGCTGGGCAACGAGGTCCAGGAGTTGAACTCCAAGGCAGAAAAACTATCCGCTGAGATCTCTGAAAGAGCTGATGAAAATCTTCAGAAGGTTCAGAACAAGATCGTGGAAGGTAATTCGGAGATCGAGGGCATCAAGAGGTCAGAAGATTTCTACAGAAATGAACTATCCAAGCATAAAGATGAAAGGAACAATATTCTACTCTCTATTTCCAAACTAAAGGAAGAGCTGGAGACTATAGATGAAGAGCTTGACCAGATGCTTTCCCAGAAGATAAGTGTTCAGGAAGTGGTTAATGAGACTGAAGAGAAGGTCGAGTCCACCAAAGCCAAGCTTCAGGAAGTCGACGAGAAATACAAGCAGATGAGGGACGACCTCCTCTCCCTGAAAGAAGAGATGGACCAGTTAAAGGAGAAGAAATCCGGCCTGGTCAGGGAGCAGGACACCAAGCTGGAGACAATAAGAAGGATTGACATGGAGACAGAAGAGCTGGACAAAGAGAAACAGAAGTTAGAACAAACAATCTCCGATATGGAAAAGCAAAAAGATGGTAAAGAAAAGGAGTTCGAGAAAGCGGAAAAGCAGCTGGAGAAAAAGATCAAGGAAAGAAACGATATTGATTCAGAATTATTCAGTCAAAGAGACCAGCTCTCCGGGGTGGAAGAAGAGCTGAAATCCAAAGAATTGGAGCTGGAGAACGTCAAGGCGAAGATCGCAGCTCTAAAACCTTTTTCCAGGCCTGTGGAAATGATACTGGAGGCGAAGAAGAAAAAAGCGCTTCCAGGAGTTTATGGGACTGTTTCCCAGCTGGGTGAGGTGAACGAGAAATATGTTCAGGCACTGGAGACAGCAGCAGGAAATGCGCTCCAGTTCGTGGTAGTGGAGAATGAAGATGATGCCATCAGGGCTATCAACTACCTCAAGCAGATAAAAGGAGGGAGAGCGACATTCCTCCCCTTGAATAAGATAAAAAGAAATAATAAGTTACAGCCGATCCCCAAGAAGGACGGAGTGGTGGATTATGCTATTAATCTGGTCAATTTTGAGAAAAAGTTCAAGCCCATCTTCGATTTCGTGTTCAGGGACACTCTCGTGGTGAACAATATTCAGACCGCCAAAAAACTGATGGAAGGAAGAAGGATAGTCACTCTTGAAGGGGACATCGTAGAAAAGAGCGGCTCCATGAGCGGTGGCTACACGGAAAAGAAGAAGGGCATGCTCTTATCCAGCGAGCTGGTAGAGAAGGAGAAGAGCATCAACGAGGAGATAACCATACTCAAGAGCAAGAAGGCAGGTATTCTGGGCGACATACGGTCGAAAGAGCAGGCCAGGAAGAGCGTTCAGGAAGAAGTGGATGGTCAGGACCAGGTGGTCAACAACATAAAGAATGAGGTCTCCCTCCTCAACTCCCGGATTGAGGATTCTTCCAACAGGATCTCCGAGATCGAGGATAAGGTAAAGCAAAAAACGGAGGAGAGGGACAGCAAGTACTCGGAAATATCCGACATAGAGAGCAAGGTTAAAGAGCTCGATTCTGAGATGAAAGAGAAGAACCAGAAAATATCCAAACTTGAGAACACCCTGAAGGGAAGTGAAGTACCACAACTATCTTCGCAGCTGGAGAAGCTGAAGGACGAGCTCTCCAGGAATAAAGAGTCTTTGATATCCATCGAAAAGAAGATCGAGAATACGGAGTTCAGGAAAGAGCAGCTGGAGAAATCCAAAGAGGAAAAAGAGGAGGAGGTCACCCGAATTGACCAGGAAATGGATGACCTCAACTCCAAGATAGAATCAGGCAAGAAGAGAGTTGAAGAGCTGAATAAAGAGATCAAAGAGCTCAGAGCGCAAGAAGAAGAATTGGGGAAGGAGGTCAAGGACCTCAGAGAAGAGAGGGATGGGATACTGGAGCAGATAAACAAGAAGGAGCAGGAGAAGCAGAATGCCAACTTCAATATCGTGACCATCGATGAGAAGATATCAGCGAGAAAGGAGAGCCTGGCTGAAGTAGATGAGGACATGCAGGACGTAGGAGAGATCGATGTTGAGGACCTGGACAACATGCCTTCTTATGAGCAGGTCACTTCCCAGCTGGAGCAAATAGAGAATGAACTGGTTCAGTTCGGAGAGGTCAACCTCAAAGCCATCCAGGAATACGAAGACGTGACCAAGAGAAAGAATGAGCTTTTAGAGAGAAATCAGACGCTAGAAAAAGAGAGGAACGATATCCTGGAAAGGATCGAGAAATATGAGAGGATGAAAAAAGAGTCATTCTTCAACGCCTTCAATGCAGTAAATAAGAACTTTTCAGAAATAATCAACACCCTCACAGGGGGTGAAGGAGAGCTGTACCTCGATGGTGAGGACCCATTCGAGAGCGGAATGTATATCAAAGTCAAGTTCTCCAACAAGACGTATCAGAGACTTGATTCCATGAGCGGGGGAGAGAAGAGCCTGGTAGCCCTGGCACTGATATTTGCCATCCAGGAATACAAGCCGGTCCCCTTCTACGCTCTGGATGAGGTCGATATGTTCCTTGACGGTATTAATGTTAATAGAGTGGCCAAAATGCTGAAGGAGCGCTCCAAGAACGCTCAATTCGTGGTAGTTTCATTGAGAAAGCCCATGTTAGAGCAGGCCAACTCCATTATAGGAGTAACTTTAGGGAGGGATAACACATCACAGGTGACGGGTATCAAAGTGAAGGCGTAGGATCAGACAGCGATCTAGAGGATCCGGTAGAAGTGCTGGTAGAGCTGGCACGCAGGGGCGATGTTGACCCCTGGAACGTTGACGTGATAGATGTAGCCGACAAATTCCTCTCCGAACTGGAGAGAGCTAAAAAACTTGACCTGCGTATATCCGGGAGAGTCCTACTTTTTACCGCCATTCTGGTGAGGATGAAAGCGGAGATACTCACCAATGAAGCAATAGTTCATGAGGAACAGCAGGAAGAAGAGGAACAGATAGAGACGGAGATGGAAGCTGAGATCGTACCGGATGAGATCGACTTCGACGCCTTTAACGAGCCAGAACCGGAGCCGGATGATTTTGACGAAGAGCTGATGAGTTTAGAACAGGAAGTGCAAAAGGATGAAGTTCTGGATACTCTACTCAAGCCCCGGAAGAAGGCCAAGAGGTTCACCACACTCAAAGACCTCATACACGAGCTTCAGATGGCTGAGGACGTAGAGAAGAAGAGGAAAAAGCGGAAGAGACAGAAGAAGGGCGAAGAACCGGAAGCCACCAGACAGACGTTAGGTACCCCCCATGAGGAGAATCTGGAGGAGACCATTGCAAAGGTAGAAGAGGAGCTAAAGTATCTGTTCAACAGGAAGACCATGCTCTACTTCTCGGAGGTTGTCCGGGGAATGGGCACGGAAGAGAAGATCTCTTATTATCTCTCCATCCTTCACCTCGCCTACAGAAAGAAGGTGGAGGTATACCAGAAGGAGCTCTATGAAGAGGACATAGAGCTAAAACATTATAGTTGATGAATATGAACAGCAATAAGCAAATAGTAGAGGCCATCCTATTTTCAGCGACCAAGCCGTTCTCCATCAAAAAGATAGCCAAGATGTCCGCTCTGAGCGATGAAGAGGTCCAGAACGAAATGCAACAGCTTATGGAGGACTATAGGTCTAGTGAAACCTCTATAGAGGTGATCCAGTTGAAAGAGAAATACCTCATGCGAATAAAACCCCAGTACCACCAGTACGTAGAAAAGTTCGTGGAGAAGGATATCGATAGAGGATCGTTGAGGACTCTGGCTGTCATAGCCCTGAAGCAGCCCCTGCCCCTATCAAAGCTGTCCAAGATAAGGGGGAACAAGTGCTACGACCACGTCAAAAAGCTGGAGGACCTGGGTTTCGTAAAATCCAAAAGAAGCGGGAAAACAAGGATACTTTCCACCACCAGAGAATTTGCTCTCTACTTTGGATTGAGCTCCAATAACCCTGAAGACATAAGGGATTTCCTCAAGAAGGCAGCCAAGAGTGATTCGGAGTTAGAGAAGTATGTGGAGCTTTGATATTATAGTTTTGTGACGCCTGGTCAGCAAAATAGATTCTTGTTCCCTTGATCTTCACTCTCCACAAAATGAGGGGGCTTAAACGGTTCTAAAACTCCGCTCTTGTTCTCTAATATTGTAGAGCATGAAGAAGTATTGAGTAAGGCAATAAATACTCTGCGGTTTTCCGCGATTATAACGAGCTTTTGAGCGATTACTTTTATTAATTATTTGCTCAGTATTTTATTGTTCAATTCGAATATTTCACTTTTTTCATAATTTATTTCATTAATGATTAATACTGGGGAAATTTTATTTGATGATATAATTTAGGGGGTTAAAAAATATGTGGGGTAAACTAACAAGAAGAAATTTTATGAAGACTGCGGCGGCTATGGGTGCTACTGCTTTTCTATCTACTTACAAGACTGAAATCGTGAAGGCTGTTTCCGATGTAAAGGATTACTGGCATATCTACTGGCTTAACGGAGCTGCGTGTTCAGGTTGCACCATACAATTTGCACAAAACGCAAATCCCGATTTGATCGAGATATTCACTGAGATCACTGTGGGAACGTCAGAATTACCCATTGCGTTGCCGGACTACATGGAGACCATCCATCCTGCATCAGGAACTCTTTCTGAAGAATTCAAAGAAAGATGGGCCAATGGCACACAAGGACGAAAGTTGCTTGTTGTAGAAGGCTCCATTCAAGATCCAGGATTCTGTACAGTATCCGGAGTAGATTTCAGGGAATGGGTTGACCAGGCAGTTTCAGAAGCGGATGTAATTATAGCTGCGGGTCAATGCGCAACTTTCGGCGGGATACCGGCAGCAACGCCAAACCCGACCAACGCCAAAGGATTGACCGACTATCTGGAAGAAACTGGAGTAGAAAAGGATGTCATAAACCTGCCCTATTGTCCAGCCCACGGTGAGCAGGTATTCCTGACTATGGCAGCAGTAATGCTTGACGCCCCTATCAAGCTGGACAGCCATTTGAGGCCCATAGCATTCTTTGGAACTAACATGCACGACGAGCTATGCCCATTCCGTCCTTCTTTTGACAGAGGCGAATTTATTACCACCCCGGGTGAAGGATACGGTTGTAAGTTCAAGATCGGTTGTAAAGGACCTGCAACTTTCACGGATTGCCCTGCAAGAGAATGGAACGATAAGACCAGTTATTGTGTGATGGCAGGAGCACCATGCCTGGCATGTACAGAGCCGGGATGGCCTGACGATTTCTCACCATTCTACGCACAAATATCAGACTTGCCTACACTGGTCGGTGTTGACGCTACCACTCTAGGACAGGTCCTTTTAGGTGCTACTGCAGCAGGGATAGCGGTGCACGGAGTTAAAAAGGCTGCTACAAGAGGAAAGAAAGGCGAAGAAGAGGAAAAAGTAGAAGAAGAGGAAAAAGTGGGGAAGGAGGAATGATTGAATGGCCAACGTAGTTGTTGACCCGGTTACCAGGATCGAAGGTCATCTAAGAATTGAGATGGAAACAGAGGATGTAGAAACATCGACAGGAACATGGCAGATTGTGAACACTGCCAGAAGCAGTGGAACACTTTTCAGAGGGTGGGAAACCATTCTGAGGAACAGAGATCCTCGGGATGCGTGGTTTTTGTGTCAAAGGATCTGTGGTGTGTGTCCTGCACCTCATGCAGAGGCGTCCATTCAGGCTATAGAGCAAGCCTTTGATGTGCAGCCGACACCTTCAGCTACCCTCATCAGGAATGTAATGCATGGAGCCTATTATATTTACGATCATTTGATTCACACTTACCTTCTGGTTGGTCCAGAGCTGGGAGTGCTTGCCAACTATCCTCCAATGGTACCACCTGCTCTGGGTAAAGATGGAATCTCTAAACTGGGATTGGGTTCCAGTTATGCAAAATGTGTGGAGATGCAGAGGAAAGCCAACGAGATCGTAGCCTTATGGGGAGGAAGGTTCCCCCACCATGCAAGTGAGTACCCGGGTGGAATGACCCTGAAACCGACTATGGACAAGATCACCAGAACCTTCGCAAGTTTGTCCGAACTATATCCATTCATAACGCATACCATGGTCAACGACCTCAACGCTCTTCTAGAAGCAAATCCACATATTGGAGAGGCAGTAAGCAATCTGCTGGACGTGGATTTTAGAGGTTTGCAGGATCTGGGAGTTAGTACCGGAAATTTTCTGAGCTACGGAATCATGCCTGACCCGGAGAACTATGACGACTGGCTCTCATTAAATGAACAACCTGGAAGGAGAGAAAGTGCTTTGATCCAGGCCGGAGCATGGGATGGAGATTTTAAGGATTTCGATATATCCAAGATAGAAGAGTACTTGAGATACTCGTGGTACGATAACACCAGCGGACAGACACCATCCCAGGAGGGCGCTCCTGATCCCAACAAAGACAAGGATGAAGCCTATTCCTGGGTGAAAGCCCCCAGATACGACGGAAAGGTATACGAAGTTGGACCCATAGCTCGCATGGTCAACACCTTCGGCACCGAATGGAAAGCTCCTAGAATAAATCCGTTCACCGGTGAAGACCCCGGAGAATTCGAGTACACGATGTTGAACCCCAAAGGTTCGGTGATCGATAGGGTTGCCGGAAGAGTTGCTGCTACACTGATCATAGCTAACAAAATGTACGAATGGTTGAACGAGATGAAAGACTACGTGGACCAAAAAGTAACGAACTACAAGGATGTACCCCAAACCGGCGAAGGGTTTGGACTGTATGACGCACCCAGAGGAGCACTGCTCCATTATCTAAGGATCGAAGACCACAAGATAGGTAATTATCAGGCAGTAGTACCCAGTACATGGAACCTGGGACCAAGAGATGATACGGGACAACCTGGACCCGTAGAAACGGCTCTGGAAGGAACATGGCTTCCAGAATTGGATGTGCCTACAGTGGCAAGTACTTTATGGCCTGATGAAAATATCGACCTCACCCCACTGGGAGTATCGAGAACTGTTAATTGGGGAGAAGCACTGGAGACAGCATTAGAGCCTTTGGGTCTTGCGCCTCTCAACATGGAACCCACTAACGGAGGTCAGCTCAACACATCACTTGCCCTGGCTACCATTAGAAGTTTCGATCCCTGTATAGCCTGTGCGGTCCACATGCTCAAAAAGAGGTGAGCATAGTGAGTGACAGAGTGAAAGTGAAAAGGCATCCTCTCGTGGTCAGGATCGTACACTGGGGAATAGCCATATCGGGGATCATTCTGGGTTTGAGCGGTCTGGGACTGGGAGGATACTACGGAATTAGAATAGTTTCCGAGCAGATCTTCGGCCTGCATCTATGGTCAGGACTAATATTCGGAGCATTGTGGATATTCTTTACCTATTACATGCTGGCATACGAGTGGAAATGGATATCCCTCGGTAGGATACCCTACAGTATCAGATTCCTGCTTTCAGAGACCCGAGCATGGTTCGGCGGTGAACACGTAGAAGATCCTCGAGGGTGGAGCATTAGATCTAAAGAGTACATAGAGAAGATCATACCCACCCAGGTGATGGTCTGGTGGATATATCTGATCCTTACAATACTGATGGGCTTTACAGGTCTTTCCATGTACTACCGTTTCGATTCCGTAGTCAGCTTTGCCGCCTCCTTTGGACCACTTTTCGGGATCAACGACGGCTATTTTATCCTGAGAGCCGCTCATACTCTAGGAATGTACCTTTTCGCTATTGTACTGATAATGCACGTTTATGCAGTAGCAATCTTCAGAGTTCTCACCTCCATGATCACCGGATCAAGAGAAGAGAAACCCATAGAATGAAGGTCAAAATAAAAAGAACAACTTTCCTTTCTTTTACAATCATCTAATATTAATCCCCATGGGAAACTCAATTCAACTCCTAACTCCTAACTCCTAACTCCTAACTCCTACGAAGGTCAAGCTGAGAGTATCCATAATAAAAAAGAACCATTAACAATAAAATAAAAAAAAAGAAACAGTAAAAAAGGGATTAGAGGTTAATTGCCAGCACCTAACCTATATTCTGCGCCAGCATCTAAACCATATTTTCTGATTAGTCAACGTCTATGCTCTGCAGCCAGGGCATCATCTTTCTTAATTCTTTGCCTACTTCCTCTATCTGGTGGTTTCTTTCTTCTTCTTGCAATCTCTTGTATACGGGTTTTGCTGCCTGATTCTCCAGCACCCATTCTCTGGCGAATTCGCCTGACTGTATCTCTCTGAGGATCTTCCTCATCTCTTTTCTGGTTTCCTCGTTCACTATTCTCTTGCCCCGGGTCATTCCACCGTATTGAGCTGTATCACTGACGGAGTACCACATGGCGTATATTCCGCCTTCGTATATCAGGTCCACGATAAGTTTGAGCTCGTGCAGGGCTTCGAAGTAAGCTACTTCTGGCTGATAGCCGGCATCCACCAGGGTCTCGAAGGTTGCTTTCACTATTTCTGAGACTCCTCCGCAGAGGTCTACTTGCTCACCAAAGAGGTCGGTCTCGGTTTCTTCCTGGAATGTGGTCTCGATGACGCCTGCTCTAGTGCATCCAATGCCTCTGGCGTAAGCCAGTGCCAGATCGAGTGCTTGATTGGTGTAATTCTGCTCTACTGCCACCAGACCCGGCACACCTATGTCCTGCTCGTACATCTTCCTGACGATATGCCCGGGGCCCTTGGGGGCTACCATGGTCAGATCAACATGTGAAGGGACTACTATCTGGTTATAGTGGACGTTAAAGCCGTGGGCGAACATCACCATATCTCCTTCTCTCAAGTTGCCTTCGACCTCTCTGTAGTAAACTGCGGGCTGGACAGTATCCGGGATCAGCAGCATTATGACATTGGACTCGTCAACGGAATCTGCCACTTCCTTTACTACCATACCATCATCTTCCGCTTTCTTCCAGCTCCTGCTGTTCCTGTAAAGACCTACAATAGTGTTAACTCCTGATTCCTTCAAATTTAGGGCGTGCGCCCTTCCCTGACTTCCATACCCTATAACAGCCACCTTCTTGTTCTCTAACAACTTTAAATCTGCATCTTTATTATAGTAGATTTTAGCCATAACTAACACCGATTTCCACTTCTACTCTCTTTTTAAATACATTTCTTTTCTCCACAGGAAAATAAATGAGATAGTATTATAACATCCCTCAAAGGTGCAGAGATATTTCACCTTCAGGTGAGAAAAGTTAAGCAGTTGAGGGTGAGTATCAATCAATAACCTAGTCTAGTTCTACTTGGTAGCTTGCTAAATGTAGCATAAAATCTTTTTTAATTCGGTTACTTGCCGACTTGTTATATTGAGTTTGCCGTATACATTATGAAAAAAGATGGAAAATAATTTAATCTCAACCCTTCAGGAAGGCATATGCATAAGGTTAACGTTCTTGCTGAAGCTCTACCCTACATACGGGACTTCCACGGGTCATGTATGGTCATAAAGATGGGTGGTCATGCAATGGTGGATAAAGAGATAATGGAGTCCACCGTTAAGGATATTCTTCTTCTCTATTATGTGGGGATCAAACCCGTTATCGTTCATGGTGGTGGCCCAGAGATCAGTAGTAAGATGGAGCAGATGGGTATTAAGCCCAAATATGTTGATGGATTGAGGGTCACCGATAGAGAGACCATGGAAGTGGTGGAGATGGTCCTGGACGGGAAGGTGAACTCCCAGATAATTTCAACTTTCATCAAGAACGGTGGAAAGGCAGTAGGAATAAGTGGTAAAGACGGATTGCTTATCATAGCCAAGAAAAAAGAGGTAAAGAAGATAGAGGATGACAGAGAAGTTTCGATCGACCTGGGGCACGTGGGAGAGACGGAATACATCAATCCCGAGATACTGGAGGTCCTCACCGATAAGGGATTGATCCCCGTAATCTCTCCGGTCGCAGCTGACCTGGAAGGAGAGACCTACAATATCAACGCTGATATCGTTGCCGGAAACGTTGCTGCCTCCTTAAATGCCAAAAAGCTGATCATGCTAACAGATGTTCCTGGATTGCTGGAGTATCCTGACGATAAGAGCTCGGTAATAAGCCAGATCAAGACCGAGGAGCTGAAGAGGAAACTTGCCAACAACGAGCTGAGAAGCGGGATGATACCCAAAGCTGAGGCCATAATAGCTGCTCTCAAAGGAGGTGTAGAGAGAGCACACATAATCAACGGCTCCAAAGAACATTCCATCCTGCTTGAATTGTTGACCAAAGAAGGAACAGGTACGATGGTAGAGAACTGAGTTTTGTATTGAATATTAATATTTAGAGAATTGAGAACTGTCAAGGGGTGAGAGGTTGAGGTTGAAGTTGGGTATACAGCCGGACGTGGAGCACAGCATAAGGGGGGCTTTTGAGTTCGCCTCTCAAAACGGTTTTTCTCATGTGGAGATCCTCATGGACCATCCCTATTACTGTAGAGAGTTTCTGGATTACTCCGAGATACTGGAATTGAAGGGCTGTTTTGATGTGGACATCCTCATTCATGCTCCTTGCTCCAGCACCAACTTCCTGTCTGTAAGCAGCGCCATGAGGAGAATGAGCTACGAGGAGCTGGAGAAAACAGTTTATTTCGCCGAAAGATGTCAGTCAGAAGTGGTAACGTTCCACCTGGGCTGGAATCCCGGTTTTATAACTGCCAGAGGATTTGTCTACAAACCAGAGATGTTTCAGGAGCACAACAAGCAAGTGCTTGAAAACGAGATGTACCCATTTTTAGAGACCTACGGTCACCTCCTCAGTCTGGAGAACACCATAGGGATGGATGAAACCTTAAATGAAGGAGTAAATCATCTTATTGAGAACACAGAATTGAATTTGACCTTCGATATCGGGCACTATAATATTAAGGAAGGTCAGCAAATCTTTGTGGACAATTTTGATAGGGTGGTCAATGTCCACCTCCACGATAATGACGGTAAAACCGATACCCACTCCCCCCTCGGTGAAGGTTGTGTAGACCTAGACCTCATACCCAAATCTTACGACGGGTTTTTCACTCTTGAAGTGAGAGATGAGAAAGCAATACTGGAATCCAAAAAATATCTAAATAGCAGAGGATTATGAAGAAGAAGGTGGTGGAAAAATAATGGCGGTTACTAAAGAGCTGGAGTTTGAAGGACATTTGATTGATTCCATGATATTTCCCAAGGTACTGGACGCCATCCTTGATATGGACGGCGAATTCGATATTCAGGAGTTCACAGTTGGTAAGAAAAAGAAGGATTACAGTTATGCCCGCCTGCTGGTGTTCGGGCAGGACGACCAGCAGCTCAACAAGATAATGGGTGAGCTCCACAAATATGGGGCTAAAATTCCGGAACCGGAAGAAGTTGATGTGGAGGAAGCTCCTGCTGATAAGGTGCTGCCCGAAGGGTTTTACGTTACTACTAATCATCCTACTCTGGTCAATTACGGTGGAGATTGGCTTCCTGTCCAGTATATTGGCATGGACAGGACCATAGCCATCAGGAACGGAGAAGCCTTCTGCGTTTCCGTTGATGAAGTCCAAAAAGGAGATCTTATAGTTCTGGGTGAGAAGGGAGTTAGGGTTTCTCCTCCGGAGAGGCCCAGAGAGTCCTCCCGCTTCCAGTTCATGACTGGAAGTGTTTCCTCCGAGAGGCCCACCGACGAAATGGTGGGGATAATCGCAGAAGAGATAGTATCCCTAAAAAAGCAGGGCGGTAAGATAGCTGTGGTCGCAGGTCCTGCCATAGACCACTCCGGAGCCCGGAACGCTCTGGCCGGAATGATAAGAGAGGGGTACATAGATCTTATGCTTACGGGTAATGCTCTGGCAGTTCACGATATCGAGCTCTCCATCTTCCATACGTCCCTGGGAATGGACATAAAGACCGGAAGGCCTGTCCCCCGGGGGAACAGACATCATATCTACACCGTCAGCAAGATCATAGGTATAGGCAGCATCAAGAAGGCCATTGAAGATGGAATTATTACTGACGGTATAATGTACGAGTGTTATCAGACGGGGACTCCCTTCATTCTCGCCGGTTCCATCAGAGACGACGGTCCACTGCCAGAGGTTATTACCGATGTCATGGAAGCCAAGAGAGAGATGAAGAAAGCATTAAAGGATATGGATATGGTAATAATGTGCGCCTCCATGCTGCACAGCATAGCCATAGGGAATTTACTGCCCTCTACAGTGAAGACCATCTGCGTGGACATGAACCCTGCCACAGTGACCAAGTTGATGGATAGGGGCAGTGCCCAGGCAATAGGCGTGGTCTCCGATGTGGGGTTATTCGTTCCCCAGCTCTATCAGAAGCTAAAGGAAAAAGAATAGAATAATAATTTTAGTTAGAAGGAGAAAGAATGCCTGAAGAAGAGGAGAAGAAGCCTGGGAAGGAGAAATATAGTTACAGCAGGTCAGGTGTAGATATTAGGCAGGAAGAGAAAGCCGTTGCGGCTCTAGGCAAGAAGATCAGTTACGTGCGGCAGGGCTTCGGTAAAGCTATTCTCACCAAACACTATGCCAGCATACTGGACTTCGGCGATTACGGAGTAGCCATAACCACTGATGGTGTGGGCTCCAAGATAATGATATGCAAGGCCATCAACAAGTTCGACACCATAGGGATCGATTGTGTGGCTATGAACGCCAACGACATAATTGCTGTGGGTGCAGAGCCTGTCGCCATGGTGGATTATATAGCTGCCGAAAGACCGGAGGAAGAGACCATGGCCGATATCGCTACTGGACTGGAGAAGGGCTGCGAAATAGCCAACATGACCCTCGCCGGTGGGGAGACCGCCTCACTACCCGACATGATCAAGGGGTATGACCTGGCCGGAACCGCCATCGGTTATGTGAAGAAGGACAGAGTAATCACCGGAGAGAAGATCCAGCCAGGAGACGTAATATTCGGCATCCCCGGCAATGGAGTCCATAGTAACGGGCTTACCCTCGCCAGAAGACTGGTGGAAAGACTTGAAAATGGGTATGAGGAATCTTTCGGTGATGGGACTGTGGGGGAAGAGCTATTGGTTCCTACGAGAATATACATTGAAGTGGTGGACATGCTCTCAGAGGCGGACGTCCACGGTATTGTTCACGTCACTGGCGGCGGACTGTTGAACCTGAACAGGCTTAAAAAAGCCAGGTACGTGATCACTGACCCCCTTCCCCCTCAGGAGATATTCGACTACATACAAGAGCTGGGAGATGTTGATCTGGATGAGATGTACCGCACCTTCAATATGGGAATGGGCATGGCCCTGATACTCCCAGAGGATGATGCCAGGACTCTGGAAAAGAAGTTCGAAGGACAGATAGTCGGTCATGTGGAAGAAGGGGATGGGGTTTATCTGAAGGACTTGAAGATAGAGTAAGTAATTTAGAGCAAGTTGTACAGCTAAGCTATTTTGTTAATCTTCTATTAAGGAGTCATAACCCCGATTCCGTAGTAGCTGCCCTTGTATTTGATGCAGCCAGCATCCAATCCCGTATCTCTTCTGTAGTTCAATTTATCTGTCTCTATAAAGGCCTTATCTTCCCTGTTTGCTTTCTCCACTCCCTTCTTGAGGTAGGGGTACTGGTTGAGGTATTCCTCAGAGAATTCTGTGCAGTTTGGCGGGTACTCATATTCGTCTAAGTTTGCTCTTATATTCACCAGCACCTCGTAGTAGTTGCCATTGTATTTTATCTGCCTCCCATACTTATTCACGAATTCTGCTCCCCTGAGAAGCTCTTCGCGTGAGACGCTACCGTTACCGTGAATTATTCTTTCGTAGTTCTCTACCTCCGTTTCCTTTAACCTCTCTTCAAGCGAAGCTATAAACCCCTTAATAGTGGGATAAGAATTCATCTCCCCCTCACTAACAGTGGTATAGTTTTGTGCTGTGTTCAACCTGCGAACACCCATACTTTTACCCAAACCAATTTTATAGTAGCTGTCATTTATTTTTACAAAGTCATAACCACTAACAACGCTCTCAAGCTCGAAATAATCCTCGGGAGACATCTCCATCACACCAAGCTTCGGCTTAGAAGTGGCTCTATTCTCCACTTCTTTTTGGAGCTCAGGGTATTCGTCCAGCTTATCAGTCAAGTCGATTGAGTTGGTGGGAGCTTCTATCCTGGAGATCTGGAGAGTATCGTAATGAGGTGTAGCAGTAATGAAAAACATAATGAAAAAGGATAGAATTACAGCAGCGCAGGAGACACCGGTAGCTCTCCACACAAAACCAAACCTCACAGAAAGAGCAATAAGAATTATAAAAACCAGTAAAGGAAGCAATAAACTTAGAGGAGGACCTACATGAGGAACGATTTCACGTAGATCAGAGTAAAAAGGAGATAAAACCGCTCCAGAAGTAGCATAAGCCAGAACTAAACCGTATACTGCAGTCCTCAAAGACCTGCTTACGAAATAGAGCACTAAAGCCAGAAGTATAGGCCAAAGCAGAAGCGGGACCACCAATTCACCCGCCAGTATATGCTGACGTAAAATGCCTCTCAAGAATTCGAGCAGAAACAGCCCCAAAATAAACGAAACAACACCAGTTAAGAAAAATAAGGGTAGGCTAACGTACTCCCTCATTCTCAGTCACCAGTATCTGTCGTATACCTTCCTCGCAACCTTGTAGACCAGAGCAGCTGGAATCGCTATTATTATCAGGTAGACCAGAGCCTGTAACACTCTGAAGATGAGCACGATGCCGAAGGTTACGGTATCTATCAGGATGTTCCCTATGCTGTCCAGCGCTTGTTGAACTTTTCTGTTGAACTGGCTACCGAGGTCTTCGGGCCAGATATCCACCTCTTTTTTCTCCTTCAACGTGATGTGGAGTGTGGCGTAATCGCTCCTGACCTGTTTTTGGGAGAGCTCTCTTTTGTATTCCTTCATCTTCTCTCTAACCTCAAGCTCCTTCTCCGTGATCTTCATCAGAAAGTCGAGCTTCTCCTCAGTGGCTTCCATCTCCATGGCATCTTCACGAATGGTTTCATAGTCCCTGAGGGTCCTGTTGAGTATAGCCAGCTCATCCAGCTCCTGTTGAGCCGAGATGCGGTAATTATTGATCTCGTAAGTATCGATGTCCAGATCATCCTTTAACTCCTCCACAAACGGGTCAAAATTGTCTGCAGGGACACGAGCCTTCAACTTGACCGTCTGATGAAGTGCCGTGGAGTATTTATCGCTCTCTTCAATGTATCCATCGTAGGAAAAGGTAGTGCTCCTAATCTCAGAAGCTCTCTCCTCTGCATTCTCCGTATCCGCACTCATTTGGCCTTCCGTTATCTGTAACTCCCCCTGTAAGGGGGGTTCGGCTTCACCACCATCTCTGGCAGGGCTTTCAGAATCTTGCTGAGCGCAACCCAGTAAAAGAAGTGCCAGCAACAGACAGATCAAGTATGTCTTTGTCCTCATTCTCACTCCCAATTTCTTTACTTCAACCAAATTATATATTATTTTTGTTTTGCTTAGCTTTTATTAAATTATTATCATATATAACTCTATAAGCATTATTTATAAAAACTCTAGCCTTTGTTTACCCAGTATATAATCATTATAGTTGTATACATAAAATCAACAAGATTTAAGATGGAACTTGATCACTCTTGACTGCTTTAACTAAAAAATTTGGGGGTGTAAAATTGAAAAAGATTTTAGGAATTTTAATTGCTACAGCAGTTCTGGCGATAATATCAACTCCAGCAATGGCACATACAGAAGATGATCCTTATACAACAGATCTGCTAGCAGGACAAGACATGGATGTCGGTAATGTAACAGTTTGGAACGACGCCACCAACCTCTATGTAAAATATGTTGTAGATAAAGAAGGCTGGTGCATGACCGAGACGCACCTGCATGTAGCAGAGTCTGCAGATGAAATACCACAGACAGAAGCCAAAGGCAAAGGCAATGGTGATAGTGGAGGAAATCCCATACCCGGTCAGTTTGAATACACCAACGATACCCATCAATGCATAACGGAGTATACTTATGAGATCCCGCTCGATAATTTTGATGTAAATTGCAGTGAAGACCTTACCATCGCAGCTCATGCAGTGGTAGAGAATGTGACAGAGGCACCTTATAATGCATCGGCAGTCATTGAAAGCAATCAAGGTCAGCAAAAAGACGGTAGTGATGTAGATGATGAACGATCAGATCCAGAGAATGCGCTTGCATATGAGAAAGGAGAAGATGTATCGAATTTCTTCAGCCTTGGATTTGGCGGTAATATAACCGTTGCATTTGACTGCCCTATCAACAATGGAGAAGGCAATGATGTAAGAATCGTGGAGGACACATGGGGATCCTATCCTGTGGAGAAAGCAAATGTCTCCGCCAGCCAAGATGGTGAGAATTGGGTACTTCTAGGAGAAGCTAACAATACCGTTCGAGATGAAGAAACAGGAATCCACACCGTAAGTGAATTCGATTTGGGAGAGTTGGATTGGGCCAAGTACATCAAAGTAGAAGACACAACTGACCCAGAAAACCATATTACCAGCGCCGATGGCTTTGATCTGAATGCTGTACTTTCTCTCCAAGATTGCGTGCAAGAAGAAACAGCTTGGGGTGACGGAGAAAGATTCACGGACAAAGGAAACTGGGCTACCTACTTTAACTACACGAAGCAGTGCTGTACTCCTGGTGTCCTTTGGATGATAGGAGATGAGGAAGAGGATTACTCAAATGATTCACCGTATGATGAATTCAACTATCCAGGCTATAGTCTTTCAGACGGCGAACCTGACTTTGCTGATCCATTCTTAGTAGGAACAAACGATACTAGTGAATTCCCGTGGAACTCAAACTGGGACAGAGGGTATGCGACTGACTTCAACGTGACATTTGACTATACAGGACCGACAGCAGATGCTAGACTTACCGTTTCGTGGAGTCCAGGGACTTCTGACGAAGAGCAGAAGGAAGTCTTCCTCGACGGAGACAGCCTCGGGACGACAGATGTCTATACAGGAACTTACGTTGATGACTGGTACAACGGCTATAAGGTAAATCAGGACACTTTTGAAATCGAGGACCTTACTGAAGGAGAGCACACACTGAACTTCAAACACTACCTGGGAGATGGAACGCTCTGGGACTACGTCAAACTGGAGAGAGTTTGTGAATAAAAACTAAGGGCGAAAGCCTAAATTTTTCTTTTATTTTTTATTGCTTTGTCAATTAGATTATAATAGCTTCTAGTCTGAAAAATTTTCCGCCAACGAACTATTTTAAAAAAGGTTACTGGCTCTTCAAAAGAAAGAATGGAATGGGGAAAAAATGACTTTTTTATTTTGTCCATAAGTTCAGTAATTTTCCGTAGTTGTTATAACCTTTTAAGTTTAATTGTTTTAGGATTTGGGGTATTTGGGGTTTTAGCTCGTGTACCGTGATCAGGAATGCGAAGAAGGCGGGAACAAATTCGGCTACGAAGAGGAAGGTGATCATGAAGACGGATAGGAATATTATTGATTCTATACCTATGATATTGTCATGGTTCACATAAAACATCTTTTCCATCATCAACACCTCCTTTGATTATTTTATCAAACTCTCTTAACACTCTATTAGCGCTCTACCCTTGTTTTAAAAGTTATCGGACGATAGTTTCACTGTAGCTAAGTGTGCTGTCCTGTTGGCGAAAACTACAAAACTTCCTGGTGAGACATAGCCGGTAGCGGTGTGTTCTCTTATCTTTTGTTTTGACAGTTCTGAGTTGTAATCGAAATCTCCGCCTTCTAAGATCATATCCACATCCTGCTGGGACGGTACTACCCAGAAGTCTATGTGGTGGCTGCTTTCTAACTTCAAATTAAGGTAATCCTTGGAGTAAGTGAATACTTCTGCTTGAAAGGGTTGTATAAACAAATCAGCTTCTTCCGCATCATTCTTATCTTGTTCATAATCTTGTTCATGATCTACAACATGATCCTCTTGAACGTTTTTAAATGAGCTCGGGCATTTTCTCATTATCTTTTTGTTCACTATACTGTAGAACTGGGATATGTCATCCCTATGAGCTCTTCTTTGATTTATACCACCTAACATAACTCACACCTCCTCTAAAATCTTACTTATCTGCGGTGGCAGTGCAAGTAGTGTGTAATGGCTTTAGAGAGAGCTTCTTTAGTAGTCTCTTCTTCTGTTTTCTCTTTGAGCCTATAGATAGTATTATTGGAGAATTTCAAGTTTACAATAACAAACTTTCTCACTCTGACCACCCTCCTTTATAATATAATATGTCTTTAATTAAGAATAAGGATTGTTAAAAGAACTATTAAAGAAAATAAAATCAGAGAAACTAGCTTGAAGCGTGTACACACTTGTCAAGGCTATATGATAATCATAGACTTAAAATCAGTTAGTATTATTAATATGGGGAACCCAATTAATATTGGAGACCGGTTGGAGAGGTGTCCAATTTATTAAAAAAAGCTGGGTTGGTTAAAAAAGATAAGTAATGAAAAAGTAAAAGAGGTTTTCCGTCCCAAAAACCCCAACCCCCGCAACCTCCTTTGCCTCGACCTCCTCAAACCCCAACCAACCCAGCAATACTTTTTTTGCCCAACCAACCCAGCTTTTAGTGCTCACACTTCATCAATATGTTCGATCTTCCTGCAACCTTAGTTGGTTTCTCAATGACCAGATCAGCTGGTTCTAGAGGTTTAATTGGTGATAGTAGGTTAATTGGTGATAGTTTAAATTCATTCAAGGAGCATTTTGTATTCTATCCTTCGATCCATAACTCGACGTTAGCAGGGCTGTTGCTCCTGTTGGCGAATACACAGCAGGTACCTGGTGATAGGTGCCCAGCAGCCGAGTATTCTCTTGTCATTTGGGTGGACATAAAGGAATAGTGTCTGAAGTTATCTCCCTCCATCATCAAGCGAGCTTCCGCTCTTGAGGGAACAAACAAGATATCGATCGGTCTGCTACTTCTAACTCTGAGGTCCAGATAACCGCTACAATCAACCACTTCAGTATGAAAGGGGTTGATGTACAGCTGTTTCTTCATATTTTTATGTATTCTTCATTAACCTAAAATTACTTTGTGAAAGAGCATGCACTAATTTTATAATAGCTTGTCACAACATAAACTATTGGTATTATGAAATTAAAATACTGGATCGTTTTTGATGACCCGTGACTTTTGTACTGATATGATCAGTTATGCTATTGTTCTCATTGATAGAATTCAGTATATTTTCGAGTCTGAAGATCTCAGACGTATTATTAAATTTCTTCAAGAGCTATCTCAAGATCTTTATTCGCTCACCAGTAGTTTTCCATGCCTCTCCAGCCACTCAACCAATTCTGTTACAGCCTTATTTTCATAGGAAAATCTTAATTCAATCTTTGCACTCTTAATAACTCCTTCTTCTCCTTCATAGCTAGCGACCACTTCTATCTGGCCCCCTTTCCACTTAAAGACCCCATACCTTCCGGCCCACCTGACCTTGTGTTTATTAAGGATCTCCTTGAAACCAGCCTTATTTTCGTGATATACTTGACCATCCAAAACATAAACAACCTTCATACTATCCCTCCATTTCATTCATAAACCTATCAGATTCACCTTAAGGACTCTACAATACGATATATATGATACGATACGAATATGATATGGTATACGGTATTCCCCTATCATCGATGGTATTCCCCTATCATCGGGTTTGCACTTAAAGCTTTGATTTGTTCCGGATTAAATACTTTAGGTGCAAATTCATCATTAGCAAGCAAAATCATTAACTTCACGGTTTCCAGCAATCTAATATAAGTATAAAATAAGAAACATTATAAGTATTGCTTGGTCCTTTGCTTATCGGAGTGCAATGTTGGAGAATTCTCCCCTCAAAAAAGGGTTAGGATACGCCCCAGCTCTTCTTATGTTAATACAAGTTATAGATTTAGTTGTTGTAATTTGTGAATTCTTTGAAATTAAACTGATTGGGTGGTTTGAACCTTTTGGTATTTTGATAAGCTTGATTCTAACTTTGTGGATTTTCAAAAGATTCCTCATAGAGGAGTTCGAGATGAGGGAGTTTGACACTTACATATTGCTGAGCCTGTTCCTCCTTTTCAATCTGAATTTTTTGCTCAGGATTTTAGTGGGAGGAGAAGCTTTAACGGGGTGGGCATTAACTTTGAATCTTATACCTATTGTGGTTATTGCTTTTATTCCTTTTTATTTGCTGGTGAGAGGTGATTTGAGGAAATATGTGGATATTTTAGTATTCGCTATAATTGTGGTCTACCCTCTTTCTCAACTGTATACCATGGTTCTGAAGAAGTTTGTAGCCATTGTAGTGACTGGTTACGTAATTTACGTATTCATTTCCATGATAAAAGAAAAGAATATTCAGCTAAAAGATGCATTTAAAAAGTTGGTCGATTTCGATGAGGTGGCAGTCCACCAGATCCGGGAGATAGCGAGGAAGAATAAGGAGTTCTACTACGTTTATCTTCTCATCTGGTTGTTCATAATTTCAGACGTGATACTGTTCTTACCTCCCAAATTCTTTGGTATATGGGAGCACACCCACTACCACGAGATTTTGGGTATAGAACCTCATGTGGGAGAATACGGTCTTCCCATAATTTTGATCACACTTCTTTTCATTTTGATTGTCTCTTACCCCATTATAGAAGGTTATTTTAGAAGAACTAAGTTCGTGGTTCCTCTCGTCCCTCTATTCATTCTGTTCTTATCATATCCCACAGTTGTTCTATCTCCCATACTGAAAAGGGGCACCTATGGAGTAATTCTAGATATTAAGCCTCTGGTCGAGCTTCCGGTTGTGGATATACTTGTCCCCTTTATTGTAATCCTCCTGATACTCGCTCTCTTTAAGCTGTTCGACTACCCCATAAGGGAGGAATTAGGGTGGCTGTCCAGAAGCATTGTGCTTGGCATCTCTTCTGCATACATTCTGGTTTTTCTATACTCTTTATACTATGAAGGAATTACAGCAAGTTTTGTTTCTCCCAATGTAATATTGTTCCTGTTCTTGATGGGCTTCTTTATATTCTCTCTGATCTATTTGCCCTACTTATCCGGACTGAGGATAAGGAGTGCAGAAAGCAATTTTCCGGTGGAAATTCTGTTCTTACTCATTCTTGCCATGTTATTCTCATCTATGCCTTCAATTTACACTACTCTTGCTCTCGCTTTCTACTCTGCCTTTTTCGTCCTGAGAGAGATCAAGCTGGAGAGGTTCGCTATACTTCTTTATGTAATAGTGTTAATGCTTAACGGTTATCTGATCTTTCTCGCCATGGCATTCTTAGTTTTTGGTGTGTTCTCCGATTTTAGAAAAATCCCCAGAGATCCAAGGTTTTATCTGATCATACCTATATTTGTTATCCTTAGCTATATAGTAGGGGAGAGGATTCCTTTTGAGGTCACACTTGCTGGCATTGCCTCCCTGATAGTTCTCAGTGGCAGTGAGGAGGTAGTATTCAAGCGGTTCATGTTCGACCGTATGGCGGAAAAAGTGGGCAGAATAGCAGTCCCCATAGCTTTTTGTCTCATACACCTCCTCAGCCTGACAACTCTTAATTATTACCTGGTAATTCAAACTCTACCCCTATTTGTGGTCTATCTGGTGGGCTATCAGTACGTGACCATAAGAATGTACGAAAAGAACAGAAATATCATACCCTTCGTAATTATACACGCCCTCATAAACGTGTTCTCTTTGGTGCTGAAAAATTATCTGCCGATCTTTTAGCTCATTCTCTCCGACCGCTTACTTGCTAACTCTTCTCCTCAGCGAAAGGAAAACCAGGGTAGTGGTCAATAGTGCAGTTACTACAAGGATGTAGTTGGTTACAGCTGTAACTCTTCTGTTTTAACCCATATTTTTTGATGTGGTTGTTTCTTTAGCGAATCTGAGTCTTTAGAGACCGTAAACTACTTATATTATAACACATATAAATTAACACATATGAGTGTTCCTGCTAGGGTTCAACAGGCTTTTGAGCGTCTAAAAACCTCAGAAGAGGGTTGTCTCGAACTCAAGAAGATTAAGGGGAAATACTATGTTTACAGAGCTACCAGCGAGTGGGATAAGGGGGAGAAGAAGGTTAGAAAGAAGACTGAGTACCTGGGAACCATAAACAACGAAGGAATCTACATACCCAAAAAGCACAGGGTGCAGGAATCCAAGCAAGAGATATTTGAGTATGGGAATGGAAGATTGGCTTACCACTTCATCCAGGATGTGGAAGACCAGCTTAAACAATACACTCCTCACTACAGGGAGCTTGTTGCTGCTGCGATCGTTAGGGCTGTAGACCCTAAGCCTCTTAGGTTGCTTGCATCTAGGTGGGAGAAGCTCTACCTCCAAAAGAAGGTTCCTGCGAGGTTGTCTCCTAAACATGTTTCTTCTGTGCTTAAGGAGACTGGTAGGAATGTTAGGTGGTGGTATCAGTTGTTTGAGGGTCTTGCTGGCGATAAATTGCTGTTATATGATCTCACCACCGTGTTCACTCACTCCAAGAACATTAGGAT
>JAWODI010000022.1:0-11904 GCA_046483365.1 Archaeoglobaceae archaeon | reverse complement strand
TACAAATAGCAAAAAATCCAATTTATTATTTTTTTAATCAATTTTGATCTTTTCCGGTATCAAACCGTGTAGATCTCCTGTTTAATCCTCTCCACATCGAAA
Organism: Archaeoglobaceae archaeon; assembly: GCA_046483365.1. GTDB lineage: Archaea > Halobacteriota > Archaeoglobi > Archaeoglobales > Archaeoglobaceae > JdFR-22. Next base: position 11,802 of record JAWODI010000022.1, on the reverse strand, counting down.
GCTTCACTGCAACGAGTGTTCATTTCTTCAATGTAGAAGTTGAGGGCAAGATCGATCTCTTGTTCACCAATCTCCAGCTCATCTTCCTTGAAGTAGGAAAGTATTTTGGAGGCGCCTGCCAGCTTAACAGCCATATCCGCCAGCCTCACAGATGGGGAAAGCATTTCAACGCTTTTGACATTATCCAGCAATACTTCATCTGCCCTGGAGAGCATCTCTTCCAATTCCTCGGTGAGCACTACTGGTTTTTGAGGAAAATCGGTATTGGTGGTGTATATGGCGTGGACTAGACATAGATGATCTCTGAGGGAGTTGGCAAGCTTGAAGTCGAGATTACCCAATCTAAGATTTCTCTGACTCTTCCTCAGTGCCAGGAACCTGTTCTTGGTCATCTTATGCAGTATGCACAACATCCTGTCTTCTATGGAGTCGAAGTTGGGGTCGGAGATGGTCACTTCATATCCTCTCTCCTTAACTCTAGTGTTGTAGTTTACGGAGAAGAATGGGCTGAACTTATAAGGACCGACTGTTTCACCTTTGATCTCATATTTTATCTCTCTATGCTCCATGGCAAGCTTCAACGGCTCCACCATCCCTTTATATTTGAACCAGTCATTGAACTCCGGGACTATGAAATTGAACTTCCTTCCCTCGTAAGCCTCGGCTATCCTGATGAACTTGGCGGGGGTCATCCCTCCGCAGTACCTGTTCCTCCCCGGCAGGCCATGGGGCGGGATGTTCAGTCTCTCGTTGCCCCTTATCATGTCGTCCACCGCGAAAGTCTTCCCCGTTCCTGGTGCTCCAAAGAAAGCCAGATTGAATCCCGTATAACCCGCTACTTTTCCGCTTTGGTTCACAATAGGGATATCAGCAAGCGCGTACTGGTGTATCAGGCTGAGAAGAGTATCGAAGTAAAGGTCGCCGAACATTGAGAGATATTCTGTCAGTTCTGCTGCGTCAAATGATTCACCGAATTTGATAATCGAATCCAGTCTCTCTTCGCTGTTCATGATATCGCTCAGGTAGTCATCGAACTCAGCATCCATCTTCTTGATCTCTTCGAACTCTGCCAGGGCTATGTCCGTACTCAATGAGAGCTGCTGGGGGTTCTCCTCCAGGACCTCTTCCACAAGAGGAACGATCTCCTCCGGTACCCACAACTCCTGATAGTTATTGATGTGCCGCTTGTGAACGATGCTCAGCTTCTCCAGTTTATGCAAAACTTTCCAGCTCACCGATTTACCGGAGAGCTCCCGGACCCTTTCTGTGAAATCAAAGTAATTGTCCTTGGTCTGCCTCTTTATCTCCAGAAGGGCTCTTAATACAGCATAGGCTTTAGCACCTTCCTCTTTGAGAACAGCGATAAGGTTGTTTCTGACCGTATCCCAGCTGCCTTCCTGTTTCAGCTCGCCCCGGTGGACCGACCAGAATCTGCCGTTGAAATCGACCCCTTTCCTCACCCCGTAATGATGGAAGAACTCTAAAAGCGTTTCAGGAGGGATCTCCCGGGCTGCCTCACCCAATTGAGTATTATCTCTCCAGTCCATCCTCTCCAGTACCTTCTTCCTGGCAATGCTCCATTTATGGTTGAAATCAAAGTATCTTCTGAGGATCATCTTCTTCTCTTCAATCTCTTCCACGATCGACAAGTTCTTCCACCCTCAATTAATTCTTTTTAATTTTCAACGGAAATTATAGTTCGTATTTATCTTGAAGTCTGGGGGTTCGTGGATCACATGGTATAACTTCAGCCCCCTACTAATTACCATCATTTCCTTCCGGATTTTCCGCCGTTTAAACGGAAATTAATTTATACTCAATTTACTTAATCATACTAAATGGTTAAAAATCTTTCAATTTACAAATACGGAATCCTCTTTACCTTTTCCCTGTTTCTGATTAGTTCATCATTTATTTCCGCATCCGCGCAAGAGCACGTAGAAGGATATGGTCAGATATGCTATCCCTGCCACGAGACCTTATTGTCAAAGGAGGAGCGGCTCGATAAGCTGGCTCACTGCAGCTGTCACAGTGTTGATATCTGGAGAAGTGGAGGAGATCGAATAGACCTCAAAAAACTTTCAGAGTTTCACGGAGATTCCCCCTGTATCAAATGCCATGTAGGACCTACAGCTTCCACCGAAATGAACTATTCGAACGTTCATACCGCACACAAGAACTCAGAATGCGCAGCCTGCCATGGGGGTAATGGAACAATGAACGTGCCTGAAGTAGAAGGTTGTCTTGACTGTCATCAGGGAGGGGTGCATACTGTCCACGAAGACGAGCTGATAGATGTATGCGAAGGATGCCACGGAGATGTCATTAACAAATACGCAGAATTGAGGTCCGAAGTAGGAATAACGCCTACTGAGACCCCTGTTGAAACTGAGGAAGGTGGATTTTCGCTTTTTAAGCTTTTACAAAGGATAATATCGTTCTTCACAGGAGGATTATGATGGAAAAGAGGGTCGAATTGTGTCTAATAGTTTTAATTGCTCTGACCGTAGTGTCACTGTCTGGTTGTTCTTCCGAAAGCACCCAAGCAAAATTGCCTGCCATCAAAGTAGAGTTCAGCCACTATGATATTAATGGGACGCACCTGCTGGAGATAAAAAAGGTCGATGATGTTATGATCAACAAGAGCCAGGCGCCCAATCTGTACAAAGAACCACCTTTCCCGGGGATACATCTCTTCGCCTATAATGAGCTAAAGAGGACTCCCATCACATCTCTCCCGCTCGATAAGGAAGGAGATAATATCACCACCTATATAGGGTTCGAAGATCCTAAAATGGTCCCCAGTAAGGGAGATAAGTTATTGGTGGTGGTCGATGTTGTGAACCAAGAAGGAAAATCCTATGACACCAAGAATAGACAGATAACCTGGGATCTGGACACAGAGAATCTGAATCTAAATGAAATTGGATAAATTTTTCAATCCTGACCAATAGTTTGTGAGCATGGATGACATCAATTTCAGAGAAATAGAGGAGAAATGGCAAAAAAAGTGGAATGAGGGACAGGTTTTCCACTCTGAGCCAGATGAAAGAAAGAAATTCTTCATAACCATTCCTTATCCTTATTTAAATGGAAATCTCCACGCCGGTCATACCCGAACCCTGACTATTGGAGATACCTTCGCCCGGTACAAGAGAATGCTGGGCTATAACGTTCTTCTTCCTCTGGGTTTCCATGTTACCGGAACTCCCATCATCGGGCTTGCCGAGCTCATCGCCAAAAGAGATGAGCGCACATTTAACGTTTACACCAACTACCACGACATTTCGGAGGAAGCGCTATCCGAGCTGACAACCCCCGAAAAAGTGGTGGACCTATTTTCCCGAGAGGCGCTTACGGCTCTAAAGGAGATAGGCTATTCCATAGACTGGAGGAGGACATTCACCACTACAGACGACGAGTATAAGAAGTTCATAGAGTGGCAGTTCTACAAGCTAAAGGAGAAGGACCTGGTGGTCAAAGGCTCTCACCCCGTTCGCTACTGCCCCCACGACCAGAATCCCGTAGAGGACCACGATATACTTACCGGGGAGGAAGCGACCATAGTTGACTACACTGCAATAAAGTTCAAAGATGAAGAGGGGATCGTGTTCCCCTGTGCTACCCTTCGACCCGAGACCGTTTTCGGGGTCACCAACCTGTGGTTGAAGCCCGTGAAGTATGTGCTGGCTGAGGTCAATGGGGAGAAGTGGTTCGTCAGTAAAGAGGCTTACGAGAAGCTGATCTACACGGATAAAGAGGTAGAGTTCGTATCCGAGGTGGATGCCCACGCCTATTTCGGGGAGTACGTGGAGAACCCCGTCACTGGCAATAGGGTTCCTATCCTTCCTGCAGAGTTCGTGGACACTGACGGTGCCACGGGAGTAGTGATGAGCGTTCCCGCCCACGCTCCATATGACTTTATGGCCATCGAGGACCTCAAAAAGGATGGTACGCTTCAGAAGTACGGGGTGGGGGAGCTGGAGCCCATCGTACTCATAGACGTGGATGAACAACTGGAGTACGGTTCACCTGCGGAGGATATTATCAGGAAGATGGGGATACAGGACCAGCAGGATGAATCCCTGGAGAAAGCCACCAAGATGCTGTACAAGAAGGAGTTCCATAAAGGGAAGTTGATAGCCATTACGGGTGAGTACGCAGGCAACTACGTTCACATGGTAAAGGACAGGCTGCAGAAAGATCTTATCGATAAGGGGGTCGCCGAGATATTCTACGAGTTCTCCGAGAAGCCGGTAGTGTGCAGGTGCGGCACCAAGTGCGTGGTCAGGGTGGTGAAGGACCAGTGGTTCCTCAACTACTCCAACCCGGAGTGGAAGGAAGAGGTCCTCAACTGGCTGGAGGAGATGAGGATAATCCCCCAATATTATAAGGAGGAGTTCCGCAACAAGATCGCCTGGCTGAAGGATAAAGCGTGTGCCAGAAGAAAGGGTTTGGGGACCAAAATACCATGGGACAATGAATGGCTCATAGAAAGCCTCTCCGACTCAACCATATACATGGCATACTACATCCTGGCCAAATACATCACTGACGGCAAGCTGAAAGCAGAGAATATGACCAAAGAGCTGCTGGATTACGTCTTCCTGGGTGAAGGTGACGTTGATGATGCTGTCGAGTCTTCGGGGCTGGATAAGGATCTGGTGCAGCAGATAAAGACGGACTTCTTCTACTGGTATCCGGTGGACCTCAGGAGCTCGGGGAAGGACCTGGTAGCCAACCACCTCCTGTTCTTCCTGTTCCACCACATAGCCATATTCCCACCAGAGCACTATCCTCAGGCCATTGCGGTGAATGGTTTTGTAAGTCTGGAAGGACAGAAGATGAGCAAGAGCAAGGGACCGCTGCTGACCATGAAGAGAGCTGTCAGAGAGAACGGGGCAGACGTGACCAGGATGTACATCCTTTATGCTTCAGAGTATGATAGCGATGCGGACTGGAAAGCCCAGGAAGTGGATACCCTCGCCTCCCACCTGAGGAAACTGCACTGGTACGCCCGTAATTACTATTCTAAACAAGATATTTCGGATCTGGATAGTTGGCTGATGAGCAAGTTCTACAGGAACGTCAAGGAGACCAGAGAGGCAATGGATGATCTGCAGACCAGGAGGGCGGTGAACACCGCGTTCTTCGAGGTGATGTCCGATGTAAAGTGGTATCTCAGGAGAGGAGGAGAGAACCTGGGAGTCATTCTTGATGACTGGTTGAAATTGATAGCTCCTTTCGCTCCCCACCTGAGTGAAGAGATATGGAGCTGGAACCACGGCTCCTTCATAAGCACGGAGAATTATCCGGTCTTCGATGAGAGCAAGGTTGATGCAGAGGCTGAAAGGAGGGAGGAGTACGTGTACAATCTGGTGGAGGACATGAGAGAGGTCTTGAAGTTCGTGGACGCCAAGGAACTGCACGTGTCACCCGCTGAAGACTGGAAGAAAGAAGTAATGAAAGTGGTGGCAAATTCTTCTGATTTGGGGAAGGCGATGAAGAGGATCATGTCCGACGGTAGGTTCAAGGAGAACGCCAAGGAAGTATCTGCTTTCGCCAAGAAGATGTTCTCCCGAAAAGAGGGCAGGGAATTCCTGGACCTGGATGAAGGGAAAGCGATAGAAGAATCTAAGGGGTTCCTGGAGAAAGAGCTGGGAGTAAAAGTTTTTGTGGACAGTGAGAAGGTTCCCCAGGAGAAGATCAAGGCAGCTGCGCCGGGGAAGCCGGCTATCTATGCTGTTTGATATTATAAACACAACAATTTAATTTATATTTATTTACAAACGGTATACCATATGGTTAATCTTCTAGAGTGAAGGATTTCAATATCAGAAGATGTACTAAGTGTGGCGAGCAGGTTCGCCAAAGAGGACGTCAAGAACTTTTAATTAAAATAATTGCTTAAAGGTTTCTCATTTAAAAATCCATTAACAGAATAGACGAAAAACAAATATATAGCATAGTAGTTAATATTTATAGTCACAAGAGAATTATAAGAAACATAGTTAGTAAGGAGTTTAAATATGGATAAACTAGGTGATGTTATCTATTACTTGGCTGACAAACTTGGCCGTATAGAATCAAGAACCAAGCTAGTTAAATTACTCTTTTTGATAGATACGGAGTCTAAAAAAGAGATCAATAAAACGTTGACCGGTATAAACTATATTTATCACTTTTATGGTCCATATTCAGAGGATATAATACACAAAGCTATTGAGATGGATGGCGAAGAAGTTAGGGAAGTTTATAACCCGATCTTGGAAAGGTACGAGTATCACAAAGGAGAAAAAGAAAGAGATTTATCTTTTGATGAAAAAGAACTTGAAATTCTGGAGAATGTATTAGAAAAATACGGGACCAAAAGTACTCAGGAGATCAAAAATATAGTTTATTCAACGGATGAAGTAAAAGGAAAAAGACCCGGAGAGATTATACTAACCTAAAATAAGCTTTACATGAATCGGTTGGAACTAGAAGAGATTGATAAAGATTACGAAAATATCAAATTTGTTATTCTAAACAAACTTATTGATTCAGAGATTCTTGATTGTTCTAAAGAAAATGAAATGTATAAAATCGAAATTAAGGACGATGATAGGCTTTATTTGACCCTAAAGCTATTCTTCTATTTCTATGTTCTTGAAAAATTGTATTCTCAGGAATACCCTCCAACTGAAGAAAAAGCAAGTAGAAGACACTTTAAATCGATAATACCAAAGGACAAACAAGCATACATTATGAGAATTGGGGACAAAACATTATTTCTTACCTATTTCAAATACCATGACATTCATATTAATCCTTTTTATTTAAAGAAAATAAACGTTGGAGACTTCAAAAAAGCCTTTAAAGAGTTAGAGAGACCTAGTCACATCAATTCTCCTGGAGAATGTCCTTGTATATTGTTACTTAAATATCATGTTTGGGAGAAAATTAACATAATAAATGGGCTAGATTGTAACTTAACCATAGATTTTAGCGATTTTAAGTGCAACAAAAATGAAGGGGATTGTAACTGTCTTGAAGAAATTGAAGGAAAAATTTTGGAGGACCCGGAGAATAGGGAATGTAATTTAAGGATTTTTGGTGGATCACCAGTTTATTTCGATTTAGATTATGAAATCCCTGAGGAGATCATTAGTTTAGAAGAAGTAGAGTATGAGCCTTTATTCAACTTCTTATTAGGGTGCTATATAGCTGGTAAATTGGAGCTAAATTTTAATTCCAATATAGGCGCTAAAATTGACAGCAATGTTGAAGAGTTCGATGTAATTTTCCATTCTAAAAACAGTATTATTACAATTGAGAACACAAGAGAACATGGCGTTTGCGGGGAAAAAGATAAAGAAATGAAGAAATTAAAAAGAGTAATAGAGAAAAATGCTCCTTTTTCCACAATTACTGATTACAATAATCTAAAATGTTTTTTATTAACCTTCACTCCAGAGCATAAGTTCACGAGTGGAGCTCTAGAAAATTTCGTGCAATTATTTAGTTTCAAACATATCGGTTTACCGGAGGAGACATCAAAATATATTATAAATCCAAAATATTTTTCGCCAAAAAATGTTGAAGAATGTTTAAACCACCATATAGACGGAATAACGAGTGAACTAAAAGTTTCTTAACTTCTTTGAGTTAAGGTTTTGAAGACAATATTTTATTATATAATTTTATATAATTCATAAATCCACTAAGCTGTGTTACGCTTTATTTATGGTATAGGGAAAGTATTCGGTTATATTGATCAGGATATCTCCGTTGTGTATTATGCTGTAGTTCCTGGATAGGATGCGGTCCTCATCGAAAATCGTTAGGCTGTCTGCGGGCTCGATCCTTCCCCAGTTGATCTCTCTTCTCACTTCGAGTTGGTGTTTGTTGATTATGTTCCCTATGGGGAGGTCGGCTTTCATCAGGTCTTCCCTGAAATCTTCTTTTAATCTCTTCAGGGGGGTGTGGGATACTGCATGCGCTACAATGTCTTCTCCGGCTTTGAGGTTGACCACTCTATAGTTTACTTCATCGCCCTGCTCTATGTTGAGTTGTTGGGCGGTCTCTTTGTCTGCTTGAATTATTTTTTGCTCTACTGTTTCCACCTTGATCTGTTTACCGGTTATGGCTTCCAATATGGTGGTGATGGACCCGTCCGTGGTGAGCAGTATCTTGTGGATTGGGTTGGGCTGCGCAGGGTTCACAGGCTCTCCAGCTCCACTACGGGTTTGCCTTCCCTGGTCTGGGGGGCGAGGTAGTCGATGAACCTGTCCATCTCCACTCCGTAGACCCGGAACTCCACCCGAAGGGGTGATAGGACTATGTCTTCTTCAGTGAAATTGATCTTGCTCACAGTGGCTGTCTGCTTGTTGAGGTATAAACGGATGGTGTTGTGGTAGGTGTTCTCCCTGAGCTCTGTTCTGGCGGTATCCAGTATCTTCTGCTTTCTTAGGAGATTCCTGAAGGTGGAGAGGTTCTGGGCGTGGGCTGTGAGGTGTCCGTTGTCCGTCTGGATGTGGGCGTCGGGGAAGAAGTTCTTTATTGCTTGGACTACTTTTTGGTGGTCTTCGGTGGGGTGGACTTCGGTGAATATCTCCACTTCCACGTATCTGGAGACCCTCTTCAGGACTTCCTCTATCTTCTCCTTGAATTTATTGAGGGTTGAATTGTTCTCTATGGCGAGGTCGGCTCTCTTGATGGCTTTCTCCATGCTCCAGGAGAGCTCCCTCTGATCCCTGCTCTTTAGCTCCTCTATAGTGGCTATGTCATCTCCCCTCTCCCTTCTAACGGAACGATCGAACCTCTCATCCGTTTCAGCCTGAATATTAATTAGAATAAAGTTCTGTCCGAACTCCTGCTTGAAGTGCTCCACTTCAGAGTCACTCCTGATACCATCAACAACCACTACGCTCTCCTTTCTGGACCGGATTAGGGGGACGCACCTCCTGGCGATGGCGTCCATACCCTCGTTCTCTCTTAGTTCGATGGCTACTTTACCGGCGTTACTGTCGGTGAGATCGAGTCCCCTGTGAATAACTTCGTCCCTGATGACGTCACCCATAACCACCACAGGGAAGCCAAGGTTCTCAGCCACTCTAGCTGCAGTGCTCTTTCCACTGAGGGGTAAACCCACAAAGGCTACAATCAACTTATGATCCAACGTTCTACCTCCGAAACACTTCAAGTCTGCCACACGCTAGCTCGAGATGATGAACTATAACTCAAGCTAGACACGAGGACACTAAACTGTGAGGTTTTAATTCTTTCCCTTTACCAGTTCATCACCCTATGATGGTGAACCTTAATGGAGGTCAAGCATCCAGGGGGTAAAACCTTTTAAGTGAGAAAATGGAGTGAGGTAAACGAGATAGTACCTGCTCGTGATCGAGGTTGGGTTCACGTGAGGTGAGGGCCCGTTGCTTAGCCAGGACAGAGCACCGGCCTCCTAAGCCGGGGATCGCGGGTTCGAATCCCGCCGGGTCCGCTCTATTGTTCTTTTTTGGATTGAGATCGATCAGATCTAATGTGGAATGAGAATAATAGTACGCGATTTATTGTGCTTAAGTTGATAGGAATTAATAGTTCAAAAAACCGCTTTTACGATATTGAGGGCGTCGCTTATTTCATCTGTACTGAACTGGGGCTTTAGTTTCCTCACCGATTCAATGATATCATTTTCAGGTAATTTGGGATAGAAATACAGGACTGTGGCGATCAGGGAGAGCTCCTTAGCTGACTTGGAGTAGAAATTCTCTATTATGTGATCAATACTCTGTTTCTTCTCTTTATCAACATTAATGTCCGAGTGTTCTTCAGACAGTCTGATGAAGTAACCTCTATCGGAGTTCCATGAGATTCTAAGTTGGTTAGAAGATTCAAGCTGTCTCAACCTGTTCTCAACCTCTGAGCTGTAAGGCCCGTAATAGTGCATAGTATACTCATAATCCACTATCCCAAGTCTTTTAAGGAAATACATAATCTTTTGAACAGTAGTTTTCCCCACCTGCTCCGTTCTCTCATTCAACCTTGAAACTATATACTCAAGAACTTTATCTGACATTTGATCCCTCTCGTTACTTTTTTGTTTCAAATAGCCCTTTCTGAAAGTCGCAGAATAGTCTGATAAGGTTTTTTAATGGAGTGAAAGTAATGGTTGGTTATTTATTTCTTGTTATATTCTCACAGATAGTTTTTGAAATTGGATCAATGCTTTATCCAAGACTTTCATATTACTAAAAATTTTTTATATCATTATTTTCTATCCTATTCGTGCCAAAGAAGGGAAAGAAAAAAAGGAAGAAGGGTAAACCAAGGAATGGTGAACAGACGTATTATATCGATACCGATCATATAATCTCTTATTTGTTTGAAGAAAAAGACCAGACTTTTATAGCCAGAGGGCTCTTTGGTGCTATATTCAGTCTCAATAACCCTCAAATCAAAGTTATTGTTCCGAAGATAGCAGTAGGAGAGGTTGTGAACGAGTTAAGAAATAGAGACGCTCAATTTGATACCTATAAAGAATTAATTGAGTTAATTGATAGGCTGGAAGCTGATATTCAGCCACCGTCTCAAGAGGCTTTAAACATAATACCTAAATGTTTTCATGCCGATGACTATCTGGGACCTACTGATGCTGTTATATTCGCTCAAGCCTTGTGCGACACAGATTCTGTATACTTATTCACTTTTGACAGTATTTTAACCAATTCGCTCTCATTGCTTGAATTAGAGAAGGAGTTGAGAAGTGAGGGGAAAAGAAGAAGAAAACTTAATATCAAGCCCAGTTTCTAAGTTCTTGTAACTCCTTAAGCTTTTCCTCGATAAAATCTTTTTTAATGTCTTTTAGGTCGCGCACTTTTTCAACAATAAGCTTGTTGATCTTTTCTTCAGAATAAGCTCCTGTCTCTAAAAGGCGTTCATTGGTCTTCCACAGGTATAGGATGGTTGCAATAACTTCTAACTCTTTTGGAGTTCTACCGCTGACAAAATCCTTGAATTTCTTAAATTTATCTGTGTTATAGGAAGCATTGCTTAGATTCCCCTTGAAACTATTTAACTTATAGTAATCATCGGCCAATTTGGGGGAATAGGGGCCTCTGATGTAGAGGTTAAATGGATAGTTAAGTTTCATTCCAAATAAAGTTCCAGCTAAATACACGTATTTCTGTAATTTAAGCCTACTCTCAAATGAATCAATGTCAAAATTCAGGATATTATACTCTTTTAAGAGGCCTACGAATTTAGCTAATCTTGATAATTCCTTCCCCATGTTAATTCACCTCTCTTATTCAATCTTGATATATTGATATTGTTTAACATGTTAATATTGTTAATATTTGTATCAAAACCAGAGTTAATATATTTTGTGTGAAGCGAAAATGAGGTTCTTTTGGATGAAAATTATGTCCCAAAGCCTTCAGTAAGGGAAGATAGGGAGGGGAGGGGGTAGTGATGTGGATATTCTTGTGGATTTCAGGGAAGGCTACAAGACCTTTGATAATTATATGTACCTGAAGTTCTACCTTGAGGAGCTCCTTGATCTGAGAGTTGATCTAGTGAGTAAAACTGCTTTAAGGCTAGACTGAGACCATACATATTGAAAGAGGTGGTCTATGTCTAAAAAGAGAAATCTACAAGTTGTGCTTGAGGATATAATTGAGTAAATCTTCCTTTGTATAGGTATTGCACTATACTGCACCAATCCCATAAATTTAGTGCATCATACTACAACAACAAATTTTCTCTCAGAATGGAGATTAGTCTTAAGGTTTAGACGTAAGAATCTTCAATGTGGCTATT
>JAWODI010000088.1:0-5144 GCA_046483365.1 Archaeoglobaceae archaeon | reverse complement strand
ATAAGGTAAGTATAGATACTGATGGAAATAATATAACTATTTCAAAACAAAGTAATATTTCTAAAAAACTCAAATCCATAGCAGAGAAACATGATTCAAAAGTAAGCACAGAAGAAATAAAAGAATCTCTCAAAGACCGCCGTGATATTTAAAGTTAGAACATTATTGAATGGATGAAAACTACAAATGCTGAAAAACCTTTTAAAAAATAAATAATCTTTTCCTTACCAAAAATAACTCCCATGGGAAAGATTTATTATCAAAATGAAGTAATGAGGGGAGAAGTAAGTGATACAGATGATAAGGGAATGTGAGGAGCATGGATATTATCGGGGTGAAGAATGCCCCGAATGTGGGAGTCGTGGGAAGTTCATTATGAGTGATGAAGAAATAAAGAATCTAGGGAAAACAACAGCAGGTATCCTTAGACATTTTCCTGAAAAGTACGGTTTAGATATCGATGACAGGGGATGGGTATCTTTAGAACATTACGTCAAAGCATTAAGAAACAGACAGAAAAGATTCCATTGGTTGAGACGGTATCACGTTAAAGCGTTAGCCAGCACTGACAGAAAAGGCAGATATCAGTATGAAGATGGATATATTAGGACCAAATCCATACAAGGGGTGGTAACCCAATGTCTCAATTAATGCTTCAAAACAAATTTCCTATGATTAATCATTTAAAATCAAAACCTTAAAATACCTCATGATTAATGTTTAACAACTCACAATATGGTAATTAGCTTATAAAAAATAAGCAACCCGATCAAATTGGCCATAAGTGGTGATGAAATGGAATCGAATTCAGAAATGTTGGAAACGTATATGGAAAGACTCTCAGAGATCGAAGACGGGGATAAATATAAGCAGTGTCTGCAGTGTGGGACATGTGGTGGTTCATGCCCATATGGGATTGCCACCAAGTTCACTCCCCGAAAAATGATCCTGGCCGTAAGGGCCGGAATGCTAAGTGAGCTGCTGGAGAGCGGAGCTCAGTGGTTGTGCACATCATGTTATGCTTGCTCTTCCAGATGTCCCAGTCAGATCCCTCTAACCGATGCTATAATACCGGCAGTAAGAGAACTCTCTCTTCTAGAGGGAAATCCCCCAGAGGAGCTGGCTACAGCATTACAGCATACTTCAAGGTATGGGAATCCCTTCAAAGAGTCACCCAAGAAGAGAGACAGATGGACTAAGGACCTGGACTTTGAAGTAAAGCTGCTCAAGGACGGTCCTGCCGATGTGCTGTTCATACCGGAGTGCTTCGGCTCATATCACCGCAGGTGCCAGGAAGTCTCCAAAGCCATGGCCAGTATCTTCAACGAACTGGGGACCGATTTTGCTATAATGGGCAAGGACGAGAAATGTACCGGAGATTCGGACAGGCTTTCAGGTGAGTTTGGGCTGTTCGAAGAGCTGGTGGAGAAGAACGTCAAGGCTATGGAGAAAGGAGAGTTCAACAAGATCGTAACTATTGACGCCCACGCATTTCATTCCATCAAAAATGAGTATCCCAAGTTCGGTTTTACCAAACCCGTAATGCATCATACCGAGTTCCTGGCGGAGAATCTGGATGCTCTGAAGGATATGTTCAACGACCTCGACTACACGGTCACCTATCACGACTCGTGTTATGTGGGAAGAAGGAACGGGATCTATGATCAGCCGAGAGAAGTGATACAGTCCATACCCGGGGTTAAGCTGGTGGAGATGAAGAGGACCAAAGAGAACGCGCTCTGCTGTGGTGGAGGCGGTGGAGGTGTCTGGCTGGACAGCTTTATCAAGGATTTCATGAAAGAGAGACCGGCAGAAGATAGGGTTAGAGAAGCCGCCAAAACCGGGGCAGATGTTCTGGTCACTGCATGTATCCTGGACATCCCCATGTTCGAAGATGCCCTAAAAATGACCGGACTTGAAGGTGAGATCGTGGTTAAAGATATTTCAGAGCTGGTTTTTGAGGCAATAAAGTAAGGTGATCTTATGAAGATAGGCGTCCTGATGAGAACGGTTCCAGACCTGGTAGAGGAAATCGAAATTGTTGACGATAACGAGATCGAACCATTCGCCTACATCGGAAATGAAAGAGATGAGCACGCTGTAGAGGAAGCGGTCATACTCAAAGAGAGGTATGGCGGCACCGTCGAGGTCGTTGGTATAGCTGACGAAGACTCTGAGGACGAGATAGATGAGCCTCTGGGCGCTGCTATGGCTAAAGGAGCTGATAATGCAGTGAAGGTCATGATGTCGGATAAGACCTTCCTTAAAATGGAGTATGCTAAAGCACTGGTAGATTTCCTCCAGGAGAGGGAATACGACCTGCTCTTGACCGGTATCCAGTCGGTGGACGCATTCACCGGAATGCTGGGTCCTTTACTTTCCGTTTACTTGGATAGACCTTTTACGGGTTATGTTACCAAGGTTGAGGTTGAAGGTCCAGGCCTAAAGATACAAAAGGAATTGGGCGGAGGACTGCTGGGAGATTTTACTGTCAAACTCCCCGCTACCCTGGGAATAGTCTCCGCCGAAAGACCCCTCACATTTGTACCTCTCACCAAATTGAGAAAGGTGATGAAGAAGGCAGAGATAGAAGAGGTCGAGCTGGAGGTTCCGGAAGTCGAAGGAACAGAAGTGGTCAAGTTCTATGAGCCGGAGAAGCCGGAGATCGAGCTGCTGGAAGGAGAGCCAGAAGAGGTTGCCGACAAGCTCGTAGAGCTCTTCAAGGAAATAGAGGTAGTGTGAATATGAGAGCGAGGTGTGAGCTAGTCTTGAGGTGTAGCCCATGAGCGACGTAGCGGTAATTGTGGAAGTAATGGAGAATAAGGTCCAGGATAACGCTTATGAGCTGTTCGGGAAAGCGCAGGAGTTAGCTGATGTTACTGGAGGGAAGTCCGTTGCTATAGTAATGGGTAATAATGTGGAAGTTGACTCTCTTCCCTGCGATAAGGTCTATTACGTGGAAGATGATAGACTGGAAGCCTTCTCATCCAACCACAAGAGAGCGATCTCCAAAGTCGTAGAGGAGCTCAATCCCAGGATAATTCTGGCAGGCAACAGCTCTGTAGGAACGGACCTGGGGGTCCATGTTTCTGGCGAGCACAACATACCCATAGCTTCATTATGTAATGCTGTCTCCATCGATGGTGACGACGTTAAAGCCACTTCACTGGCATATGGCGGTAAACTGCTGGTAGACCTCAAATTAGAGGAGAAAGCGGTCATACTGGTCAACAGGGGAAGTTTTTCGGCTGCTGCCTCCACCGGAAGTCCGGAAGTTACCAGGACCACTCTGGACGATCTGGGGGCGGATTTGGATGACAGCATCCAGTTCGTGGAGTACGTGAAGCCGGAAGAAGATGTGGATATCTCCAAATTCGATGTGCTGGTCAGTGTAGGACGAGGGATCGATGGAGAAGAGAACATTGAAGAGGCACAGGAGCTGGCTGAAATGTTGAGTGGAGAAGTAAGCGCTTCCAGACCGGTGATCGATCAGGAGTGGCTGCCTAAATCCAGACAGGTAGGAAGATCGGGTAAGACGGTAACTCCCAAACTATACTTTGCGCTGGGTATAAGCGGAGCATCAGAGCACCTGGAGGGTGTAAAGGCCCAGAACGTGGTAGCCATAAATACTGACTCGGACGCACCCATATTCAGAGTATCAAGAGTCGGAGTGGTTATGGACTTGTTCGAGTTACTGCCAGTGTTGAAAGATAAAATAAAGGAGATCAAAGGCTAATTGGCAATAACCGATTCAATTGGTTTGATGATTTAATGATAACTAATATGATCGATATGACAAATAATCGATTGGTGATGTAATGCAGGATGAAGTTAAGATAGGGGTTTATCTTTGCCATTGCGGAAGGAATATCGCTGAGATCGTTAAGATAAAGAAGGTACTGGATTACGTAAAGAACCTGCCATATGTAGAGGTGGCCAGAGACTATCGCTACCTGTGCTCAGACCCCGGTCAGGACCTCATCAAGAAGGATATTGAGGAGAACGGCATCAACCGGGTAGTTGTTGCTGCCTGCTCACCCACTCTCCACGAAGCCACCTTCAGGAGGGCCTGCAGAGAAGCCAACCTGAACCCCTTCATGCTCAACATGGTCAGCATCAGGGAATTCGATTCCTGGGTCACCAAGGATGTTGATCAAGCCACAGATAAGGCCAAAGCCATTGTGAGGTCTGCGATCGAAAGAGTAGCCTTGAACGATGAGCTGGAGATCCAGACGGCCGACATCAATCCCGAAGTACTTATAATCGGGGGAGGTATTGCAGGGATATCCGCAGCGCTGGTTCTGGCCGATGCGGGTAAGAAGGTGCATCTGGTGGAGAAAGATCCCACCATTGGGGGCCATATGGCCAAGTTCGACAAGACATTCCCCACCCTCGATTGTGCTGCATGTATCCTCACCCCCAAAATGAGTGCCGTAGGCGCTCATCCCAACATAAATCTCCTTACCTACTCGGAAGTAATAGATGTGGAAGGTTATGTGGGCAATTACAAGGCAAAGATCCTCAAAAAGCCCCGATACATTCGAGAGGACCTGTGCATAGGATGTCCGGTGTGTATAGAGGACTGCCTGTTCCTCAACGAAATGTACTCTTCGGAATTCGATGAAGGTATAAGCAACAGAAAGCCCATATACATACCATTTCCTCAGGCCGTCCCATCCATACCGGTCATAGACCCCGACAGTTGTATGTATTTCAAGGGGAAGTGTCCCGGTTTCTGCAAGGATGTGTGTGAGTGGGATGCCATAGACTTCGATATGGAAGAAGAAGTTGTGGAGGTTGAAGTGGGCAGCATTTTAACTGCTACAGGTTACAACACTTTTGACCCCTCAAAAATGCCCCGATACGGATACGGGATCTACGATAATGTTTACACTTCATTACAGATAGAGAGAATGCTCAACACCACTGGACCCACGGATGGGGAAGTTCTACTTTCCAACGGAGAGAAGCCGGAGAGTGTAGCCATAATCCACTGCGTAGGGAGCAGGGACAAGAACCACAATGAATACTGCTCCCTACGCAGTGGATTATGGCTACACTCTCCGGCTTCTCTCCGTTGGAAAGTAGAACTTCCCCATCCGTGGGTCCAGTGGTGTTGAGCATTCTCTCTATCTGTAATGAAC
>JAWODI010000068.1:0-21728 GCA_046483365.1 Archaeoglobaceae archaeon | reverse complement strand
AAGCGACGAGTTCTACGCTGCTACAGATGACGGCTCTTACGGATACCAGGGCCTTGACTTCATAAAGGAGATTCTGGAACAGGAAGAAATCGACCGGGTTTACGGAATGAGCGTTACCACAGAAACCCTGCGGGAGTTAAGCAATATTACCTGGGACTACGGTGTAAAGACAATTTGTGCTCTGACACCCGTAATGGTAGATGGCTCTGGTATGTGCGGAGCGTGCAGAGTCGTAGTAGGTGGAGAGAAGAAGTTTGCCTGTGTTGACGGACCTGATTTCGATGCACATCAAGTAGATGGGGATGTTCTGGAGAAAAGAAAAAGAATGTATTCTTCTGAAGAGAAGCTTTTATTACTGTCACAGAAAATGACTAATGTACCATGATAGAACTGCATGTGGAGGAGGAGGTTAAAAATTGCCTGAGTTGCCGGAAAAATTGAAGTTAGCCATCTATTGGGGAGCTGCCTGCGGTGGCTGTGACATTGCCATCCTCAGAATAGATGAAAAATTGCTCGAATTGGCAGAAATAGCGGATATTATATTCTGGCCTGCTGCGATGGACTACAAGTACGAGGACCTAAAGGGTATGGAAGATAAGAGTATAGATGTGGCTGTTTTCAACGGAGCTGTAAGGAACTCCGAGAACGAGCATATGGCCAAACTTCTGAGGAATAAATCCAGAATAATGGTAGCTTACGGTTCGTGCGCCTGCGAAGGATGCGTTATCGGTCTGGCAAACCTCTGGAGCAAGGATGAGCTACTCCAGAGAGTATATCATGAGGATAGCGGTACAGTCAACCCCCAGCGTGTCACTCCCCAAACCAGATTAAGTGTTAATGGCAACGAATTGACCCTTCCTTCTCTTCATGATAACGTGAAACCACTGCATCAAGTTGTGGATGTCGATTACTTCGTCCCTGGTTGCCCTCCTGAAGCAGAGCTCACCGGACAGCTGGTGGACATCTTATCTAGTTATGTTTCTACGGGAGAATTACCTCCTAAGGGTACTGTGATCGCTTCACAAAAGGTCTTGTGCTATGAGTGTCCCCGGGAGAGGGGAGAAAAAGCCATTGATAAAATTTACAGGTTCCACGAGATAGAGCCCGATCCTGAGAAGTGTTTGCTGGACCAGGGAATAGTGTGCATGGGTCCCGCCACTCGTGGAGGCTGTAAGGCGAGATGCATTAACGTAAATATACCCTGCACCGGATGTATGGGCGGTCCAGAGGATATAGACCAGGGAACTGCCATGGCCAACGCTGTGGCATCCGTTCTGGGGGTAGAAGTAGATGACAGTGAAGTGGATGAAGTAATAAACCAGATTAAAGACCCCATCGGGACATTCTATCTGTACTCCTTCCCAGTTTCACTGTTAGATAGAGTTAAGAGAAGAGGAGGCATAAAGAATGAATGAGCAGGGAGATCAGACCGAACAGACTGAGCAGGGTAAGCAGATTAAGCAAGAACAGGGAAGGCGCATCACTGTGAACCCCATAACCAGGCTGGAGGGTCATGCTAAGGTAGAGATATTTTTGGATAACGACGGCAATGTTAAGGATGCTTATCTTCAGGCTCCCGAGCTCAGGGGTTTTGAGAAGTTCTGTGAGGGGAGATATGGGGAAGAAATGCCAATCATAACCTCCCGGATCTGCGGGGTTTGTCCTGAGGCCCACCATCTGGCATCTACCAAAGCCCTGGACGCTGCATTCAATGTTGAGCCTCCTGAAACCGCTCGAAAATTGAGGGAGCTGTTATATAATGCTTATTACGTTTACGACCATCTGGTTCACTTCTATATTCTGGGCGGGCCTGATTTCATAATGGGCCCCGATTCTTCGCCTGAAGAAAGGAACATTCTGGGAGTTATAAAGAAGGCAGATGAGGAAGTGGGCAGAGATGTGATCAGGCATCGCTCTTATGCCCATAAGGTCATTGAGATTATCGGAGGGAGGGCCATAAATCCGGTTTGCGGGCTGCCCGGTGGCATGTCCAGCCCCATCAATGAAGAACAGAGAAAAGAAATTGAGGGAATGGCGCATTCATGCGTTGATTTCTCCAAGTATACAGTCGATCTGTTCAATCAGGTGGTGCTGGACAATGAAGAATACTTTGAACTCATCAAGAATGATTCCTACTCCCTCCACACATATTATATGGGAATGGTGGATGAAAACAACAAGATCAACTTCTACGACGGCAAAATAAGAGTAGTTGACCCTGAAGGGTATGAGTTCTCCAAATTCGATGGTAAAGAATATTTGGATCAGGTAGAAGAGCATGTGGAGCCCTGGACATACGTAAAGCTGCCCTACCTGAAGAATGTAGGATGGCGTGGTCTGGAAGAAGGAGCTGGAAGCGGGATCTACAGAGTGGGTCCTTTGGCACGGATCAATGTCTCGGAGGGATTTACTACCCCGCTGGCCCAGGCTGAGTATGAGAAGTTCCAGAAGACTTTAGGTAAACCTGCTCACTCCACTCTCGCCTACCACTGGGCCAGGGTAACGGAGATGCTGCATGCTGCAGAGCGTATGGTTGAGTTGAGCAGTGATAAAGACATAACCGGCAATAAAATAAGAAATAAACCAGGAGAGCCGGGTGAAGGCATAGGAGTGATCGAGGCTGCCCGGGGTACTCTAATCCACCACTACAACCTTAATGCTGACGGCATGGTGGACAAGGCCAACCTGATCGTGGCCACCACCAATAACTCGGGAGCTATCTGCTTATCGGTGAAAAAAGCGGCTCAGGCAATGATCCAAAATGGAAATGTGGATCAGGGATTATTGAATAAAATTGAGATGGCATTCAGAGCTTACGACCCATGTATGGCCTGTGCCACTCACGCATTACCCGGCAAAATGCCTTTAGAGGCCACTATCTATGATTCGGAAGGGAATGTTTACCACAAGTTGAGCAGATGAACTATAGTAGCAATCGTCCATTATTTATTGTTAGTTTAGTACTTGAGCAATTACCTTAAAAATCAGCATAACCAAAAATATTTAAAATTATTATTCATTACATACCTCAATGGTCAAGCCAATGGAGATTTTCAACTTATTGCCCAAGACGAACTGCAAAAAGTGTGGGGAAGCTACCTGCATGAGCTTTGCTTTCAAGGTCATCAATAGGGAAAAAAAGATTGAGGAATGCACTCCCTTATTTGAAGAAGATAAATACAAAAAACAGCGGGAAAAACTTCTCGAATTGCTGGAGCCATTGGAGAGGGCAACAGAAACCGGATTAATAGTGGACGAGGATTTGTGCACGGGTTGTGCGAACTGCATCGTTTTATGTCCTGTGCACGTTATGGATGACCCTCAGGGAATGGGCTCCGGTAGAGGACCCACCATAGATAACCCCATATTGGTCATTGAGGATGGGGTGGTAAAAGTAGTGGACATGAACTCATGTAAAAGGTACGGCAAGAACAGAATATTATGTGTCGCCTGCAGAGAAAATTGTCCTACTGACGCCATAAAGTTCCTGGAGGAATAAGATAAAATGCCAAAACAGGAAACAATGGAAACCATGGAAACTACATGCCCCGGCTGTTCATGTCTCTGCGATGATATAATAATCGAAAGATCTGATGAGGATATCAAGGTAAAGAATGCCTGCAGGAGAGGGGCAGCCATATTCAAGAACTTCAATGTGGGTAGAGCGGTACCCATGGTAGAGGGACAGCAGGTAGAGGTGGATGAAGCTATATCCACTGCCTCTGAATTGATCGCCGACTCCACCAGCCTTGCCGTTTATGGAATGGACACTACAACTATTGAGGCCCAGAAGCTGGCCATTGAGCTGGCCGAAAAGAAGCAGGCATATATCGATGACTGCTCATCCTTTTGTCTGGGTGACCTTGTCGAAATGAGCTTGAATAACGACCTCCCGACGACCAAACTTGATGAGGTGAGGCATAACGCGTATACCATCATCTACTGGGGCAGCAACCCTTTTCACAGCCTTCCGAGGCACATGTCCCGCTACTCTTACTACCCCAGAGGGAGGAACCGCTCGAGGGGTTATGAAGAAGACAGGTTTTTAGTGATCGTTGATACCAGAAGCACCCACACATCCAGTCTGGTTAAAAGAGATAATGTTTTCTTTCAGGTCGAATCCGATTCCGAGCTTATAAACGCCTTCATGGATTTTATGGACGGGAATTCAGCGGGAGAATACACCAACAAGATCGCCGGGGTTCTGAGGAAGTTGAAGAAGGGTGACGCAGTCATATTCGGTGGTCTGGGCTTGAAGTACGGTTTGAACGGAGATTATGGCCTGTTCAGGGAGTTTATGGAAAAGCTCAACCAGTTATCCAGTGTTTATTTCATGCCAGCAGGCTCTCACTCCAACATGCGGGGCTTCAATGAAATGCTCCACCAAAAAACGGGATGCGTCAATAGATACAGCTTTGCACAAAATAGGTCAGGAGATGAATTCGAGTTCAGCAATCTTTTAAGAGAGAAGACGCCCGATACGGTATTGATAATCGGTTCAGACCCTGTGAACTCCTTACCCCTTGAAGTATCCAAGGAGTTATCCCACATCAATACCGTTCTAATTGATCCTAGGAGAACCTATACTGAGAGGATGTCCAATGTGGTTATACCTTCCGCACTTTCCGGTATTGAGACCGGAGGAATGATGATACGAAGTGATGGTGTAGAAGTAGAGCTGAACCCTGTACTTGAGAAAGAGATAAATGATGAATTCGTTCTTCAAAAATTATTGGAGGGAACTTGACATGCCCAAATTCGGTAAGTTCATCCAGAAGTCAGAAACGGAGGTTGTGGTCGCCAGAAACTTATTCCATACGGAGGAGGTAGAGTTCAATAGGGGCGAGGACTCGGAAACTCCTGTCATTTATGTAAACTCCCAATTCGCCAAGAAAAATGGTTTGAAGGAAGGGCAGACCCTAAAGCTATCAACGGAAGAGAGATCACTCAACATGCTTATCAAGATCTCTGAAGATGCGGGGAAACCGACCATACCCAATGGTATCTACTCCAGTTACCTTGTGGGTTTTGATTCCTACAAGAGGTTTCATGCCAACTTCGAAGTTACTGACTCGCCACCTACCCCACTATACCAGATACTGGGGTCAGTATAACACTGTAAATTACAGAATAATGCCTATAATTCATAATTAATGGAGGGGAAGAATGGAGGTACTTAACAGAAAAAGTGATATAACACAAATAAACAAAAATACATGATTGATAATGTTGAATAGAAAACTATATATGACTGAATTAAGGGCGAGAAACAAAATATTAAATAATGTTCAAAATGAGGTGCACAACATGATATTAACCTGCTACGGTATATACAAGCCAACAGGAGGATAGAAATGAGTTTTGAGCTGAGGGAAGGAAATTTTATGCTGGATGAGCTGCGAAACATCAGTATAAGGATAGGTAAAGTTATCGAAGAGGATAAGGAATGGGAAGAGCCGGAAGGACCTACCCCTGAACCCCACATACTCGATCTGAGGGAATGGGATAGGAAGCTCATGGACAGGTACGAGCCTTTTTACGCTCCCATGCAGGATTTCTGCAATCTTTGTACCATGGGCCCCTGCGAGCTTTCAGATAATAGGGAAGGAGCATGTGGGATCGACTTAAGAACTCAAAAGTCAAGGCTGGTAACTATTGCCTGCTTGATGGGAGCCTCAGCACACTCATCTCATGCAAGACACCTGGTAGAATATGCACTGGAAAATTTTGGTCCTGACCATCCTATAGAGATGGGGAAGCAGGTTAATGTTGAAGCCCCTAATATAAGGCTTGTTTATGGGATCAGGCCCCAAAAGATTGGTGATTTAGAGCAAGTCCTCGATTATGTTGAGCAGGGCCTGGTCAGAGTGCTTCATACCACTCACACAGGTCAGGAAGAAGATTATATTGATTATGAGTCCAAAGCTCTTGAAGTTGGGATGCTGGATCATGTGGCTATGGAAGCGGCCGACCTGGCGCAGATAGCCGTCTTCAATTATCCCAAGGGTGAGCCTGAAGCCTCGCTTGTGGATATCGGCTTTGGAACTATAGAAAGTGAAAAGCCGGTTATACTTGTGATCGGACACAATGTATTGCCTGCAAGAAATATTAACGATTATCTGGTTCAGAATGGATTGGAAGAAGATTATGAAATAGCGGGTTTGTGCTGCACTGCTATTGACACCACCAGATACAATCCCCATGCCAAGATCGCCGGTACCTTGAGCTATGAGTTGAGAGCTATAAGGTCCGCGTATCCCCATGTGGTGGTGACGGATGAGCAGTGCATCAGAGCAGATACGCTGGAGGAATGCTCTAAACTGGGCATCCCCGTTATCGCCTCCTCTGAAGCAGCGTCAAGAGGTCTTAAGGATAGGACAAAGGATTCTCAAGATTCTATTATCAATGACCTCCTGAACGGAACTAAGGGAGTCCTGATTAAGGACCCGGACAAGGTCGGTGAAGTGGCAGTGAAGGTCGCTCAAAAAATGGCGGAATCACGGGACGGCAAAGTTGCCTTTATTAGTGACGAAGAGCTGAAAGAAGAAGTGGAGAAGTGCACCACATGCAAGAACTGCATCACCGGCTGTCCAGTGGAAGTTGACATTCCAGGGTTCATCAGATGTATAATTGAAGGAGACATGGATAAATCTTCCAAGATACTGAAAGAGGACAACAGCTTGCCCGCTATCTGTGGAAGAGTGTGCCCCCAGGAAACCCAGTGCGAGATGTACTGTACGCTAAATGATCAAGGAATGGAGCCAGTATCTATTGGCAGGCTGGAACGATTTGTGGCTGACTGGGAGCTGGAAAAGGGTGCAGAAATACCTGAGATCGAGGAAAGAACGGGCAAGAAAGTGGCCATAGTGGGTTCAGGGCCAGCCGGCCTTACGTGTGCGGCGGATCTGCTGAAGAAGGGGCATGATGTGACCATCTACGAGACCCTGCACGAGCCGGGCGGGGTTCTGGTTTACGGGATACCTGAGTTCAGATTACCTAAAGATATAGTTAAAAGAGAAGTGGATTACGTCAGGAGACTGGGAGCAAAAATCGAGACCGACGTGATCATTGGGCAGACTATGACAGTGGATGACCTGTTTAAAGAGTATGACGCGGTCTTTTTGGGAACCGGAGCTGGACTACCTGCCTTCCTGGGGTTGGAAGGAGAAAACCTTGCTGGTATTTACTCTGCGAACGAGTACCTCATCAGGGTCAATTTGATGAAGGCCTACAAGTTCCCCGAGTATGAGACCCCCATAAAGGTGGGTAAGAGAGTGGCTGTGATCGGTGGAGGTAATGTGGCCATGGATGCTGCTCGTTGTGCTCTTCGTTTGGGTGCTGACGATGTTTACATTATCTACAGGAGGAGCGAGAAGGAGATGCCTGCTCGTTTAGAGGAGATCGAGAGAGCTAAGGAGGAAGGTATTCATTTCCTGAATCTCAATAACCCTATCAGGTTCATTGGTGATGATAAGGTTGAGCAAATAGAACTAATGGAGATGCAGCTGGGAGAGCCCGACTCTTCTGGTAGGAGAAGGCCTGAGCCTATTGAGGGCAGTAATTACTTTATGGATATCGATCAGGTGGTTATCGCTATTGGTCAGAAGCCTCACCCAGTCGTCATGCAAACCACCCCCGGCCTGGAAGTGAATGAGCGGAAGGGCACCATCATAGTGAACCAGGAAGGTAAGACTTCCCGGGAAGGTGTTTACGCTGGTGGTGATGTTGCTACGGGAGCTGCAACCGTTATCTCCGCCATGGGAGCGGGCAGGAAAGCTGCTGAAGCCATCGATAATTTGTTAAGAGGTGCTGGAAATGTATAAGATCTTAAAAAATAGGAAGATTGGTGAAAACACCAAAGAAATGGTCGTGGAGGCTCCATTAGTAGCCGAAAAGACTGAACCAGGACAATTCGTGGTAGTAATGATCCATGAAAAGAGCGAGAGAGTGCCACTCACTGTTGCAGATTTTGATAGAGAAAAAGGAACCATTACCATAGTCTATCTCATGGTAGGAAAAAGCACGGTTGAGCTGGGCCAGTTAAAGGCCGGTGATACAATAGCTCACTTCATTGGTCCGCTGGGCAATCCATCTCACGTACATGAAAATGAAGGTACAATGGTTTTCGTTGGTGGGGGAGTAGGTATAGCTGCCGTTTATCCCATAGCCAGGAAGGCCAAACAGCTGGGCAATGAAGTGATCTCCATTATAGGCGCCAGGACCAAAGGTTTGCTCATGTGGGAGGATAGGATGAAAGAGATCAGCGATGAGCTTATTGTCACCACTGACGACGGTTCATATGGACGAAAGGGTGTGGTCACGGACCCGTTGAAGGACCTGCTGGAAGAGAAGAAGGATATAGCCAAAGTAATTACTGTCGGGCCCACGATCATGATGAAATTCGTGGCCAAAACCACAGAACCGTATGGAGTCAAGACTATAGCCAGTTTGAACCCCATAATGGTTGATGGGACCGGCATGTGCGGAGGATGCAGAGTAGAAGTAGGAGGAGAATCCAAATTCGCCTGCGTTGATGGCCCCGAATTTGATGCTCATCAGGTCAACTTTGATATTCTCATGAAGAGGTTGGCCACTTACCAGGAAGAAGAAAAAGTTGCTCTGGAAGCCTACAAGGGCAAATAGGCGTTGAATTTAAGATGATGGTTAATACAAGGACTTAGAGGTGAATAGGTTGCGAAAGACCAAGACCCCCATGCCCGAGAGGGACGAGAAGGAGAGAGTGAAGGACTTCGAAGAAGTAGCTCAGGGCTACACCCTGGAGGACGCGATAGCAGAAGCAAGCAGGTGCTTGCAGTGTAAGGATAAGCCGGAATGCGTTTTCTCCTGTCCCAACAGCCTGAGAATAGATCTGGCCATGACCGACGCCAAGAAAGGAGACCTCACCCGCTTCCAAGAGATCGAGGGTGAGTGTATTGCCTGCGGGAAGTGCGAGCAGGCCTGTCCTCGCAGCATCAGGATCGTGGACATCATAATGAAGGCCAGCTACGATAATCTGGTCACCAGAACAGGAAAAATGAGGGCCGGCAGAGGTCCCATACAGGACACAGAGATAAGGAATGTCGGTCAGCCCATTGTTATGGGAACCATTCCGGGTGTTATCGCTGCTGTAGGATGTCCCAACTATCCCAGAGATAGAGATGAGCTCGCTGAGATACTGGAGGAGTTCTTGAAGAGGAAATATATTGTGGTCACATCGGGCTGCCACGCTATGGATATAGGAATGAGGAAAGACGGCAGCTCCCTTTACGAGCAATATCCGGGTAATTTCGACGCTGGCTGCTTATCGAACGTGGGCAGTTGTGTGGCCAACGCTCACATCAGCTCTGCAGCTATCAAGATCGCCAATATATTTGCCTTAAGGCCTTTGAGGGCTAATTACGCTGAGATTGCTGATTATATTCTTAATCGAGTTGGTGCCTGTGGACTGGCATGGGGTGCCTACAGCCAGAAGGCGGCAGCCATCGCAACCGGTTTTAACCGATTGGGCATACCGGTGGTGGGCAGTCCCCACACCACCAAGTACCGCAGAGCCTACATAGGCAAGCTGTGGAAAAAAGAGAAGTGGTGGACCTACGACATCAAGACCAAAAAGAAGGTCTACACCGAACCGTGCCCCGATGCCCTGCTTCTTTCTGCGGAAACGAAGGAGGAAGCCATAATCCAGATGGCAAGACTCTGCCTCAGACCAGCGGATACCTATCTGGGGAGACAGATAAAGATGACCCACTATCTGGAGCTGTCCCAAAAGTATCTGGGAGATTTTCCTGATGACTGGCATCTTTACGTCAGAGGTGAAGCCGACCTTCCTGTGAAGATGAGGGACAAGCTCCTCAGGATGCTGGAGGAAGAGCACAAGTGGAACATAGACTGGGATAAGAAGAAGATAGTTGAGGGGCCTATAAGGCTTTATGACCCCGGATACAATCCCACTCTTATTGAAGAAGTTTATCAAAAATACACGGGTGGTAAAAAATGAGCATGAACGTTCCCTTCGATGTCGCCGACGTGCAGGTGGAGAAAGCGATATCCGTAAGTCCTAAGGTGATAGCCACGCTGGCCAGCAGAGCAGACAATCCAGTGCTGATAACTGGAGGAAAACTTCTGGAAGACGAGAGACTCCTAAAGTATGCGCTGGAAATAAATAGCAAAGGGATCCCCATTATCGCTACCGGAGCATCCAGCAAGCCCCTTATAGAGAATGGAGCAAAACTGGAATCCAAAGTATTTACACTTCACCATGTCACTCAGTATATGCTGGATAAGGAGTGGACCGGTTTCAACGGCAAACCCTACGATGTAGTCCTTTATCTGGGTATCGAGCCGTATTTCCTTTCCAGGATGTTGTCCGCTTTAAAACACTTCTCGGATATAACTGCACTCAGCATTGACAGAATGTACCAACCTCACGCTTCTTACACTTTTCCAAATCTGGTGGAGGAAGAACATTATAAACTGCTGGAAGAATTGGTTAATGAGCTTTGAGGGGGTGTAATTTTGGAACGAAGCAAGATAGAAATTCCAGATGGAGTTAAGAAAAAAGAGGCCAAAGGAGAAGAAGACTTTACTTTTGATATCTCACCCATGCACGAGGGGGAAAGAGTGAGAAAGGGAGATATGTTCGCCGAGCTGGCAGGTCCCAAAGGAGTGGGCTTTGAGCTGGTGGTCAACCTTCCCGAGGACCAGATAGAGGACATGAAATCCACCGTGATAGGGAAGGATATTGATGAGCTTGAAGAAGGCTCCCGCCAGCCCTACGCGATGATCTATTATATTGCCGGCTCTCAACTGGATTCTGATATAGAGCCCGTGGTGGAAAGAAGGAATCACGATTTCCAGAACTTTATTGAAGGGTACATGCATCTCAACCAGAGATACGATGTCTGGGTGAGGCTCAACAAAGATGCGGTGAAAAAGGGGTTGAGCAGCCTTAACCAGATCGCACAGGCGACCATGCTCCTTTTCAAGAACGAAATGCCATTTATCGAGAAGATCGAAGCAGTGTATATCACGGACAAAGATATGGTGGAGAGACTGCTGGAGGAATACGCCCGCTCGATTTATGAGGAGAGGGATGCCAGGGTGGAGACCCTGCACGATGAGGATGTGGATGAGTTCTACTCCTGCACCCTGTGCCAGAGCTTCGCCCCTGCCAACGTATGCGTGATATCGCCCGACAGGCCTTCCCTTTGCGGTGCTATCACCTGGTTCGATGGCAGAGCCGCAGCCAAAGTAGATCCCGAAGGCCCTAACAAGGCCATTCCCAAGGGCGATCTTATCGACTCCATCGGTGGGGAGTACACCGGCGTTGACGAATTCGCTAAAGAAGAAAGCGGTGGTGGAGTTGATAAAGTAAAGCTACACTCGTTCTTTGAATTCCCTCATACTTCGTGCGGTTGTTTTGAAGTTATAGGGTTCTACATGCCCGAAGTTGACGGCATTGGGTTTGTCCACAGAGGTTATTCCGAGCCCGCTCCCAACGGCCTGACCTTCTCCACCATGGCCGGCCAGACAGGAGGCGGAAACCAGATCATAGGTTTTCTGGGAATTGGAATGAGCTACTTCAGAAGCGGCAAGTTCATACAAGCCGACGGCGGATGGAACAGGATTGTGTGGATGCCAGAAGACCTCAAGCAGAGGATAGACGGATACATTCCTCAAGATATCAAGGACAAAATAGCTACTGACAGTAATGTAAAGAGCATTGAGGAGTTGAGCGATTTCCTGAAGCAAAATGACCATCCCGTGGTGAAGGGAGTTGTCAGAGAAGTTGATGGCGAGCAGATAACCGAAGGCTGGGAAGAAGAAAAAGAAAAAGAAAAAGAAGAAGCTAAATCAGCAGAAGAGGTTTCTACCAGCACTGAAGCTGCTGCGCAACAGGCTCAACCCCAAACCCAAATTCAGCCTCAGCCTCAGTTCCAGGCGCCTTCTATCCCCCAGAGCGGGGGTGG
Source organism: Archaeoglobaceae archaeon (assembly GCA_046483365.1). Taxonomy (GTDB): domain Archaea; phylum Halobacteriota; class Archaeoglobi; order Archaeoglobales; family Archaeoglobaceae; genus JdFR-22. The sequence goes on along the minus strand of JAWODI010000068.1, from coordinate 9,759 downwards.
AGGTATAAAGCTGGTCATAAAGGATGCCAAGATCGAGATCGGTAAAGTGATCATTTCTAGGAAGGAAGAAGAAAAGAAATAGCTCAAGGAGGAAAATAGTTGACAGTAATCGCAGTGACCGGAAAGGGAGGTACAGGTAAAACTGTTGTATCGGCACTACTTGTAAATTACTTTTCACAGGATAAGGGGGAGAGGGTGCTGGCTGTCGATGCTGACCCGGACTCCAACCTGCCGGAGACCCTGGGTGTCAGCGGATATAAGACCTTAGGTGATGTTAGAGAGTCCTTTCAGCAGAAAAGAGATGAGCTGGGCACCATCTCCAAAGAGGCCTGGGTAGAGGGCAAAATATACGGCGAGGCCATCTATGAAGCTGACGATTTTGACCTGCTGGTCATGGGCCAGCCTGAGGGTGAGGGCTGCTACTGTTTTGTGAACAATCTGCTCAAAGGGGTTCTGAAGAAACTTCTGACGAATTACGATGTGATAGTGATCGATTGCGAGGCAGGTTTAGAGCACTTCAGCAGGAAAACCATTGAAGGAACGGATTATATTCTGGTGGTGACCGACTCTTCCAGAAAGGGTCTGGCAACCGCAAAGAGGATTAAGGACTCATCCCACAGCCTGGGCCTGAAATTCAACCAGATCTGTCTTTTGGGGAACCGGGTGAACTCTGGTAAGGATTTAATGATAAAAGAGTTCGCTGAACAGGAAGATATGGGTTTTCTGGGAGTACTGCCCTATGCGGAGGAAATTGAAGAGCTTGAATACAGAGGAGAACCTGTAGTAAGATTGCTTGAAGATAATAAATTTAATAAACAAATTGGAGAATTATTTGCTTTTACCGGTGATCAAAATGACCATTGAAGAATTTTTAGAGCTTCTAAAAAAGTATAATGTCCAAAGTTTAGAAGGAGTTAAGATCGAAGGCGATCTGGAGATCGATCTGGAATCCATGGGTTCAATATCTCCAGCAATGCTGTATGAACTGGGAAAAGAACTGGGAATGGCAGCCCAACATCTATCCAGAGCCTCACAATTGCTGGGCTACTCCGCCGGCGTGGCTGTACCCGCTTCTGAGCCCGGAACTGTAAAGCCTTCAGCGGCTCCGGCTGGAGTAAAGCCAGTTGAAGAGTTGAAGCTAATCGAATCACAATTCAGACCCTATATAGCCGAATACCCTGGTGTCATTCAGGAAGTGAAATTGGGGGCCAAAAAGGATGAAGGTGGCTCCAGAAAGTCTGTGGTAACCCTTGGTGGAGAGAAAAGCCTGCCGTTCTACCTTTTTGATGCTCCCCAGCCCAATCCTCCTGCAGTCACCATGGACATTTTTGATATGAACATCACACTACCCAAGGCGGTTAGAGAGCATTACGAAGATGTGTTGGACGATCCCGCTGAATGGGCCAAAAAGGCTGTGAACGAGTACGGAGCGGACCTTATCACCATCCACATGGTCAGCACGGACCCTTACGTCAAGGACACTCCAGCGAGCAAAGCTGTGGGTGTGATAGAAGACGTTCTGCAGGCTGTTGACGTCCCTCTTGTCATTGGGGGTAGTGGGAACAAGGATAAAGACCCTGAGGTGCTGGAAAAGGCTGCGGAAGTAGGTGAAGGAGAAAAAATGCTGCTGGCGTCAGCAACTCTGGATATGGACTGGGAAAGGATTGCTAATGCAGCAAAGGAGTACGGGCACGTCGTCCTTTCGTGGACTCAGATGGACATAAACAATCAGAAGACCCTCAACAGATACCTTCTGAGGAGGGCCAAACTGCCTCCAGAGCAGATAATCATGGACCCCACCACTGCCGCACTGGGATATGGTCTTGACTACGCCTTTACCAACATGGAGAGGATCAGGCTGAGCGCCTTAAAAGGGGACAACGACCTATTGTTCCCTATGTCCAGCGGGACTACCAACGCGTGGGGAGCCAGAGAAGCGTGGATGAAGGATTCACCTTCTGAAGAGGACACACCATGGGGCCCCAGAGAGCTGAGAGGACCTCTATGGGAGATAGTTACCGGAGTATCACTTGCTCTGGCGGGAGTGGATATGTTCATGATGATGCATCCAGGTGCAGTGGCAGCCATGAAAGAAACCCTGTCCACTTTGAGAGGAGAGCTCAAAGAAACCGATGTCCCTGAGCCTGATGATTGGATCACTATGGAGGAGTGACAATGAAGCTGAAAAGCCCGTTGGAGATATACAAGTATTTGCCCAAAACCAACTGCAAGGAATGTGGCTATGATACCTGCATGAGCTTCGCCGCCCACATAATCGACAGGAGTGCATATCCCATCGATTGCAAACCATTGGTCGAGGAAGCAGAGAAGGATCCTGAGACCAAAAAAAAGCTGGACGAGCTAATAGAGCTAACATCGCCCGAGATCCGGGAGGTCTCCATTGGAAGAGACGGTCTCAAGATAGGGGGAGAAGATGTTCTTCACAGACACGAATTGACCTATTTCAATCCCACTGGCTTCTTCTACGATGTATGGGACACCATGAGCGAAAAAGAGCTGGACGAGAAGTGCAGCTATGTGGTGGAGTTCAAAAAGTTCTATGTGGGAAGATACCTTACTCTCGACGGCATCGCCATAAGATGCACCTCAGACGACCCGAACACGTATAGAAAGGCGGTGAAGAAGGTCAAAGGATATGGAAAACCCATGGTGCTGGTCTCACTGGATGCGAATTGCATTAGAGAAGCACTAAAAGAAATCGCTGACGAAAGACCCTTGATTTATGCTGCCACTCAGGAGAACTGGAAGGAGTTCCTGGAACTTTCCAGAGAATATAATGTTCCTGTAGCGATCAGGGAGAAAGACCTCGACACCTTGAAAAGTCTTGCCGTCACATTCGGCCAGAATGGAGTTAAAGACATTGTTCTGGACCCAGTTACCGAGCCCGTAGGAGAAGGGCTTAAGGACACTTACGAGAGGATAATAACTCTCAGAAGAACTGCCATGATAAAGGATGGAGACGAAGAGGTCAGCTATCCACTAATGGTCACACCCATCTCGGCCTGGCTTATAGAGGGTGATGAAGTGACCAAAGCCTACTGGGAATCCATGATCACCAGCATCTTCATTGTCAAATACGGGGACATCATGATCCTCAGGAGCCTTGAGCCATATTCGGTGATACCGGCAATAACCCTCAAAGCAAATATATATACCGACCCCAGAACACCTGTACAGGTCGAACCCGGATTAAAGCAGACCAATAGCCCAGATGAGAACTCTCCGGTGTTCGTAACTACCAACTTTGCCCTAACCTATTATACTGTAGAGAGCGACTTGGCCAGCGCAGGAATAAATGCCTGGGTTTTGGTCCTGGATACTGAGGGACTCGGTGTTGAGGTCAGTGTGGCAGGAGGACAGTTCACCGCCGGAAAAGTGAAGGAGCTGGTGGATAAGTCAGCTGTCAGTGATAAAGTAAAACACAACAGCCTCGTGATCCCTGGACTGGCTGCCAGACTGCAGGGAGCTTTAGAGGATGAGACGGGGCTGAAAGTGTTCGTGGGACCACCTGATTCCGGAAGGATCAAATCATGGATGGACAAGAACTGGCCACCCGAATAGATCTATAAAGACTTTAGGACTTGGCCCATAAATTCTTCTATATCATCCAAATCTTCTTTAACCAATTCGAGTACTTTTAAATTATCAATTTTTGCGTAGCCGTGGACCAAGATGTTCGTGAATCTGGCCATATCTGCTAATTTCTCTCCTAATTTCTTATCTATTATTTCTTTTTTGGCCAGGACCTCGAACATCTCTGCATAGCTCTCTGGCCTCTCTAAATTATCTGCAGATATCATATGTGATGCGATATCGATACAAGCCTCAATTGACTCAAGTAAAGAGTATTTTACTGCTTGAACGTCTTTGAAACTATCGATGAACTCCTCTACATCTATACGTTTGTACTCACCTAGGAACTCCAGATTTCTCTGTATTATGTCTATTTTACCTTCAACTAGATCTTTGCTTACTGGCATACTTTTGTCTCCTCATTTTCTCGTAATATTCGTGATGGGGTTTGATATCTAGATATTTTACCATGACCTTACTCTCAAAATCCGCTCTCTTAAAATCATCCTTACAATACAGGACCTCAGAGTTTTTGAGCATGGAGAAAAGGAACCTCACCGGCCTATCATTCAATATTCTAACATCAAAATCTTCTTTTAACTTTTTCTCTAATTCACCGGCTATTCTGGGTTCATAGAGAGCACCTGCATTAAACTCATCTTCAATAAGCAAGCCGATATCAATATCCTCATAGGAAGTGGTATTGAGGAATGAGCCGTAAAGATAGGCAGTAATAACTTCTTCTCTCTTAGAGAAAATCTCTTCAGCTGCTATCTTTAATTCTTCTAATTTCATTTCCCTAAATTTATGATGAAACTTAAATATGTTTTTCGGTTCCTCGCCCTCAAAAATACCATGTATCAGGCATTTGAGGTTTTTTGAGCTTGTGATCTGATTCTGTTCTATCTTTTCCACTGATAAAACTTAGAAAGTCCTTTAAGGCTAACTTATGGTCTATATTACCGTCCAGCACGGTGCTTATGGCTTCCAGATCTACTTCACCTTCATCTGAATCAACTTCCCTTCCGTAGGTCCACAGTAGGTCATCCAGTATATCCGGACCCAAACCCGACGCTCTGGAAACCAACTCGAAAGCATTTTGAGTTGCTTTTCTCAGCTGGATTACCTCCTCATCGCTCAATAAACTTTCTTCCAGCAGTTTTCTCTCCAAACCCTTGTCCTTAACCTTCAATAATCCGCTTTGTAGGGCAATTGTCATGAGAACGTTGTCTACAGGAAATTTCAGGTTATGGATGTCCTTTATAGTCAACAAGTTTTGTCTGCGCAATAACTTTACCAGCAGAAAACTCTTCTTTTGCAGGGGGTCTTCATAAGCTTTAAAGCTCTTCAGTAACTGCAAAATCCCTTTACCATCTTCTCTGGTCAGGTCCCCGCTTGAACTCTCAAAGATGTTCCTCACATCTCCATCATGGTACTCCAGAAGCTTTTTAGCTGCATCTTGTAAGAGCGCGGCTCTCTGAGAGGGGTTGCTCACCACCCTGTCACCAATGGTGAATATGGAGGCGACATCCTCCTCGGATACATCTACCAGTCTGCGGGCTGTGAAGAGGTAGGGATCCTTTTTTTGGGCTCTTCTGGCGAGGTAGAACATTAGATCCGAGCCGTGATAGAATTCGCCGTCAATGGTACCCTCGAATCTCTTCGTACCGTGGGTTCTGTGGTCGATGGCCACCATAAAGAACACATAGTGGGTATAAATAAAATCATCAAGAGGTGGAAAAAGCTGGGGAAAATGGAAGGAAACCGGTTCATATCCCAATCTGGAAACGATACCACCCAGCTCCTCTGCACGGGAATGATTGACCTCAAAATGATCCATATAGGGGTGTAGAATGCTGCTTACTAAAAGTTGGTGGTCCCTTACATATGCACAAAAAGCTTTTTTTGCATCTTCTATAAATTTCCTAAAATGACTACAATCCTTTTGACCAATGACGATGGTGTTTACTCTGCCGGGCTGAGGGCAAGTTATGAGGCAGTGAAGGGCATGGGTGACGTTTACGTTGTTTCACCTGCAGTGCAGAAGAGCGCGGTGGGGAGGAGTATCTCCATAATGGAGCCCATAAGGGTTTCGGAGGTGAGTATCGATGGCATGAAAGCCTATGCTGTTGACGGCACTCCTACCGACTCCGTAATAATCGGGATACATGAAATAATAAAGAGCACTCCTGACGTTGTTGTGTGCGGGATAAACATTGGAGAGAACATCTCTTCGGAATCAGTAACCACTTCAGGAACGGTTGGTGCTGCTCTGGAAGCAGCTACTCAGGAGGCTCCGTCTATAGCCATATCTTTACAGGTTCCCGATATCGAAAAGTTTGAAGCATTCTCCCAGAAATTCGACTTCTCCCTGGCAAAAAAGGTGCTTGCAGCTGTGGTGAAAAAAGTTGAGGAGGGGGCTATGCCCCGGGGAGTAGATGTCCTGAACGTTAATGTCCCCCTCGATTTTAAGGGAGGTTTTGAAGTAACAAATCTGGCGAGGAGGCTTTATCATACTAGGATTGAAGAGAGGCTGGACCCGAGAGGGAGAAAGTATTACTGGATTGATGGAGTGGAAATAGAGGATGAAAATGAAGGAACGGACCTACACGCTCTCAGAAAAGGAAAAGTATCTATAACCCCCATCACATTGGATTCTACAGCCAGGGTAGATCTTGAAGGACTTAAAAGGTGGTTTAATGGGATCGAGCAGCGAATCGAGTAATGGGAAACTTAATGCAGCGAAGAAGGCTGTAGAGCTGGTGGAAAATGGTATGGTCATTGGTATAGGCAGTGGCAGCACGGTAGAGGCATTTTTACGGGAGCTGGGGGAAAAGATCGACTCCGAAGGCATAAACGTCATAGGAGTCCCGTCTTCTTACGGCTCTCACATGATCGCCGTGGATTGCGGAATTGTGGTCTCAGATCTCTACCAATACCCTCAACCGGAGATATACATAGATGGAGCGGACCAGATCGACTCTCAGTTCAACTGCGTTAAGGGTGGAGGAGGTGCATTGACCAGAGAAAAGATCCTCGCCAGCTCATGCACAAAATTCGCAGTTATTACCGACTCATCAAAACTGGGAGAAAAACTGGATGTGGCGGTCCCTGTGGAAGTAATCCCCTTTGTATACGGCAGTTTTAAGATAAAAGTAACTGAGCTGGGAGGAAAATCAGAATTGAGGGAGAGCAAAAGGAAATTTGGTCCAGTTATAACTGATAACGGCAACTTTGTTGCCGATTGCGATTTTGGTACCATTGATGACCCCCAAAAGCTGGAAAAAGACCTCAACAACATACCCGGAGTTTTAGAGAATGGCATATTCAGTAAGGAGTTAGTATCTTCGGTTATCGTGGGGAAAGAGGATGGAGTAGAGCTTATAAAGTGAACCCGTACTTTCACTCCGATTTTGTACCATTAACTACGTTTTATGTTAATACCTAAATATTAAATTATCCGTAAGTTTTTTCCCATTATCGAAAAAATCAGCAAAGATGACCGGGTTGATCTGAGAATAGAACATAGAAAACTTTATTTACCCACAAAAGCTATTTTTAACTGAATTTTAAAGGAAAAATAGGATATGATAGGTTATGGAATATTCTGCTGAAAATATTGAGGTTCTTGATGATCTGGAGGCCGTAAGGAAAAGGCCCAGTATGTACATAGGTGGTATCGGGGTTAAAGGGCTCCACCACTTGTTGTGGGAGGTACTCGATAACAGTGTCGACGAAGCTCTTGGAGAGTACTGTGATGAAATAAAAGTAAGATTGTATGAAGACGGCTCGGCCAGTGTGGAAGACAACGGCAGAGGGATTCCTGTTGAAACCCATATGTTGGGTACATCGGCTTTAGAAGTAGTAATGACCAAGCTGCACGCTGGAGGTAAATTCGGCCACAAATCTTATAGGATCGCCGGCGGTTTGCACGGTGTGGGCGTATCTGTGGTCAACGCCTTATCCGACTGGCTGGATGTGTGGGTCTCTAGAGACGGCAAGATCTACAATCAGAAATATGAGAAGGGATTACCTGTTTCCGACCTAAACGTTGAAGGAGAAACGGCAAATACGGGTACCAAGATCAGGTTCAAACCTGATGATACTATTTTCGAATCCACCAGGTTTGATTACGAAATCATTTCCCAGAGATTGCGGGAGCTGTCATTTTTAAATAAAGGAATTAAATTCAATCTTGTTGATGAGAGAGAGGACAAGGAAACTGATTATTATACCGACGAAGGGATAAAAGAGTACGTTTCGCTGGTAAATAAGAATAGAGAGGTCTTACACGACATTGTTCATATTACCACCGAAAAAGATGCTGCCATCGTAGAAGTAGCTATACAGTTCACAGATACGGAGTTCGAGAACGTCTTTGCCTTCGCCAACAATATACGCACAGTTGAAGGCGGAGCTCATGTGGCTGGCTTTAAGGGAGGATTGACTAGAGCCATCAACGAGTTCGGAAAGAAGAACACCAAGAAATTCAATCCACTGAGCGGAATGGACGTCAGGGAAGGCTTAACAGCTGTAATATCGGTGAAGGTGCCTGATCCCCAATTCGAAGGTCAGACGAAGACGAAGCTAACCAATACTGACGTAAAGACCACTGTAGAGTCGGTTATATACTCCGAAATGCTTCAATGGTTTTTGAAGAATCCTCACGATACGAATAAGATCATAGAAAAGTGTATGCTCTCCAAGAGAGCCAGAGAGGCTGCCAAGAGGGCTAGAGAGCTGGTGAGGAAGAGGGGCGAAATATCGGTCACACTTCCAGGAAAGCTTGCAGACTGCTCATCCAAAAAGCCGGAAGAGCGAGAGATCTTCATTGTGGAGGGGGAGTCTGCCGGAGGGTCGGCAAAACAGGCGAGGAACAGGGAGTTCCAGGCTATTCTACCCATAAAGGGTAAGATAATCAATGTGGAGAAAGCTGGTATCGGCAGAGCATTGAAGAATGAGGAGATCAAGGCCATAGTCTCTGCCATAGGAGCGGGAATAGGCAGTGATTTTGATTCTCAGCACATAAGATATCGTAGGGTTATAATCATGACCGATGCTGACGTTGACGGGGCACATATCAAGACCCTGCTGCTCACGTTCTTTTACAGGCAGATGAAACCTTTGATCGAACAGGGATACCTCTATATCGCCCAACCTCCTCTGTACAGGGCCAAGAAAGATAAAAAGACCCATTATATCTACTCAGATAAGGAGCTGGACGATTTCAAGCAGAAAGGAGGCAAGGCCGACATCCAGCGTTTCAAGGGACTGGGAGAGATGAACCCTGACCAGCTGTGGGAGACAACCATGGACCCCAACAGAAGAATTCTTGCCCAGGTAACCATAGATGATGCTCTGGAAGCAGAAAGATTGTTCACCATATTGATGGGAGAAGATGTGGAGTCAAGAAGGCAGTTCATCTTTGATCACTCTCAGGAAGCTATACTGGATGTCTAATCCACCTGAATGATAATTGATTATTGCTAAAATTAAGGTGATTGTATGGAATTGATGAGGGAGATAAACCAGGAACTTAAATCCTCTTACATTGATTATGCGATGAGTGTTATTGTGGGGAGGGCTTTACCTGATGTTAGAGATGGTCTAAAGCCCGTCCAGCGCAGGATCCTTTACTCCATGTACGAGATGGGGTTGAGGAGCAACCGCCCCCACAGAAAGTGTGCCAGAATCGTGGGAGATGTGCTGGGTAAATACCATCCCCACGGCGACACTGCTGTATATGACACTCTGGTCAGAATGGCTCAGGACTTTGCTATTCGTTATAAGCTGGTGGACGGTCAGGGGAACTTTGGTAGTATCGACGGCGACAGCGCTGCGGCCATGAGATACACCGAAGCTCGCTTGTCCAAGATCGCCGATGAAATGCTGGTGGACATCGAAAAAGAGACTGTGGACTTTACACCCAACTTTGACGGTACCCTGAAAGAGCCCATAGTCCTGCCATCGGCCATCCCCAATCTGCTGGTGAATGGTGGTAGTGGTATAGCCGTGGGTATGGCTACCAACATACCTCCCCATAACCTCAACGAGATCTGTGAGGCAATTATTGCCTATCTGGGAGAAGAAGACATTACCATCGAAGACCTCCTCCAGTACGTGAAGGGTCCCGATTTCCCTACTGGTGGTATCATTGTGGGTCAA
>JAWODI010000041.1:0-54868 GCA_046483365.1 Archaeoglobaceae archaeon | reverse complement strand
TTCTCTCCTGTAAATTCTGTCGAGAGTTTTTCTTGTTGCTCTTCATGGATCCTGAGTAATGAGACATTTTCTTTGCTGTAACCCCTATCACTAAGCCATTCTTTTGCTACAGAGAAATCAATGCTCGCATTTTCAATTTCCTCATTGGCCACGTTAGAGGATATATTCATTGCTTTATACGCCTCGGAAGTCCCAATATCATCAAATTCCTTGGAGACTTTGCTCATGTTTACTGTTACATCGCTCAAATCGTTCTTAACGTCAATGTTCACCCCGCTGAAAGTAGAATTGGATATGTTTATACCTATAGGATTTCCTGGACCGACATCTCCTATCCTTATGGAAGCATTCTCTTTTAGATCAAATGGTGGCAAATCCCCAGGAAGGGGAACCATAATTGAGTTAGAAATTTTTTCGCCGCTCCAGGTTCCAGATCCAGGTCCAGTATCAACACTCCAAGTTCCTGAACAAGAAGAGCCGGAGAATTCACCTGACCAAGATACCGCTCCAAGTGCTGCACTTCCTTCTCCGCTGGCACTAACAACTCCATCAGAAACCTCACCTCTTATATCTCCAGCACCATCACCAGTAAACCAGCCAGCTAATGAGCCACTATCAAAGACTATAAACCGCCACTCACCGTTAACGGGGATAGGACCAATATCGGAAGGTACAGTTCCTGACCAGTCTCCAGAGTAGGTGCCTACATTTTGTGCCATTGCTCCGTTTAAAGAGATCGTTAGCAGGAGAACTACCGTTATTGCTATTTTTCTAAAACCAGTTATTGCTATCTTTCTAAAACCATTCATAATAATACATAGGTATTTTAAAATTTGATATAAAAACATTTGGGTCAGAGTCATGGTTGGAGAGGCTTGAGCTATTCACGCTGGGATATTGGTATAAAGTGGTGATCGGCTCTTTATTTCTAGGTTACTGGTCTTAAAGCATTTGAGGGCAAAATGGTGGGTACTTTAAAACCTGAATTTTGTTACTGAATTATATTACTAAATTTTTCTTCATACTCGTTTAAATATTAATATGGCGTGAGAGGAATTAAGGTGTTTTGAATGAAACCAATAACCAGTAAAATTGGCTGTATGCTCCTATTTATACTATTGGTAGGTAGTGTGAGCACTATTGCGGCGGATAGTCCACCACAATTGCCAATGTTGATCTATGGAGAGGTGACCGATGGCGCAGACCCTGCTCCTACCGGCACAGTAGTGATGGTTAAAGTGAACGATGAAGTTGTCAATCAAGCAGATGTGAACGGTGATAGCTGGTACGGGGTCCCCAGTGATAACAGGCTAATTATAGAAGAATGCGATTCCTTCGAACTCATTGTGAATGTGAACGGAGATAATTACAGTTTTGGCGACTATGAATGGGAACCCAGTATCTCTGGTTCAGAGAAGATCGACCTGAACTACTCAGGGCTAACACCAATCACAACACCCACACCAACTCCCACTCCTACCGAAGAACCAAGTCCAACTCCAACTCCTACCGAAGAACCTAGCCCAACTCCAACTCCTACCGAAGAACCTAACCCAACTCCAACTCCAACTCCTACGGAAGAATCTAGCCCGCCTCAGTTGCCTATGTTGATTCATGGGCGAGTGACCAATGATACGGAACCTGCTCCTGCTGGTTCAACGGTTACAGTGAATGTAGATAGTGAGGTTGTAGCTCAGGGAGACGTGAATAGTAGTGGCTGGTATGGTGCACCTGATAACCTCATTATAGAAGAATGCGACTTATTCAATCTCATGGTAGACGTAAACGGATTCATTTATGATTTTGGCGATTATGAGTGGGAATCCGGTGATTCTGGTCCAAAAAGAATTGATCTGGACTACTCAGGGCTAACACCAGTCTCAACGCCCACTCCTACACCCACGCCATCACCTAATGCGACTTCTCCAGAGATAATCTCATGGTCCAACACCTACACTGAGGACAGCTCATTAGAACTAACTATCGAGAGGTTATCCGATGTGGAATTCAATGTTACTGCCAATCAATCCGTCAACTGGGAATGGTCTGGTGACGTGGAACAGTCGGGCGATGGTGAATCTCAAGCTACCGCAACAAGGAGCTTTCCAAACACAGGTCTGGTAGAGGTCAGTGTACGGGGAACCAATTCCAACGGTTCCACCCAGGTAATTCAATGGAATTGTAGTGTAGAAGATACTACCCCTCCTGCCTCCATAACCAACCTGACGAGCGCTTCCACCGAAGAAACTTTGAACTGGACCTGGACCAATCCATCTGATGATGATTTCAGCCAAATAATGGTTTACATTAACGGAGAACAGGTAGCGAACACTTCAGCAGAATACTTCCAGGCCACCAACCTCACGCCCCAAACTTCATACACCATCTCTACTCACACAGTTGACGACTACGGCAATGTTAATTATAGCTGGGTGAACAATACCGCCAGCACTAATGAGACCTCCGCTCCCACGACCTCTGGAGGGGGTGGAGGAGGTGGAGGAGGTTCTTTCACCTTCAACACTCCTACACCAGAACCAAGCCCAACTCCAACTGAAACGTCAGAATCCGGAGTACAAGCTGGAACTGGGGAAACGAGAACTTCAACGCCAGAAACTAAGGAAGAAACTCCCATAGACACTGTAGAAGAGACGCCAACTGAAACCCCACCTCCTACAACCACAGATCAAGGTGTACTGCCGTGGTGGCAACAACCTACAGCCTACATTGGATTGATAGCTTTAGTACTGGGAGCTATAATAATAACAGTCTATATGGCTAAAAGACCGGGCAAATAAGGCAAAAAATCAAAAATCTTCTTCTTTCTTTATTTTTTGTTTTTGACAGCAATAATTCTTAATTTCAAGACTCACCTAAAACCTCAAGCCTTTTATCCCCGTTCAACAAATTCCTAATACAAATAATAGCTATCAACAAAGTCTACAGCCAACAAGAATCCTTCAAGATTCTTGAGTTGAGATCCAGCATCCTTGATTAAAGCTAAAATAAAGCTAAACTAAAGTTCATAATCATTTCCTACTCGTATCTTGCTCCTTTACTTTGCTCGACTTCTTCAAACCTATCCACACCATTATCCACCCCATAATAACCAGAAACACACCCGTCACCACAACCATAAGAGCAAAATCCTTATCTTTTAATGCGAAGAATATTCCTCCCACAATGAACAGATAACCCAGGGTCTTTACACCTAAACCCACTGACACTTTCCTGAAGGCTTCAGCCAACTTGGGGTCAAATCGGGGAATGTAAACTCTGGCCACAAAATAATGATGACTGCACTACTATTTTAATTTAGGTGTATTGGGTTGAATTTAGTTTTTGCTGCCATGATCTAAATTTCTATTCTCAAATAAAATATTTGCCTCCCTATTTGGTTGTTCTGTCTGTCTATAATATCATGATTCTTTATTTAATTCTCAAGCTTCAGAACCACTTGCCGATAGAGTAAACTTAATGTCTCTCCAATTCTATTTATATGACCAGCAAACTTCAAGTTGTGTCAAGTCTATCTCTATCAGGTGATACTTTGTCTTATAGAGTGCTGGTTGAAAAAGTGGATGACTATGAAGATGTTCACCAGTTTATTCAAAAGGCATTAAATAGTTTCAAACTCAGATTCGGACTCAACTTCGAGCAAGAAGAGTTGATAGTGAAGCCCAATTTCCTTACTTATAGCGACCCCGCTAAAGGGTGTATCACTCACCCGGACGTAGTCAAGGCAGTCGTAAACAATCTAAAGGATTTGGATCCCATAATTGCGGAGGGCAGCTGGAGAAGAGGCGGTGCAGATAAATGTTTTTCGGCATTCGACCTCCATCAACATGCCCAGTGCATCAATCTCAACAAGGAAGAACTGACCAGGACCAGGGTCAATGGAAGGGTTTTAAAGGAAATAGAAGTGGCTCAAACAGCCCTGAAAGCCATCAACAATCCATTCATCTCCCTTCCAAAGCTCAAGATACACGGAATTGCCGGAACAACCCTGGGAATAAAGAACAACATGGGGTTCATCAAAAAACCCGCAGTCTACATGCATTTCAGCATCCACCAGAAACTCATCGACCTCCTCAAAATTTTCCAGCCCGCCCTAACCATAATCGACGGGATAGTGGGAGGTAACGTATCCGAGCTCTATACCAAGCCAATAGAACATGGGGTCATGATCGCCAGCGATGAGGTGGTAGCCGCGGATGTTGTGGGCTCCTATTTGATGGGCTTCAATCCAGCCGATATCGGCTATCTCAAGATAGCCTTTGAAGAACTCGCTTTGACGTGGGATGACATAAAGATCGAATCCAGTCACAACATCGATGACCTGAGAAAAGACTACACCCTACCCTTCTGGAGCAGGGCTCTGGGGTCAATGCGTATTGTTTGAGCCTCAAAAACTATCTTGTGTTATTGTTATCGCTTCTTTTATTGCTTCCATATAGACTTCCTCTTTTACCCTGAACCCATGACCTATCATCTTGTTCAAGGTTTCAATGAACTGATTCAAATCTAAAACTCCCATTTTCAAGGATTTCAGCAAAACAAAAATAGTTCCTCTGGGCGTTAAGTCAAGCACTTTGACTGCTACTCTCGCAGAGGATTCGTTTACCAGAAATTCAATATCACTGGTACATGTAGTTCTCTCTTTTCATCAGCTTCCTCAGCTCCCCGGACAGTTTCTCGTCCAGTTTCTTCTGTCCCTCTGATATCTGGGGTGACTTGTGGAACATGTACTGGGGACCCATGAAACCCACTTCGTTCTCCTTTAAGTCATCAAACGATGTGGTCTCTCTTTCTAACAGTTTCTGGGGTTTGTTGAACAGCTCCTCCATTTCGGATTTGTCCATTTTTCTGAAACCGCTTTCAGGTAATTTGGTGGTGAACTCCTTATCTACGTTCATCTTCTTTCCCAGTCCAAGAGGATTGGGTTTGTAGATAGTGTCCACCTTGATAAAATAACATTCACTGTTATGAATAATGAATAGGTCATAAAATTCCCCATTTTTATCTCTTGATATCCAGAAACTCCAGTTTCTGGGGTCTTCATTATATTTCTTCCATATCTCTTCTTTTATCCTGGATATTTCCATGTTCAGGAGTAAGTTGTCGATTTTTTAAAGTTTTATGTCCAGAGTCCAGAGGTATATCTCGATAATCCATTGATCAACTACTTCCTCTACCTGGAGACATAGATAAGACTTATAAAAATCGTGATACATCTTCCCTCAGGTGTTTAAAATGACTTTGTTGCAATACCTGTATCCGTTAAGAACATTTTTGATAGTGGCTGGAACACAGGAGAAGCCCAATGCCATGACCGCTGACTGGGTGGTGCCCTTATCCTTTAAACCCACTCTGATAGGGATCTCCATAGGTCATACCCGACACACCAACGGCCTGATCAAGGAGGCAAAAGAATTCGTGGTTTCTGTACCCACGATCGAGCTGCTGAAGGACGTGTGGGTAGCAGGTACGGAGAGTGGAGCCAGAGGAAACAAAGCAGAGAAAATGAGCGTATCCTTTATAACCTCCAAAAAGATCGGCACACCTTCTATCAAAGAGTGTCAGGCGAACATTGAGTGTAAAGTGGTTAATGAGGTAGAGACCGGCGACCATACCTTTTTCGTAGGAGAAATCCAGGACGTCAGCTATGGTGATGGATTCAGAGGAGGACCTGACATGAGCTACGAATTCATATTGCACAGTGGGCCGGGTAAGGGTTTCACCACCAATAAATCTGAAACCTACGAGCCCTAATCTTATTTCGGGGCTTATGTGGCCGTAGGTCCTGGACTCTGTCCCGAACTCCAACAGTAACATATAAATGAACAGTTGAAAGCGAGAGGGGTCAATGAGTGTAAATAACATAGATACCTCCAAATCGCTCACTCTGGACGACAAACTCCAGTTCTCCTGTCACCCGGGAATTAAGTGCTTCAACAAATGCTGTGGAGACCTCAGTTTGTTCCTGACACCTTACGACATAATCCGCATGAAGAACAATCTGGGCATAACTTCGACCGAGTTCCTCAAGGATTACACCAAGTGCAACATGGGAGAGAATTCGGGGTTGCCCGTAGTTTTCCTCAAAATGAAGGATGATGAGAGCTGCCCCTTTGTTACCGATGAGGGATGCAGCATTTATAAGGACAGACCAAGTTCATGCCGCCTTTATCCTCTGGCAAGGATGAAATCCCACAACAAAGAGTACTATCACATAGTAAAAGAGGACCACTGCAAGGGCTTCGAAGAGGATAAAGAGTGGACTGTCAGGGAATGGCTGGAGGACCAGGAAGGAGATACATTCAATGAAATGAACGACCTGTTCATGGAAGTCATCTCTGGCAAGCTCAAAAACCCCGACAAACAGCTCACCGATAAGGAGTTGAAGATGTTCTACATGGCCTGCTACAATATAGATAAGTTCAGAGAGTTCGTTGCCTCCACCAAGTTCCTTGACTACTTTGACGTGGACGAAAATATAGTTGATGGCAGCGACGCAGAGATCATGAAGCTGGGATTCAAATATGTCCGATTCGCCCTCTTCAAGGAGAAAACACTCCAGTTGAGAGGGACAGAGGTCACAGAATAGCCGAATCCTTTTTTATTTTGTTTCTAACAGTTGAATCAGGTATTAACTCCACCGTTCGCAAACAATTTCAATATTCGTATCTTCCTCTTTCCATGGTTGACAGTTTAATGAGCAAGAAACCCATTATGGCGCTGACGGAGATCATGACAATGAACTTGTCCACAGAAGGAAAGCCGTTATTGCTTATCCATAAGGTACCGTTGACAACGCAAATAGTTATGAAAGTGAGTATAGCTGACAGGAAAGCTCCTCCAGCCAGTAGATAGGGCATTGTCACTCCTCTTTGCTCCAGAACGACCGTACAAAATATGAGGAATATGGTAAATGCCAGCAAGATGTAGGAGATATCGGGGACCCTGAATTTGGAGAGCATAGCATACAGCCCGTAACCCAATAAGAATATGACAAATCCTACACCAAAGGAGGTGAACAAATAAAAGTAAAACCTCCTGGCTACATCCTCAAAAAGTGGCTGCATAAAGCCTATACAAAACAGAATGATTTAAATTTTTTTATCATTAAAGCTGACAATAAAATTAATTTCTGTGTCAGGGTCCGATAACAACTTCGCTATTTCTCTATTAAAATGTGCAGATGCTTTATCAGCATTCAATGCCAGTGTTCTGCCACAGACATAACTGCTTTTTCTGATCACCATATCCGAGTGATGAGTTAAGGATAGCTCCTTACTTCCATACCCGGTTATATGCTCCTTTAATCCGTACTGAGGCAAAATAAACTCCATATGAACTTTTCCACCCTGAAACAAATGGTCTTTTAACCGCTGAGAGATATCGAAGGCACCTTTATCGGCACTCACCCCAACTATACAGTCACCCGTGGTGGTCACTTCCTTTTCTTTGGTCAGCTGGAAGGTGGTTTTATGTCCAGCAGTGATATTGGGGTGTCCTTTTGCCACGATAACTTCTTTAAAGTTCATTCTGGTTGAATAAAGTGGATAGGTCCACGCTGTGAGTTTCCTTGACCACGTTCAGCACCAGCATGGTGTAGGTCTTCAGCACGTGCTCCAGACCGGCCACTCTTTTAACAAACCCGTTTAAGGATTCTCTATCGCTGAATTTGGCTACTACAACCATGTCGTATTCTCCTGTGACATCATAGACGGCGGTGACATTGGGCTCCTGGGCTATGGACTTCTCTATGTCCACCAGGTGACCTCCTTCCGCAGTAATGCCGATGAGAGCGATGAGGTCGAAACCCAGTTGAGAATAATTTACAATAGGAATAAATTTCTCGATGATCCCATATTTCCTCAATTTGTTTATCCGGTTATATACTGTGCCTTCTGCAACGCCTAACTTTTCTGCAATCTCTCGCAAACTTTTTCTGGCATCCTCGTGTAGTTCCACCAGTATCTTGATGTCCAGGTTATCGATTTTATCATGCATACTGTTTTGAAGATTCCGCAATATTTTTACTTTTTCGTTAATCACCTATACTGATATCCCCACTATTATTGAATAAGTTTCCCAGTATTATTGAATAAGTTTGATTAGTGACCTGTGAACCCTCATCAAACAACGTTAGCCCACCAGAACGAATTTGGTTCCGTAGTAGATGATCCCTGAATCTCCTTCCTCACCGTATTTCCTGAACACTCTCTTTACCTTCATTCCCGTCCTGATCTCGCTGGGATCGCATACTACCTGAGAGGTTATGGTAGGTCCTTCATCCAGATTTATGAGTGCCACCACGTAGGGCTTTCGGGACTTGGTAGAATCCTCTCCGGTGTCATGAACAGTAGAGTAGCTCAAGACCGTCCCTTCATCGCTGAAACGGGTTTCTTTGATGCTGCTCCCCCTTCTACATACGGGACATAAGGTTCTGGGCGGATAAAAGTTTCTTCCGCAGTTCTCACAGTAGTTGCCCAGCAGGTCATACCTGTATTTTATTTTTCTCCAGAATCTGGGTAGCATAGTTATCACCTCGAGAATATGGTCACCACGGCCGTAGCGCCCGTACCACCAATGTTCAAAGCCAGACCTTTTTCGGCATCAATCTGTCTCCTTCCTGCATCTCCCCTCAGCTGTAGAGATATCTCTGCAGCCTGCCTGATCCCTGTTGCTCCATATGCATGGCCACAGGCTTTCAGACCGCCGGACGTGTTGATGGGGATCTCTCCATCAATGCTGGTGGTGCCTTCTCTTATCAGCTTCTTGCCCTCTCCTTTTTCCACAAAGCCCAGGTCCTCATAGGCCATTAGTTCGGCGATAGTGAAGGAGTCATGCACTTCAGCCACATCGATCGCTTTGGGCTCAACACCGGCCTGCTCGTATGCTTTTCTTGCAGCGTGAGCCACCGCGTCCATGGTCAGAGTGTCTTTACGGCTCTGGAGAGCCAGATAGTCGCTGGCCTGACAGGAGGCAGAGATGAAGACCGGATTGTCCGTATATTTTCTGGCAGTTTCCTCATCGGCGAGGATCACTACAGATGCTCCATCAGAGGCTGGAGCACAATCGAACAATCTCAAGGGTTCGGAAACGAACGGTGATTTTAAGGCTGCCTCCAATGATATTTCTCTTTTGAACTGTGCCTTGGGGTTCAATGTGGCATTTTTGTGGTTCTTGACGCTGATGGCTGCCAGGTCCTCAGAAGTGGTAGCATATTTCTCCATATGCATTCTGGCCATCATGCCGTAGAGAGAGGGGACCGTAGCTCCTACAAACCCTTCCCATTCTCTGTCAGCAGAGGATGAGAGGATGTTCATGGCCATATCACTGCCCACATCAGTGACCTTCTCTACTCCAGCAGCGATAGCGATGTCATGGACCCCTGATGCGACCGACATGTATGCCTGTCTCAAAGCCAGCCCGCCACTTGCATCAGCAGCTTCAACTCTGGTTGATGGGATGTTGAGCTCGGCCATTCCAGAATAATCCGCTATCAGCGCCGCTATGTGTTCTTGAG
The DNA here is from genome assembly GCA_046483365.1 of Archaeoglobaceae archaeon. Lineage (GTDB taxonomy): Archaea > Halobacteriota > Archaeoglobi > Archaeoglobales > Archaeoglobaceae > JdFR-22. Next base: position 45,333 of record JAWODI010000041.1, on the reverse strand, counting down.
CCAGGTATCTCCCCCCACTCATATTTCCAACGTACATTGCCTCTATTTCTTTTCCTTCCAGTCCGGAGTCTTCCAGCACTTCTACACCAGCGGAAAGAAAAATATCCCTGAAGCTGAGGTCCCACAGCTCACCAAAAGGACTTTGACCTGCACCGATAATTGCTACTTTCCTCATTGTTTCACCTTGATCTTCTTTCTCAATTTCAAATACATTCCGTAATCGATCATCTCTCCTCTGTTTATCTTATCCCAGACTGACGGATTTCTGTCAAGCTTCTCTATGCTATCCTCCACCCTTATGGTGAAAGCATCACTACCAGCTCCTGAGCCAAAAGAGACTGCCAGTATTTTATCCCCGGGTTTGGCGATATCCAGTATGGATGCAAGGCCCAGCATGGTCGCACCCGAGTAGGTGTTGCCCAGATTAGAGACCAGCAAACCCTGCTGAATTTGTTCGAGGTTAAAGCCAAGGGTTTTGGCTACTCTTACGGGGAACTTTGCGTTGGGCTGGTGGAAGACGGCGTAGTCAAATTCCGATGGCTCCATCCCTGTTTTGTCCAGCAAACCTTTTGCAGCTGAAGTGGTATGCCTGAAATACGCGGGCAGACCGGTAAACCTGCCGCCGTGTTCAGGAAATGGCTGGCCCTCTCTTCGCCAGAAATCAGGTGTATCGGATGCGAAGGAGAACGTATCCTCAATCTCCGCTATAAGATCGTTCTTACCCAAAATAAAAGCTGCACTACCAGCGGATGCAGAATACTCCAGAGCGTCTCCCGGTGCTCCCTGGCTGGTGTCTGCACCAATGGCGAGACCGTGTTCGATCATCCCTGACCGGACCATGGACATGCATATCTGCACGCCCGCAGTTCCCGCCTTACAGGCGAACTCCAGATCGGCAGCGTAAAAGTTGTTCCCGCAGCATATGGCTTCTCCCACAATGGTAGAAGTGGGCTTGACCACATATGGATGGCTCTCCGAGCCAACGTACAATGCTCCGATTCTTTCAGGTTCTACCTTCCCTCTTCTCAGGGCTTCTCTGGCAGCCTCTACGGATATGGTGGCTGTATCCTCGTCCATATCAGGAACTGATTTTTGGTTTACCCCTAACCCATTTTTTATCGCTTGTGCATTCTCTCCCCATATGCGGGCGATCTCTTCAGAGCTGATCCTGAATTGGGGTATGTAAGAACCATAAGAAACGATTCCCACTTTATTCACTTTATCGACCTCCTCAATGATTTGATTATTTTCTCCAATGACATTGTAGTAGCAATCAGATGGATGTTCTCCAGACGAGCTATTTTTAAGGCCATATCGTCTACCAGTTCCGGCTCCATTCCGTGCAGCACCAGAACTGCAGGTTTCAGGTTGGCCACTCTCACCGCAACCAAAGGAGATCTTCCAGTAGATACTTTAGTGAAAATGAGTGCCCGCTCTGTAGTAAAACCGTACAACCGGTAAAAGTCGTAGGAGTTGAAGGACAGTATAGCCTTCAAACTGTCGACGATGGTGTGACCGTTAATATTCCTATCCTGATAGTTCAAGGTTTCCCCACCGATTACCTCCGCAAACTCGCCGGAAGGAATAGGCTCAAGGTATTCCTTGATGTCCAGGATAACGTCTATCTTGAACCCGTTTGTGATGTCCCTATACTTGGATACCGTCTTGAACCCTCTTGCTCTGTCTATGTCCAGTAAAGCTCCGATGATCCTCTTGACAAAATTTATGCCCGGTGATTTCCTCCTATCACTTTCATAATCACTGATTACAGAAGGTGAAACACCAACTTCCGACGCCAGATGTTTTTGGGATACTTCAAATATCTGTCTCCATTTTTTTATTATTCTTCCCGGATGTTCAGCAAAGATGATATCTCCCGAGATCATGTCGGTCATTGCTTTAGTGGTGGAGTCCATATTTCCGCTTACACTGTTTATTTATAAAATTATCGATTATCGAATGAAATATCGGCAATTAACGATAAGATAAATACAGTGAATTGGGGAAAGTTTTTAAGCATCGGTATGGAGGGCTCGCCAAATGAAGATTTGGCTTATTGGAGCTTATGGAATCGTATCATCTACAGCAATTGCTGGAGGTAAGGCAATCGAAAAAGGTTCCACCAGCACCACTGGACTTGTTTCAGAGCTGCCTCATTTTGAGGGGCTTGATAAATACGCTCCTTTGAAGTTCGATTTTGGAGGGCATGAAATAAGGTCGGTTCCCAATGCTTACCAGGCTGCACTGGAGCACATCAAGCTCAACAGACATTTTGACAGGGACCTGCTCGAAGATGTCAGGGAAGACCTGGAGCAGATCACCACAGCTACCGGAACATCCCTCAATTGCGGTACGGGTATGGAAGAGTTCAAAGACGTTAAAACCCTGGAGAACGAGGGATTGACCCTAAAAGAGATCACGGACCAGTTGATCGAGGACATCAATAAGTTCTCAGACGATGAGACAGTGGTCATCAACGCAGCATCAACAGAGCCCCTATCCAAAGCAAATGAGGTATACCACAATTCCCTCGAAGGTTTCGAGACCATGATCGAGGAGAACGAGAAGGAATACGTTAATGCCAGCATGCTCTACGCCTACGCCGCATTAAAAACGGGTTTGCCCTACGCCAACTTCACTCCCAGCTCGGGATCCAGCATTCCTGCCCTGAAAGAACTGGCAGATAAGAAAGCCCCACACGCCGGAAATGATGGTAAGACCGGCGAAACTCTGGTAAAGACCACTTTGGCTCCCATGTTCCTCTACAGGAATTTAAAGGTATTAGGATGGATGGGCTATAATATACTGGGAGACGATGACGGAAAGGTTCTGGCCCATAAGGACAACAAGGAGAGCAAGGTGGAGAGCAAGGATAAGGTGCTGGAAAAGATACTGGGTTATTCGCCCTTCAGCATTACAGAAATAGATTTCTTCCCCAGTCTCCTGGATAACAAAACAGCCTTCGATTTTATTCATTTTGAGGGTTTTCTGGATTCCAAAATGAAATTCTACTTCATATGGGATGCTATTGATGCCATAGTTGCAGCCCCCCTTATAATCGATCTCGCCAGGTTCTTGCTTTACGCCAAGAAGAAGGAACTGACCGGTGTAGTTAAGGAATTGGGTTTCTTCTTCAAAAACCCTATGGAAACCAGTGTAGTGAACACTCACCAGCAGTTCGAAGAGCTCAAGAACTGGTACCTGAGTCTTTAACCTGAGGAACCCAGAATCCGTTTATTAAGTTCAGATTATTAAACTACAAAATATCCATATGATTATTGACGAAAATAATCTTTAAGTACATTGTGAATTAATAATAAGTTATGCCCCTGGGAAGAATCATATTAGTTGTTACAATAATTTTTGTAGCGGGTTTAATTGTTCTCCCATCAACGGTCAATATTTTCGCAGGTAGTCATACTTTTTATGATGTATCAGGAAATGAGAGTAATTGTGAAAAATGCCATGCAGATGTTCTAGAAGAATTAAAGGTCACCGAAGTACACGCCACAGTAGATGACGAAGCCGGAGTGAGCGGGAAGGAGTGCAGCATATGTCACCGTACGAACTTGAGTGCCAGCAAAGGGATACATGCCGCTACTGTGACATCGTGCCGTTATTGCCATTTAAATGCTTCCAGCATAACGGGTGCACCCTTAGCGGGAGGATTCGGTCTCTCCGATAATGAGAATGATACTGGGACCCACGCCATACACGCCAGCTACGTCTATTATGCTGGAAGGGACGACCTGATGCCCAATACTACAGAGGCCTGCGTGGGATGCCACAGCAATACCTGGCTTGAGGTGACCCTTAACGTGAGTACAGGGGCAAAGTTCGTGGTGTCCAGCAATTATTCTGACAGCCAGTCCTCCTTTGATACCAGCATGAAGATGAGCAATTTTACCACCTATAAAGAGGTGGTAAATTGAGGAGTTTTATAATAGCGATCCTTATTATTCTGGTTTCAGCTTTGGCTTTATTTGCCTCTATAGATACCGTAACCCTCTTCACAGGAAGCCACTACTTGACGGACATTTCTTCACCTCAGAATGATATCGATTGCACGTGGTGCCATTCATGGATAGTGGATGAGTTGAACCATTCTGACATACATTCCGGATTTGCATGCGAGGAATGTCATCGAATGACCATCACCACCAACGGAGAAGTGATCCAGTACGCCACCCATAACGCAACAGGGACTTACCCCGGGAACCAGAGCCATGCGGCCTATACTCCCACGTGTCTGGACTGTCACGGTGGAGACGGTATCTACTATAACGATACCCGGAAGGCCAAGCATGCACCTCCTGCTCCTGCCTTTAACCAGTCCGATCACGGAAGCAATTACTCTGCACATAAAAGCCTTGTCGAAGATGCAAGGGATCAGGGCATGTCTTTTGGTGCAAATGAGGCATGCATCTCCTGCCATTCTGAATATACGATCTGGTATGAGTATGTAAGACCTGAATACTACAATTTCACTATTGAAGAGAACTGGACAGTGAACCCCACCAATTATGGGCCTGACAACACTACTAAGATCTCAAAACTTGAGAAAGGAGCAAAGCATGAGCTCAAGCCATTGAGCAACATTACCTGTGATACCTGCCATTCAGATGTGTGGCAGGCAATAAACCATACCGAGGATAATGCACTCGGCACCGCTCCCAACTCCTCTCACTCCATATGGTGGTGGGGTAACCGCAGCGACCCTATGCACGATCCCCGGTATGTGGGCTCAGCATACGATAACAGTACTGATTACTGCCTGTCCTCCTGTCACGATCCGACAGTTACCAGTGGAACACCTCCGCAGGTCCTATCCGATCAGGTACATATAGCCAGAAGACTTTCCTGCTACAATTGCCATTCCGCACAAACTAATTTTGATGTGGAGAATAAACCGGGTGGCGGAACATATCCCGAGTGGAACGACTCAATACACCAGAACTTCGAAGATGAAGAAAAGGTCTTCGCTTCTCCACTTTTCCTCCATGCAGAGACGTGCATAGCGTGTAAAAGGGCAGGCTCCCCTCAACCAAATGTGCAGTATAAGACGTGGACAGAACCCAATAACAAAATGTATGATGTGAATAATGGAAGTTACATATGAAAAGGTTTAGACCATTGTATCCGTACAATACTTGCACGTAATACTTGTAGGTTAGGAATTTCTGGTGGGATCAATTTCAAGAAAGACCTAATTTGAAAAAGTTTATGTAAGAAGTTAATGCCATCTCCAAAACCAGCACCGTAGGGATGGTAACCAGGGGCTCCAGCATTTACTCAGGGATGGTAGTATGAGGTCAGCAGTAATCGTGGTTTTAGTGTTTTCCATATCAGTACTGATCTTATTTTCATCTACGGAGACTATAACCCTCTTTTCTGGAAGCCACCACATTTCGGATATTACCTCATCCGGCAACGATATTTCCTGTACCTCTTGCCATTCTCGTATCCAGATTGAGCTAAGCGAGTCTCAGATACACGAAGGTTTTGACTGTGTTGACTGTCACAGGTTGGAAAAGACCAGTAGCGGTGAGGCTATAGAATACGCTGTTCACAACGACAGCGGATGGTTTTCCGGGAACCAGAGCCATGCGGCCTATACTCCCAGGTGCCTGGACTGTCACGGTGAGAACGGAAAGCTGATCGGTAACAAATTTGCTCCCCCGTCACCTGCTTTCAATCAGACAGATTACGGAAGTGATTACTCCGCACATAAGCCTTTTGTGGAGTTTGCGTCCAGTTCCAACAACTCCGTGGGAGCGAATGAGGCCTGTATTGCGTGTCATACCGACTTTTCAATTGAGAACGAGTTCAGCCGGCCCGAATACTTTGAATTCAGTGTCAAGGAAGATAGCAATGGATGGTATATCGTTCCAAATGAATACGGCCCTGTAAATACTACAATAGTCACTAAATCGAGCAGTGGAGCAAAACACCAGTTCAAGGCCAGAGTAAAGTGCGAGAACTGTCATCAAGACGTGTGGAGGTCAATAAACCATCCCGAAGAGAACGAATACGGTTCAACCAGGGCATCACACGTTTGCTGGCAGTGGAATGACTCCGAATGTGGCACTAGCTGTTATCAAGTTAATAGAGGGGATCCCATGCACAATATTTCTGAGATCGGGGGGACAGGAGGTTATGATAACATAACGGATTACTGTACGTATTCCTGCCACAAACCGAGGGTCAACCTCAATCGCATAACGAACATTCCTCCCATATTTGAGAGTTCGGTGCACGCAGCTTACAGAATATCCTGCTATCAGTGTCACAACAGCACAGTATACGAAGATTCGGTGTGGAACAAACCCCGGGCTGATTGGGATACTCCTGGCTTTGGTAGAGATCTCTCCAGTTCCGAGATCGACCACAGCGGTCATGAAGAGATAGATGATGAAGTCCTTTCTCTTCCCCTGTTCACTCATGCAGAAACTTGTATCTCCTGTAAAAGAGGTTCATGCACTTCCTGCCACGATGATGACTGTGTTTCCGGTAACTGTGAGCTAAATTACCCTCAATATAAAACCTGGACAGAGCCCAACAACACCATGTACCATAATAACGACAGCCGATATATTTAAATCAAAATCACAATCTTAAGATTATAATTGCAAAAAGGAAAGCTTAAGTATAGAATTAGTTAAACATAATTCAATGAGTATAATCAAGATAATGACAATTACAGTGATAATTCTTACTATGGGGCTGGTCGTCCTTCCTTCCACAGTCAATCTTTTCGCTGGAGGTCACTCTTTTTACAATGTAAACCAAGGGTATGGGAGCAGATGTATTAAATGTCACGCCGACGTACATGACGAACTTAAAGCAGGAGCAAATCACTCCACTGTAGACGGTTCTGAAGGATGGAGTGGAGAAGAGTGTCTGGGGTGTCACAGAGCTAATGTTAGTATAACTTTTGCAAACACCACCGCGAACGTGCCAGGGGAGGAAGCTCACGCCGCAACCATAATCGATTGCGGCTACTGCCACCTCAATTCGACCAACCCCTTCAACGCGCCGGTTGCAGGAGGTTTTGGGTTATCCGATCTAGGTAATGATACCGGATACAATGCATCACACTACAGCTTCATGATAGATGCCAGAGACAGTGATTTATTGAAAAATGAGAGCGAACCCTGTGTCGCCTGTCACACCAATACGAGGGTTAGAATCGAATTCTCAATGAGAAGTGAGACAAAATTGAGTTTCAAAAATTCCCTGAACGCTTCTGATTCCTATTGGGATCTGGAGAACATGGTCATAAGTGAGAACACGACATATACAGAGGTGAAAGAGTGAAGAAAATCGTTTTCTTCTTTTTTATAACTGCTCTGTCAACTCTGGCATTGTTTAGCTCTACAGACGTCATTACCATGTTCAATGGCTCCCACACTATAAATAGCCTGGAGTCCGACGTTAACGATGTAGAATGTGCTGGCTGTCATCAAAGAATGCAAGATCAGCTGGAAAACTCCTCAGTGCATTCCGATTTTAAATGCGAGGAATGTCACCGGGTGGCCAGGATCGCTGACGGTAAGATGATAAAATACGCTGCTCACAACCAGAGTGGGATCACTGTAGGTAATGAATCCCACGCAGCATATACACCCAGGTGTCTGGATTGCCATGAAGAGAATGGATTATACTACAACGATACGTGGATACAAAAAAAGGCTCCCACAGCTATAGCGTTCAATGAAACTGGTTACGGGAGTGATTATTCTGCCCATAAGCCATTTGTGGAACAAGCACTGGAGTGGAGGTTGTCGAAGGGAGAGAATGAGGCGTGTATAGCATGTCATACAAATTACTCTATGGAGATCGAGTTCAAGAGGCCGGAGTGGTTACAGTTTTATGTTAATAAAAAAAGTGGAGGTATTGAAATTTCTAACATCAATTACGGCTCGACCAATACAACGAACATCCATGTGTCAGGTAGTGGTGCAAAACATGAGTTTAAACAGGGATACAAGAAGGGTATTGAATGTGAGAGCTGTCATTCCGATGTCTGGAGAGCAGCTAACCAAACCATTGAAGATAAGGGGAATTATGGTGCAACCAATGCCTCACATGTGTGCTGGCAGTTTGAAAAATCAGGTAGCGGCTCCTTTGATAGTCCTATGCACAACACTACATGTGTTTACAGCGAATACGGAGCAACTTGTTATGGTTTGATCTCAGACAGCTTTCAGTCAACGCCGGATTACTATAATAATATAACTGAATACTGTCTACTCTCCTGTCACAATCCCAGGATCGGAGGGAATACCAACTCGGATTTCGTTGCCCAGACTTTTAAGGACACCACCCATGCTGCACACAGGGTATCCTGCTATGATTGCCACAATGAATCAATAGAGCCCTATGTGGAGTATTACCGGCTGCCCAATGGCGACTATGTATACTGCGACTCAAAACACAAAGTTTCGGATATAACTACGGAACCACTATTTCTGCATGGAGAAACCTGTATAGCCTGCAAAAGAGATAATGTTGCTAGCTCAGGAACATATAAGACATGGACAGAGCCCAACAACACCATGTACCATACTGACGGATACTACATATAAACGACGGAAATTTTGGTTCATCAAACAAGTATAATAGGGCAAAACTATAATATTTACAAAACTTACAATATTGTAAATGACAACCGTATAGCTATTCATAAAGACTAAGACTAAGTATAAGATAAGAGCAATCTGGAGATAAGATGGGTTGGTTTGAAAAGTCTGAAAGTTTTAGAAAGAATGCAGAGAACGCATTAAATTTAGGGCTTTATGATGTTGCCTGTTTTTCAGCTCAGCAGGCAGTAGAATTGTATCTGAAGGGTAGAATAATAGATAAAAGCGGATCAAAACCATATACACATTCTCTTGTTGAGCTACTCAGAATCGTGGAGAAACTGGGACACGAGGTGCCAGATATAGTGAGAAAATGTGCAAAAGAACTGGGAGAACATTATACTCAGGCAAGATATCCGGATGCCAGGGTTACAGAATATACAAAAGAAGAAGCCGAGAGAGCAATAAAGTGTATGGAGGAGATACTGAATGCTGGAATACTATGATATAATACAGGAAACGCATAAAGAGTGGGAGGATAAATTCGGGGACTTTATTGAAGGACTAAGAAGTAGAGGGGTGTGTGTCATTCTTTTTGGCTCCAAAGCTTTGCAAAGAGATAATTTACTGAGTGATTTTGACATAGCTATCATAACCAAGGATAGTAAGTTTAAGTTAGATTTAGAGGTCGACTTCCCTGCAGAAGTATTTGTTTATACCGCTGAAGAGTGTTTGAAGGAGATTAAGAGCAAGAATACAATTCTCTTGGATGCGTTCACCTTGGGAAAGCTATTATTTGACAATATTGGTGTATATAACGACTTGAAGAATGAAGTCGAAGAAATTGCCATGGGGCTGGTAAGAACCAGTGATGGCTGGATAGCAAAGGAGATAGCAGAAAAAACTTGATGAGCTTGAGTGAAAAAATGGGTCCAGATTATCTTCGGGTCATGAACTTCACCAAAAACTTAATGTGTTAAATAAATCATCATTTTGAAAATATTAGGTAGGTGAAGGATCAATGTCAGAAGAAGAATACAATGTTTCTATACCGCAGGATGTTTATAAGAAGATCGAGGATAGAATGGAGGACGCCGGTTTCAACACGGTTTCTGAGTATGTTACTTACGTCCTGAAAGAAGTTCTGGCGAGCCTGGAGGAAGAGGAAGAAGAGGAAGAAGTTTTCTCAGAGGAAGAAGAAGAGAAGGTTAAAGAGAGGCTGAGAGCCCTCGGTTATATTGATTAACCTTTTCCAATATTTTATTTTGTAATCTGTAATGATCGACAAGGTTTTTGTAATAGGGTTGGACTCTGCTCCTCCAGAACTGCTCTTTAACCGGTTCATTGATGAGCTTCCTCATATCAAGAACCTTCTTGAGAGCTCTTTTTATGGGTCCATGAAGAGCTGTATCCCTGCCATTACTATTCCAGCCTGGATGGTGATGGCAACCGGTAAATCTCCGGGTGAGTTGGGATTATACGGATTCAGACACAGGAAGAGCGGTTCCTACAAGAATATCTGGATTGCTCACAGCCTTATGGTGAATGAGAAGGCTGTATGGGACTACCTGGGTGAGAAGGGGAAGAAGTCGATACTGGTGGGAGTCCCTCCCTCATACCCTCCCAAGCCGATCAACGGGCATATGGTGTCCTGTTTCATAACCCCTGATTCTTCCGTGAACTATACCTATCCTTCAGATCTTAAATCGGAGATTGAGGGTCTGGTGGGCAATTACATCTTTGATGCCGACTTCAGGAAAGAGGATAGAGATCAGATAATCAGAGAAACCTGGGAGATGACCGAAAAAAGGTTTGAAGTGATAAGATACCTCTTGAAGGAAAAAGAGTGGGATTACTTCCAGCTGGTAGAGATAGGACTGGATAGGATCCATCACGCTTTCTGGAGGTACTACGATGAAGAGCACCACCTCCACGAGAAGGGCAAGTACCAGAGTGTCATAAAGGATTACTACAAGCTGCTGGATAAAGAGATCGGCAAAACGGTGGAGCTGCTGGATGATAATACCGCCGTAGCGATAGTTTCGGACCACGGAGTAAAGAAGATGGAGGGGTGCTTCGTCATTAACCAGTGGTTGATCGAGCAGGGACTTCTTTCTGTCAATAACCCCGAGATAATGGATAACGGGCCTGTCAAATTCGAGCAACTGGAAGTTGATTGGGACAAAACTATGGCTTGGGCGTGGGGTGGCTATTACTCCAGAGTATTCCTCAATGTAGAAGGTAGAGAAGAAAAGGGGGCCATCAAGAGCTCTGAGTACTACAAAGTGAGAGATGAGATCGCAAACAGCTTGAAGTCCATAAAAGGTCCTAATGGAGAGGATTGGGATAACAGAGTTTATTATCCGGAGGACATATATCCTGAGACAAAGGGTGATATTCCCGATATGATGGTCTATCTGAATGGATTGTCGTGGCGCTCGGCAGGAACACTGGGTTACGAGACCAGATATCTAAAGGAGAACGATGTAGGTCCTGATGACGCTGTACATTCGGAATACGGATGCTTCTCCCTATACATGCCGGGAACGGAAGCCAGAAGAGTGGATACAACTATATATGACTTCGCCCCCACGATGTTAAGTTTGTTCGGTATTGAAAATCAGCTAAGAGGTAATAGTATAATATGAGCTTTGTGATCTGGATAACCGGTCCAAGTGGCGCAGGAAAAACCACACTCGTGAATGCTCTGGCCGAGAAGTTTAAGGAGCTGGGAGCTGGCGTAGAAGTACTGGATGGGGATGGAATAAGAAGCAAACTCTATCCCGACCTGGGCTTCAGCAGGGAAGAAAGAGAAATGCACAATAGAGTGGTGATCCAGATGGCCAACCTTCTGGTCAAGAATGAGGTGATCACTCTCGTATCAGTTATTGCCCCCTATAAAGAGACCAGAGACTCTGCAAGAGCAGAGATAGATAAATTCATGGAGATCTATCTCAGTTGTCCTCTGGATCTGAGGGTCGAGAGAGACCCTAAAGGTCTGTATGCCAAGGCAATAAAAGGTGAGATCAAGGGGCTTACAGGTTACGACGGAGTATACGAAGAGCCCGAAGATCCCGACCTGATCCTTTATACTGACAGGATGAGCATTGAGGAGCAGGTGGACAAGGTAATCGACCGGGCTGTTGAGCTGGAGTTCCTCCCTAAAGAAATAAAAGCTAAAGACCAGTGACCCAGGCCAGAAGAAGCTAAGGACTAGTGACCCAGGAAGATACCGTCCTTGGACCTTACGATCTTGAAACTGGCGGTTTGCCCCACTTTCTTGTTCGTCTTGACCGTTACTACTCTATCCTTTACTTCAGCCAGCTTTTCTCCATGCATCCTTCCTTCGGCGATCAATTTGGCTTTATAATGCTCTCCCTTCCTGATGGGGTGCTGGATCCTGGGGCGCTTGTGGGTGCCAAAATCTTCTGGAGAGAGAATTAGTTTCACTCCATACTGCTTCTCCCATTCAGCAAGCCGAAGATAGAATTTTTCGAAATCCATAACCTCTTTGACCTTTCGCCCGTACTTGTAAGGGATGTACTTCTGGATCCCTAAAGGAGGATATTTTTTGCCTGCACCAATCTTCACAGCAAAATCAATTATTTCCTCCATCTCCCGATCATTGTAGTCGGGAAGCCATACCGGAGCTATCAACAAATCCAGCTTGCTCTCAGCGATCTTTCTGGCGGATTCCAGCACATTATCCAGAGGAAAACTGGTCCTGTAAACTCTTTTGGCTGTGTCCTTCTTTATGGCATTTAAGGAGAGGTTGATCCTGTCCACATGATCTTCTAACAGGTCTATGTAGTTCTGGTCCAGTAGGGTACCATTCGTCTGGATGGATACGATGCCAACTTCACTTATTTTGCTTATCCCCTCCAGAAGCTCTTTCATGTAGGGGTAAAGTAGTGGCTCTCCCTGCCCGTCTATGTGCACCTCTAAGCCATCTCCCTTAAATTGGGCTACTTTTCTCAGGTTTTCCACCAGATAATCGGGCTCGACTATGTAATCAGTGGTCATTGACGTTGAACTCTTGCCTTCGTCAACACTGCAGTGAACACAGTTCATGTTGCATCCGGTTATGGGCCTGACCTGGATCAGGTTGGTTCCCCTATCGATTAGACCGAAAGCCGTGCTCCCCATAAGCGGAATCCCACTCTCTCCGGTGATATAGACCAACTCCCTTCTAGTAACACTGTTCAGGATCTGCTTTGGCTCTCCAAAAGAGATGATATGATCATCTTCAAACCTTCTACTGAGCCGATTATAATGCTCCAGTGGGACCCTCACTTCTATGAGGTCCCTCAAAAGAAAGACTTTGTCCTTACTGTCGTGATCAACAAATTTCTCCAGCATTTCAGATTGAAAGATTAGGATTGAAAGATTAGATTAGGTTAGATTAGTAGGCTTTAGATGGATCTGATGTCGGTCAAGAGTTTGGTCCCTTTTTCAGTAAGCTTGAGATTATCCCCTTCTTCTTGAATCACTTCGTCATTCTTTAGATCATCTACTACTGTAACCAGAATTTTTTCAGGTATCCTGGTAGATTTGGCAATAGCCTTCAAATCAGCCTCTTTTTTCCTGTTCAACACTTCCAGTATTTTCACTTTATTAGGGTTTGAAGTTATATGTCCTTCCAGCTCTCCCATACTCTTAATTTAATGCGGAAAAGGTTAATATACCTTCTCCCTTAATTCACAGTGGGCTAGGCCGGGGGGTTCGACGTCCCCTGTAACCCGAAACCGTCGATACGCGGGGGCCGAAGCTCCGGGAAGGTTCGCTTAGCGGAGAGTTAGGTCCTACCAGGCTCCGTAGAGTCCCCGTCCCGATGGACCGGCGGTGACTGAGTGGCTATCTGGAGGGATGGTCATCAGTTCTTAACCGGGGATAAAGGCCCAGGCCCGGAAGGGAGCAGGCTCACCCCGGACGACCGGTGCTTTCGGGGTTGCGGGGAGGAGGAGCCCGATAGGATGTCTCTCCGTGACGCGGATCGACTCGGAGCATGCCCACTTAACCCTACTACCCTCCTTACTCACTTGCGATACATAAAGCACGCACTAAACCATCAGCGGGGGTTGCCGAGTGGAAAAGGCGCTAGATTCAGGGTCTAGTCCCGTAGGGGTCCGAGGGTTCAAATCCCTCCCCCCGCACTTTAATTCATTGTTTTTTGTTGTTGGTTTTGGTTATTGAGGGTGCATAGTTGATTGATTTTGTTTTTGAGTCCTTTGATTCGTTCTTCTAGCTCCGTTAAAATTTATTAATAAATAGAAAAATTCTTACTAAGGGACTAATCGATAAATGAAGGAAAATTAAAAAATTTACTACTTTAGCTCATAAATCTATCATAAAATTTAAGTAAGTTAAGAGAATTTTTTATGTGTGAGCTGGGTATGGTGACTGTCAATGGTAGGTAGGAATATAGGTTTTATTAAGGACAGAGATATTTGGGACGCTGATTTTGGTGGGTCTGATATAGATCGAGATTTAACTATAAAATTTTCCCATAAACACCGTGGAAGTGTAAGACTTTCAACCGGTAAATTTTATACTAGGAAAGAATTTAAATCAAAAAAGGAAAGAGTAATGGAAACACCATTACCATAACTCTCTTATATCTTTAGGGGTATTAAATTGCCTGATCCTAACGAATTGGAATTCTCTAAAGAAGAAACAAAGCAATTGTATGAATTAACGAAGCTTTATCCTAAAGTTAAAGAGCTAATATTGTACAGTGAAGAAGTAGATACTGAACACAGCACTTATGGTCAGACCGTTAATGAGTTAAGAAATTCGATGGATCACTTGATGAGATTATTTGCTGTTAAATTTGGGTTTAAGGACGAAAACCCTGAATATTCCAAAAAAAATCTTGATAAGGCTTTTGGTCATGTTTACAGAGCTGGATATGATTCTCTTGACTTACTTAATGTGAGTATAAGGGAAAGAATAATATACGAACTCAATGGGATATCTTCTGACACGATATATAAAATATTTCCAGAATATTATAGAGAAATTAAACCTAATTTAGAGAAAATATCAAAAGAAATTTCTGATGTTAGGTTGGATAAGGACGTTGCAGGTAATGAAGTACAGTCTAGCAATTTTAAGAATTTCGAGAACTATATCCAACTTGTCAGAAATCTGAAAGATAGTCTTGATAAAACAATCGATATTAAACCCAGTCTTATTGAGTATGAAAATAAAAAAGAAAAAGAATCAAAGAAGAAAGAAAGAAGAGAATTGCTTATAAGAATTGGATTAGTAATTATTTCAGTAGTAGGAACTGCCTTGTTGGCATTAATCCTGTCTTACGGTAATTAGATGATTTTTTATCCAATTACTAACTGATAACTTCAGGCTTTCTAAAATAGATTTATCTAATTTTTTGATGTTTTTGTCTTCGTTATGCTACTTGATAATTGAACAACTTGAATTTGGTTTATCAATAATTTGCTATCCTAGGAATCATGTTGATGTTAATTTAGTGTATTCAAATACCTGTAAAAAACTGTAAAATCATTCCTCATCCAATTCAGGAGAATACAGCTAGAACTCTTATATACTTTATATACCGGCCATAAAGGTTATAAGCCCATCTGTAGTGGGTTTTAGGGCAAAGAGGTAATAGACGTGGTTTGTTTATGAGGGATTATACTTCCGTATATAGCTCGAAATTCGGGTTCTTGAATGAGGATCTGGGTGGTACCTTCAGGGTGAGAGATAAGACCAGAGCTAAGATTCAGAAGGAAGACCAGAAAATAGTGAGGGGAGTAGAAGGTTTATTCAAATCAAGAATGTTGTCTGACCCCTCCGAAAATACTTATCTCATAGTTCAGGCGGGCTTTCCCCATCTTCCGGCGATTATGGCCAAGAACCTGCTGCCCAGGAATATTGACTGCTATTTTTACGTTAATGATGGGCACTCGAGAGCCCATGAGACAATAAAATACTACGCTCCCCTGATTGAAGAAGGTAAAAAAGATTTCGACCGGATTAAGGGTGTTGCTACCTTAATAGATACTCACAGGGACTATCTGGTAAGAGATGCTTTCCCTTCTGCCAGCATGCTCAAAGAACTGGGGATAAAGAGGATAATCTGTCTTGATGAGGAAGCCTGGGGCTGGAAAATGCCCCTCAGTATTGGAAGAAGATTCCATAGCGATAGAGAAGGCAGGATCGATAAAAAGGATGTGGGTAAGTATTTGAGGTCCATGAGCAACAAGGATTTCTCTACAGAGAGATACGGTATTGCTCCCTGGGACCTGGAAATGGATTTCACCTATCAGGACTATCCCTGGCTGTCAAAAAAGGATATGAAAGAGCTTAAAAGAGAATTCTTTAAGATCTGTGCCGCCTGCGACATCTAAAACTTGATTGCCTAGCACATCGATTTTATTCTTGGTTGCCGTCCTGCTGCATGGCGTAGAGGATATACAGGATCACCAGAGGAAACAATACTCCCACCACGAAAACTGCTATGTAGCCCGTCATGAAGCTAACTGTGAACCCCTCATTGATATATCTATCTATCCTTGATTGACCTACCTATAATTGTTTTGGCAATACATCTAAACAGTTTCAAGTTAAATTACATAAATTAGATCTTGTCTAAAATATCTCTGAAACGTCTTTGTGGGTGAATTACTTCAGCCCGCCTTTAGCGGACATCACACAGGATATGCTTACAACAATGTCCTCGATACAGCCGAACCCCACCAGATAATCGTGACACCGATTGGAGACCTATTTTAATTTTAATTTTAATTTTAAATTACAGTATTAGTATTTTTTTTCTTTAATAGTGGAGATGGGAGATGGGAGATGGGAAAAAACTAATTATAATTCATCAATAATCGGACTAAGGAGGTGGAATTTTTGTCTTCAGAGACAGAACAAGGGGTTTTGAAGATTGTTGTGTTCGCCATCATAGCGATTTCAGCTATTGTGACGATTATTTCAACACTTTCAGGTTTTATTATGGATTATTACTGGTTCAAATCGATTGGATACCTCTCAGTGTTCATGAAGAATCTTAATTACCAGGTTGTTCTCTTTTTAATCGGCTGGGCTGTTACTACCGTAGTTCTCTTGCTTTCCTGGGGAACTATCAGAAAAGCACTTGGTGAACAGCTCCCGGATGTGGGAAGCAAGCTCTACAAGGGCGTAGCAGTTCTTTTAGGATTGCTGGTGGGTAACTGGTTGAGCGGCAGTTATCTTACGGTCCTCAAATTCTTGAACCAGTCGCCCTGGGGTGTGACTGACCCCGTCTTTGGTTATGATGTTTCTTTTTACGTGTTCACCCTCCCATTCATGAGAACTGTGCTCGCTCTTGTGGGTGGGGTTGCTGCACTTGTCTTATTCTTGTGCATTCTCTCATTTGTTCTAGGTAATTTCAGGATGGAGATAAGTGAAAGTGGAGCAAAGTATTTTGATTATTCCAGTGAAAGCGGTAAAGGATGGGCATGGCACCCGTTCCGGTTTTTGGGCTCCTGGCCCATTATCGGCTCAGTGGGCGTGTTAACTGTTGTAGGAGCGGTTTCAGTATGGCTGTTCAGGTTCTCCTACCTGTGGAGCTTTAATCCCGGAGCTCAGGTACCCACCGGAGCAGATTTTATGGCCGTCAATTACTACATACCTTATACGTGGGTTCAGGCACTGGGTGTTTTGCTGCTTGGCGGGCTGGCAATCCATGTGCTCCGAAATTTGAGGGAAGTGTGGGATAAACTGGAGACAGAAGATCTTGGTTTGCTCCAGAAGGAGATCGGAGTGCTGGCAGTCGTTGTAGTCGTTTTAATTGTGATACCCAGTGTGGGCTTCGGTGCCATCGATACCATAAGCGTCCAGCCGAACGAGCCGGGGATCCAACAGCCTTACCTGGAGAGGACCATCAACTATACCAAAGAAGCATACAATCTTGATAACATCGAAGAAGTTACCTACACCTCCAGTAGAAACCTGTCATCTCAAGAGGCTCTGCAGAGCCCCACAGTAGAGAATGCCCGGATCATAGACTATCGTCCTGTACAGACCACCTTCAAGGAGAAACAGAGACTCAGAACCTACTATGAGTTCCCGGAAATCGATCTGGGGCGTTACCAGACTGAAGAGGGTAAAAAGCTCACCGTTATCAGCAACAGAGAAATGGCTTACGAAAGTGAAGGAGGTGGAGGGTGGCAGAACCGGCACCTGTTCTTCACTCACGGTTTTGGTTCCGTTGTGTCACCGGCAAGTGAAGTACAGTCTGACGGCTCTCCCATAATGAGTGTAAGGAACATACCACCCCAGAGCGATTGGAATATTACCAACATTTATGAGCCCCGAATATACTATGGAGAGATTACAAAAGATTACGTCATAGTAAAAGCAAACGGCCTAAATGAGTTCGACTATCCCATGGGAGAAGAGAACGTTCAGTACAGATATGAACATGACAGTGGAGTCAGTATTGGGAGCATGTGGAAAAAATTAGTAGCCTGGTTTTACACTGGAGATTTCAATATTCTGGTATCTGGGTATGTGGGAGAAGAGTCTCATATTCTGCTGCATAGAAATGTTCAGGATAGGGCACAAAGGATAACTCCATTTATCTTCTACGATTCCAACGCCCACCCCTTCATCAAGAACGGTAGTATACACTACCTCCTGCACGGAATAACGTGGGCTCAGAAATACCCCTACTCCTACTCCACCAGTAATGTGCCCGGATATCTTTCGGATAGCGTTAAGTGCTTTGTCAAGTCCAACACAGGTGATATCAGCTTTTACATCATAAACGAAGATGACCCCATGGCCCAGACATTCTCCAATATCTATCCTGACCTGTTCAAAGATGAAGAGGAGATGCCCGACGAGTATTACAGTCACCTGGTCTATCCTCAGGAGCTGTTCAACATCCAGACGAATCTATTCAAGAGATACCATATGGAGGATTACCAGTCCTTCTACCAGAAAGAGGATATGTGGCAATCTGCAAACGAATTATACCACGGATCGACCAAAGAAGTGGATGCCTACAACGTGCTCCTGGATTTAACGGATTATCCAAGATTTGATGATGGGAGCGAGGAATTTACTCTCATCAAACCTTTTACCCCTGAAGGCAAAAACAACATGAGAGCATGGTTAGGTGTGGCTCAGGACCCCGGCAACTATGGGGAGATGATCGCCTTCAAGTTCCCCAAAGGTGAACTGGCAAGAGGGCCCATGCAGGTAGAATCGATCATAGGCCAGGATACCGAGATCTCCAGACAATTCACTCTGTGGGAAGGAGCAGGTAATTCGGTCCTGCGAGGAAATCTGCTTGTCCTCCCTGTTAAGGGAGATATAATCTACATTGAGCCCATATACCTCAGCTCTGAGACACTGCCCTATCCCCAGATGAAGAGAGTGATCGCTATCCATGGGGATAACGCTGCCATGGCGCAAGACCTTAGAACTGCTGTGATGGCGTCACTGGGAGAGATTCAAGTAGAAGCTCCTGGAGAGAATGTCACTCCAGTAGGGGAAGTGTTAGAGGGTGAGCTGGCGCAAAACGTTAAAGAATACCTGGAGCTCAGACAGGAATACTACCAGCTTCTCAGCGAGGAGGAATATGCAGAGTCGGCAAAGGTGATGGAAAATATGTCTGAGGTAACACGTGAAATGAGGCGGATAGTAGGCGACTAAAATATCAAAAATCCTTCAATCTTTTATTTTAATTATATTTATCCTGCAGATGCTCTGTTGATGGTCTCCTTGATCTTCAAACCCCCTATGCTCACACCGTAGATGCCCAGAAATATTTCCAGTATCCATATGAGCTTGTTGGGTTCGTAAAAATATAAAAGAGCGCCTTCCGAGGCTACAGCAATAACCGTTATCACCAATGTGAACGCTATGAGCGCTGACAAGCCTACGAGGTCGGCAATGTCCTTCAGTACATTGTTCATGATAATTGTAGTTATAATTATTAAATATCGCTTTTGGAAAACCAATGGTGATGAGTTCCTGAAAAAGATGACAAAATTAAAAAGAGAACGTTAGGGATGAGAGTAAATAGCTCTCAACGTCTTGTCAAACGATTCCAATCGGCAAAAAGAGAATCTTTCAAATTGAACAACCTTTTCCAGATCATTGAGGGCGTTCTTCTCCGCATAACCGGAGTAGTCCCTCTCCACCCCATAGACCACACAGGGAATGGAGTCTTCTTCAGGCAGCCAGTGGATTATGTTCTTTCCTTTTTTAACTCCTTCCAGTCCGGATGTGACGAATTGGGCTGTCCCTTCTTCCTTACTCTCTATCTTGATATTACAGAAGTCCTTTAACCTCACCACTTCTCCTTCCTCGAACCTGTCCATATCGCTCTTACTTAGGAACACATTGCTGTTTCCCTTAAGTTTCCTGTACCCTGCATCCGGCTTCTGAGGGTTTAAGGGTAGGCTCACTTCATCGAACTCTGCGGGATTCACTCCCTCGATCTTGATTTCAACCGGTTGCCACACAAAGAAGTAGCGATTGGCATTAATGTCCACGATCTTCCTGTTCTCTGCGTAGAGGTTCTTCATGCTCACGGAAACATCGTTTTCATCCACGCCCTGAGCGATGAAGAATTTCCTCAGAGCTTGAGGATCGAACCCCCTCCTTCTCAGGGCTTTAACTGTGGGAAGCTTGGGGTCGTCCCACCCCCCATACCTCCCTGCCTCTATCTCCTTGAAGATCTCACTTGTGGACAGCTTGCCAAAATCCTGTATCTTTATTCTTCCCCAGTGCTTTGTCTGGGGATAGTTCCAGTCAAGATAGTAATACACGTATTCCTGTCTCCTCTCCGAGTCGATCAAGTCCTTTCCCCTGATGATGTGGGTCACCCCATTCAGATGGTCCTCGATGGCAGATTCAAAATCCAGCATGGGATAAACGTGGTATTTGTCCCCTACCAGAGGGTGGTCCTCGTAGATTATC
Source organism: Archaeoglobaceae archaeon (assembly GCA_046483365.1). Taxonomy (GTDB): domain Archaea; phylum Halobacteriota; class Archaeoglobi; order Archaeoglobales; family Archaeoglobaceae; genus JdFR-22. The sequence continues at coordinate 24,808 of JAWODI010000041.1, read as the reverse complement.
CTGAACGCCACCCAGTCCCTTATAGCAGGGTCCCGGTGCTGCATGTCCGTCTTGATCCTGATAACGACCTCTCCTTCATCGTACTCTCCATCCAGCATCTTGTGCCATATGTCCAGTGCATCTTCCACAGCCACACCCCGGTGTGGACAGTCGCCTCCCTGCCGCTTGTACTGGCTGAAGTCCTGTTGAGAGCAGAAGCAGGGATAAGCATGACCCATTTCAAGCAATTTTTTAATATGATCGTAATATACAGGAATTCTTTTGGAAGCGTAAAGCACCTTATCCGGTTTTGCATTAAGCCATTCACAGTCCTCCAGGAACCAGTCGTAGGCTTCCAGCATGGGTCTTTTGGTCCGGGGGTCGGTATCGTCAAACCTCAAGATAAAGCTGCCGTCATAATTCTTGACGTACTCGCTGTTTACCACAATACCTCTTGCAGACCCCAGAGTTGCCGCTCCATTGGGGTTAGGAGCGAAACGCATGGTGACTTTGCCCTTCTCCGCATTCTTTAGGGGGGGAAGGGTTTTATCTTCAACCTTCTTTTTTTCCGGCTGTTCCTTATACTTTTCAAACAGCTCTTTTTTTTGCTCCGGGTCGAGCTTTTCGAACTCGTCTATACATTCCTTAACGCTCTGCATAACCTCTTTCGCTCTTCCCCTTAACTCTGGCTTCTCTGCCATTACCTTGCCCATAATAGCTTTCTCGTTAGCCTTCCCGTATCTGGCGATGTTCTGCACTACATACTTCATTACTACTTCTTTCATATCAATACTCCCGGTGGATAAGGTAGTCCGCTATATCTTCCAGAAGCCTTCTTGCCGGAGTTTCCTCTAAAACAGCTAAACTGGATTTCGCCTTACTTAAATAGTCTTCAGCCATCTGTTTAGTATAGTCAATGGCACCGGAAGAAACGAGATTCTCCATAACCTCTCTTTTTTCCGCTTCTTCCGCGTTCCCTGTGCCAAAAATACCAATATCGACACCCATCTCCATAGCCTTAATGGCGATCAAGGTCATCTTGCCCTCCACTATATCGCTGCACCAGTCCTTTCCTATCTTTTCGCCACCAACGACGTCCAGAACATCGTCATGTATCTGAAAAGCGGTCCCGCTCATCAGACCGAAGTTCCACAGAGTATTCACTATCTTATTATCCTTACCGAAAAGCACGGCGGGCATGGAGCAAGCAGTAGCGATCAAAACAGCGGTCTTTCTTTCCACCATACTGATGTATTCCTCTTCGGAGATGTTCTTCCTCTTCTCGAAGCCCATATCAAGATACTGTCCCTCACATATCTTGACGCACACATCTGCAAGCATCCTGGTGGCTCTGACCACATTTTCAGGCTCCACATCACACGCAGTAATTATTTCAAAAGCTTTGGCAAAAAGGGTATCACCGGCAAGGATGGCTGTGGGCTCATCCCACTTGACGTGAACGGTAGGAGCATTTCTTCTCATTGCATCCTTGTCCATAATGTCATCGTGAATGAGAGTGAAGTTGTGAATTATTTCTATGGCCAGTGCAGAAGGCAATATTTTTCTGTAGTCCTCCCCTATAGCCTCTGCAGAGATCAGAGCCAGAACGGGCCTCAATCTCTTGCCGCCCGCAGAAAGGAGGTGTCTGGAAGCTTTATAAAGCTCCTCCGGTTCATCTAATCCAATGAACTTGTCCATTTCCTTTTCAATGATAGATGACCTTTTTTCTATCTCCTGTTTTAGCATTTTTATCTCCTCCGGGAGAGCTCCCCCACGTCAATATTTCTCGATGCCAGCCAATCGTTAAGAAGTCCGTGAATGAAGATGGGTATAGTTCTAAGGTTTTCAATTTTTTCACATCCGGTGAGGAACATGGCGGTCTTCAGGCCCTGAATGAAGTACTCCAGCTCTTTTTTCACTTCATCAGGGGATCTGGTCGCCGGTTTCAGAAATGGTAGAGCTGCACTTCCTGCCACTGCCCCTAAAGATATCGATTTCGTTACATCTTGCCCGCTTCTCAAACCTCCGGTGGCTATAGTGGGCAGTATTTGATATGTTTCAGGAACGCAAAAGGCGGTGGGAACTCCCCAGCTCCAGAATTCTCTGCCAACTTCTCTGGTGAGCTCATTCTTTGTCCTGTATATCTCTACTCCGCTCCAGCTAGTGCCGCCCTTGCCTCCAACGTCAATTGCATCGACCCCAGCTTCTTTTAGCTTAAGGGCCACTTCTCTGGTTATTCCTGCCCCGGTTTCCTTTACGATCACCGGCGTCTTGATCTCCGCGCAAACCTGTTCCAGTGCTCTTGCACTTCCCCGGGCATTTACTTCTCCTTCGGGCTGTATGATCTCCTGCAAGAAGTTCAAGTGGATAGCTACGGCATCGGCACCGATCATATCCACTGCCTTCTCCACAAACTCTATTCCGTGCTCCATTACCTGTGGAAGGCCCACATTGGCGTAAACAAAGGCATTGGGGGCGTTGTCCCTCACCACAGTGAAGCTCTCCGCCAGACCTTCGTTTTCGATGGCTGCCCTCTGACTTCCCACACCTATACCCAGGCCCAACTCTTCCACAGCGACAGCCAGATTTTTGTTGATCTCGATAGTGTCCTTATGACCTCCGGTCATGGATGCTATGAGAAGAGGTGCGCTTAATTTTTTATCGAAAAGGGTTATATTGGTATCAACATCCTGGAAGTTGAGGTCGGGTAGGGCGTTATGGATCAACGTAACGTCTTCAAATCCACTGTATATGGATTCCACTTTTTCTTCCAGACAGATCTTTACGTGTTCCATCTTTCTGTTCTCGGTTTCCATTCAATCCCCCTGCTTCCGTATTTTTGTTCCCACGTTCTCATTATTTAAAAACTTCAGGATATTGCCCTGCTCGAGACCACTAAATATAAGCACTTCTGAGTCTGAAGGTAATTCCAGCAAGGATTTAAGTTTACCTCTCATCCCTCCGGTTACATCCGATTTAGATTCAGTCTCCTTAATTGACTGCAGTAAATCCTGTTCGACATTAAGCTCCTTCTTGACCTCTCCATCAACAATAACACCCGGTGCATCAGTGGCAAAACCTATTCTGCTCACATTCAAACTTTTGGCCATCTCAAAAGCTATTCTGTCCCCTGATAAGACCTCAAAGATCCTTTTTGATCGATTATAGACCATATCACCATGCAAAACAGGAACGATCCCTTCCTCCATCAAAGCCACAATTAGATCGTCATCTATATTTAGCTCATTGGTTACTCTTAAAGCCGAAAAAGGGTTTATGGGGAGCACGTTAACACCACTTTCAAAGAGTGCGTTGCAAAATAAGGTATTCAGTCTCCTGCACGCCATGTGGGTCAGAACGGATGCTGAAGCAGTCATATCCCTTCCAAATTTCTCTACATACGGATGACCGAATGAGCCGGCTCCGTGTATGATTATAAGATTATCTGGATTGTTACCGATTTCCTCGGCTATTCGAGTTATTTCCTCTTCTCTGGCTTTCTCAAAAAATCCCTCGGTCTTGTCGGTGATTACAGAACCACCGACCTTCAGGACCTTCAGCTCACTCTTCAATTCTTGCTCCCTCCATTTCAGGTTCAAGCAGGAACGCTGAATACTCTTCCAGCACTCTTTGGATCGCTTTTTCACCACCTATCCCCACAACACAACCTCCACCGCCTGCTCCGGTTATTTTGGCCGTTAACCCGGATCTAGATAAATTCTGGATCAATAAGTCTATTATTTCTGTGCTGACTTCCATTGAGCTGAGCATGCACTGATTGAATTTTATCATCCTGGATAGGGAATTCAAGTCCTTGTTCTGCAGATACTCCACTGAAGATAGGGATATATTGTCTATGGCATCGAAGACGGCATCTATTACGCTGGAATACTCCTCCCTCAATCGAGCCACTCTGGAGACCATTTTTCTGGTGGAAGAAGATTGTTGAGAATCCACCACCACGAATTGCAGACCGCCGATGGTAAAATCCTTTTTATCCGGAATTAGCCACGCACCTCCATATGTGGATATGTAAGGGTCCGTACCACTTCCTTTTCCCTGAACGTCCAGCTCTACATTCCTGGCTACCTCAAAAATATCCTCATCGCTTAAACAGCCTTCGAATTCAGCATCCAGCGCTTTAAGAACGGAAACTGTTACCGCCGAAGAGCTTCCCAACCCGGAACCGACCGGAATTTCACTATCAATTGTAATTTCAGCCCCTTCAACGTTCCCGAACTCCCTGAACCTTTTGACGGCATGGCTTATGTAAGGATGTTTTTTAAAATCAAGACCGGAAGCACCGATACGGGACCTGATACGGAATTCTTCGCTCTTCTTAACTTCAGCAAAACATCTCCTGTTTATCGCGGTGACTACTGCATGCCTTCCGTAAACTACGGCGTGTTCACCAAAGAGTATCACCTTGCCCGGGGCTGAAGCGATCATTTTAAACCCTTATATTCAGCTTACTTAAACTTTCTCAAAAACCTGATAGTGTGCCGAGAAAATAGGCATATAAAACCATAGAATAGGCATATAAAACCAATAGAGCTGTTTTACATTTATGTTCCAGTACAAACTGAAGGGAGGTAGAGAGTTAAAACGGATTGACAGGCTAAATGACATTAATTGAGCTTTAACCAGTGACCTCCCTTGGAGTCTGGATATTTTCAACTTAATAAGGATTTTGATTTTTGGAGTTCAGTGTCTCTCTTTAGCAAAGATTGGATGTTGGTTATTGGTCCACAGAGATTACTCCATTCTCCAACCCTTATTATGATCTAAGCCCTAAACACTATTCCGGCATAACCAACTACGCTCTCCCGGCCGGCAATTTCGCCACTGGTAGAATAATCTACCAGCTCTGCTCCTCCACCCAGATGTTTAGCAAATTCCATGGCTACGCCAATTGCGCCATAACCACAGATGCTGGCCTGAAGGTCGTATATGGTTGTGAAGTATTTTGACATATTCATGGATAGAATAGCCTCGATGACCTTATTATCCCTCTCTCTGCAGTCCTTTTCAGGTAGGAAGTGGTGCATGTCACTGGAGGCGATGAGCGATATCTTTCTGCCTGTTTCCTTTTCAGCCTGTATTATTTCCTCCGTAACCTCCTTTACCGTTTCCTCATCCTGCATTCCCAAACATATGGGCACTATCTTAAAATCGTGGTGGAGATATTGCAGGAAAGGCACCTGAACCTCCAGAGAGTGCTCATATCTATGAGCCGTCTCGTCCACATCCATAACCCTTTCGGACATGACCTTAACGAACTCTTTGTCTATTTCAACTTCGCCGAGTGGTGTGAACCAGTTATCCATGGAAATTGCTACTGCTGATCCGTATCCTGAATGATTGGGACCCACAATAACATAAGTTTCTGCATCTGGAATAAGTGAATGGACCATTCCTGCTGTCTTCCCCGAGAACATATAGCCAGCGTGAGGAGAAACGCATGCGCGTACCGATGGATTTTGAGCCGGTGTAGTGAACTCGGAGACCATTGTTTTCAATGAATCCGCATTTGAGGGATAGAATTGACCAGCTACCACCGGATACCTCATAATGCTGATACTTCAAAACTATACTTAAGTGTGTCGGAGCTGACCACGTAAGAGCACAACACGTCAATCTCAGGAATGCCACTGCATTAAGACCAATTCCCCATCACTTTCTTTTAGAAACTCCTCGACCGATCACTGCAAGATACTCCTCACCGCAACAGGTCAGGCAATATCTTTTCCCGTCCGAACATTCGACACTTCTCGGCTCCATAACGAGCTCCTGGCAGTTGGCGCAGCGAACATTCTCAAAGATCGGTGCTTGCTCGATAGGCTTTATTGTTATTGGTTTGACGGAGAAGGCATCTGGGGGAAGTTCCACAACCTGCCAGGATATGCTCTCCCACAGATCTGACAGTCGCTTCTTCTCTTCTTCAGTTCCCTGCCTATTGATTATAACTCTTTCGAAAAGCTCTCTGGCTTCTTTAGAGAAATAATGGTTGCTTATTTTCTCCATTTCAGTGTAAATCCTGACTCCTTCCCAGTTTTCTCTTCTCACCAGGGATAAAGCGTTCTTACCCAGATCACAGAAGATTAGGCCGTTGTTCCCCAGCGTACATCCAGTGGTCAGCTGAACACCATCAACAAAGCAATTGTTACACTCCACCAGGGCAAGAATGCTCTCCTCAACGGTTTCATCCAATCCAGCCCTTTCTATACCCAGCTCCTTCATAGCAACGGATGACGCTCTAATCCCCAGAGCCACACCCGGACACAAATGACCATGAAATTGTTTCGCCTGTTCAAGAAACTCCTTTTCCACCGACATAACCTCACCTCCTCAAATTAAGTTTAACTGTCTCAATTTAGAACACGAATCAATAATTCTGTCTTTTTTATCCTCCCCTGACTGGTTCAACCGGATCTTCGGGCATGATCCATATATTGCCCCATTCATTTTTTACTCTCACCTTAACTTCGTAAACCGATTCTATGTTAGCCGGAGTAATTATCTCCGTTCCACCTGCATGGTAGATATAGCCGTCTTTTAACATAATAATTTTGTCGCTGTATCTGGCTGCTAAACTCAGGTCATGGATAGCCATTACCACGGATACTCCCTCTTCAGTCTGAGCTTTTGCCATATTCATAACTTCCATTTGATGTTTTAAGTCCAGACTGCTTGTTGGTTCATCCAGCAGTAGAACTTGTGGCTCCTGAGCAAGAGCTCTGGCCATTATGACCTTCTGTCTTTGACCACCGCTCAATTGATTTATATCCCGCATGGCCAGCGATTCCAGACCCAGCTTTCTTATAACATCGGAAACTACTTTCAAATCCCGGTTGCCGGGTTTCCAGTTCATGTGGGGCTTCCTGCCCATTAGAACGGTATCGAAGACAGTGGCCGGGAATGTCTTGTTCTCTGATTGAGGGACATAACCAACTCTCCTGGCAATACCCTCCTGCCCGAGTTTACTTAGCTCCTGTCCATCTATTAGAATGGTGCCTGCTTTAGGTTTCAAAATCCGATTAATGCATCTCAGTAGAGTGGTCTTTCCAGAGCCATTGGGTCCCACAATACCCAGCACTTCTCCACTCTTCAACGTCAAATCAATATCTTTCAATACATGAGATCCGTTGAAGCTGAATTCTACTCCACTAACATTTAGTCTCACCAGTATTCCCTCCCTTTCACTACCAGATATATGAACAGGGGAGCTCCTAGGAATGAAGTCAGGATCCCTACAGGGAGAACTACAGGAGCAAGCAAGTTTCTGGCAACAGTGTCAGAAGCAAGCAAGAGTAAGCCCCCCAAAAGGCATGAAGAAGGAAGTAAGAACATTTCGTTACCACCAACAGCCTTGCGTACGATATGAGGGACCACCAGCCCGATAAAGCCAATAATTCCTACAAAAGATACTATCAAAGCGGTGACAAGTGAGGCCAGGAGCATGCCCTTGATCCGCAGGCTTTCAACATTCACTCCCAGGCTCCTGGCTGTTTCATCTCCTGAATCAAGTGCATTGTAGTTCCAGCTATTATAGACAAAATAAATGGTTAAGGGTATCACTATCGCTGCTATCAGGCCCAATTCTTGCCAGGTAGTCCTTCCGACATCCCCAAATGTCCAGAAGACCATTGCTGCAAGCTCTACATCACTGGCGAAGTACTGCATAGCTGTTATCCCTGCGGTGAATAGAGAGCCCAGAGCCACTCCGGTGAGGATCATGGTCTCAGGGGTAGCTCTCTTGTAGGTAGCCAGAGCTATTATGATCAGGGTCGAAACCAGCGACCACACAAAGGCAGATATAGTAGTAATATAGGGATTATTGAGTATTACCGCATCAGCACTATTGCTCTGCATGGTCCCCGCTCCCAAGGCAACTATGGAGAAAGCTGCCCCGAAAGCTGCTGCATGAGAAATGCCCAAGGTGAATGGTGAGCCCAAAGGGTTTCTGAGCACGCTTTGCATGACCGCTCCGGATATAGCCAGTCCTGCACCCGCTGCTATAGCAGTAAGAACTTGAGGGAGCCTGATGTTCCAGATGATGTTGTAAAAGTGCTGATTCCCGGGACCCTGTCCTGCAATTATGGAAAAAACATCTGAAAACGGAATATTTACCGGCCCATAAGTTATGGAGAAGAATGATACTACTAATAAAAGTAGAGTTGATACCATCCCGAACAGCAGTTTCTTTCCTGCATACTCTCTGTAACTCGCCAGCATCTCCTCTTCAGACATGATCCACTCCATACTGAGTTACCCCAGATCTAACCTCCCAAAACCTCCAAATTCGTTCTCCATCTCCTCATAGACCGGCTTACCTACAAACTTATTGTAGATTTCATCCGCTTTTTCTTGCGGATCTATATCACTAAACTTATCCGGGTAGAGGACCTCACTGATGTAGTAGGCGTTTGCCAGAACTGTAGCGTAATTGGTTGTGTAATAATTGTAGGGAAGTATACCATACAATCGGTCATTCTTTATAGCGTCCAGGCTCTGGTATTCTGTCCCCTCCAGGTCCTTCTCTACCAGCGAATATCCCTGTCTATCCACAAACATGATGTCGGGGTTCCACTGAATTAGCTTCTCTTTGCTGACCATGGCGTGCTCCAATCCAATACTGCTGGCAACATTTATGGCATTCAAGTACTCAAAAGGAGCATAAGCGGGCTCGGTGGACATGATTCCATGAGCTCCGCGATAGGCAACACCTCCCACATAAACAGTCGGTTTTTCTTCCTTAGAGATGTCCTTCGTTCTATGGTTTAATTCCTGTATCGTGGTGTTCATGTACTGGACCAAATCCTCTGCTCTTTCTTCCTTATCCAGTATATCCCCCATAAGTCTTAGTGCATCGTAGAATGTTTTTCTACCTTCCTCGTGAGGCCTACCGTATTCCACGACCACCACTGGGATCCCCGTCTTCTGTTGGAGATCATCGGCGTCACCTGCTTTAGTATAAGTCCAGAATATTACATCAGGGTCCTGTACTGCGATCAATTCAGCATCGCCACCATGTTGAGGCCCTATAGATGGTAGATCGGTCAATTTGGGGTTAGCCATGATGTAAGGTCTTTTATGGTCTCTCTTTTCGTAGTCCTCTACACCAACTACCTTGTGGGTGGCATTAAGGTATGTGATCAACCTCAAAGAACCCGCCTCAATACCTGCCACCCTATCTACATCCTCAGGAACTTCCACAGTTCTACCTGCCATGTCTGTAATTTCGATCGTTTCTTCATCTCCAGCCTGGGAGCTCTGAGCGCAACCTGAGAGCGCTAATGTGACCGTGAACAGGATAACAATTATTAAGTACACTATCTTTTGACCCATACCTTTACCTCCTTAATATTAATCTCTAAGTAGTATATCTTACTTAGTATTACCATAAAAAACTTTCGTAGCACTAATTACTAATTATCATCGAAGTAATAACACAAACATAAATTTAAGTAAATTGACACTAAATTATTAGTTGCTAAAAATGAATAAAGAAACCAAGTGGACCAGATATGGAGAATATTCTTTCCTGCCCTGCAGCAAATTAAATTCAGTTAAGTTGAAGGCTTTAAGAGGTTTTTCAAAAGGTAGTTACCCTCATATCGTTAATTTTGCCATTACGTGGAAATGCAACTCCATGTGCAGGATGTGCAACATCTGGAAAGAGAAAAGTGATGTAGAAGTTCCCGTGGAGACCGTGGAGAACATCTTTTCAGATGAGCTCTTCAGAAAGACCAAGCTGATAAAGATAACCGGTGGAGAGCCCACTCTACACACACAACTGCCCCAAATAATTGAGGTCATATCCAGGCTGGCTCCTGAAGCTAAAGTAGCCATCAACACCAATGGCTACCCTTTTGAGAGGATAAAAAAGGTGGTGGATGACTGTATTGAGGTGAAAGACGACCTGATCTTCTCTGTTGCTCTGGACGGGGTTGGAGAGACCCACAACTACGTGCGGGGGAGGGAGTGCTATGAAGAAGTAATGAAGACCATAGATTATCTGGAGGAGCTTAAGCGATCAAAAAAAGTCCTCTACAGATTCAGCTTTACCATAACTCCCTGGAACTATACCGACCTCCCCGAAGTTGTCAAATTTGCTAGAGAGAGGAACACTTACGTGGGGTTCAGGGTGATGCACATCGACAAGCTGTACAGGAATGTGGACTTAAAGGCGAACGGCCTCAAGGAAGAAATAAAGCCCATGGTAAAAAAGGTGGGAGAAAACTACTTCCAGAAGAACATAGCCAGTGACGTTACCGTCAACTGCTTCGCATTCGTTAATTCCGTGTTCATCGACCCATACGGGAAATTCCACCCTTGTCTTTATCGGGAGGGCGAGGGAAATGGAAAACTCTCTCAACTATGGACCGATGACAGGGGAAAAAAGATAAGGGATAACACCAAAAAATGCGCAAGGTGCTGGTCCGATTGCCAAACCATCCCCAACATAATCGCCAATTTCGGGGAGTTCAAATAATCAAATGGCCATAACTAATAGCTAATAGCTGATTAGCCGACCAATCCGAATTCTAACTATATAATTACCTATTTCAGTCCAGGTTTTTGACTTCTTTGGCTATGGCGTCTCCCATTTGAGATGTTTTGGCGCTGCCGCCCAGGTCTCTGGTCCTGACTTCTCCTTTTCTCACCACTTCTTCTATAGCCTTTACTACATCAGCACCGCCCTTAACTTCTCCGATCTCGTCCAGTAGCAATCCACCGGCCCATATGGTGGCTATGGGGTTAGCGGTGTTCATTCCCTTGTATTTGGGTGCAGAACCGTGGATGGGCTCGAACATGGACACTCCGTCCGGATTGATGTTCCCTCCTGGAGCGAATCCCAGACCGCCCTGGATCATGGCGCCAAGGTCGGTGATTATATCTCCGAACATATTGGGGGTGACTATGGTCTGATACCAGTTAGGGTCCTTGACCATCCACATGGTTATGGCATCAACGTAATTGAACTCGTGCTCAATTCCAGGATACTCTTTGCTGACATCTTTTACAATGCTCCTCCAGAAATTGTAAACGTAGCTCAAAACGTTGGCTTTATCCACTGCGGTTACCTTGTTATCGCCTCTTCTCTTAGCAAGCTCGAACGCGTATCTGATCGCTCTCTCGGAGCCTTTCTGACTCAGAACCCCGATCTGGTAGGCTATCTCACTTCCTTCAACCTCGATGTCCAGACCGAACTTAACGTTGTATATGCTTCTCAGGACCTCCAGCTCCTGTCTTGCGGTCCCTTCCTTCACCCGGTTCCCGATGCCAACGTAGAAGTCTTCAGTGTTCTCTCTTACCACTATAAAGTCCACATCCTTTGCCGTCTTATCCTTCAAGGGGCAATTCACGCCTTCCAGCAATTTAACTGGTCTCAGGTTGATGTACTGATCAAAATGAAATCTCAAAGCCAAAAGAATGCCCTTCTCCAAAATGCCGGGCTCCAGCCTAGGGTCACCAAGAGCACCCAGGTATATGGAATCCATCTTCTCCATCTCTTTAAGGCTGTCCTCGTTGAGGAGCTCGTTGGTCTCCAGATAATGGTCCGCGCCGAAGGGGTATTCCACCCACTCAATCTCGAAATTCTCTTTCTCGCTGACAGCGTCAAGTACTTTCTTGCCCTCATCAATTATCTCCGGTCCTATACCATCTCCCGGTATCACCGCAACCTTGTATTTCTTCAAATTATCACCCGTTACCAAGTAGTTAACTACCTAAGTCTTTTTAACCAATTTGCTCTTGGCCTAACTTAGCTGGAAAATGTTGTATTTTAATTTACCTCTTCATTACACTTGAATACACAAAACCGATTAATTCAGGGTTTGAGTTATCCATTATTCCCTAAATAATATATCCAGAATGGGTGGAGCTAATTTTGGCTCCCATGATTTGAACTGGGGCTCAAGGCCATCAGTGTTGCTGAGAAAAAAAAATGAAAAAATGAATTAAGAAGAAAGTATTAATTATTTTTCCCTAATCGTGTAGACCATAATCGCAATCGCTGCCGCTGCGACTGTGGCTATGGTTATGACTACTGTAGCCTGCGGTTGAAATGGAGTTGATGTGGGAGTTGATTGGGGAACAGGTGTTGATTGGGATATAATTGTTGCAACGGGAGTCCTGAATACTTTTATAAAAATTATTTAAAAAATTTATTCATTCTCCTTAATGGGGAAAACGGGAGACGTGCCTTCTGGAACCCTTAACCCCACTTCACCCTTGTTTTTAGATCATCCTATAGGTTTCAACCCTATGCTCTATGAATTCTTAGCAACATAATTAAGAATTAATCAAAGGTGTTTTATACCCTGACATCACTATCCAGCGATACAGGACTATTTTTTGCACAATCGTGCAGACCTGAAAAAGCGGTTAATTTAAGGAGGGATTATGTTAAGGAGTGGTGGATCGAAGTATTTTACGAGAACTATTAGAGTACTCTTTGCAGTTTCAGTAATTCTCTGGTCTTTGAGCAGCGTATATGCTGTCCTCGGACCGGAATTTGTAATATCACAGGACTCAGAAAGGCAAATGCGAACCCTTGATGGGACCTGGCATGCCGCAACAGGCCAGTTCCTGGTGGTGTGGAGTGAACACCCGGGTCACAGCGTTTCCAGTGGGATGGAAACCCACTCAGGAGATGATGAAATACGAGGACAGCTTGTAGATCTGGACAACAGCCTGGCAGGAGGAGATTTTTTAATATCAGAGGGTGGCGACAGTAAGGATTTCCCCCAGGTTGCCCATATCGATAACACTCTCATTCCAGCACAACAGATGAGTCTGGTTGTCTGGATGGATGACCATGCTGGCAGCAACGATATCTGGGGGCAATTGATATCACCAGCCGGGAACGCCAAGCAGGGCTCCAACTTCAAGATAGCAGGTACTGGTGACCAGGAATTGTTCCCAGCACTCAGCTACGGGCAGATACAGGTAATTAGCGGTGGAAGTGTTCGTACCGGTAACGGAGTATTCCTGGTGGTATGGGAAAGAGATACCAGTTCGGGGCCAGAAATTTACGGACAGATCATCTGGGGAGCAACCACCTCCATGACTGCCAGTCCAGGAGATCTGATTGGTGGTAACTTCCAGATATCTACGACCTCAGAGGGTTCAGCGCCTTCTGTTGATTTCGATCCGGTCAACGACCAGTTCCTGGTGGTGTGGACCGACGATAAAGGTATTCCATCCGACAATGAGAGCGATATCTGGGGGCAGTTCGTGGACACAGACGGTAACCCAGTTGGTACCAACTTCCAGATATCCAGCCAGACAGGAGCAGAATACGCTCCAGGAGTTATCTATCATCCTGAGTCACAGGAATACCTGGTCATCTGGAATTACGCCTCAAACGCCTTCTCACCTTCAAATGTCTATGCTCAGCGAGTTTCTCCAGCAGGTACGCTGACAGGAGGGGTCATCGATGTGGCGGTAACAGGAGCTCAGGAAGAGTTCAATGAGCCCACGATCAACAAGGACACGGGAAGCTACATTATCCCGCTCACCACGGGACCCAGTATCGGGAACAGGAATAACGTGGAATTCGTAAAGCTTAACGTTACGGGAGTCCCAGTAGGAGTTAAAGAGCAAGTAGCTACAGATACTACAGAGAACAAAGGACCTTCTGTGGCTATTTATGGTTCAACCGTAGTAGGTCCGGGAGCTGGAGTGAGTGCCACCAGTGAGGTGCTCATCGCATGGCGTGACGCCCGCTCGGCTGTTGATGCTGATCGCCTACTCTCCCAGGATGTATATGGAAGGATGGTAGAAGTTCAATCGGATACCGATGGAGATGGATTGCTGGACCATTGGGAAACCAACGGATACGTGGACATGAACGATAACGGTGTTCTGGATGAAGGAGACCTGAACTTTAGTGCTTTTCCGGAAGCGAACAGGCCAGATGTGAACCACAAGGATATCTACGTTGAGGTGGACTGGATGGCAGTTCCCGGTCCAGGAGGACATGACCATGCACCCGTAGCAGTCCCTGGTTCGGCTCCCACGGGTACCAACCTGGATGAGGTCATAACTGCATTTGCCAACGCTCCAGTGGACAACCCAGATGGAACAACGGGGATCAATCTTCATCTGGATCTTGGGGCTATGGGTGGAGGAGGACCCATCCCGGAGACATTGAATGTGGATTTCTTCGCTGTTAACAGCTTTGAAGCAGTTAAGGCGGCAAATTTCGCCTCAGAACGTTCTCGCGTATTCCATTACGCTCTGTTCAAACATGAGGGAGCCGGAAGAGCAGAAATATGGGGCAACGACTTCTGGGTGGGTGGAGGCAACAACGGTCAGGTGGTGCAGGCCGCAACCTTCATGCACGAATTCGGTCACAACCTGGGACTGAGACACGGAGGAGACGTTAATTCTCCCAACTGCAAGCCCAACTACTTCAGCATCATGAGCTACGCCCACTCTCTGACGGGCATTCCGCCCGGGTTCAGACTGGACTACTCAAGTCAAACTTTACCATCTCTGGATGAATCCAATCTCAATGAGGCTAATACTCTCGGAGACGGAAACGACCAGACAATATTTTCCGCTGGAGGAGTTGCCATCGGTCCCAATGCGAATACTGCAGGAAACGTGCCTATTGACTGGGATAATGACGGCATAGGTGGAGAATCAGGTGCTAATGTCACCAACAACAATATCAACAACCTGCCAGCCTTCTCTTGCGGAGGTTCTCCATCGAACGAGGTTCTGGAAGGTTACAACGACTGGTCCAATATTCGCTACAACTGGCGCAGCTCTCCCCACGTTGACGACAACATCCACATGTTCCATGAGGGAGAGGACAATACAGAAGATATGAGGGTCAACGCAATTGCTTTATACGGCAACGCATCGCTTTCAGTCAACAAATCAGGAACAGGGTCAGGAATTCCAGGGGATACCGTAACCTATACCGTAAACGTGACCAACACCGGATCTGGACCAGCAAGGAACGTCATAGTGGACGACAGCTGGCCAGCAGGCATTACATACGACAGCTCGAGTATAACTCCAGATGTGAACACCGTCAACCCGGATGGAAGCAGGAAATTGGTGTGGAACATTGAAGTCATCTCTGCAGGGGTTTCAAAACTACTGACTATCAACGGAACCATAGACTACCCGCCTGCAAGCAGTTCAGTGACCAACAACGTGACAGTAAGCGGCCAGAACGTACTGGGTTACCCTGTTGATTCGGTTTTCGATAGTCAGATCACAGAGGTACTCTACCCAGAAATGGAGTTGAACAAGAGCGCTAACTTTTCTGTAAATGCAGGAGAAGCCATATACTACAACATCACATACCAGAACACTGGAACCGCCGATGCTGAGAAGGTCACCCTATCCGATACGCTGCCTGCAAATGTCTATTACAGTAAGGCACTGGATAAGGGAGCAGGGCCCCAACCAGACATGTTAGAATATAATGCTGACGGAACAACCACCCTATCATGGGATTTGGGTATCGTGTCACCATATGATATGTATACCATCGAGTACACCGCAAGACCGAGCTTGATAGTCCTATCCAACGAGAGCATTACCAATGACGCCGTTCTCGACTTTACGGATGACAATGGGAACACTTATCCTGAAGTGCTCGCAAACGCAACCACTAACATTACTGAAATAGTGGCAGGGCAGGAGCCGGTATCCATGGGTTTTGTAAGGAACCATGAGAAGACATGGACTGATGAGATCCTGGCCATGATACAGGCAACCGACAACAGATACGATACAAATGGAGACGGACAGCTATCCTATTCCGAGATGGAGGACGCTTTATCTCCGGGCGGTAATCAGCCCAAGATATTGAAGATGCAGCTTCTCACAGTGTATTATAACCTCGCCACACGCGAAGTCAACGCGGGAACAATGATAGAATCCGACATTGCCCACCGATTGGGACTTGAAAACGTTCGAGATGCAGTGATATACGCCCAGAATACATTAGAACTGCCGGTCACCAAAGATTATAGACAAAGATATTCAGATGCCAAGGATGTGGGTGAAGAGATAAACCTGAACATAAGCGAAGTCTATACGTGATACGTGACAAAAACTATTTCTTTCATTCTTTTTCTTTTTTATATTAATTGAGAATTAATCATTCTTGATATTTTTGCTGAGAACCATCAACTCCAAAGATAACGAATATGAAAAGAATTAAATTTTTCCCATCAATGTAAATCCATGGAGAGTACGGAAAAAATCGACCGCATCCTGGAAAAGGATAAAGACAGGATCAAGTTCATTGTCCTCTATGGCTCCTTTGCCGAGGGTACGCAACGGGCAGAATCTGATGTAGACCTATGTGTTTATTATGATGGTTCCGAGAGGGAGAGATTTGAGTTCAGGAAGAAAGTTTTAGGAGATCTGCCTAGCAATTACGATGTTCAAACCTTCCAGGATCTTCCAATTTACGTGAAGAAGAATGTCATTAAAGGAGAATTACTTTACGGCGATTATGATTTTTTCTTTTGGACAGTAAGAGAAACTATAAGAGAGTGGGAAGACTCCAAACATAGATACGAATTACTATTTGGAGCTAAAAAATGATTGAAGCACAGGAAAGACTTAAAACCGTAGAAGAAAGTATTCAAGCTGTAGAGGACAGTGTGCCCGACAGTTATGAAGAATTCTCTCATTTATCAAAAGTAGTGAAAGATGGTATTTACAAGAATATTGAAATAATATCCGAGATGTTCGCAGATCTTTGCTACTTTACTTGTGAAGCATCACAGGCTCACAACTCCAGTAGATGACCTAAATGCCATAGATATTCTAATGAGAGAAAATATCCTCTCTGTAGAACAAGGAGAGAAAATAAAAGAGGTCAGAGGTTTTAGAAATATTCTGGTCCACAGAACGGTAAGATAAAGAGGAGCTAGTTATGAGAACATCAAGGATGGAATAGATGATCTGAAAACCATATACGAGTTCTTTACAGAGACTTTTGAAAAATAATTACTTAAATAATCCTAACCAAACTCGTTCAACCTGGACTGCGAAGGCAAATAAGGTGCGGCCTTCCTCATCCTATACCCCATCTTCTTCAGGTCAGCAAACGTATATCCTTCCTCCAGCAGCTCGACACCTTTTTTACCTATCCCCGGGATCTGTATGGGCTTCAGCTTCAGCTTTTGCGATCCACACAACCTCTGAGCTATTAGCTCTTTAGGGTCCTTGCAGGGCAAAGCCCCATCCACCAGTATCTCCTTCAGGTGCTTGATATCGTATCCGTAGATCCTGACCAGCGCATCAGCTCGATAGAGGTTTGCCACCCTTTTCTTATCCTCTGGATCGTTCTTGGCCATGGGCGTGTCCTTAACAGGTCGGAAAGGGGACATGTACATTCTGGCCACCTCAAATTTGCGGTAGTGGATTTGCATAGCGTCAATAATCTCTTCATCGCTCTCACCCACCCCGGCTATCAACTGGGTGGTGTGGCTCTTCAGTTTCATTTGGCCTTTGAGTTGGCTTTCTTTCTCCACATCCACGGTATCCCGGTTGCATCTCTTGACCTCGTCCGATATCCACCTTTCTCTCCGCATTATATCATTGTTCAAATCCTTCACCGAGCTGAGCTCTTTCATCCGGGTGTTAGATGTGGTCTCCACATTGATGCTTACCCTACTTGCCAGTTCCAGAGCCCTCCTGATCTGATCTCTATTCGCTCCGGGCATGACCTTGAGGTGGAGATAACCTTTAAACCGTTCTCTGATCAGCTCACCGGCCCTCAAGATGTCATCCATTACTTTCTGGGAGTCACCGTCAACAGCAGAGCTAATGAAAGCTCCTGTAACCTTTCCCTTTCTTCTGAGCGTAAAAAAGGCTCTCGAAAGCTCTTCTGGAGTTATCGACCTGCCTCTATGCTTTCCATTGGGGCAGTAAGAGCAGTCGAACCGGCAATCGCTGGACAGCAAAATTTTGAACAATTTGACGCACCTATTGCCGCCTTTGGCGGAATAAATGTATTTATACGGGTTAAAATCGTTATCCTGGCAAATGTCAAATCTACAATCTCTTATGAGATGCTGAATTGTTGAGGCGTTCACATCTGGGGTTTTATTCTAATAGTAAATATACCTTAAGAGTGGTGTAAAAGTGGAAGAAGGGGAATTTATCATGTCTTAAGGAGATGCGTCCTTAAATATCCTTATAACACCACTCTTTTAGTATTACCTATGCGAATTCATCTGCACAACACTTAAATACATTTCACTCAGCAGGCTTTAATTACCGGTAATCAGTCAAGTTCGAGGTGAATTTAATGGCAAGATTTCCAGAAGCCGAAGCAAGATTGTTGAGTGTCCAGATATGCATGAAGTGCAATGCACGGAACCCAAGAAAGGCTATCAGATGCAGAAAATGCGGTTACAAGGGGCTGAGAGGAAAGTCCAAGGAGAGAAGAGGTAAGTAACCCTCTAATTAATCTTTCTCTTAATTCTCCAGATAATGGCTTAAATATTGTTCCAGTCTTAAATATTGTTCCAGCTACAGCTTATACGTTGTGGCTTGGACCTGCTTCTTTAATCTTTTCCGCCTAACAGCTTTATTTAAATGTAATGTGATTATTTTTATTTTACCGCTCAGAAAAGATTTTTAACAAATTTCGACAATCTATCCTATTGGTTTTCATGGGGTAATACTTGGTAAATGGGGATGCATGATGGGGGTTAATGCAACGTTTAACGGGCTTAGAGAGTTTTTGAGAGAAGAGGAGCAAAGCTATGTCTGCTTCTAAAAATGACTGGCACAGCTTGTCCTCTGAAGAGATATTCGAATATCTGGATAGCTCGCCACAGGGACTGAGTAAAGAAGAGGCAGATAAGAGGCTGAAGACATATGGATATAACATAATACCGGAAGAGAGAAGAGCTGGCCCATTATTCAAATTCCTTCGTCATTTCAATGACCCTCTGATATACATCCTCCTCGCTTCCGGTGCCATTACCGTATTCCTCCAGGATTATATCGATTCTGCCATAATATTTGCTGTGGTCATGGTCAACGCCACCATCGGTTTCTTGCAGGAGAGGAGTGCAGAAGAGACCATAAAAGAATTGAAGAAAATGGTGGAGGTAAAGACGCAGGTCATCAGGAGGTCTTCCTTCGTAATATCCGCTAAAGAACTGGTCCCTGGAGACATTGTAACCCTGGAAGCGGGAATGAAAGTTCCTGCGGATGCAAGAGTTTTCCAATCTAGATCGGTCCGCGTGGACGAGTCTTTGCTCACCGGCGAATCAGTTCCTGTAAACAAGTTTTCGGACCCGATCCCGGAGGAGAGTGTCAATAAGAACAACATGGTCTTTGCCGGTACCCTAATAACTGCGGGCGATGGAAAAGCGATCGTAGTTGCCACAGGTGAGACCACTCAGTTGGGAAAGATAACGGAGACCGTAAAAAAAGAAGGAAAGGTTGAGACCCCTCTCCTAAAAAAAGTGAGAACGCTGGGTCTATTCCTCCTGATCGCAATCATCTTCATTTCAGCGTTCAACTTCGCTGTTGGAGTTTACCGGGGATATGAGCTGGTGTTCGCTTTTCTGGCTTCTGTGGCTCTTATGGTCGCTGCCGTCCCCGAAAGCCTTCCCGCACTCATCACCATGACCCTTGCCTCCGGAGTAAGGGATATGGCTTCCAAAAAAGCAGTGATCAGGAGATTGCCTGCTGTGGAGACCCTGGGGAGTGTCACCACCATCTGCACGGATAAGACTGGTACACTTACCCAGAACAAAATAGAGGTGATCAAGGTATTTACTGAAGGGAAGGAATACCAGATCGAGGAGCTTGAGGGGAAGGACCATCTTGAAGTGCTGAGGGCAGGGTATATCTGCAATAAAGCGGTTTACAGAATACAGGATGGAGAATACGTGATCAGTGGCGATCCCACAGAGGTCGCCTTGCTGGAGTCGGCCTCACACGCGAATATTGAAGAAGAATTCGATGTGATTGATGAGATACCTTTTGACCCCGGGCAGAGGTTCATGGCCACCGCTATTTCTCAAAACAGCGATGCAGAATTGTATGTGAAGGGTTCGCCCGAGAAAATCCTTTCAATGTGCAGATATGTCTTGAATAACGGCAGTATTGAAGAGATTGATCCCGAATACTACTCCAATATATCTATCAAGTATGCTCAGAAGGGTTATCGGGTCCTTGGTTTTGCCAGTAAGTCCCTGAAAGGGGATTTTGGCAGGATCGGGGAGCAGCTGGAGGGGATGGTTTTTCTGGGTTTCCAGTGCATGATAGATCCTCCCAGAGAAGGGGTCTTTGAGGCCATCAAGAACTGCAAGAGAGCGGGAGTTAGAGTGATAATGATCACCGGTGATCATCCCAGCACCGCTCTGGCCATAGCTCACGAACTGGGGATCGAGGGTAACGACATAACCGGAGAAGAACTGGAAAGAATGAACGATGAAGAGCTCTCCCAAGCACTCCAGCATACGGGTGTTTTTGCTAGAACTTTTCCCCAGCAAAAGTACCGCATAGTCAAAGCTTTACAGGCCAATGGAGAGGTGGTGGCAGTTACTGGAGATGGAGTTAACGATGCTCCCGCGTTAAAGGCTGCTGATATTGGAGTGGCCATGGGCTCCGGAACCGAAGTGGCCAAAGAAGCTTCAGAGACAATTATCCTTGACGATAATTTTGCTACCATTGTGGACTCCATAGAAGAGGGACGTAATGTGTTCAGGAAAATACAAAAGGTCATTGCATGGATGTTGCCCACCAACGGAGGAGAGGCAAGTATAATACTGGCGGCATTCCTTATTGGCTTAACTTTGCCCATACTGCCCGTTCATATCCTGTGGATAAATACAGTGACGGCTGTCCTTCTGGGCACAACATTAGTTTTCGAGCAGAAAGAGCCCAGATTGCTGAGAACCAAACCCACAAAGGGCGGAATAATAACCAGGAGCATCGGGTTCAGGATCTTCTGGGTCTCTGCTCTGATGGCCATAAGCGCATATACATTTTTCTTTAGATATGAAGATGTAGCGGTGGCCAGGACCGCTACCATGAATGTCATCGTTTTCTTTGAGATATTTTACCTCCTCACCTCCCGCAGTCTAAACATGAATTTTCTACAAATCCTAAAACTGAAGAACAGAGTGATTATCCCCGGTATCGCTCTTACCATCCTTCTACAGCTTGCTGCAGTTTACTTACCACCACTTAACACTATTTTAGACCTGGCACCACTAGAGTTTACGGGGTGGCTGGAGATCGCCCTCATAGCTTCTTCTGTGTTCTTCTTAAGTGAAATAGAGAAGTTGTATTCTTCAAGATGAGTATTATACCAGTGCAATACAAAATTTTAAAATCCCCCATTAAGTCTGCACTTTATGATGTTCGACTATGAAAAAATAAAGCCTCCACAAACCGGAGAGAGAATAGAGTACAAAGATGATAAGCTCATAGTACCTGATAACCCTATAATACCCTTCATAAAGGGAGATGGTATAGGAAAGGATGTTGTTCCCGCAGCATTGAAAGTGCTGGATGCTGCAGCTTCCAGGATCAACAAAGAGGTTAACTGGCTGGAAACATATGCCGGAGAAGATGCTAACAAGCTCTACGGAGTATATCTGCCGGAAGACACTCTTAATGCTGTTCGGGAGTTCAGGGTAGCCATTAAGGGCCCATTGACCACTCCGGTTGGGAAGGGTTTCAGGAGTCTGAATGTAGCCATCAGACAGATCCTCGACCTCTATGCCAATGTAAGGCCTGTTTATTATCTGCAAGGAGTTCCCAGCCCCGTAAAGAACCCGGAGAACGTTGAACTGACCATATTCAGAGAGAGCACTGAAGACGTCTACGCCGGTATAGAGTGGCAGAAAGGCAGCGAAGAAGCTTTGAAGCTCATCAGGTTCATTTCTCAAGAGTTCGGTCAGAAAATACGGGAGGATTCCGGAATAGGGATCAAGCCCATTAGCGAATTTGCGACCAAGAGGTTGGTCAGGCAGGCCATTCGGTACGCCATAGATAACAACAGGAAGAGTGTAACCCTGGTCCACAAGGGCAACATCATGAAGTTCACAGAAGGAGCTTTCAGGGACTGGGGATATGAGGTCGCTGAGAAGGAGTTCGGAGAATATACTATTACTGAAGATGAGATGTGGGAAAAACACGGTGGAGATCCCGGCGACAAAATAGTGATCAAGGACAGGATCGCGGACAACATGCTCCAGCAGTTGCTCACCAGAACCCCTGAGTACGATGTACTGGCTCTCCCCAACCTCAATGGCGACTACATCAGTGATTCGGCCGCAGCAATGGTAGGCGGACTGGGTATTGCTCCCGGTTCGAATGTAAGAGAAGGCATGGGTGTTTTTGAGCCCGTTCACGGGTCTGCCCCCAAATACGAAGGACAGAATAAAGCAAACCCCACCGCAGAGATACTCACCGGAGCCCGCATGTTCGAGTTCATGGGGTGGAATGAAGGGAGCGACCTCATAAAGATGGCAGTAGAGGAGACCATTAAACAGGGGACCGTCACCTACGACATACACCGTCACATGGGTGGAACGAAGGTAGGGACAAAGGAGTTCGCGGAAGCCGTTGTAGAGACAATGAATACTCTTTAAGCCTTTTTAGCTTACCTTCAATTTTTATTAATGCCATCATACAAAAAAGAAAATTCATCAACCTTAAATACAGGTGTTTTAAGCGCTAATTGTTATGCCTGCGATAATAATTGTTGGTGGTTTTTGGGGAGATGAAGGTAAAGGGAAAATAGTCTCCCATATCGCGTTCACCGAAGAGCCGAAGATCATTGCTAGGGGTGGCGTAGGTCCTAACGCTGGTCACACCGTAGAATTCAGAGGGGAGAAATATGGAGTTAGAATGGTTCCCTCTGGCTTTGTGTACGAAAACGCAAAATTGTATGTGGGGGCAGGAGTTCTGGTGGACCCCAATGTATTCCTCCAGGAAGTGGAGAAACTGGGCATTTCCGACAGGGCTCGAGTGGACAAGAGATGCTCCATAATCTCAGAAGAGAACATCAAAGAAGACAGAGGAGATGAACATCTTAAAACAACTATCGGCAGCACAGGGACAGGTTGCGGTCCTGCGAACAGGGATAGAGTAATGCGTGTAGCAAAACAGGCCAAGGACATGGATGAATTAAGTGCTTCCATCACCGACGTTCCACAGGAAGTCAACGAATTGCTGGACAACAACGAGATGGTCCTCATAGAAGGTACCCAGGGTTTTGGTCTCAGCCTATCCTTCGGAAGTTATCCCTACGTGACCTCAAAGGATACCACAGCTTCTACCATGGCAGCCGATGTGGGGGTTGGGCCCACAAAGATCGATGATGTCATAGTGGTGTTCAAGACATTCCCCACCAGAGTGGGCAGTGGTCCGTTCCCCACAGAAATGTCCCAGGAAGAAGCAGAGAAATTGGGGATCGAGGAATACGGTACGGTGACAGGACGAAGAAGAAGGATCGGCAAGTGGGACGGAGAGTTCGCCAGATACTCCGCAGTAGTAAACGGTGCAACCCAGGTAGCTCTCACCTGTATCGACAAGCTGGACAACAAATGCTATGGAGCCACGAAGTGGGATGACCTGACAAAGGAAGCAAAAGAGTTCGTGGAGAAAGTAGAGGACGATACAGGAGTTCCCGTGACCCTCATCTCCACCGGACCCGACCTCACCCACATAATAGACCTCAGAGACGAGAAGATAATAACTTGAACAAGCCTACATCAATAATCCCGTAACTCTAACTTATTCTTTATATTCTTTATTTTATTTAGGTTACTTTTTATGGGGGTCGCTTTTGTCCTAACGGAGAGAAAAGCTAATAAATTGGTCTCCTTACGATGTTCTATGAAAAGAGATTTGCTTGATATTCTCGCATGTCCTACTTGCAAAGGAGATCTGGAGTTAGTGGTTGAAGAGGAGAATGAGGAAGAGATTACTGCCGGTAAGCTGGTGTGCAGTAAATGTAAAGTTGAATATCCTATCGAAGACGGCATTCCCAACATGCTCCCTCCTGAATTAAGGTGATCATATGCCCAAGTTCATAATGGTTACTGGAGGTGTCATGAGCGGGCTGGGCAAGGGAATTACTGCCGCTTCAGCTGGCAGGCTCTTGGTTGACATGGGTTATAGAGTCATTCCCATTAAGGTCGACCCCTATATCAACATCGATGCCGGTACCATGAACCCCTTCCAGCACGGTGAGGTGTTCGTTTTGAAGGACGGTACCGAAGTCGACCTTGATTTGGGTCATTATGAGCGTTTTATTGGAGAAGAAGTTACCGGAGAACACAATATCACTACCGGTAAGGTTTATCAATCTGTTATAGAAAAAGAGAGAAGAGGAGATTATTTAGGACAGACCGTGCAGATCATTCCCCACGTTACAGATGAGATAAAATCCTGGATAAGAAGGATCGCCAAAGAGACCAATGCAGACGTCTGCCTTGTAGAGATCGGGGGAACAGTGGGTGACATTGAAAGCATGCCCTTCCTGGAAGCAGTGAGGCAAATGCAGAACGAAGAGAGAGAGGATGAATTCTCTCTTATACACGTCACCCTCGTCCCAGTGGATTCATGTGGTGAACAAAAGACCAAACCCACTCAGCACAGTGTTAAAGAACTCCGCAGTCTGGGGCTACATCCGGACGTCATTGTGGGCAGATGCAAGGAGAGACTTAAGGATTCCACCAAAAAGAAGATATCCCTGTTCTGTGATGTTCCCGTAGCTGCAGTGGTCAGTGCAGTTGATGCATCGGACATTATAAATTATAATTTACTAAGATAATTTATAAAAATTATATTATATCAAGAT